>NZ_NQLA01000020.1 GCF_002252705.1 Vulcanococcus limneticus LL
GCTGATCAAGAGCCCCAGATGACAGGTACCGGCCACGGCAGGAGCGGCAACAGCAATGCGGCGCGGGTCTGGGCGGCTATTTCAGCAGCCTCCTAGAGGCGCTCGCGATCGAGGCGATCCGCCCGCAGTTGCCGCAGCCGTTCCCCCAGGGCAGGGCCGGGGTGCATCCCAGCGGCCACAAGTTCGGCGGCCGTCTGCGGGGCCCGCAACTGCCGCCAGCGCAGCCACCAGCGCAGCAGGGGCCGGCGGGGCCCGTCGCCACAGGCCAGGGCCAGGGCCACCGCCTCTGCCCCCAGCCCATGGTCCTCCAGCAACGCGGCCCAGCGAGACGGCGTCCAGCCCCGGCCATTCGCCCCGACCTGCGGCTCCAGGTCCAGCAGCCGTTGCCGCAGCCGCAGCCACTGGGCAAGCAGCTTGTGCTGACGGTGCGGCAGCTGCAGCCGCTCGGCCAGGGCCAGCGGCTCGGAGGCCCCGGCCACCAAGCCCACCATGGTGGGCAGGCCCAGCCGCTCGGCCCGGCGCATCCGCTGCCGCCAGCGGCGATCAACCTGCAGAGCAGGATCCAGCAACACCAGGGCGCCCCACTGCTGCAGCAGGGCCAGGGCCCGCGGCCAGGGCTCCCGCTCCAGCAGCAGCTCCAGCTCCATCCGCAGCCGGGTGGCCAGCGCCGGTGGCGCCTGCGGCGGGGGATCGCCGTGACGCCAGCGCCAGGGCCAGGCCGCCAGGGTGGCGCTCACCTGCTCCAGGCTGGTGGCCTCCAGCGTGAACCCCAGCCGAGCCCCGTAGCGGGCACCGCGCAGCAGACGCGTGGGGTCGTCGGCGACGCTGCGCGGGTGGAGCAGGCGCAGGCGTCGCTGCTCCAGGTCGGCCAGGCCGCCGTGGGGATCCAGCAGCCGCGGCCCGCCGGCCTCGAGCAATACCGCCATGGCATTGATCGAGAAGTCGCGGCGGGCCAGGTCGTCCTCCAGGGCGCCAGCGCGCACCAGCGGGTTCGCGCCGGGCTCGGGGTAGCTTTCGCGGCGGGCAGTCGCCAGATCGAGCAGGATGCCGTGCAGCTCCAGCTCCACCGTGCCGTAGGCGCCGTGGAGGCGGCAGAAGCCCAGGGCGCCCGGATCGCGGGCCTCCAGGCTCGCCGCCAGCCGGTGGGCCGCCGGAGCCTGGGAGGCCTCCACGGCATCAGCGCCCCCCGGCAACGTGGCCGGAGCCCAACGCGCTGGATCCTCCACCACCAGGTCCAGATCCGGCAGCCCCCGCCAGGGGTCGCGGTGCACCCGGTGCAGCAGCAGATCGCGCACGGCTCCGCCCACCAGGGCCAGGCGCAGACCGCCGGCCGCTTCCACCAGCGCGAGGTGGATCGGCTCGGGAATCGGCAGCGTCAGGTCGTGCGGCAGCTCAGGGCGGCCCATGGGCTCGGGTCCCTCGGCCCGCCCAGGATGTCGCATGGCTGGCCGGCAGGCCGTCCACCGGCGTGACGTGGCCGGCCCAGCGACACGTAGAACAATCTCCATCCCGCGCAGGGGCCCCACGTCGTCGATGTCGCTGCAGCTGCTGATCACCGGCGGGGCCGGCTTCATCGGCAGCCACACCTGCCTCAGCCTGCTGGAGGCGGGCCACGGCCTGGTGGTGCTGGACAACTTCGCCAACAGCTCTCCTGAGGCGCTGCGACGGGTGCAGGAGCTGACGGGTCCCCAGGCCGCGACGCGCCTGCAACTGATCCGAGGCGACATCCGCTCCCGGGAGGCTGTGGCGCAGGCCTTCCGTGCGGCGCCGATCGACGCGGTGCTGCACTTCGCCGGGCTGAAGGCGGTGGGCGAATCGGTGCGCCAGCCCCAGCGCTACTGGGACGTGAACGTGGGTGGCACCCTGCAGCTGCTGAAGGCGATGGCCGACCACAACTGCCGCACCCTGGTGTTCAGCAGCAGCGCCACCCTCTACGGCTTCCCGGACCAGGTGCCGATTCCGGAAAAGGCGCCGCTGCGGCCGATCAATCCCTACGGCCACACCAAGGCCGCGGTGGAGCGCCTGCTGACGGACGTGGCCGCCAGCGAGCCCGGCTGGCGCGTCGCTGCGCTGCGCTACTTCAACCCGGTGGGGGCCCACCCCAGCGGCCGCCTGGGTGAGGCGCCCAGCGGAACCCCCAGCAACCTCTTCCCCTACCTCAGCCAGGTGGCCGTGGGCCTGCGACCCACCCTGCAGGTGTTCGGCGCCGACTGGCCCACCCCCGATGGCACCGGCGTGCGCGACTACATCCACGTGATGGATCTGGCAGAGGGTCACCGGGCCGCCCTTGAGGTGCTGGTGCGGGAGCCGCCGCAGCTGCTCACCCTCAACCTGGGCAGCGGGCGGGGCCACTCAGTCCTGGAACTGGTGGCGGCCTTCGAGGCGGCCAGCGGCCGGGCGATTCCGTACCAGGTGGTGGCGCGCCGGCCCGGCGACTCGCCCACCAGCGTGGCCGATCCCTCCCTGGCCACCGCTCGGCTCGGCTGGCGCACCCGCCGCGGTCTGGCCGAGATCTGCCGGGACGGCTGGGCCTGGCAGAGCGCCAATCCGCAGGGGTACGGAGAAGCCCACTGAGCAGACTTGGTGGGGGGCACCGCCGGCCCATCGGAGCTGCCCACCCATGCGAGATTCACCGCCAACCACGGGGGTGAGTTGGGCGACACGCGTAGGGGCATCATCCTGGCCGGCGGCAGCGGCACCCGGCTGCATCCGATCACCCAGGCGGTGAGCAAGCAGCTACTGCCGGTATACGACAAACCAATGATCTACTACCCGCTCAGCACACTGATGCTGGCGGGAATCCGCGAGGTGCTGATCATCACCACCCCCCAGGACCAGGCCATCTTCCAACGCCTGCTGGGCGATGGCGGTGCCTGGGGCATGGCAATCTCCTACGCCGTGCAGACGAGCCCCGATGGCCTGGCCCAGGCCTTTCTGATCGGCGCCGCGTTCCTGGCGGGTGCTCCGGCGGCCCTGGTGCTGGGAGACAACCTCTTCCACGGCCACGAGCTGGTGCCCCAGCTCCAGACCAGCAACGCCGCCACGCTCGGAGCCAGCGTCTTCGCCTATCCCGTACGGGATCCCGAACGCTATGGGGTGGTGGAATTCTCCGAGGAGGGCCGGGTGCTGAGCATCGAGGAGAAACCGCAGCAGCCCAAATCCCGCTACGCCGTCACCGGGCTCTACTTCTATGACGACACTGTGGTGGAGCGGGCCCGGGCGGTGCTGCCCTCACCGCGGGGTGAACTGGAGATCACCGACCTCAATCGCAGCTACCTGGAGGAGGGGCTCCTGACGGTGGAACTGATGGGCCGGGGCATGGCCTGGCTGGACACCGGCACCTGCGACTCGCTGCATGAGGCCGCCAGCTACATCCGCACCCTGGAGCACCGCCAGGGGCTCAAGGTGGGCTGTCCGGAGGAGGTGGCCTGGCGGCTGGGCTGGATCGACGGGGCCCAGCTGGAGCGGCTGGCGGCGCCCCTGCGCAAGAGCGGCTACGGCGACTACCTGCTCACGCTGCTGGAAGAGCGCCATGCAGGCTGACAGGCTCCTCACAGGCCGTGGCGTGGCAATGGCCGGCCCGCTGCTGCTCACCCCCCGGGTGTTCGGCGATGCCCGGGGATTCTTTTTCGAGAGCTGGAACCAGCGGCTGTTCGAGCAGGTCCTCATGGCCGACGGGCAGCCGGCGCCTGGCTTCGTGCAGGACAACCACTCCCGCTCCTGCCGGGGCGTGCTGCGGGGCTTGCACTACCAGCTGCCACCCCATCCCCAGGGCAAGCTGGTGCGCTGCGCGGTGGGTGAGATCTTCGATGTGGCAGTCGACCTGCGCCGCTCCTCTCCGAGCTTCGGTCAGTGGGTGGGGGCGGTGCTGAGCGCCGAGAACCGGCAGCAGCTGTGGGTGCCGGCGGGTTTTGCCCACGGCTTCCTCACCCTCAGCGACCATGCCGAAGTGCTCTACAAGGCCAGCGCTTTCTGGAGCCAGGCCTGCGAGCGGGGAATCCGCTGGGATGATCCGGCCCTGGCGATCGCCTGGCCCCGGGAGGCCCTGGGGGAAACGGCCATCCAGCTGTCGGAGAAGGATGGGGCGGCGCCCGAACTGGCAGGGCTGCCGGCCGGGGAGCTGTTCCCATGACCCCACCCCTGCGCGTGCTGCTCACCGGCGCCGGCGGCCAACTGGGCCGGGCCCTGGTGGCCTCGGTGCCGCCGGGGGTGGAGCTGATCGCCACCGGCCGCAGGAGCGGCGACGGCCTGGTGGCACTCGATCTGGCCGATGCCGAGGCCTGCCGGACGGCGGTGCGGAGCCATCGGCCCACCTGGGTGCTCAATGCCGGGGCCTACACGGCGGTGGACCGCGCCGAGGCGGAAGCGGAGCTGGCCCTGGCGGTGAATGCCGGCGCTCCACGGGCCTTCGCCGAGGCACTGGCGGACACGGGCGGCCGGCTGCTGCAGCTGAGCACCGACTTCGTGTACAACGGCAGCCAGGGCTCGCCTTACCGGCCGGAGCAGGCCACGGACCCACTCGGGGTCTACGGGGCCAGCAAGGCCGCAGGCGAGGCGGCAGCCCTGGAGCTGGCGGGGGCGCGGGTGCTGCGCACCAGCTGGGTCTACGGGCCGGTGGGCCATAACTTCTGTCTCACAATGCTGCGGCTGCACGCGAGCCGGGCGGCGGGGAGAGAACCCCTGGGCGTGGTGGCCGACCAGGTGGGTTGCCCCACGGCCACCCACACCCTGGAGGCGGCCTGCTGGCGGGCCATCGGCGTGGGCACACCAACGACGGGGAGCGGTCTCGAGGGGCGCATCCTGCACTGGAGCGATGCCGGCGTCGCCAGCTGGTACGACTTCGCCGTGGCCATCGGCGAGCTGGGGGTAGTGGCGGGCCTGCTGGACCAGGCGGCGGAGGTACGGCCCCTCACCAGCGCCGAGTACCCAACCCCGGCCCGGCGCCCCAGCTACTCCCTGCTCGACTGCAGCGGCACCCGGGCGGCCCTTGGGCTGGAGCCCCTGCACTGGCGAACGGCCCTGGCCGCGGTGCTCGGGCAACTGCGTGATGCGGGCAACCCCGCCCCCGGCGGAGCTGGGCCTGAACCAGGCACCGCCGGACCGCCATGACAGACCCGCCATCCCGCCGTTCAGCCCACGCCTGCCCCGAGCTCGCCCCCCCACGCGCCGCTCCGCCCTGCGCCCAGCCCCGATGACCGCCCTACCCGCTCCACTCGACGTTCCGCAGCTCCTGGGAGACACCACCCGCGTCCTGGTGACCGGTGGCGCCGGCTTCATCGGCGGCGCCGTGGTGCGCCGGCTGCTGCGGGAGTCGACGGCCACGGTGTTCAACCTCGACAAGCTCGGCTACGCCAGCGATCTGGCCAGCATCAAGCAGCTGCTTCACACGCTGGCGGGCGGGGATCCGGGCGCTCGGCACCGTCTGCTGCAGGTGGACCTGGTGGATGAAGCCGCCACCGCCGAAGCGGTGCGGGCGGCCGATCCCGATCTGGTGCTCCACCTGGCGGCCGAGAGCCATGTGGACCGCTCGATCGACGGTCCGGGCGCCTTCATCGCCAGCAACGTGACCGGCACCTTCAACCTGCTGCAGGCGGTGCGGGCCCACTGGCAGTCCTTGCCAGCCGAGCGCCAGGCACGCTTCCGCTTCCACCACATCAGCACCGATGAGGTGTTCGGCTCCCTGGGACCCACGGGCCGCTTCTCGGAAACCACCCCCTACGACCCCCGCTCGCCCTACTCCGCCAGCAAGGCCGCCAGCGACCACCTGGTGAACGCCTGGCACCACACCTACGGCCTGCCGGTGGTGCTCACCAACTGCTCCAACAACTACGGCCCCTGGCAGTTCCCCGAGAAGCTGATCCCGGTGGTGATCCTCAAGGCCGCCGCCGGGGAAGCCATCCCCCTCTACGGCGATGGCGCCAACGTGCGCGACTGGCTCTACGTGGAGGACCACGTGGACGCCCTGCTGCTGGCGGCCACCCAGGGGCAACTGGGTCACAGCTACTGCGTCGGTGGCCACGGGGAGCGCAGCAACAAGGAGGTGGTGCAGGCGATCTGCACGGTGCTGGATGAACGCCTCCCCGCTGGCGCCCCCCACGCCCGCCTGATCACCCCGGTGCGCGATCGACCAGGCCACGACCGGCGCTACGCCATTGATCCCAGCCGCATCAGCACGGAGCTGGGCTGGCAGCCCCGTCACGCTGTTGCCGAGGGGCTTGCTGCCACGGTGGGCTGGTATCTGGGCAACCTGGACTGGTGCCAGGGGGTTCGGGAACGGGCCGGCTACGGCGGCGAGCGCATCGGCACGCGCCGCTGAGCCCACCGGCAGCTCCGCCATGCCACAAGGCCTGGAGGAGAATCAGCGCACCCTCCAGCCCTCGGTCCTTGTCTGCCCTCACCCGTTGCCTGCAGGAAGAGGCGGCGGCCATTGCCGCCACGGCGGAACGCCTTGCTGCGCACCAGGTGGAGGCGGCCCTGGAGCTGCTTGACGGCTGCGCGGATCGTCGCGCCAAGCTGGTGATCACGGGGGTGGGCAAGAGCGGCATCGTGGCCCGGAAAATCGCCGCCACCTTCTCCTCGATCGGCCTGATGGCGATCTACCTCAACCCGCTGGACGCCCTGCACGGCGACCTGGGGGTGGTGGCCCCCGACGACGTGGCGCTGCTGCTCTCCAACAGCGGCGAGACCGCCGAACTGCTGGAGATCCTGCCCCACCTGCGCCGCCGGGGCAGCCGCCGCATCGCACTGGTGGGCCGGATCGATTCCACCCTGGCCCGCGGCTGCGACGTGGTGCTCGATGGGTCCGTGGACCGGGAGGTGTGTCCGCTCAACCTGGCCCCCACAGCCAGCACGGCGGTGGCCATGGCCATCGGTGATGCCCTGGCCGCGGTGTGGATGGAGCGACGCGGCATCTCCCCCCAGGACTTCGCCCTCAACCACCCAGCCGGTGCCCTGGGCAAGCAACTCACCCTCACGGCCGGCGACCTGATGATTCCCTCCAGCCGGCTGATGCCGCTTCAGGCCGACACACCCCTGCCCGAGGTGATCGCCCAGCTCACCGCCGATGGGGTGGGGGCCGGCTGGGTGGCCCAATCCGGCGACCCCAGCCGGATCCGCGGTCTGATCACCGATGGCGACCTGCGCCGCGCCCTGCAGCAGCACAGCCCGCCGGAGTGGGCCCAGCTCACCGCCGCTGACCTGATGACGGCCGATCCGATCACCGTGGACGAGCAGGTGCTGGCGGTGGAGGCCCTGGAGCGGATGGAGCGCAACCGCCGCAAGCCGATCGCCGTGCTTCCGGTGGTGGGCGGCGCCCAGCAGATGCTCGGCCTGCTGCGCCTGCACGATCTGGTGCAGGCCGGCCTCAGCAGGGCGGCAGCATGAGCGGAATGGACGGCATCGAGGGCTTCGCCAGCCCATGGCAGCTGCGGCGCCGCTGGCGCTGGTTTCAGCAGCGCTCGCGCCTGGCTGCCGTGCGGCTGCTCGTGCTGGATGTGGATGGCGTACTCACCGACGGCGGCCTCTGGTATGGCCCCCAGGGGGAACTGATCAAGCGCTTCGATGTGCGCGATGGGCTGGGGATCCGCCTGCTGCAGCACGCCGGCATTGAGGTGGCCTTCCTGAGCGGAGGCCGCGGCGGCGCCACCGAGGTGCGCGCCCGCCATCTCGGCATCCGCCACTGTCTGGTGGGCGCGAAGGACAAGCCCCAGGCCCTGGCGACCCTGCAGGCCCAGCTGGGCGTTGCACCCACGGCCACGGCCTTCGTGGGGGACGACTTCAACGACCTGGCCGTGCGGGACCAGGTCGGCCTGCTGGTGGCCACCGCCGATGCGGCGCGCCCCCTGCGCCGCCAGGCGGATCTGGTGCTGCTGCGGGCCGGTGGGCGAGGCGCCGTGCGGGAGCTGGCGGAGCGGCTGCTGCGGCCTACACCCTTCTGGGCGGAACTGCAGGAGCAGGGCTGGCGCGATCGCAATGACTGAGCCCTGCGGCACTGGCCCCTACGACCAGAGCCGGAAGGCCTCATCGCGGGCTGCGAACCACTCGGCCGCCAACACACCACCCCCAAGGCGGTAGGCCTCAAACCAGGGGCCGCCCAGGGTCCAGTGCACCAGGAGCGGACCACCCTCGGCCGCTGGCTCAGGACGGGATGGCTGCACGTCGATCAGATGGTTCCAGCGCTCCATGGGCAGGGCTCCGATCTCGTGGTCTCCCTGGAGCCACTCGAAGCGGTGCAGCTGCAGGCCCGAAGCCGTGTTGACGTAGTCGGGCGTGAGGGCGGTGCAGCGCGCACAGTTGAACAGCATGAGCGAGCTCCAGTTCTTCTTCTCGTAGCGGGTCTGGAGGGCGCCAAGGAACTTCACGTCCTCGCGGGGCACGTGCTCGTGCTGCACGCACAGCAGCGCATAGCTCTCATCGCGTCGGGCCCAGAGCTCGGCGATGTCGCCGCGGGCGAGCATGTCGCAGTCCATGAAGATCGCCCAGCCCTGATAGTCCTGCAGATAGGGCACCAGGAAGCGGCTGAAGGAAAACTCGGTGCTCTGGCGCGGGTCCCGCTCGCGCCCGTACACGCCATGAAGCTGCCGGGCCACGATCGGCGTGATTGCCAGGGGCTGGCTGCTGTGCTGGTAGAGGCTGTCGATCAGCACGTTCACGGCGGCCCGTTCGTGGGGGTCGTAGCCGATGAACACCGGAATGGGCAGGGCCATGGGGGAACAGGAGGGGGGAGGCGCCGGAGACGCCAGCCAGAGGCGACCCTGTGATCAAACTACAATGCTGATGTTATGCAAGATGGATCCGCCTGAAGGCAGGCTGATCCATCTGCAGGCAGGCTCATCAACCTGAAGGCATGGCCATGCGACGGCTGGGTGCCAGTGGTCCATCCCGGCGCGCCGGGACCGGCGCACCCACGGACCAACCCGCGCTGCCCAGCTCAGTCCTCCAGGCCAGCCGCAATCAGCCGCGCCTGCTCCAGCTGCTCCGCCGTATCCACCGACAGCGACTCCTCCGCCACCGGAAACGTGCCGATGCCGATGCCCGCCTCCAGCAACCGCAGCTGCTCCAGCTTCTCGCTGTCCTCCAGGGGCGAAGCCGGAAGCTGGGGCCAGCGGGCCAGCACATCACCCCGGTAGCCGTAGATGCCCACATGGCCCCAGAAGGGCACATGGGCATGCCAGTGCTCCGGCTCCACGCCCCTCACGTGGGGGATGGCGGAGCGGGAGAAGTAGAGGGCCCGCCCATCGCTGGATACCAGTGTCTTGACCACGTTGGGGTTGTGCACCTTGTCGGCGCCCATGCGGTAGACGGGCGTGAGCACCTCCGGCAGCGGCGTGCGGCGTGCAAATTCGGCCGCCATCGCATCGATCACGGCCGGATCGAGGAAGGGCTGGTCTCCCTGCACGTTCACCACCAGGGTCTCGGCCGGTGAACCACCGCCGAGGGCCACCAGGGGCGCCACAACAGACGCCAAGCGGTCGCTACCGGAGCTGCAGGCCGGACTGGTGAGCAGGGCCTGGCAGCCCCAGCGCTGCGCCGCCTCAAGCAACTCCTCGGAATCGGTGCAGAGCACCACCGCCGCCGGACTCTCAGCCCGGTGGCAGGCCTCGAGCACCCGCTGCAGCATCGGCTTGCCGCCGATATCCGCCAGCACCTTGCGGGGCAGGCGGGACGATTCCAGCCGGGCCGGTACGGCCACGATCGTGCGCATCGCCATCAGTCCCAGAGCCGCGCAGCGTCATCCCGGGCGCCGAACCACTCGGCCGCCAGCGGCCCACCCATGCTGCGCTGCTCCCGGAACCAGGGGCCGCCCAGGGTCCAGTGCAGCAGCGTGGCGTCCTCGGCCTTGGCCGGATCCTGCACGGCCACCAGGTGGTTCCAGCGCTCGGGCAGGGCGCCGATCTCGTGGTCGCCGGCGAGCCAGTGGAAGCGGTGCAATTCCAGACCCGTGGCGCTGTTGACGTAGTCCGGGGTGAGGGCGGTGCAGCGGCTGCCGTTGAGCAGCATCAGCGAGCTCCAGTTCTTCTTGGGGTAGGGGGTCTGGGGCTCGCCCAGGAACTTCACCGTCTCGCTGGGGTTGTGCTCATGCTGCACGCACTGCACCGCAAATTGCTCGTCGCGCAGGGCCCAGAGCTCGGCGATGTCGCCGCGGCAGAGCATGTCGCAGTCCATGAACATCGCCCAGCCCTGGTAGCCCATCAGGTGGGGCACCAGAAAGCGGGTGAAGGAGAAGGCGGTGCTCTGCTTCGGGTCGCGCTCCCGTCGGTAGAGCCCCTGGGCCTCCAACTGGGACGTCACGATCGGCGTGATCGCCAGCGGCGCCGAGCTGAGCTGATACAGGCTGTCGATCAGCACGTTGGTGGCCGCCCGCTCCCGCGGGTCGTAGCCGATGAAGACCGGAATGGGCTGGCTCATGGCGCGAGCGTAGGGCCGCCGCCCGCGGCGCCCCAGAGGCCCCGGGCCCGCGCCACCAGCTCCGCCACGGCAACCGGATCGGCCGCCGGCCGAGTGCCGCTGGCCACCGCCCGATAGAGGTCGGCCACCGCCCAGGCCTCGGTAGCGGCGTCCCTCTCCCGGCGGGGAATCAGGTGCAGATGCAGGTGCCGCGCCCCCTCCCCGAAGGCGATCGCATAGACGCGCTCGCAGCCCGTGAGCGCCTGAACGAGCCACGAGGCCCGCTGCACCGCCCCGCCCCAGGCGGCGGCCTCGTCGGGCCGGAACGCGATCGGACCGCCCAGGTGCCTCACGGCATCGAGGATCAGCCAGCCCGCCAGCGGCGCCGGATCGGGGTGGTGGCGCAGCAGCCAGAGGCCGTCAGAGCCGATCTGCCAGCGGTGCCGGGCGGTGGGATCGACGTGCAGGCGGCAGACGCCGCAGTCGCCAGGGGGAGCGGCGCTGGGCTGGGACGGGACCTGGGTCATCGGCGTGAGGCGGGCAAGCTCAGGTCGACAGGTTCCGGCATGCTGGCCCCAACCCGGACTGCCGCGCCCGGCGCGATCGCCTGCCCATGAGCCTCACCCTGATCGCCGGCCCCTGCGTGATCGAGAGCCGCGAACTCGCCCTGGAGATCGCCGAGCAGGTCAAGGCCATCACCGACCGGCTGGGCATCCGTTACATCTTCAAGGCCAGCTACGACAAGGCCAACCGCAGTTCGGGCGGCTCGTTCCGCGGCCCCGGCGTCGGCAGCGGCCTGGAGGTGCTGGCGGAGGTGAAGGAGCGCTTCGGTCTGCCCGTGCTCACCGACATCCACGAGAGCCACCAGGCGGCCCCGGTGGCCGAGGTGGTGGACGTGCTGCAGATCCCGGCCTTCCTCTGCCGCCAGACCGACCTGCTGCTGGCGGCGGCCGCCGCCACCCGAGGCACCGACAAGATCATCAACGTCAAGAAGGGCCAGTTCCTCGCCCCCTGGGACATGGCCCAGGTGGTGAAGAAGCTCCGGGAGGCCGGCGTGCAGAACCTCTGGCTCACCGAGCGGGGCACCAGCTTCGGCTACAACACCCTGGTGGTGGACTACCGCGGCCTGCCCCAGCTGCAGGAGCTGGGCTGCCCGGTGATCTTCGATGCCACCCACTCGGTGCAGCAGCCGGGGGGGAAGGGCACCAGCACCGGCGGCCAGCGGGAGTTCGTGGCACCCCTGGCCCGGGCCGCGGTGGCCGTGGGGGTGGATGGGCTGTTCATGGAGGTCCATCCCGACCCCGACAACGCCCTCAGCGACGGGCCCAACATGGTGCCGCTGCACCGGCTTGAGCCGCTGCTGGAGCAGCTGCTGGCCATTCGCGATGCCGTCGCGGGCGGCCTGGCCCCCAGCAGCGTCTGAGCAGGGAACGTCATGCCGGCCCGATCCACCCCTGCCTTCGCCCAGCTGCGCCACGAGCTCAGCTGGTGGAAGCGGGCCCGCCTGCGCCAGCTGCTGGGCTCCCGGGTGGAGCGGGATGAATGGGAGGCCCTGGCGGCCTACCGCGGACTGGTGCGCCAGGCCTACGGCCAGCGGCCACTGCGGCCGGAACTGGTGGCCGACCTGTGGGTGCAGGGCGCCTTCCGCAGCCCCACGGGCCTCAAGCCCTTCTTCAGCCCGGCCCGGCGGGAGCGGGAGAACTCCTCGCACCACTACGGCCACGACATCCAGCTCAAGCGCCACGCCGGCCTGCCCCTGGTGGGTCCCCCCCTGCCCTGGCTGCTGGAGCACGGCCTCAAGGTGTCGCGCGAGGCGCAGTTCGAGGCACCGCAGCCCTGGTCGCAGGGCTACCTCTGCATGGGACCGCTGCGGGCCGGCTGGCTGCGGGAGCGCCACGGCCAGCCGGCCCATGCCATCGGCCCCTGGATCCTCTACGCCCGACCGGTACTGGAGCCTCAGGAGCTGGCGGACCTGCGGACGGAGCTGGGCCCCACCCTGCTGGTGCTGCTGGCCCACAGCTGGGACCAGGTGGAACGGCGCCTGGACCTGCCAACCTGCGTGGCCCAGGTGCAGGCCCTGGCGGCCGAGCGGGGCTACCGGCAGGTGATCTGGCTGCGCCACTGGCAGGACCCGGTCCAGCTGCCCCTGCCCCCGAGCTGGATCGTGGCCTGCAACGGCCACCGCTCCAACCCCTGGTTCCTCGATGGCCTGCGCACCCTGCTGGAGCTGGCTGACGGGCTGGCCAGCAATGCCTTCGGGACGCATCTGGGCTACGGCGCCGCCCTGGGCAAGCGCCTGCACTGGCTCCCGGCAGCGGCCGAGCAGGACCTCTCCCAGCTGCCGCCGGAGAAGGCGCGCCTGGAGGCCCTGGAGTGGAACGAGCGCCTGCGGCTCAGCCGGGAGCTGGAGGACCTGCTGGGGCGCTCCGCCGGGGAGACCAGCGGCCAGCCGGAGTTGCTTGCCCTGCTGGAACCGTTCTGGGGCCTGGGCGAGACCCGCTCCCCGGAGGCGCTGCGCCGGCTGCTGCGGAGCTGAGGGGAGCTGGGCCGAAGGGGGAAGGCCGGAAAACCCCAGAGAGTTGGCCGCCCCTCGCGGCCGACCTCAGGCCTCCAGGGCTTCAATCGGCGCCAGGCGCGGGTCGAGGATCTTCGGCGGCAGGCCCTCGAACTTCACGGCGATCGAGATCTTCTCGCCGCTGCCGAACAGGTGGGTCACCAGGCCCTCCCCGAAGGCGGCATGGCGCAGCCGATCGCCCACCACCCAGGCCTTGCCGGCGCCAGGGCCCACCGCCCGGCGCCTCACCGCATTGGCCGGAGCCGCGGCGGCACCGCCGGTCGCCACCCGCTGCGACTCCTCCCGGTCCACCCGCGTGAGCCGATCGAGTCGGTTCTCGCGCCGGATGGCGGCTCCGCCGCTGCGGGGGATATCGCCCTGGACCAGCTCCTCGGGGAGTTCGGAGAGGAACACCGAGGGCACCGCCGGCTCGCGCATGCCGCCCCACAGGCGCCGCTCACTGGCGTGGGAGAGGTAGAGGCGCTCCTTGGCCCGCGTAATGCCCACGTAGCAGAGGCGCCGCTCCTCCTCCATCGCCGCCGGATCCTCCAGGGAGCGATAGCTGGGAAACAGCCCCTGCTCCATCCCCACCAGGAACACCACCGGGAACTCCAACCCCTTGCTGGCGTGCAGGGTCATCAGGGTGACGCGATCCTTCTCGGTGTCCTTGCTGTCGGCGTCGCTTGCCAAGGCCGCCGAGGCCAGGAAATCCTCCAGGGAACCCTCGTCGTTTTCCTCCTGGTATTGCAGGGCTGCGTTCACCAGTTCGTTGAGGTTGCGGCGCCGATCTTCCGCTTCATCGGTGCCATCGGCGATCAGCTCGGCCACATAGCCGCTCTGCTCCATCACCCGCTGCACCAGCTCCGAGGGGGGCGCCTCCTGCACGCGCCGCTGCAGGTCGTTGATCAGTTCGCAGAACTGCAGCAGCCCCTTGGCTGAACGCCCCCCCAGGGAGCGCACCGCCTCGGGGTCGCTCACCACCTCCCAGAGCGGGATGCCCAGCTGGTTGGAGGCATCGGTGAGGCGCTCGATCGTGGTCTTGCCGATGCCGCGCTTGGGGGTGTTCAGCACCCGCAGCAGGCTCACGGTGTCGGCCGGATTCACCAGCAGCTTGAGGTAGCCGAGCACGTCCTTGATTTCGCGCCGGTCGTAGAAGCGCAGACCGCCCACCACGATGTAGGGGATGCCCCAGCGCACCAGTGATTCCTCCATCGCCCGCGACTGGGCATTGGTGCGATAGAGGACCGCCATATCACCCCAGCGCAGGTCCGGGTGGGCAGCCTCGAGCATCCGCATCCGGTGCACCACGGCTTCGGCCTCGGCGATCTCGTCATCGCAGCGGGTCAGCGTGATCGGCTCGCCCTCGCCGCGGGTGGGCCGCAGCACCTTGTCGATGCGCTCGCTGTTGTTGGCGATCAGGGCATTAGCCGCCTCCAGGATCGTGGCGGTGGAGCGATAGTTCTCCTCCAGCTTCACCATCGTGGCGGTGGCGTCATCAGGCGCTCCATCGCCGAAGTCGTCCTGAAAGCCCATCAGGATCGTGAAATCGGCGGCCCTGAAGCTGTAGATGCTCTGGTCGGCATCGCCCACCACGAACACCGAACGACCCTCCCAGTTGTCGTAGCTCTCCGGGTCCTGGCCGTCGGTGACAAGCAGCTTGATCAGGTCGTACTGGGTGCGGTTGGTATCTTGATACTCATCCACGAGCACGTGGCGAAAGCGGCGGTGCCAGTAGTTGCGGATCTGCTCATTCTGGCGCAGCAATTGCACCGGAAGCAGCAGCAGATCATCGAAATCGAGAGCGTTGTTGGCGGCCAGGGCACGGCGATAACGCCGGTAGGTTTCGGCCATCAACTTGCCCCGCTGGCCGCCGGCATCGGCCTCCAGCTGCTCGGGCATCCAGCCCTGGTTCTTGGCGCTGCTGATGGCCCAGCGCACCTTCTTGGGCTCGAAGCGCTTGGGATCCAGGCCCAGCTCCTGGGTCACAATCTCCTTCACCAGGCTCTGGGTGTCGCCCTCGTCGTAGATCGAGAACTGGCGCGTCCAGCTCAGGCCCTCGGGATCCCTGAACTTGTCGATGTCGAAGCGGAGCAGCCGAGCGAACAGGGCGTGGAAGGTGCCGATCCAGAGGTCCTTGATCACCTCGCGGTAGATGCGGCTGCGCAGCTGGCGCTGCTCCACCGCCGGCAGGGTGCTCCAGGGTTGGCCGAACTGACTCTGGGCCAGCTTCTGGGCCAGCAGCAGCTCCAGCCGCTCCTTCATCTCCCGGGCGGCCTTGTTGGTGAAGGTCACGGCCAGAAGCTCAGCCGGATCCACACCGTGGTGGCCGATCAGGTGGGCAATGCGGTGGGTGAGGGCCCGGGTCTTGCCGCTGCCGGCACCGGCCACCACCAGCAGCGGGCCTGTGTGGTGGTCCACCGCCTTGCGCTGGGCGTCGTTCAGGCCGGCGAGGAACCCACCGGAACCGGCGGACTGGGAGCGGTGCGTGACCATCCACTTAGCTTAGTGATCCCATCGGCCTGAGCCCGATCAGGCCAGCCGAGCTCCCAGCTCCACAATCTTAGAAAGTCGATCCCACGGATCAGCCCCGCAGGAGAAGCCCAGTGTCCACGGGTTCGGCAAGTTCGAGTTATCGCCGTGACATCGACGGGCTGCGGGCCATCGCTGTCCTGGCCGTCATCGCCAATCACTTCAACAAAAGCCTGGCACCGAATGGTTTCCTAGGCGTCGACGTCTTCTTTCTGATCTCGGGCTATGTGATCACCAGCTCCCTCTCCCGACGGCCGACGACCACATGGAGCGACTGGCTGGCGAGCTTCTACGCCCGGCGGATGAAGCGCCTGCTGCCGGCTTTGCTGGTCTGCATCGCCGTCACAGTCCTACTGGGGAGCCTCGTGATCCCGCCCTATGCACCCGCTGGAGGCAGCAGCTGGCGAACGGGGGTGAGCGCTATCTTTGGCCTGTCCAATCTCTATCTCCACAGCACCGCAACCGACTACTTCGCAGAATCCTCCGACTACAACCTCTTCACCCAGACGTGGTCCCTGGGGGTTGAGGAGCAGTTCTACTTCTTCTTTCCCCTCCTGCTCTGGCTCACGGGCTTTGCCCAGGGCCGGGTTCACGCTGCCAGACGTCTGGCCCTCGCCATCGGTGGCCTTGGGCTGGGCTCTCTTGGGCTCTACCTGACCTTGGCGAATCACGATGCGGCCGGGGCGTTCTTTCTGATGCCGGCGCGGTTTTGGGAGTTGGGCCTGGGCTGTCTGGCCTTCCTCACCGTGCAGCGCCAGGGGCGCCTGAATGGGCTGCTCCAGCGGATCAATCCCTGCTGGTTTGCACTACCCCTGGTTGCCCTCCTGTTTGTTCTGAAGGCCAGGATCACCACGGCCACGCTCGCAGCAGCAGCCCTGACCTGGCTCCTGCTCGTGGCGCTGCGGCCCGGCAGTGCGGTCCACGGCCTGCTCACGAGGCCGATCGTCCTCTGGTTCGGCGCCCTCTCCTACTCGCTCTACCTCTGGCACTGGAGTGTCCTGGTCCTGAGCCGCTGGACCATCGGCATCCATCCCTGGACGGCACCTGGGCAAGCAGGCCTGATGCTGCTGCTGGGCTGGCTGTCCTACCGCTGGATCGAGACGCCGGGTCGCCAGGCCAGCTGGCCCGGCAGCAGGGCCGCCACGATCAGGGTGGGCCTGGCCGCCGCCTGCCTCACCGCCCTGACGCTGCTGGGGTTTGAACGGACGGCCCTGACGGCGGCCTTTCGCGGTCGGCCGGCAGCGGCGACCCGCCAGGAAGTGGAGCGCAGCACCATCCCAGCCACAACGGTGACGAAGGCCAACTGCAGCTGGTACCGGGGTCAGGGCCCCACCCTGGCCCAGAGCCTGCGCCTGTGCACATTGCCGGCGCGGACAGCTCAATCACCACGGCTCCTGGTGCTCGGTGACAGCCATGCCGGACACCTCACGGGGCTGCTGGACCGGCTGCACCACGACGACGGGATTGGCCTGCGGTTGCTCTACGTCCACGGTCAGCTGGTGCCCCTCAGCCCGGAGCTGGAAACGCGTGCCTGGAAGGCCCTGGACAAAGCCCAGCAGGGACGCCTGATCGAACAGACCATGGCGGAGCTCCAGCCTGGGGATGTGCTGGTGATCTCCAATTACCTCGAGAGTGTCTTCGGAATCGATCGCCGCAATCGCTACGCCGATGACCGAGGCCATCCCCTGACACGAGACCAGGCCTATGCCCTTTGGCTGGGGAAGCTGGAGGCCCTGGCCCAGCGGGCAGCCCGGAAAAAGGTACCGGTCGTGGTGGTGTTGCCACTGCCCAAGTTCACGCGTGGGCGGGACCTTCCCCCACCGGAACTCTGTGTGAGGGAGTGGTTTCGTCCACTGCTCGATCCGGGCTGTGAATTCCAGGCGAACCGAGCGCGCCTGCGCCAGCAGATCGGGGCGCTGTCAACGGGGCTCAAGGCCGCGGCCGCTCGGCAGCCCAACCTGCTGCTCTACGATCCATTTTCGGTGCTCTGCCCTGCACACTCCACGTGCCAGAACTATCTCGGAGGGCGGCGCACCTTCTTCGACGACGACCATCTCAACAACCAAGGCGGAGCACTGCTCTACGACGACTTCCTCCGCTTTCTGTCGCGTCATGGCCTGCTTTCGAGCCCTGCTGCTGGCTGATTGTGCCGAGAGGCAATCAGCGTCGGTCAGACACTGGGCTCTCCATTCCAGACTCGATCCGATGGCATCCCAATAGGCGCGCATGAGCTGTGCCAACCCTGGAAGCCACACCACCCAGCTGCTGCAACACCTGCGACCACACTTTCCCTGGGCCCTTGCCTTCGGGCTCCGCCCCTTCCCAGCCCGAGCTGGGCTGCGGGTGGTCGGCGGAGTGCTGGCGGTGGGCTTAGCTTACTACCTGTGGGCGCTGGTGGCGATGGCCGGCCAGGCGGCGAATGGGCGCACCGGCTTCGTGACGCTGGCCAAGCTGCTGCGCAAGCTGCGCTAGAGCTCGGTGCTCAGGGAGGTGTAGAACACCGACGTGCCGCTGGTCTCGCCCACGTCCCAGCTGCTACTGAGCCTCGGTTTCTGGCCGTGCTCGTCGTCGCGACGCTGGGGCTGCGGCAGAGGCTGTGGGGCCGCGATTCGCGGTGCTGGGCACCACCGGCCACACCGAGCTCTTCCCGCGCTGGAGCAGCGTGGGTCAGTCGGCCCTGGGGGAGAGCTGGGCGATCCGGGGACTGTTCGCCAACCTGCTCGGCGCCGAGGTGGAGCCCCTGGCCCGCACGCTCAGGGGTGAGGACGGCGCCAACCAGGGCGCTGCCAGGGCCGCCCTGCCCAGCTGCCCGGCCTACCCCGAGGCCGGCTCGATCGTGCCCTGGGGAGACCGCTTGCTGGTCTGCCTGGAGACCAACCCCGTCAGGGCGCCGGGCGGAACGCCGCCCGGGTGAGGAGGAACGAGCACCCCGACCAGACCACGAGGCTGATCAGTCCCACCGCCACCGGCCCGGCCCCCCCAGCCTGCAGCAGAGCCCCCAGTCCCAGACTCAGGGCCAGGCAGAACCCCTGGATCGCCGCATAGCGAACCATCAGGCCGCAGCGGAACGGCACCCGAAAACTGACCCGGGCATGCAGCACCGCATTGACCAGCAGGCACACTCCTCCCGCCAGGGCGATGGCCAGGGTCGCCTGACCCGTGAGCCGCCAGCCGAGGGCATAGAGGGCCAGGTAGAGCAGTTCCCCAAGGGCCCCCACCAGCAGGAAGCGGGGCAGGCTGCCACCGGCCAGCCGCCGCAAGCGGCCGATCACGGGGCCACCCCGTCATGGCGGCCCCCGGTTCGATCCAGGGCACCTGGACATTCCACAGCCCTAAACCGGTCCATGCTGCGGATGAACGACTGGGGCTTGCCGCTGACCGTCAGAAAGATACGGCCGAGGTACTCACCGAGCACGCCGATCAGCAGGCTCTGGAGCCCGCCGAACAGGGTGATGGCCGAGATCACCGAAAGCCAGCCCGGCACCAGCGTGCCGTGGAGCAGGAACTCCAGCAGCAGCCAGGCCAGAACCGCCAGACCCACCAAGGCCAGGGCAACCCCCAGCAGCGTGGCCAGCCGCAGGGGCATCAGCGAGAAGCTGGTGAAGATCGTGAGCCAGAGGCGGATCAGCCGTCGCAGGTTGTAGTTGCTTTCGCCCACGGCCCGGCTGTCGTGGTGCACGTCCAGGCTGCCGATGGCCTGCGTGACCTGGGAAAGCAGGCCATCGATGTAGGGGTAGGGGCCGGCGTAGACGGCCGCCTGGCGAGCAATCACCCCCGCCACGCAGCGAAAACTGGAGAGATAGAAGCGCTCCGGCAGGTCCAGCAGCCAGTGGGCCGTGCGGTTGGCGAAGGAACTGCCCAGGTTGCGCCAGCCGGCATGGCGCTTCTGGCGGTAGTCGCCATAGACCACATCCAGCCCCGTGGTGCGGGCGTGCTGCCAGAGCCGCAGGGCCTCCTCGGGGGGATTCTGAAGGTCGTCGTCGAGGTTCACCACGTAGCGCCCCCTGGCGTGGCGGTAGCCCGTGAGCACCGCCTGGTGCTCGCCGAAGTTGCGGCTGTGGCGGATCAGCAGGGCGGGCAGCGGCGTCCGCTGCAGGGCAGAGCGCATCTGGACCGCCGTGTCGTCGGGGCTGCCGTCATCCACGAACACCACCTCCCAGGCCACGCCGGGCTCGAGGGCCGCGAGCCGCTGCACCAGGGCCGCCACACTGCCGGCACTGCGGTAGAGGGGGATCACCAGGCTGAGCTCGGGATCGGCAGGCGACATGGGGGCGACGAGGGCTGAGGGGGAGGGAGAAGCTGAACGGTGCTCAGCGGCGGCGGGCCACCAGGAACAGGGAACTGCCGAAGGGCAGTGGCAACCAACGGGTCATGCGGGCCTCGGCAACCAGCAGGGCCTGCAACGACCGGTTCAACCAGCGCGGTGGTGGACGCAGGTCGGATCCCCCCCGGCTGGCCCCGGCTGGTTCCCGGGCGGAGGGGAGCCAGCGCTCCAGCCGCGCCTGAAGCCACAGCAGGGGCGCCAGCCAGGAATTCCAGTAGCGCAGATCGCGCACCTCCAGGGCGGCGACGTCCGCGAGCCGGCGCAGCTCGGCCGGGCGAAAGCGGCGGGCACCCATGGTGCGGCGGTCATGGTGGCGCTCCAGGCAGGGCAGAGCCGCCACGTTGAGCAGCAGTAGCCCACCGGGTTCCAGCAGGCCGGCCATACCCGCCAGGGCCCGAAGGGGCTCCACATCCCGGTGGTACAGCACATCCATGCTCAGCACCACGTCGTAGCGCCGGGGCCAGCCCGCCAGGTCGTTCACCGAGTGGGGCTGCACCGCCAGACCCTGGACTCGGGCCAACTCCAGGGCCAGGGGGTTCAGATCACAGCCCTCGGCGGCGGCCAGCCAGGGCTGCCCCTGCAGCCGCCGCAGCAGGCCACCGGTGCCGCAGCCCGCATCGAAGATGCGCAGCGGCCGGCCAAGGCGCCGGGCCTCCTGCTGGAGCAGGACCAGAACCCGCCGGTGCAGACCTCGGAACCACCAGTGCTCGGCCTCCACCGCTGCCAGGGCCCGGTATTCCGCCGGCTCCATCAGCGCCCCTCCACCAGCACCCCACGCAGCGCACGGGCCACCTGCCGCACCTGTCGGCGTGGCAGGTAGGGGTGCAGGGGCAAGCTGAGGATCCTGGGCAGCAGCGCCTCGGTGTGGGGCAGGGACCAGCGGGAGCCGAAGCGCTCGGCGGCGTAGGCGTGCTGGTGGCAGGCCAGGGGGTAGTGGAGGCCCGCCGGGATGCCTTGCGCGCGGCAGGCCGCCAGCGCCCGATCGCGCAGGGCGGGGAGCAGCTGCACCACATAGAGGTGATAGCTGTGGCGCCACAGCTCACCGTCGCCGGGCAGCCGCAGCGCGGGGAGCTCCGCCAGCTCCTGGCGATACCACTCGGCCACCTGGCGGCGCTGGGCGATGCGGCGCTCCAGATCGTTGAGCTTGGTCGCCAGCAGCCAGGCCTGAAGTTCATCCAGGCGGCTGTTGACGCCGAACTGCACGGCCTGTCGGCTGGCATCCCAGCCGTAGAAGCGCAGGCGGCGCAGGTGTTCGGCATCGTCTGGGCTGCGGGCCACCACGGCGCCGCCATCACCGCAGGCGGCCAGGTTCTTGGTGGGATAGAAGCTGAAGCAGGCGAAGCGCCCGTGGCGCCCCACCGGCTGACCGGCATAGCGGGTACCGCAGGCCTGGGCACAGTCCTCGATCAGGGGAATGCCCTGGCGCTCGCACAGCGCGCTGAGCCTCCCCAGATCACAGGCCTCGCCGTAGAGGTGCACGGCGATCACGGCGCGCACGGCCCCGGGGTGGCTGGCGATGGCCTGCTCGAGGGCCTCGGGGCAGAGCACCGGCCGCTCCGAAGCCAGGTCGATGAACAGGGGCCGCCCCCCCAGCCGCAGCACCGCCGCCAGGGTGGCGTAGGCGGTATGGGAGGGCAGCGCCACGGCGTCGCCGGGGCCCACCCCCGCCGCCCGCAGGGCCAGCTCCAGCGCATCGGTGCCGTTGGCGACGCCCACGGCCGACTCTGGGGCGAGGGCGGGGTCGATCCAGGCGGCGAATGCCGCTTCGAAGGCGGCCACGCCAGGCCCCAGGATCACCTGCCCGGACGCGACGATTCTGTTCTGGGCCCGGCGCAGCGCCCGGCGGTAGCGCCAGGCCTCCTGCTGGGGAAAGTTGTAGGGATCGAGCCCTGGCAGTCCCAGCAGCCTCATCGGTAAGCGGGCAGATGGCTGCCGTAAAAGGCCAGCGTGCGCTCCAGGGTCTGGCGCAGGCTGCGTCGGGGCCGCCAGCCCGTGGCCGCCGTGAAGCGCTGGTGGCAGGAGTAGTAGTCGCCGATGTCGATGCGCTGGCGCTCAGTCGGGTAGGGGGTCACCTGGAGCCTGCCACTGCCATGCAGGTCGATCAGCAACTCCGCCAGTTCCCGCAGCGACAGCCTCTCCCCGTGGCCGAGGTTGAAGGGCGTCGGCGCCAGGTCCCGCCGCGCCCCCGCCAGCAGCAACGCATCGACCACGTCCTCCACGTCGTTGAAGTCCCGCAGCTGCTGGCCACCCCACACCTCGATCGGATCGCCCTCCAGCAGGCGGCGGATCCAGATCCCCACAAAGGTCTGGCGGGCGTCCTTGACCCGCATGCGCGGGCCGATGGTGTTGGTGAGCCGCAGCACGGACGTGCTGAGGCCATGGACCTGGGCGTAGAGCTGGTGGTAGAGCTCGGCGGACAGCTTGTTGATGCCGTTCACATCCACCGGTTGGGTGGGGTGGGCCTCATCCACCGGCAGGTAGCGGGGCCGGCCGTAGAGCTGGCGGGTGCTGGCGAACACGATCCGGGCCTCGGGATTGCTGGCCCGACAGATCTCCAGCAGGCTGAGCTGGGCGGTGCAGTTGATCTCCAGATCGGTATG
This sequence comes from Vulcanococcus limneticus LL, assembly GCF_002252705.1. GTDB lineage: Bacteria > Cyanobacteriota > Cyanobacteriia > PCC-6307 > Cyanobiaceae > Vulcanococcus > Vulcanococcus limneticus. The sequence continues at coordinate 22,394 of NZ_NQLA01000020.1, forward strand.
GGGATCGCGCATCGAATCCAGGTGGCTGGTCTGGCCCGCCAGGTTGAAGATCACCTCCTGGCCCCGCACCAGCGCCTCCAGCGAGAAGCGGTCGCGGATGTCGGAGAGGTTGATCCGCAGCCGATCCTCATAGCCGGCGATGTTGGCCAGGTTGCCGCCGTATTCCGGGATCAGGCTGTCGATCAGCGTCACGCGCGCACCGAACTCGGCCAGCCGGATCGCCAGGGTGGAGCCGATGAAACCCAGGCCACCGGTGATCAGAATCTGCCGCCCCCGCCAGGTGTCGGCCGCGGGGATGGCCGCGTCGGCCGCCAGTGCATTGACAGGGGCCAGGGCCAAGGGGATGGCCTGATCAGGAGCCGCGTCGGGCTGGGTTTCGGCGGCAGCCACGGACAGACTCGTCAAGGGGGATTGTGGGCAACCCCAAATCCATTCTCAAGTATCCGGCGCTACCTAGGCCGGGCGGGATGAAGGGCGCCGCTCCGCCGCCACCCGCTCCACCAGCCCCGCCACCGCCTCCAGGTGGTGACCCACGGTGAAGGCCGAACCGGCCCGCAGCGCCGCCGCCCGCCCCAGCCGCTCGGCCAGGGCCGGATCGGCCGCCAGCCGGGCGATGGCCGCCGCCATGCCGGCCACATCGCCCTCATCCACCAGCAGGCCGGTCTCCCCATCAAGCACCACCTCGGGGATGCCGGCATGGCGGGTGGAGACCACCGGCAGGCCACTCAGCTGGGCCTCCATCACCGACACCGGCGAGCCCTCGCTGTCGCCATCGGGGGCCACCAGGGAGTGCTGCAGGAAGGCGCGGCTGGTGCGCATGCGAGCGGCCACCTCGGCGGGGCTGCACAGACCGGGGAGCTGCACCTGATCCTGCAGGCCCAGCTCCCGCACCAGCTCGCGGGCAGCAGCCAGCAGCGGGCCATCGCCCACCATCACCAGCCGTAGCCCGGTGGCCTGGCCATGCGGTAGCTGCTCCAAGGCGGCGGCGAAGGCCCGGATCGTCAGCAAGGGCCCCTTCTTGGCCACAAATCGCCCTACCGCCAGAAAGGTGGGTGGCGCCTGGCCCGGAGCGGCCCCATGGAACAGGCCGGCATCGGCCCCGCAGGGACTCACCACCAGGCGATCGGCGGGGGCCCCGAGCTCCAGCAGGGTGCGGCGCATCGGTTCCGACTTCGCCACCACCCCCGCCGCGAGACCCAGCAGGCGCCGGTAGCGCTCCCGCAGGGGGACCAGGCGGCTGCGGGCCGAGGCATCGGAGCCGTGGAACTGCACCACCAGGGGGATGCCGGTCCAGGCCGCCGCCTCCATCATCCGCACGGCGTGAAAGCCGAATTCGGCGATCAGGGCATCGGGCCGGTGGCGCCGGCAGAGGGCCCAAGCCACCAGCGAGGGCGGCAGGGTGCCGGCCCGGCGCAGGCCGAGCCTGTAGAGCGCCTTGCTGAGCAGCACCGAGGCGGCATAGGCGCCCTGCCACGGCCGCTTCCAGGAGAGGTCATCGCCGAAATAGGCGATGGTGTCGAAGGGGAGGCCCCGCAGATTCGCCCGGATGAAGGTTTCCGAGGGGGCCTGGGCCGACGGCACGAACGCCAGCAGGCGCAGCCGCGGATCGGAGCGGGTCATGGCGTGGCGGCGGAGGGCGAGGAGGAGGCGGGGAGCGGGGCGGCCGCGGACGGGGACACGGGCTGGAGCCAGGGGGCGAGGGCGGCCAGGAACTGGCCGCGGATCGCGGCTTCGGCGAAGCGCTGCCGCACGGCCAGGGCCCCGTGGCCGAGCCGCCGCCGCAGCTCGGGGTCATCGATCAACGCCTCCAGAGCCGCCATCAGCTCAGAGACCCCCGAGCCGGCCGGGAGCAACCAGCCGTTCTGGCCGTGGGCGATCAACTCGGCGGGGCCGGTGGGGCAGTCGATCGCCAGGCAGGGGCAGCCGCTGGCCATCGCCTCCAGCAGCACGTTGGGGATGCCCTCGAAGCGGGAACTGAGCACGAACAGTTCGGCGCGGGCATACCACTCCGCCAGGTTGCCGACCCGCCCCGGCAGCAGCGGCGCCGCCACGCCGGCAGGCAGGGCAGGCCAACCGGTGGGCCAGGCCTCCGTGGGCAGCCCGGCGATCGCCAGCCGCCAGCCCGGCCGCCGTGCGGCCACCGCGGCGAAGGCCGGCACCAGCAGGTCGAAGCCCTTCTGGTGAGGCTTGGTGCCCACCGCCAGCACCAGGCGCTCCTCGGGCTCCAGCAGACCGGCGGGGTCGACCCGGGGCGGGTGCTCGGGCAGGGGCCAGGGGATGGCGTTGGCCAGCACTGCGGTGCGGGCCGTCAGCCGCCGCTGGCGTAGCCAGGTGGCGATCGCCTCGGTCTGCACCAGATGCAGGGCCGCCCGCGGATAGGTGAGCCGCCGCAGCCAGCGCCAGGGCAGGGCCAGGGGGGTGGCCCCGGGGAAGATCCGCTCCGCCACCACCACCGGCAGGGCGCCATTCCAAGCGGCCAGCAGCAGTTTCACCGCCGGCAGGGTGGTCATGCCGAGGGCCAGATCGAAGTGCTCGGCCTGGAGCAGCCGGCGCAGCCGCCACACCCGCAGCGGGAACACCAGGGGCCCCAGCCGCTCCAGCGGCCCGGGCAGGGGCGGCTCATGGCGGCGCTCCAGGCCGGCGGGCAGGGGGTAGAAGTCGGCGCCGGCCCGGCCGGGGGTGAGCAGCACCACCCCATGGCCCGCCGCCAGCAGCCAGCGGGCGAATTGCAGGGCCACCCGCTCGGCTCCGCCGGTGCGCAGGGAATGGATGGCGATCAGCACCCTGGCCATGGCGATCAGGCCCCCTGCCCCTGGCCGGCAGCCTGCCAGAAGGCCCCCAGGCCCGCCCGCAGCTCCGGCGTGTCGACGTTGAGGATCGCCAGCAGGGGCGCACCGCTCTCCAGGTCCGCCAGCAGCCCCTCCAGAAAACCGAGGTGATCCTCCGGGGCCCTGCTGCTGCGGTGCCGCGGCCGGGCTGCCTCGGCCACGAGGCGCTCCAGGTCCAGGCGCAGGTCCTGGGGGGCCGCGGGGGCCTGCAGGGCCAGGCAGCGGCCGAAGTTGCTCATCAACCGCAGGCTCACATCCGCCGGCAGGCGATCGAAGTCGAGGCGGGCCAGCAGGGCGTGGGCCCAGGGGCCGATGGCGGCCAGCGACTGCAGATCCTTCAGAAGCAGCGCCAGGTGCAGCAGGGCCGCCCGGCTGGAGATCAGCCGCTTGAGCCGGTTCTCGCGGTTGCGGCGGCGGCAGCGCAGCGTGGCCGGATCGGCCTCCAGTTCGGCCACGGCCCGCTCCAGGCCGCCCTGCAGCTCCCGGGCCAGGGCCTGGTCGCCGCTGGCGGCGGCGCGGTACGCCAGGCTCACGGCGGCATAGGCCCGGTGGTGGCGACGGAAGCCCTCGCCGGCGGCGATGCCCCGCAGCAGGGCCGCCGCGGTGGCCTCGTCCGTGGGGCGCGCGGCCCGGCGGAACAGCAGGGTTTCCATCGGGGCATGCCAGCGATAGCGACCCGTCAGTGTCTCGAGGGAGGCCAGGGCAGCGGCGGCATCGCCCTGCCCCAGGGCGGCGTGGGCCTCCGCCTCCATGGCCAGCACAATCCGGCGGGAGCGGACGCGCAGCCATAGCGGCCGGCCGCGGGCCTCAGCCACGCACCAGCCTCAACAGCTGCTGCCGCCGGCCCTTGAGCAGGGCCAGCAGTCCCACCGGCCAGGCATAGGCGCGGCGGATGGTGTGCCAGTAGAGGCGATGCCACCAGCGCACCGGGAAATCCCCTCGGCTCTCCTTGGGCAGCAGCTTCACCGGCAGCTCCATCACCACCACCTCCGGGATCATCAGGAAACGGCCCCAGAACTGGTGCCGGCGCAGGCGGATCAGCTCCTGGCGCACGCCCTCGGGGGGCCGAGGCAGGGAGTCGGGCACCAGACGCCAGACACCGGTCAGCGGGTCGTGGCTGTAGAGGCTGGCGGGGCTGCGATGACTCCAGGGGCAGGACGCCGCCATCACCCGGTTGGCCATCGAAGTGGCCCGCTTGAGGGCGTGGGAATGGCCTTCCTCCAACGGACCCGGGCGCACGTCGGCGCGGTGGGCCCGGCTGGCCCGGTACTCGATCGAATGGGCGATCACCCCCAGGGCCTGGGGCTGCAGCAGCCGGATCGCCACGCCGGCATGGCCCTGGATCCGGGCCTTGAGGTCCTTGTCGTCAAAGCCGTAGCCCCAGAGGTACTCGTTGAAACCCCCCACCTGCTCCAGCAGGGAGCGATCCACCAGGAACTGGCCCAGGCGGCCGTCCTCACCGCTGCCGAAGCAGCACACCACCCCGTCCACCGCCAGGGCATCCGCCGCGGGCAGGTCCTCGGGCCAACCATCGGCATCGAGCTTGAACAGGCAGTCGCCCCGGGCCTGCTGGAGCGCGAAGTTGTAGGCGCGGCAGAGGTTCCAGCGGCGCTCGCCCTCCACGCGCAGCAGCCGGATGCGCGGGTCATCGGGCAGGTCCGCCCGGCGCAGGGGATCGATGCTGCTCCAGTCCACGATCAGGTGTTCCTGGTGGTGGGGCCAGGCCGCCACCCGCGGCGCCGCCTCCAGCAGATGCTCGCGGCGGTTCATGCACACCGTCACGACGCTGGTGGATCTGGGCATGGAGAGCACGGCAGAACAGAACTGTAGAAAAGGCCCCAGGGGCCCAGAGGCCGCCGGCCTCAGTCCAGGGCGGCGAGGTCGCGCAGCATCGCCTCGGTGCGGCCCCGGTAGGTGTGGGCCGCAGCCCCAGCCAGTCGCTGCTGCTGGCTGGGGCCCTCCCCGGCCAGGGCCGCCGTGATCGCAGTGGCGAAGACCTGCGGGGTGGGGTCGCCCAGCAGGGCCAGATCGGCGAAGGGCTGCAGGGCATCGATGGCCGAGGCCACCACAGGCAGGCCCGCCGCCAGATACTCGAAGAACTTCATCGGGAACATCGCCTGGGTGTAGGCGTTGAAGCGCAGCGGCAACAGGCCCAGGTCGAAACCCTTCAGGTAGGCGGGCAGCTCGGCGTAGGCGCGCGGCCCCAGCAGGTGCACGTTGGCCAGGGCCGCCAGCGCCGCCACATCGGTGTCGGGATCGCCTTCCCCCACCGGACCGATCAGCACCAGCGACCAGCTGGGATGGGTCCGGGCCAGCTGCTCCAGCAGCGCCAGATCGAGCTTGTAGGCGCTGATCGCCCCCACGAAGCCCAGCCGCGGCGCCGGGATCGCCGCCAGGTCGGCCGGCAGGGGCAGGGCCGGATCCAGGGCCCGGGCGAAGTGGGCGCCATCCGCCACGTTGGGATAGAAGCGCGTAAGCGGATTCAGCGGCGCCAGCCGACGCTGCAGATCCGGCGAAGTCACGAACACCGCATCGGCCCGCCGGCAGAGGCGCTGCTCCCACTGCTCGATCGCGGCGGCCGGCATCCCCGGCTGGGCCTGGATCGCATCGACGCAGTGGTAGATCAGACGCCGCCAGGGCCGCGGCTTGAGCACCGCCAGGGTCATGGGGTTGTAGGTCCACAGCCAGTCGGCCCGCAGACCCAGGACCCGTCGCCACAGGCCCAGCCCCAGGGCCAACATCAGCCGGTTGAAGCGCAACGCCAGCCCGGCCTGGGCCCCGGGGAGCACCAGCGGCGACCACACCCACAGGCCGGGCCGCACCTGGCGGGGCGGCAGCAGGCCATGGCGCAGGCGCCGCCAGATCCGACCCCGATCCGAGCCGGCCTTGGCCGCCGACGGCCCCCGGGGTCCCTGGCGCGGCGGCCGCAGCCCCAGCGACTCCACATAGAGCACCCGGTGCCCCAGCTCCGCCAGGCTGCAGGCCACGTGCTGCTTGTTGGTCCAGAGCGGATGGTCCCAATCCGCCGTGGCCAGCAAGGTGATGTCGGCCATGGCGCTCAGCCCTCCTGCAGGGCCACCAGCTCCCGGAAGGTGTCGGAGCGCTCCTGCAGCAGCCGGTAATCACCGGAGGCCTTGATGCGACCCCGCTCGAATTCGAAGATGCGATCGCAGTAGCGGATCGTCGAGAGCCGGTGGGCGATCACCACCGTGGTGCAACGGCGGCCCACCAGCTCCAGGGCCTCGAGCACGTCGTTCTCGGTCTTGTTGTCGAGAGCGCTGGTGGCCTCATCGAGAATCAGCACTTTGGCCTGCTTGTAGAACGCCCTGGCCAGGGCCAGGCGCTGGCGCTGGCCACCGGAGAGACGCATCCCGTCTTCCCCCACCACGGTGTAGAAGCCGTAGGGCAATTCGCTCACGAACTCATCGAGCTGGGCCATCTCCAGGGCCTCCCAGACGGCGTCATCGTCGATGACCTCGTCATCAGCACCGAAGGCCACATTGGCGCGCACGCTGGCATCGAGCAGCACGATGTTCTGGGGCACGATCGCGCAGCAGGCCTGCCAGGCCGGCAACTCTGAGGCCGTCACGGGAATACCGTCGAGGAGCAGCTGGCCCTGCTGGGGCTGCAGCAGCCCCAGCAGCAGGTGGGCCGCGGTCGACTTGCCGCCACCGGTCTGCCCCACCAGCGCCACCCGCGAGCCCACGGGCACGGTGAGATTCACCCCCTGGATCACCCAGTCCTTCGACTGGGGATAGCGGTACCAGGCGTTCTCCAGCCGGATCGACGTGCGCGGCATCACCCCACTGGGCGTGGGCGTGGCAGCGGCCCCCAGCAGCAGGCGCTTGGGCTTGAGCTGCAGCAGCTGCAGGGCATCGCTGATGTCCGGCAGACCACCGCGCAGCTTGTTGATCGAGCGGAAGATGGCTTGGATCGGCGCCGAGAGCCGCAGCCCGGCGAACATGATCGCCGCCAGGGTCGGCACCGCGTCCTGGATCATCCGCGAGGCATCACGGTGCAGGAGAGCCGGCAGCAGGCCCACCAAGAACAGCACGGTGATACCTGCAGGTTCAATCACATAACGGGGAACATCGGGCAACAACTTGGAGATGCGGTCAAACTTCTTGCCGCGGGTGCCGATGGCTTCGAACTGGCGCAGGTAGTGACGCTCAGCCCCATAAAGCTGCACATCGCGAATCGACCGAGTAGACTCCAGAAGCAATGAATTGACCCTTAACGAAAACACCAACTTCTGCTTGGTGGCAAAGCGCAGGGGCGGCGTGATCAGCAGCGAAGAGAGCGCATAGGCAGCGAACAGAAACACAAAGATCAGCAGAGCCCTCCAACCGAAGGCCACCACGATGCCAACCGTCAGCACTGTCACCGAGAGCAGGTTGGACACCACCGTGAGCATCGGCAACACGATGTCATCGGAGATGCGGCTGAGGATCCGGTTCAACCGGGCCAGCATGTGGGCCGTGTTCTGCGTCTGGAAATACTCGAAGGGCTGCAGCAGCACGTTGGCATAGATTCGCTCACCGTAATCGGCCCAGATCTGGGCACTGAGCAGGCTCTGGATCAGCGCGGCGCCATACTTGAGCGCCATGGTGATCCACACCAGGGCGATCAGCAGCCCGGCGATCCACAGGCCCTGGTCGGCCTTGCCGCCACCGAACACAAATATGCTGGGGATCTTGTCCGCCAGCCGGGAGCCGCTCATGGCCCCCACCAACCGGGCGAGCAGGCCCACGAACACCAGATCAAACAGCCCCACCAGCAGCGACACCCCCAGCAGCACAGCCAGGCCCCGCAGGCGCTGGCGGGGCAGGTAGGCGAGCAGCTGGGAGAGCTGGGAGAGGGTCTGGCTGTTGAGCAGCTTGGCCGGGCGGCGTACTGACTTGCGACCCGGCACCGTCTGCTCCACCACGATCAAACCCACCAGAGGGGGCCAGGCCCGGCGTCAACCTACCCAGCCAACGCCACAACCCCAGTCAGGCCGTGGCCAGCCCAGCAACCGATCGCCCCTGGCCCTCAGTAGCGCACCAGGCCAGGCCAGCGATCGGGAATGCAGAGAAACTCGTCGTCATAGCCGCAGCGAAACTCCCCGGAGGGAAGAATCCGACCCAGCAGCCAATAGAGCAGGGTGACGGCCAGGGCCGGCAGCAGCAGGCGCTCGGCGCGGTAATGGCGTAGCCAGGCCAGGAAGCTGATCAGCAGGAACAGCCCCACCCCATCGGCCAGCCGGAAGGTGATCTGGGGCCACCATTCCCACTCCACCGAGGCCTGCAGTGCCAGGTAGAGCAGGGCGAAGAGCCCCAGCACCCGGCTCCGCGGGCAGCTCAACAGCTCGCGGAGCCCCAGCCCCCGCTGCCGGCAGGCGAGCACCACAGCCAGGGCCATGGCCCCCTGCAGCAGCAGCACCTCGCGCCGCACGGCGTAGTGACTGAAGAAGCTCATCTGGCTGGCGTAGGTGTTGAGCTTCTGCAGCGCCACCGGCCCCAGCAGCACCAGTGCAGGCACGGCGGCCAGGGCCGCCAGCACCAGCCAGGCCCAGCGACGGCGCGGACCTGCAGCAGCGCGGGCCTGGCCGTTGGCGCTGACCAGACCCGGCAGCAGGGCAAACAGGAGGTTGACGGGGAAGGTGGTGTGGCTCAGCGCCGACCAGGCCGTGGCGCCCCCCACCAGCCCCCAGGGGACCCGCACCAGCCGCGCCGCCCGCAGCATCAGGGGCAGCAGCAGCAACACCGCCAGGGCCTGACGGCTCTGGCCGTTCTGGAGAAAGCCCCGCAGCATCGGACTGGCCGTGAGAAACAGGCACCACCAGCCGGCCCAGGCCGGCAGTTGCCAGTGGCGCGCCAGCAGGATCGCCGCCAGCCCGTAGCCGGCCGCGACCAGGCCATGCACCGCCGCCATCCGGTAGGGCAGCTGGGAAATCAGCGGACCCACCAGGTGCCAGAAGGGCTCGCCATCGGTGCCCCGGCCCGGGGCCACCGCCAGCCAGACGCTCAGCTTGGTGACATCGCTGGTGCCCCAGCTGCCCAGGCCAAAGAACAGGGCTGTGACCACCAGCAGAGCCGCGGCCGCCAGCCACCACCGGAGCCAGGCCCGCCGGCTGCCAGTCCAGGAGAGGGCACCTGCCAGCAGCACCTGCAGGCCGAACAGGGCGGCCATCAGCCCCGGGGCCGCCATCACCTGATCCACCCGGAAGGGCGCCTGGCCGGGGAGCAGGGCGAGCAGCATCAACCGGTCCCGCCAGGGACGTGTCGGCTCAAGAGGCGGAGCCCCCGCTCCAGCCGCTGGCCCCAGCGCAGGCGCCAGGTCGCCGGAGCCTGCAGAGGCGGAGCGCCCGCTGCCAGCCGATCCCAGTGGCCATCGATCGCCGCCAGGGCCGCGCTCCAGCGCTCCAGCAGGGCCCGCTCGCTGCAACCCTCCAGCAGGACCGCCAGGGCCTGGGGATCGGCACACCAGGCCTCAGGATCCGCCAGGGCAGCAGCGATGCGCTCCAGGTCGGCCTCCAGGCTGCCGGCGCCAATCTGGTGGCCCAGTACGCCGGGATCCAGGGTGTCGGCCAGGGCGTGGTTGAGGCTGCTGAACACGACGCAGCCGCAGGCCAGGGCCTCCAGGGGCGGCAGGCCGAAGCCCTCGCTCACGCCACGGCCGCGCCAGTAGTCAGCCGAGTCGTAGAGCACCACCGTGGCGCTGTTGAACAGGTCCACGAGATCCTCCACCCAGCCGCTCTGCACCTCCACCCGCAGGCCCCTGGCCCGCAGCGCGGGCACAAGCTGGTGGAGTACGTAGGCACTGCTCTTACGCCGCTGCACCAGCACGTCGATGGGTCGACGGGTGCCCGGCGCCGCCACCGCGCCATGGCCCGGCCTGGCGCCCCGCTCCAGCCACATCGGCTCCAGGGCGTTGGGCACCAGAGCCAGCGGGCTGCGGGGGCTGCGGTCGCCCCAGTAGCCCAGGGTGTTGCGGCTCACCGCCAGCACTGGGGTACCCGGGGGCAGATCGAAGCCGTAGCCGCTGCTGTGGGCGTGGTACGCCACCGGCCGACCCCGTAGGCGCCGCAGCAGCCTGGGCACGTCGAAGCCCCAGCTCACGATCCACAGAACCTCGCCCGGAGCAGGCTCCGTCCGCAGCAGGTCGTCGAGGAAGGGGTGATCCGGCTCGCGCTGCCGGTAGGTCACCACCTCGGTGGGTCGCAGCTGGGCCGTCAGCCGCGCCGTCTGGAGCTCCACCAGCAAGCCACCGCCGCGGAAGCGAGTCGTGGTGCCGGGTAAGAGAAAACGCAGGGGGCGGGGCGTAGGGGAGCCCAAGCGGATCAGGTCAGCCAACGGCGACTCTGCCGCAGCCGGCCCCAGGGCACCGGCCCCAGCCGCGCTCAGGCCGCCACCGCCTCAGTGCTGCCAGCCCGCTGGCGGCGGGTGAGGAAGCCGAAAAGCACCTTGCCGATGGCGGCCACCAGGTTGCCCTCCAGCTCCTGGAACATCTTCATGTTCAGGTGGAAGGCGTGGTTGGCCTCCTCCACGATGCGATCGGCCATGGCCTGATCGATCGGCAGGTTATCGAGGGTAGTGCGGTAGTTGGCCTTGAAGCCCTTCTCGTCGGGGATGGCCTCGAACTCGTAGAAGCGCAGCCCGTCGTGCTCGCCCAGGTTCATCGCCTTCTGGGCGATGTTCTTGAGGATCTGGCCGCCAGAGAGATCACCGATGTAGCGGGTGTAGTGGTGGCCCACCAGCAGCTCGGGGGCCTCCTGGGCGATCTGGTGGATGCGGGCCACATACTCCTGGGCCGCCGCCGTGGCCTTGACGCTGCTGCGCCAGTCGGAACCGAAGTAGTAGGCCAGGTCCTGCTCCAGGGTCTCGCGGCGGTTCAGCTCAGGGAAGCCCACCGGACCCACCACCGGGTGGCCGGCGGCCCGCAGCTTGCCGATCTCCTCCTCCATGGCCGAGTACACGAAGTAGAGGTCGGCCACGAGCCTGCGATAGCTCGCCTTGTCGACCACGCCCTTGAGGAAACAGCTCACGAAGCCAGTGTTCTCCGCCATCGTGTGGGACTTCTTGGTCCCTTCACGCAGCTGGGTAGCAAGGGCGACGGCCATGGTCTGCAGGGGGCGTTGGGAAACGCTGTTCGGTCGGTCGAAACAAGGTAGGCGGCGCGTTCGCGGCGGCGGCGCCAAGGTTGCGAAGGGTTACGCGGCCCTGGCCTCGAGCCCGCCGCTGCCGTCGAACAGGTCGAACAGCTCGCGGCAGAACTGCTGCAGGGCTGCCACCACCGCCGGCTGGGGCAGGTGGGAGCCGGAAGGCTGCCAGTCGCCCAGGGTGGCCAGCCGCCAGCGCTCCGACTCATACGTGAGCCCGCGGATCAGCACCCCGAGCAGGCGAGGCCGTCCGACCGGCAGCCGATCAGCCCCCGGCGCCCGCTCCAGCCGTAGCTGCACCAGAAACGAGCGGCACTGGGTACGCGGACTCCAGCCCGGGAAGTGAAAGGAGAGGTCGAGGCTCTCCTGTTCTGCGAAGGCCCGGGTGAGCGGATCGTCCCGCCAGGGGGTGAGGTTGGCGCGGGCGTCGGGGAAGTGGGCCCGGAGCAGCCGCACCACCGAGGCGATGGCCTGGGCCAGCTCCAGCGATCGGGCCTGATCCGCGGCGTTCATTCCCCCATCCTGCAGGAGCCGGGCGGCATGCGCAGCCCAAGTGGGCGGCCGCCGACACAGCAGGGCGGCCCGCCGGGTCCACCCCCAGCACACCGGCGCCACTCCCGCTGATTTCCACAAACCGTTCGGCCCAGGCCCGACGCATAGGCTCGGCTGAACCCCCAACGCCCCGGTCGACGCCCGCGATGGCCAGCACCCCCACCGCCAACTACGAGAAGCTCACCGCCCCCAGCAGCGGCACCGCGATCCGCTTCGAGAACGGCCAGCCGGTGGTGCCCAGCGACCCGATCATCCCCTTCATCCGCGGCGATGGCACCGGCGTGGACATCTGGCCCGCCACCCAGCGGGTGCTGGATGCGGCGGTGGCCAAGGCCTATGGCGGCGAGCGCCGCATCGAGTGGTTCAAGGTGTATGCCGGCGATGAGGCCTGTGACCTCTACGGCACCTACCAATACCTGCCTGAGGACACCCTCACGGCCATCCGCACCTACGGCGTGGCGATCAAGGGCCCGCTCACCACGCCGGTCGGGGGTGGCATCCGCTCGCTGAATGTGGCCCTCCGCCAGATCTTCGATCTGTACTGCTGCGTGCGTCCCTGCCGCTATTACGAGGGCACCCCCAGCCCCCACAAGCGGCCCCAGGATCTCGATGTGATCGTGTATCGCGAGAACACAGAGGACATCTACATGGGGATCGAATGGGCAGCCGACGATCCGGTCTGTCTCGAGTTGATCCAGCACCTCAACGACGTGGTGATCCCGGCCAACGGCAAGCTGGGCAACCGTCGCATCCCTGATGGCTCCGGCATCGGCATCAAGCCGGTGAGCAAGCACGGCAGCCAGCGCCACATCCGCAAGGCCATCCAGCACGCCCTGCGCCTCGAGGGCAGCAAGCGCCACGTGACGCTGGTGCACAAGGGCAACATCATGAAGTTCACCGAGGGCGCCTTCCGCGACTGGGGCTATGAACTCGCCACCACGGAATTCCGCGACGTGTGCGTGACTGAGCGGGAAAGCTGGATCCTCGACAACCTGGAGCGGGACCACTCCCTCAGCACCGAGGACAACGCGCGCCTGATCGAGCCTGGGTACGACAGCCTGACCCCCGAGAAGAAGGAGGCGATCTGCGCCGAGGTGAAGGGGGTGCTCGACAGCATCGGCGAGAGCCACGGTTACGGCAAGTGGAAGAGCATGGTGCTGGTCGATGACCGCATCGCCGACAGCATCTTTCAGCAGATCCAGACCCGCCCCCAGGAGTATTCGGTGCTGGCCACCCTCAATCTCAACGGCGACTATGTGAGTGATGCAGCGGCGGCGGTCGTGGGCGGCCTGGGCATGGCGCCGGGGGCCAACATCGGCGACAACGCGGCCATCTTCGAGGCAACCCACGGCACCGCCCCGAAACATGCCGGCCTCGACCGCATCAACCCCGGCTCGGTCATCCTCTCCGGCGTGATGATGCTCGAATATCTGGGTTGGCAGGAAGCGGCCGACCTGATCACCCAGGGGCTCAGCGCCGCCATTGCCAACCGGGAGGTCACCTATGACCTGGCCCGTCTGATGGAGCCGCGGGTGGAGCCGGTGAGCTGCAGCGGCTTCGCCGAGGCGGTGGTGCGCCACTTCGGGGGCTGATGGAGCGAGCCGGCTCCACCAGCGCAGTGGCGGCGACGGCCGACCTCGCCGCCGGCGCCAGCGGCGGGTCGCCGCTGGATCCCTGTGTGCACTGCGGCTTCTGCCTGCCCACCTGCGCCAGTTATCGGGTGCTGGGCACGGAGATGGACTCGCCCCGGGGCCGCATCCACGCCCTCAAGGCGATCGCGGCCGGCGAGCTGGAGCTGGATGCCACCGTGGCCAGCCATTTCGACTCCTGCCTGGGCTGCCTGGCCTGCGTGACGGCCTGCCCCTCGGGCGTGCGCTACGACCAGCTGATCGATGCCACCCGCCCCCAGCTGAACGCACCGGAGCTGCGCAGCCCGGCGCAGCGGGCCTTCCGTCGTCTGCTCTTCTCGCTGCTGCCCTACCCGGAGAGGTTGCGGGCGCTGCTGGCGCCCCTGCGTGCCTACGCCGGCACGCCCCTGCAGGCCCTGGCCCGCCGCAGCGGGCTCACCCGCCTGCTCGGCCCCCAGCTGGAGGCGATGGAGCGGCTGCTGCCGCCCCTGGCCCCCGAGGCCTTCCGCGACGGCTTCCCCGTGGTGGTGCCCGCCCAGGGTGAACGCCGGGCCCGGGTGGGCCTGGTGCTGGGCTGCGTGCAGCGGCTGTTCGACCCCGAAGTGAACGCCGCGGCGGTGCGGGTGCTGAGCGCCAACGGCATCGAGGTGGTGATCCCAGCGCAGCAGGGCTGCTGTGGCGCCGTGACCCACCACCAGGGCGAGCTGGAGCAGACCCGCGAGCTGGCCGGCGCCCTGATCGAGAGCTTCGAGGCCGTGCTCGGCCCCGGCAAACCGGCGGGCCCCGAACCCCTGGAGGCCGTGCTGGTGGCGGCCTCCGGCTGCGGCCACACCCTCAAGCAGCTGGACGCGATCCTGGCCGCCGAGCCCGCCTGGGCCGCCCGCGGCTCCGCCTTCGCCGGCCAGGTGGCCGACATCCAGGAATTCCTGGCTCGCCTGGGCCTGAGCGAGGCCTTCGAGGCCGGTCTGCGGCCCCTGCCGCACCCTGACGGCACAGTGGCCACGGCGGAGCGGCCCCTGCGGCTTGCGTACCACGACGCCTGCCACATGCTGCACGGCCAGGGGATCCGCGACCAGCCCCGGGAGCTACTGCGCCGAATTCCCCACGTGCAGCTGCGCGAGGCGGTGGAGGCGGGTGTCTGCTGCGGCAGCGCCGGCATCTACAACCTGGTGCAGCCGGAGGAGGCCGCCGAGCTGGGCCGCCTCAAGGCCGCGGACCTTGCCGGCAGCGGCGCGGACCTGGCCGTGAGCGCCAACATCGGCTGCACCCTGCAGATCCGCCGCCACCTGGAGGAAAGTCCACGGCCCCTGCCGGTGCTGCACCCGATCCAGCTGCTCGATCGCAGCTTCCGCGGCGCGCCCCTCAGCCCGCCACCGCCAGCGACTGGGTGAGCCGCCCGTCGAACGCCCCGCCGGTGAAGGCCTCGCGGGTCGTGACCGGCCCCTTGCCCGGCAGCCGCGGGAACACCAGCTCGGCGAAGCGGATCGCCTCCTCCAGGTGGGGGTAGCCCGAGAGCACGAAGGTCTCCACCCCCAGATCGGCGTACTCCTGCAGCCGGGCGGCGATCTCCTCGGGATCGCCCACCAGGGCGGTGCCGGCGCCGCCCCGCACCAGGCCCACACCCGCCCAGAGATTGGGACCCACCACCAGCCGATCACGGCGGCCGCCATGGAGGGCCGCCATGCGGCGCTGACCCTCGGAGTCCATGCGGGCGTAGTAGTCCTGGGCGCGATCGATAGCGTCGTCGTCGAGGCGACTGATCAGGCGATCGGCAGCCGCCCAGGCCTCCGCACTCGTCTCGCGCACGATCACGTGCAGGCGAATCCCGAAGCGCACGCTGCGGCCATGCTCCGCCGCCCTGCGGCGCACATCGGCAAACTTTTCGGCCAGCTGCTCCAGGGGCTCACCCCAGCTGAGGTAAGCATCCACGTGCTTGGCCGCCAGGGCGTGGGCGGCGGGCGACGAGCCGCCGAAGTAGAGCGGCGGATGGGGCCGCGACACGGGCGGGAACAGGTTGCGGGCGCCTTCCACCTGCACGTGGCGGCCGTGGAAGTCCACCTGGCGGCCCGCCAGCAGATCGCGCCATACGGTCAGGAACTCGTCGGCGGCGGCATAGCGCTCGTCGTGGTCGAGGAACACGCCATCGGCAGCCAGCTCATGGGCATCACCGCCGGGCACCACGTTGAGCAACAGGCGCCCACCGAGGGCCTGGTCCAGGGTGGCGGCCTGGCGCGCCGAGGCGGTGGGACCGCTCAGGGAGGTGCGCAGGGCCACCAGCAGCTTCAGCCGCTGGGTCACGGCCACCAGGCTGGCGGCCGTGACCCAGGGATCGAGGCAGCTGCTGCCGGTGGGGATCAGAAGCCCGTCATAGCCGAGGTGCTCGGCCGCCACGGCGATCTGGCGCAGGTAGGCGCTGGTGGGCGGACGGCCGGAATCGGAGCGGCCCAGGTAGCGCGTATCCCCCGAGGTGGGCAGGAACCAGAAGACGTCAGGGGCCATGGGCGAACGGGCAAGAACGGCAGGGCAGGACCCGCAGGGAAACGAGCACGGCGCCTCGCGATCAACCCTATGGAGCGCTCCGGTGCGGCAGACGCCGCGCCGGCACAGGCTTCCGTGCCCACAGACACGCCGGCATCGCGAAGGCGTTGTATCGCAGTGCCGCAACCTGCCCTGGTCTATCGGCGCCGGCGTCGCCAGGCTGGAACCCCAGCCAATCCCGCGGAAGGATCGGCCATGCAGGTCGCCCGCAACCTGGGAGGCACCGACCGCCTCCTGCGCACCTCCACCGCCGCCCCGCTCAAGCTCTCGACCCGGCGCTGAGCCGCCATGGAGCCATCAGCCAGCCGCTGGTCCCCCAGCCCCGGTCTCCATCCAGCGCCAGGCCAGCGCCAGGCTGCCGGCATCGCCGAGGTTGCCCGGGAAGGTGAGGATCGGCAGCCCCTCCACGCCGGGGATGCCGCCCTCCTGCGCCGGCCGCACCAGCGACAGCCCCACCAGCAGCTGGCCCTCCAGCTGCAGCGCCTCCAGCTCCAGACCGTCGGCCAGCAGGGTCTGGCTGGTGGTGCCGCCCTTGCTGATCAGGTAGCCCAGCCGGGGCGCCAGGGCGGCGCCGATCCGCGCCATCAGCCCCGCCAGCGCCTGCCCCAGGGCCCGGCCCTCGGCGGCGCTGCGACTGGGCCGTTCGCCGCGGCTGGTGAACAGCACCGGCGTGCGTCCCGCCGCCAGGTGGGTCTTCAGCTGCTCCAGCCAGGCCGCCTCCAAGGATGTGAGTAGCCGATCGGGCAGGGGCCCCTCCACCAGCCGCTGCACCTTGGCCACGTCGATCTCCACCCCGCCACAGCCCGGTTCCGCCAGCAGCCCCTCCAGCTGGACATCGGCCAGGGGCACGTGGGAGCCCACCAGCACCAGCCCCGGCAGTGGCTGGCCAGCGGCATCCCGGCGCCGCAGGGCCGCCAGGCCGGCGGCATCGAGAGGTTGGGGGGGCAGATCGGCCAGGCCGTTGAGCAGGCTTGCGGCCGATTGGAACAGGAACCGCCGCGGCCGGCCCCCACCCCGGCTCCCTGAGGGAGCCGTGAGCTCCCGCACCGCGGCCCCCAGGGCCGCCAGCTGCTGCGGCCGCTCCCCATCCACCGCCACGCAGCGATTCCCCTGCAACCCCGCCAGCCGTTCCCCTAACCGCCGATAGCCAGCGCCGCCGGCCGCCCGATCCGCCGCCGCGGCCTCCAGCTCGGCCCGGTCGATCCGCTGCACCGCAGCCGCCGGGATCCGGCCACCGCTCTTCTCCTCAACCCAGGCCGGCAGGAAGCTGGTGCCGTAGCCGAACAGGCGGTCGCGGGCGAAGGCCGTGGTGTGCACCGGCTCGCCGTGCAACAGGTGCATCCCATCCACGGTGGTACGACCGCCCGGCAGGAAGGCCGGCGCCAGCAAGGTGGCATCAAAGGGGCCGAGTTCCGCGGCGATCACCTCCACCTCCAGCGGAAAGTGGCTGCGCAGGGTGGAGTCGCCCCGGCTCACCACCAGCCAGTGGTCGAGTTCCCCTGCCGCCTGGGCCTCAGCCAGGGCCGGCCGCAGGACCCGGCAGATCGCGCGCACCCGCTCGGCCGCCGCGGCCGGCGCCAGGGCGCGGGTGTTGGCCAGCAGGAACAACAGCGGCGAGGGATGGGCCAGCCCCCGCCGCAGGCAGGCCTGATCCCAGCGCAGCAGCAGCGGGCAGCCGTGCAGCGTCTGGGAGCCGGTGGGGTCGTCGTCGAACACGACGATCTTGAGCCGTGGCTTGGGGTGCTGCGTTGGCATGGGGCCATGCTGCCCCGCCCCGGGGCTCAGCCCGGCAGGGGTTGCACCGGCCGGCCGGTGTAGGTGGTGGCCATGGCGGCGGCGCGGGAGAACAGGCGCACCGCCTGAAGGTGGCCGGTCTCACCGAGGCCGAACCAGTGCTCGGTGCCAGCGGGGATGCGCAGATGGTCGCCGGGGCCGAGGCTCAGGCGCAGCTGGCCCAGGCCCGGCAGGGCCAGGCCGAACACGCAGCTGCCGGCCACCACGTAGCGGCCCTCGTCGTCGTCATGGGTGTGGTAGCGGGCGAAGCGCGCCAGGTGCTCCTCACTGGCGGTCTGCCCACGCCGCAACTGCAGCAGATCGCGCCGGAGCAGCGGCTCCACCAGGCCCAGCTCGGCCAGCAGCGGATCGAGGGCCGCCAGCAGCCTTTCCTGCTCCCCCGCATCCAGGCCGGGCTGGCCGCGCAGGGCTTCCAGCTCGGCGGGCAGCGCAATCGGTGTGGTGCCGATGCGGATCCCCAGCCCCGCCAGGCTCGCCACCAGGACATCGGCCCCTGGGTGGCGCTGGGGGGAGCCGGCCAGGGCGAACTGCGGCATGCCTCAGGGCCTCCACACGGCATCAGCCACCTTGACCGGCCTGGGCAGCAGCTTCTCGCGGTAGAAGCCGTCGGCCACCTTCTGCTGGCCCGCGATCACCTGGGCATCGATCGGCTGGAGGCCGTGCTGGCGCCGCCGTTCCACCGCCTCCAGTACCTCCACCGGCAGGCCGTAGCGGGGCGAGAGCACCTCGGCCACGGCCCGGGGGTTGCGGCTGGCGAAACTGTTGGTGGCACCCACCACCTTGAGGAGGGCCGCCAGGGTGGGGGCGTTGGCGTTGGCAAAAGCCCGGGTGGCGAGGTAATAGCCGTTGTTGGGCTGAATGCCCTTGCCGTCGTAGAGCACCCGGGCACCACTGGCCTTCTCCGCCGCGGCCTGGAACGGATCCCAGGTGGACCAGGCCTCCACCTTGCCGGCGTCGAAGGCGGCCCGCCCCTCGGCCGGTGTGAGATATACGGGAGTGATGTCCGTCGGTTTGAGGCCGGCGCGGCGCAGGCCCTCGTTGACGATGTACTGGGAGTTGGTGGCCTTGGTGATCGCCACCCGCTTGCCCTTCAGGTCGGCAACGGTCTTCAGCCGCGAGCCCCGGGGCACGAGCACCGCCACGGCCGCGGGCCCGAGGCGCTCATTGGCCACGTAGACCACGGGCGTGCCGGCGGCCTGGGCAAAGATCGGCGGCGGTTCACCGGTGAAGGTGAAGTCGATCGAACCCACCGCCAGGGCCTCCATCAGCTGGGGCCCGGCCACGAACTCCTTCCATTCCACCGTCACGCCCCGCTGGGCCAGGGCCGGCTCGAGGGTCTTGCGGGCGTAGAGGTAATTGAGAACCGAGCCGAACTTGCTCACGCCGATGCGGATCACCTTGGCCGAGGCCGGCTTCTGGGCCAGGCCATCGGGCGCCGCCACACTGGATCCGGCCAGCCCCAGGCCCAGACCCAGGGCGGCAAAGCTGGCGGTCAAACCGAGCTGGAGCGGGCGGCTGGCCAGCACGTGCCAGGGACGGGAGCGGCGGAAGAGATAGCGGCGCTGCTGGGTCATGGGCATCGGGATCATCGCCGCGATACTGAGGGGATCGCCGGCGCCAACAGGTGCCGGCCACCACAACCCCTGGTGCCGACAGCCATCGCACACACCCGTGGCGCCGGCATGGCACCATCAGCCCGTGATCGCCCCCGAGCCCCACGCGCTGCCGGACCTGGTGCGGGAGCTCCACCGCCAGGCCGCCCCCTGGCTGCCCGCCGGCCAGGCCACCCGCCTGCGCTGGGGTCCGCCAGTGCAGCCGGGCGTGGGCCAGGAGCGCCCCACCGTGGTGAGCACCGCTCGCCTGAACCGGATCCTGGAGCACGCCGCCGGCGACTTCACCGTGACCGTGGAGGCCGGCCTGCCGCTGCAGCACCTGCAGGAGGCCCTGGTGGAGCAGCGCCAGTGGCTGGCCCTGGACTGGCCCTGGGGCAGCGGTGCCGACGGCGAGGGCGCCGGCACCGTGGGGGGCCTGGTGGCGCGGGGTATGGCCGGCGGCCTGCGCCAGCGCCACCTGGGCGTGCGCGACCAGCTGATCGGCATCGGCCTGCTGCGGACCGATGGCACCGCGGCCCGGGCCGGCGGCAGGGTGGTGAAGAACGTGGCCGGCTACGACCTGATGCGGCTGCTCACCGGCAGCTGGGGCTCGCTGGCCCTGATCACCGAACTGACCCTGCGCACCGTGCCGCTGCCGCCCCAACGCCGCGGCCTGCTGCTGCAGGGGGAACCGCAGCAGCTGGAGCCGCTGCGCCGCCGCCTGCTGGGGGCCGCCCTCGGCCCGGAACTGCTCGACTGGTGGAGCGCGCCCCTCGCCGAAACCGCAGGCCAACCCCCCCTCCCGGGCCTGCTGCTGGGGCTCGCCAGCGTCAGCGGCGAGGCCATCGCCGACCAGCTGGCGGCCATCGGCAGCGAGGCCGATGCCGCCGGTGTGCGGCGCCTGGAACTGGACTCCGAACGGCTCGAGGCCCTGCGGGCCGTCGCCCTGGGCCCCGATCAGGGCTGTGGCCCCGCCGATGCCCCCTGGACTGGACGCTGGCTGCTGCGGCTGGGTGTCCTGCCCGCCGAGGCGGCGGCGTTGCTCGCCGATCCACTGCTGGCGGGCCTGCAGCTCAGCCTGGCGACCGGGAGCGGCCTGGGCCTGGCCTGGTCGGAGGCGAGCCAGCTGCCCGCCTACCAGGTGGAGGCGCTGCGCCGCCGCTGCCGGGCCCTGGGCGGCCAGCTCACGGTGCTGGAACAGCCCGCCGGCGCGGGCCTTCCAGCCTGGGAGGACGCCCCCTCACGCCCCCTGATCGAGGCCGTGAAGCGCCAGTTCGACCCGCTGCAGCAGCTGGCCCGGGGCCGTTTGCCCGGGGTGCACACACCGAGCGGGTTGAGCCGCTGAGCCCCAACTGGGTTCAGCCCCCGTGGGGAGGCCTGGCCGCCTCCAGAGCGGCAAGGATGCCGGCCCTGAGGGATGGATCGATGGCACGGAAGCCCAGGAGCGCGAGATGGCGTCCGACCAGGGGCGTGGGAGTGGCCAGATTGACCTCCTGAACGGGGATCGGAGGTTGATGGCCCAGGTCGCGCAGCTGCTCGACAGTGCGCCTGGCCGTACGGCTGGCCAGGGAGAGGATGGTGGTGATCGAAAACAGCTTCGAGGCCTGAATCAGTGCCAGGGTGACCCGCTGCGACGGCCTCACTTTCACGGCCTTTGAAAACAACCTCTCCACGAAAGGCAGGGGAATCGCCGCCTCCAGATCTGCGATCACAGGATCCACCAGCACCTGGGGCTGATTGCGCAGGGAAATCGCGCGCGCATCAATCAACTGTAGCTTGTGCACGAGCTCCTCAGCCTGCTCAGGGGCTTCCAGCTGCAGGGCAGACCTGACACCGGTCGCGGCGGCAAGCTCCTCCGTATCGCTCAGAAGTTCAAGCAAAGCCACGTATTTACTGCCCAGGCTATGGGCAATCCAGACATAGGGAATCTCAGGGGCTGACGGCCTCAAGCCACCGTCAGCCTGGAGCAGCGCAGCCACTTCCCCTCGCAGTTCAGCCTAATAGATGGCGAGGGAGATGGCGATATCCCAATGCCGAATCGAAAACCGAAACGGAATGGCAACCGCCCCATAGCCAGCCCCATAGAGATCCCGCAGCAATGCTCGATAGAACAGCGTTGGGAAGGAGCCGAAGAAGGCCCCACCCAGGAAGATCACAACGGCCCGCGGCTGGGGCGGGAGTGCGGCCCAGCCGAAGTGAAGGGCATGGAATCTCATGGGGGGCAGGGCGGGACGGCAAGGAGATGGGAAGAGTCGACGACAGGGGCGGCGATCGAAGGATCCCCTCAGCTGCGGACAAGCTCAATCAGGGAACCACCGCTCGCCAGGGGAAGCGCATAGGCGATCTCACCGAGGGCCGCCTTGTTGTCGCCATCGAAGAAGGTGCCCCGATGCTCGGCTGTCACCAGAACCGTGGACGACTGCTGGAGGTTGGAGGCACTCAGCGAGAGCTCCACGTAACCCC
Source organism: Vulcanococcus limneticus LL (assembly GCF_002252705.1). GTDB lineage: Bacteria > Cyanobacteriota > Cyanobacteriia > PCC-6307 > Cyanobiaceae > Vulcanococcus > Vulcanococcus limneticus. Next base: position 43,929 of record NZ_NQLA01000020.1, read on the forward strand.
TGAGCTCAAAATCGGCAGCATCACGCACAGCGGCCTTGGTGGCGTCCGGCTGGACGAGCAACAGTCCCGTGTCGTGAGGATTCAGGAAGACGCTCAGCTTCGTCTTCACAAGTTCTCCCTCCAGCGGCGCCGGCTGCCCTACGGGGGGAGGATCATTCTTCAAGGAGGCTGGGCCATTCTGACCGATCACATCAAATCGGGCCAGAACCTTCTCGGGGTCCAACCCAGGCGTGCGGGTAACGAGAGTCACCGAGAGAGCAGTCCCCCTGTCGCTGAGATTGGAGATCGTGAGAAAGTATCCCTGCAGAACGACACGACTCAACGCCGCCAGCCCTGGATTGGAATCGGTGATCGCCTTGGGAAGCTGGGGCTTGAACAGAAGCTCGAAGGTCGAAATCACAGCCATTGAACCAGGAGTAGTTGAAATCCAGTGCTAACGAAGCGATTCCGTTGAGTCAATGCTCCGTTACCAACATTCACTGCGAGGGTCATTGTTTTCGCGAATAGCCCGCTATGTAGCGCAGGGCACATGCGCTACATTGTTTATACGGAGGAGCCTTTCACCACTGGCCAGGACTGCCAGTCTTTCCAGCCGATGTGCCACCACTCCATGGGCACTGACAGGAAGCCACGACGCTCCATCGCCCCGCTCAGCCTCCTGGCCCCGGCGGCACAGTCGCCGGGGCCGCCCGGAGCATCTCGATGGGCAGCCTCGGAGACGACGTCGGCGTCCGTGGGCATCGGCAGCTCCCGGCCCCGCCGGTCCACCAACGTCACATCGACGGCGGTGCCGAGGGTGTGCCGGCCGGCGTTGTCGCGGGATCCGAGACGTAGCGAAGATCCCGGATGGCATCCCACATCCGCTGTTGAACGGCAAGGGGGTGGCAGGCATCCCAGACCTTGATCCCAAGCCCCTCCACCGCCCGATCCCGTTGAACCTGCTGCAGGGCCAGGGGCACAGATCAACGCAGCCAGGGGAGCAGCACTGGCTAGCGGGTGGCGCCCAGAAAGTTGCAGGGGCTGGCGTAGCGCAGCCCCTGCAACTTTCTGGGCACGGCTCCAGGTCCAGCAAGGACACCCGCGCATCCCCTCGGCAGCTGAGGCCGCCGGCTGCAGCAGCGGGGGTGGCTGCTGTGCTGACTCCCATCAGGGCCACCAGCAGCACAAGACCGTGTCGCATCGCCTTGGCGCGCCAGCTCCGCCTGGAGAACGGGTGTGCCGTCGGACCGCTCCCCCTCAGCCCTCGATCAGCTGGTAGCGGGTGACGAGCCGGCACTCCGAGCCCGGGGCCAGCTCCAGGCGCCGCTCGCCGCTCACCAGGGCCCCGCGCGGTGCCGTCCAGGGCTCCAGGCACACCATGGGCCGGGGCGGATCGGTCCAGACCACCGCCAGATCGAAGGGCGCCGTGGGCTGCAGTTCCACGGCGAATCCTCCCTCCAGGTCCCGCAGCCGCACGGCGCCGGCGGTCTGGGCCAGCAGGTCCACCCCCTGCTCCAGCCGCTGCAACTGTGCCGCCGTCTCGGTGGGCGCCATGGTGAGGTGGTCGAAGCCACGGGGCGGCAGGCCTTCCACCGCCGCGGCCGCGAGTGACGCGATGGCGAAGTAGGGATGGAGCCCGAAGGCGAAGGGCAGGGGCCGCTCTCCCGGGTTCTCGACCAACGCCGTGATCCCCAGGGCCCCAGGCTCGAGCCGCAGCTCCAGGCTGAGGCGGAAGGCGAAGGGATACTGCGCCCAGGTGGCGTCGGTATCACGAAGGCTCAGGACGACCCCGCTGCCATCGGCCAGGGCCTCCAGCCCCCAGGGGAGATCCCGGGCGAAGCCGTGCTGCTTCAGGATGACATCGCCCTCCGGCAGGGGCAACCGATCACCTGGCAGGTTGCCGCAGAGGGGGAACAGCACCGGCATCCCGCCGCGCACCGACTTGGATGGATCGGCGAACCGGTCCTGATCGAGATAGAGCAGCTCGCGGCCCCGGCAGCACCAGCCCGTGAGCAGTCCGCCCCGCTCCGGCACCAGCCGCAGCTGATCACCGCTGGCGGGGTGGCGGAACTCCCAGTGAAGGTAGGGAACGGAACGCTGGTTCAGCGGCATGGCAGACAGGGGCTGGACGTGGCGAGCGGCAGCGTCACAGACCGGTCGCCGCAGGGCTGACGGCAGGGAACCCCTCCAGAGCAGCCAGCCACTCCAGCATCGCCCGGTTCACCTGCTCGGGCACCTCATCGTGGGGACAGTGGCCCGCCTCCAGCACCACCTCGGTGGTGCGGTCCGGGGCGTGGCGCTGGAAGGCGCCGCGACGGCCGGCGGCATTGATCCAGGGATCGCGGATGCCCCAGAGCAGCAGCAGCGGAGCCTGCAACTGGGCGAACAGCTCATCGAGGGGCTGGCCGCGGGGAATGTCGAACACCGTCTTGAACACACCGAAGGCACCGGGATCGCGCGACGGTCGCAGGATCGACTCCACCAGGGCGTCATCGACGTTGGTCTTGTCGATGTAGACCTGCCGCAGGGTGCGGCGCACGCTGGCGGGGCGGCGCAGGTTCTCGAACAGCAGCCGCTGCAGCACCGGACTCTTCAGCAGGGCGCTGCCGATGGTGCGGCGGGCGATGGCGCCCCAGCCCCGGGGCTCGGCCTGTTCATCGGAGAAGGGGCCAGCCGCGTTCAGCAGCGCCACACCAGCAGCCTGCTCGCCCAGGGTCGCCCCGGCCGCCAGGGCCGCGTAGCCGCCGAGGGAGTTGCCCACCAGCACCGTGGGGCGACCGATGCGCTCGGCCACGTAGGCCACCAGCTGGTCGCGCCAGAGGGCGCCGCCGTAACTGGGACCCTCGGGCTTGGCACTGCGGCCGAAGCCCAGCAGGTCCAGGGCATGCACCTCGTGGCGCTCGGCCAGGGCGGGGATGTTGAAGCGCCAGTGGTCAGTGGAGGCGCCGAAGCCATGCACCAGCAGGATCGCCGGCCCCACCGGGCTCTCCGGGCGGCGGCTGAGGCAGTGCACGCGGTGCCCCTGAAAGCTCCATGGCTCCTCGGCGCCGGGCGCAGCCGCCCCAGCCAGATCCTGTGCAGGCGATGCCGTCTCGGGCGGATCGAGGCGTGGCGATGTCACCAGCGGCTCGACGGGGGCGGCGGCAGGGCTGGTCAACGGGCGGGGGCAGGGTGGTTGATGCTAGGGAGCCCATCCCGCCCGCTGGCCCGTGCCCGACTGGACGCTGTTGCTCCCCGGAACGGCCCTCTGGGCCCTGGCCCTCTACGTGCCCCTCAGCGCACCGCTCTCCCGCCTGGAGCAGGTGCTGGCCGACGGCCCCCTGGAGGAGAGCGTTCAACAGGTCCTGCTGGTGCTGGCCAGCCTGGCGCTGGCCCTTGGGGTGGGCGCCCTCACCAACCTGGGGCTGGGCTGGGCCCTGGGACCGGGCTGGGGCACCAGCCTCGGGCTGATGGCCGCTCTCTACGGCCTGTTCTGGGGCCTGGCCAGCCTGCGCGGCGAGCCCTGAGCCCCGCGGGCGGCGGGCCAGCCCCAGGTCCTCAGCGCCAGTCGAGCCAGGGCAGGCTGGACACGATCGCCGGCGTCACCGCCCGGTAGGCCGGGTAGTCGGGATGGCAGAGCGCCAGCTGGCGCTCCTCCCGGCGCGCCTTGCCGCCCAGCACAGCCGCCAGCGCCAGCAGCAGGGCCAGGTGCAACAGGCTGCCCAGGGCCACGGTCACCCCCAGGGAGCAGAGCAGGATCGCCTGGTAGAGGGGATGGCGGCAGCGGCGGTAGGGGCCGCTGGTCACCAGGGCGGCGCCCGGCTTGGGGTCGGGCAGGGGTGTGAGGCTGGCCCCGAGCCCCCCGAAGGCCCGCGCCGCCAACACCAGCCCCAGCAGGAACGTGAGAGCCCCGGCCAGGGCCAGCGGCAGGGGCCAGGCGTAACCCCAGGAGCCGGGGGTCGGCCAGGGGGGCAGCAGGTGGGCGGCAATCAGCAGCCCCTGGGCCAGCAGCCACCATTCGCCCCGGCGGTTGTCGAGCCAGCCGCCCCAGCTGAGGCCCCAGTCCGCCAGGGGTGAGTCAGGTGGGGATTTCGGCGAGGGCGTCGGCATCGGGACCTCCATCCTTTCCGGCCAGCACCAGTCTGAGCAGCAGCGGGGCCAGGAAGGTTGTGCCGATCACCATCAGCAGGATGGCGGCCTCCAGGGGCGGGCTGAGCAGCTTGGCCTGGGTGCCGAGCCCCAGGAAGATCAGACCCACCTCGCCACGGGGCATCATCCCCAGCCCCACCACCAGCCGGTTGGTGGGCTGCTTGGAGAGGAAGGCCCAGCCGGCGGCCACCTTGCCGGCAATCGCCACCACCAGCAAAAAGGCGGCGATCACCAGGCCCGGGCGGTTGGCCGGATTGGTGGGATCGAGCACCGAGAGGTCCATGCCGGTGCCGATCAACACGAAGAAGATCGTGGCGAACAGGGCCACCACCGGCTTCACCGACTCCTGGATGGCGTGGGTGTGCTTGGAGGTGCTGAGGATCAGGCCGGCGGCGAAGGCCCCCAGGGCCGCCTCCAGGCCGATGGCGGTGGCGGCGAAGCAGCTGAGCGAGAGCACCACGAATGAGGCCACGATCACCTCGCCCGGGGCCTTGAGCCGATCAATCAGGGCATCGAAGGCCGGGGCGGCACTGCGGCTCAGGCCGATGGCCGCCACCACGAACACCACCGCGGCGGTCACGAGCTTGAGGATTGGCCCCAGCTCCAGGCTGCCGCCGCCTGCCAGGCTCACCACCACCGCCAGGATGACGATCCCGAGAATGTCGTCGAGCACGGCGGCGCCGATCACGATCTGCCCCTCGCGCGAGCGCAGCATCTTCAGCTCGCCGAACACGCTGGCGGTGATGCCGATGCTGGTGGCCGTCATCGAGGCGCCGGCGAAGATCGCCGGGATCGGATCCACGTGGAACAGGAGCATCAGCCCCAGGGTCCCCAGCGCGAAGGGCAGGGCCACGCCCGCCACGGCCACCGTGGTGGCCTGGCCCCCCACCGCCACCAGCTCATCGAGCTCGCTCTCAAGGCCGGTGAGAAACAGCAGGGCATAGAGGCCCAGGTTCGCCACCGCCTCCAGGCTGGGGAAGCTCTCCACGTAAATGTCGCGGACGCTGGCCGCCGGCAGATCCGCCAGGGAACCCACCAGCTCCAGCACCGCTCCGCTCACGGCGGCCTGGGTCTCGGGAGGCACGATCAGGTGCAACCCCGAGACGCCGATCAGCACCCCGGCCACCAGCTCCCCCAGGATCGTGGGCAGCTGCAGCCGCACCAGCAGTTCAGCCAGCAGCCGGGCCGCCACAAAGATCACCAGGAAGCGGCCGACGCCGATCAGCGTCTCGGCCACCTCAAGCTGGTGGGCACTGGCCTCCAGGCCAACCTCCAGCAGGTATGGCGGCAGGCTCATCGCGGGCGTGGGCAATTCACCACGAGAGTCTGGGGGGTCGGGCCTGGGGCTGGTGAGCACGGCTACGGTCCGGGCACGATCGGAACCCTCCGTCATGCCCGCCACCCAGTCGGCCGCAGCGAGCGCCGCCGGTAGCGCCGAGATCCCCAGCAGGGAGCAGGAGCAGGAGCTGGCCCTGACCGATGCCTGGTGGCGGGCCGCCAACTACCTGGCGGTGGGAATGATCTACCTGCGCGACAACCCGCTGCTGGCCGAACCGCTGCGGCCCGAGCACATCAAGAACCGGCTGCTGGGCCATTGGGGATCGAGTCCGGGCCAGGCCTTCATCTGGGCCCATGCCAACCGGGTGATCCGCCACCACGACCTCGACATGATCTACCTGTCGGGGCCTGGCCACGGCGCCCCGGGGGTGTTGGCGCCCAGCTACCTGGACGGCTCCTACAGCGAGATCTATCCCGACAAGTCCCAGGACGCCGTGGGTATGGGGCGCTTCTTCAAGCAGTTCTCCTTCCCCGGCCACATCGGCAGCCACTGCACACCGGAAACCCCCGGCTCGATCCACGAGGGGGGCGAGCTGGGCTACGTGCTCTCCCACGCCTGTGGCGCGGTCTTCGACAACCCGGACCTGATCGCCCTGGCCTGCGTCGGCGATGGCGAGGCCGAGACCGGGCCCCTGGCCACGAGCTGGCACATCAACAAGTTCCTCAACCCGGTGCACGACGGGGCGGTGCTGCCGGTGCTGCACCTCAACGGCTACAAGATCGCCAACCCCACCCTGCTGGCCCGCATCCCCAGGGACGAGCTGGCGAGCCTGCTGCGCGGCTACGGCTGGGATCCGCTGTTCGTGGAGGGCCACGAGCCCGCGGCGATGCACCGGGCCATGGCCGCGGCCATGGACACCGCCATCGGCCGCATCCTGCAGGTACGCGCCGAGGCCCGCGCCAGCGGCGAGGCGGTGCGGCCGGCCTGGCCGCTGATCGTGCTGCGCTCCCCCAAGGGCTGGACCGGCCCGGCCGAACTCAATGGCCAGAAGCTGGAGGGGTTCTGGCGCAGCCACCAGGTGCCGCTGCCCAACCCCCGCCACGATCCGGCCCAGCTGCAGCAGCTGGAGAGCTGGCTCAAGAGCTACCGGCCCTGGGAGCTGTTTGATGCCAACGGCCGGCTCTTGCCCGAGCTGCAGGTCCTCTCGCCCGTGGGGAACCGACGCATGGGCTCCAATCCCCACGCCAACGGCGGGCTGCTGCGCCGCAAGCTGCACCTACCCCCGAGTGCGGCCTACGCCGTGGCGGTGCCGGCACCGGGCCAGGTGGAGCACGAGAACACCGCCCCCCTGGGCGCCCTTCTGCGCGATGCCATCGGCCGCAACCCCAATTCGCTGCGGGTGTTCGGCCCCGATGAAACGGCCTCCAACCGCCTGCAGGCGATCTACGAGGTGAGCAAGAAGGTGTGGATGGAGGACTTCCTGCCCGAGGACCTGGGCGGCAGCGAACTGGCCCGAGAGGGCCGGGTTGTGGAGATGCTCAGCGAGCACACCCTGGTGGGAATGATGGAGGGCTATCTGCTCACGGGGCGGTATGGCTTCTTCCACACCTACGAGGCCTTCGCCCATGTGATCGCCTCGATGTTCAACCAGCACGCCAAGTGGCTGGAGAGTTGCATTCACCACGCCCCATGGCGCGCGCCGATCGGCCCCTGGAACTGCCTGATCAGCTCCACCGTGTGGCGCCAGGACCACAACGGCTTCACCCACCAGGACCCCGGCTTCATCGACCTGGCGGGCAACAAGAGCGGCGAGGTGGTGCGGGTGTATCTGCCGGCCGATGCCAACTCACTACTGGCAGTGGCTGAGCAGGCACTGGTAGAGACCAACGTGTGCAACATCATCGTGAGTGACAAGCAGAATCACCTGCAGTACCTCACGCTGGAACAGGCCCAGGCCCACGTGGCCAAGGGGATCGGCCTGTGGAGCTGGGCCAGCAACGACCACATCGGCCACGAGCCCGATGAGCCGGATGTGGTGATGGCCTGCGCTGGTGACATCCCCACCAAGGAGACCCTGGCAGCCGTGGAGATTCTGCGTCGCGAAATCCCCAGGCTGCGCATCCGCGTACTGAACGTGGTGAAGCTGTTTGCCCTCACCGACCCCAGCGAACATCCCCACGGCCTCAGCAACCGTGACTTCGACACCCTCTTCACCACCAACCGGCCCGTGATCTTCAACTTCCACGGCTACCCCTGGCTGATCCACCGCCTAACTTACCGCCGCACTAACCATGCCAACTTCCACGTGCGCGGCTACAAGGAAAAGGGCAACATCAACACACCACTGGAGCTGGCCATGAACAACCAGATCGACCGCTTCAATCTGGTGATCGACGTGATCGATCGCGTACCCGGCCTGGGATCCCGCGCCGCCCACGTGAAGGAACGCATGAAGGAAGCGATCCTGGCCAACCGCGCCTACGCCCACGAGCACGGCATGGACGCCCCCGAGATCACCGACTGGCGCTGGAGCGCCCCCAGCACCGCCCCCCAGGAGACCGGAGTATGAGCGACATCGCCCCCCGCCAACTGCAACTGCCCACCCCAGGCTGCTACGCCGACCCGGACCGCAGCGGCCTTGAGGCCGACGACGTGTTCGACGGCATGACCGAGCACCTCTTCTACACGCTCGGCAAGCTCGCCCCCACCGCCTCCCGCCACGACCTCTACCTGGCCTTGAGCCATGCCGTGCGCGACCGGCTGATGACCCGCTACCTGGCGGGCATCGAAGCGATCCGCGCCACCCCCACCCGGGTGGTGGCCTACCTCTCGGCCGAGTTCCTGATCGGTCCCCAGCTGGGCAACAACCTGCTGATGCTCGGCATCCAGGAGGCGGCCACGGAAGCCCTGCGCCGCTTCGGCATCGAGCACCTGGAGGAGATCCTTG
>NZ_NQLA01000133.1 GCF_002252705.1 Vulcanococcus limneticus LL
GGGCGTACGCCCCTGGAGGCAGCTCAACAGGGAGTTGCAGCATGACCACATCCACCCACTCTCATAAGGACTGGACCGACAAAGGGGGTCACGTCAGCCCCTCCTGCACCATCAGCCCGGGATGGCTCCGCAGCTGCTCCACAGTGGTCGCCAGTACCGCCTGCTCCCGCCAGTCGGCGGGCAGCGCCAGCCATAGCGGATCGAGGAGCGGCTGCGGCAGCGCTATTCGCCGCAGCGGTGGCCACGCCTCTGCGGCATCCAGGTCGGCCATGGTCATTGCCAGCTCGCCACCGCCGAGGCGCTGCACCCAGGCGGCGGTGTGATGGCAGCCGTTGCCGGCGGAGCGGAGAACCAGACCCTGTTGCTGCAGGGCCCGCTGCAGGCCCGCAGCCACGCCGCGATGGGGCACGAGCACAGGCGGCCAATCAGCGCAGGGATCCATCGGCCCCGTGGCCAGCGCTGCCAGCAGGAGCCGGAGGCCGCCCAACGGCACCAGCTCCAGGTCCTCGATGTGGAGCTCAGCCGCGCCGTCCAGCTCCAGCCCTGAGATCAGGGCCCCATCCAGCACTCCCTCCCGCACAAGTTCCAGCCAGGACGCGACGGCGCGAAACCGGGGTGGGCTCGAAAGCAGCCAGGGGAGGCCATCGAGTAACGGTTGGCGCAGCAGATCCGTCCCGATCCGGGCGACCCCGTCCTCCAGGCGATGGGTCCGGCAGCCGAGACGTAGCAGGCGCATTGTGTTTGTGGATCCGTAGCAGCAGCCCCGCAAACGGCGCCGATTCGTCTCCAGGCCAAAGTCCCTAGCCAGGGCGCGATACCGACGGCTGACAGTGGGCTGACTCATGCTGAGCAGCCGGCTGGCCTGCAGGGTGGTGCCACTGAGTTCCAGCAGATCGAGCAGGCGGATGTCCTGGAGCAGGTCCGGCAGGCGGTAGCGCTGGGCCGGTAACAGCGCCGCTGGTGCGCAATCCATTGGGGGCTCTCGGGTGCTGCAGGCAGCCTCCGCGGCCTGAATGGGATAGCCCCGTTTCTTGCTGCGAAAAAGCAGCAGAGCCAGAAAGAGTTGAGCACTTGCCTTGGTTCTGCATTGGTTCTTCGCATGAGCTGTTGCCGCCGGCACCGCAAACGGCCAGGCTGCGCTGATGAGCTCTCCCCTGCGCTGTCACCTGCTGATCGGCCCGCCTGCCAGCGGCAAGACCACCCTCGCCGGCGTTCTTGCTGGCCTCACCGGTGCCGTGGTGCTCTCCACCGACGTGGTGCGCGGCGAGCTGTTCGGCGATGCGGCCGTGCAGGGCCCCTGGCGCGACATCGAGGCCC
>NZ_NQLA01000134.1 GCF_002252705.1 Vulcanococcus limneticus LL
CCGCCCTCTCGGGCTTCCGGTTTCAGCGGCCTCGCGACCGCCTCTTGAACTTACAACACCGGTGGCTCGCGCCTCCTTCGTCGTAAGTCGCCTCAGATTTCCGCTCGGGTTCCCCCGGTGGCTCCTTGGCGCCGCGCGACTGGCTGGTTGGCCGTCGAACGGAATCAAAAGCTACCAGACGGCCTGACCAGGGCCTTCCTCCCGGCTCCTCAGGGGTCGCGGTAGGCGGCCGCGATGGCCTGCCGCTGCTCGCTGGCCTCCAGCAGGGCCGCCACGCAGAGGGGGTCCAGGTGATGCGCCTGGACCATGTCGTTCAGGATCCGCAGGGATTCCTCCTCGCTCAGGGCCGGCTTGTAGACCCGGGCCTGGGTCAGGGCGTCGTAGATGTCGGCCACGGCCACAATGCGGGCCTCCAGACTGATCTGCTCGCCCTGCAGCCCAAAGGGATAGCCGCTGCCATCGAGCTTCTCGTGGTGCCCGGCCACCACGTTGCGCAGCTGCTCCATCTTCGGATCCGCCACCAGGTGCAGCCCCGCGATCATCTGGTCCACCAGTTCCACGCCCCGGACCACGTGGTTGTCCATCACCCGCCGCTCCGGAGGATCAAGGGGTCCGGGCTTGCGCAGGACGGCATCCGGGATCGCCACCTTGCCCACGTCGTGCAGCGCCGCAAACAGGTAGAGGTCTTCGGCGAAATCGGTGCGCAGCCCCAGCTTCGGCCCCAGGGCCATGGCAATCAGGCGGCTGTAGAGGGACACCCGTTCCACGTGGGCGCCAGTCTCCGGGTCGCGCAGGCCGGTCATGCGCAGGGCGAGCTTCACCGCCACCCGCAGGCTGTTCATCACCGCCACCTCATGGATGAGCAGAGCCCCGATCAGCTCGACGCTGGGGGCCAGCTGCTCGAGGTGCTCCGGGGTGAACACCCCTGGCTCGAAGGCGTTGAAGAACAGGAAGCCCAGCAGCTCTCCGCCCCAATAGAGGGGCACCGTGTAGGAGGAGCGCCAGCGCTGCTCCAGCAGCCAGCGGGTGTGGGCCGAGATCCTGGGCAGCTCCAGCGCCATGTCGTGGATCACCCGGCACTGGCGGGTGGCGGCCAGGTGCTTCAGGGAGGGAATCGAAGCGAGCCGGTGGTCGTAGAAGGTGAGGTTGGGCGGATGGGAGTTGTGGCTGATGTAAGTGCTCAGCAGATCGTTGCCCGGCCAGGGCTGATTCAAAGTCTTAACTCGAGCTTGGTTCTGGCTTTCTCATCGCCATCGCCAGTAGCGCCGTGATGTCGTGAGTTACGGCTTGCATGCCG
>NZ_NQLA01000135.1 GCF_002252705.1 Vulcanococcus limneticus LL
GCCAGGGCTGCCTAAAGGTCTGTCCATGTGGCTCTTGCGAGGCCTGTCAGCATTGGGTTTGGTCAGCGGGATTCCTCCCTTCCAATGGCCGAAACCAGCTCCGCTGCAGTCGATCAGCCCGCTGCTGATGACCTGATCAGCTTTCTCAAGGCCATCCCCGATGGCCGCTACCGCCGTGGGGTGCGCTACCCACAGTGGTTCCTGCTGCTGGTGGCGGTGCTGGGGATCCTGAGCGGCTGCCGCAGCTCCCGTGATCTGGAAGCCTTTGCTCGGCGGCATCGGGAGGCGCTGAACCAGGCGCTGGGCCTTGATTTCAAGCGCTGGCCCTCCGATGCCACTTTCCTCTATCTGTTCAACAAGGCTCACCTGCAGGAGTTCGGCCAGGTGCTACAAGCCTGGATGATCAGCCAGATCCCAGGCGGGGCCGAGGGTCTGGATCAACTGGTGTGTGACGGCAAGACCCTGCGGGGCTCTGCGGCTATGACCGAGGACGGCAGTCACCGTTTTGTTGCCCAGGTCACGGTCTACGCCCGGGCACTCGGTGTCGCTCTGGCTCAGAAGGCCTACGACACCCACGAATCCAGCGAGCGCACAGCGCTGAAAGAGCTGCTCAGCACGCTGGACCTTGATGGCGCCCTCATCCAGGCGGATGCCCTCCACACGACGCAACCGTTTTTCGATGGTGCCTGGAGCAGGGGGCCGACGTCCTACTCACCGTGAAAGCCAACCAGCAGACTCTGTTCCGCCAGATCGGTTGCCAGTTCCAGGGAAAGCGTAGGATCCCTTTCATAGCAACGGATCACGAGAAGAAACACGGGCGGGACACGGCCTGGGAACTGCGTGCGAAAGAGGCGCCGGAGCCCATCAAGGCGAACTGGCCTGGAAGCGCCTGGATCGTGGAAGTGATCACCGACACCGTGACGCGCAGCGGTAAGCGCAGCATCAGGCGGCATCTGTTCCTCACCAGCCTGCGGACCAGCCCAGATGCCTTGCTGCGACTCATCCGGCAGCGCTGGAGCATTGAGAACGAGTGGCACTGGGCCCGCGACGTCCAGCTCGGTGAGGACGCTCACCGTTACGCCAACCGGACCGGCGTGGCGGTCTTCTCCTTTCTGCGCACCATCGTGATGAACCTGCTCAGGCGCGGTGGCTACCGCTCCATCCGCCAAGGGCTCAGAGAGTTGGCCTACGACATCAAGGGGATGCTGGCGCTGGGAGGCGTTGCGCCACTGCGTGACAAGGTCTGAGCACACTTTTAGGCAGCCCTG
>NZ_NQLA01000136.1 GCF_002252705.1 Vulcanococcus limneticus LL
CAGGGCTGCCTAAAAGTGTGATCAGGTCTTGGTGTCGGCCGTCATCACCCCTCCCAGGGCCAGCATCCCCTTGATGTCGTAGGCCAGCTCGCGAAAGCCCTGGCGGATGGAGCGGTACCCGCCGCAGCGCAGCAGGTTCATCACGATGGTGCGCAGAAAGGAGAACACCGCCACGCCAGTCCGGTTGCTGTAGCGGTGAGCGTCCTCACCGAGCTGAGCGTCGCGGGCCCAATGCCACTCGTTCTCAATGCTCCAGCGCTGCCGGATCAGGCGCAGCAAGGCTTCTGGGCTGGTTCGGATGCTCGTGATGAACAGGTGTCTGACGTTGCTGGTGCCCTTGCGGGTCTCCGTTCTGGTGGTCACTTCCACGATCCAGGCGCTACCGGGCCAGTTGGCCCTGATGTGCTCCGGTGCCTCTTTCGCACGCAGCTGCCAGACCGTGTCACGCCCGTGCCTCTTCTCGTGATCCGTTGCAGCGAAAGGGATGTGGCGCTTTCCCTCGAACTGAGAGCCGATCTGCCGGTGGAGGATCTTCTGGTTGGCCTTCACGGTGAGGAGGACGTCGGCCCCCTGCTCCAGGCACCATCGAAAAACGCCTGCGTCGTATGCAGCGCATCCGCCTGGATCAGCACGCCGTTGAGCTCCAGGGTGCTCAGCAGCTCTTTCAGGGCAGTGCGTTCGCTGGATTCGTGGGTGTCATAGGTCTTCTGAGCCAGCGCGACGCCAAGGGCTCGGGCATAGACCGTCACCTGAGCGACAAAGCGGTGGTTGCCGTCCTCCGTCTCCACTGCCGAACCCCGGAGCGCCTTCCCGTCGCACACCAGCTGATCCAAACCCTCGGCCCCACCTGGGATCTGGCTGATCATCCAGGCCTGCAGCACCTCGCCGAATTCCTGCAGGTGGGCCTTATTGAACAGGTACAGAAAGGTGGCATCGGAAGGCCAGCGCTTGAAGTTCAGGCCCAGGGCCTGGTTCAGCGCATCCCGGTGGCGCTTGGCGAACGCTTCCAGATCGCGGGAGCTTCTGCAGCCGCTCAGGATCCCGAGCACCGCCACCAGCAGCAGGAACCACTGCGGGTAACGGACCCCGCGGCGGTAACGACCATCCGGAATGGCCTTGAGGAAGCTGATCAGGTCAGCCGGTGCCGACTGATTGGCTGCGGCGGAAGAGATGTCGGGCATCGCCAGCGGTGAGACCCACCGACCTAAACCGATGCTGACAGGGGCGCGGATGACACCGTGGACAGACTTTTAGGC
>NZ_NQLA01000137.1 GCF_002252705.1 Vulcanococcus limneticus LL
GGGCACCTCGAAAAATCAACAATACACTTGATTCCGGCATGATCTCGTTTATGATTGGTTGAACAATTTTCATGCCAACAGTGGGTCAGAGAGGCTTCTGGGACGAACAGCAAAGAGTCACAAAGCTCCAGGATAAAAAGCCGGTTCTCAAGAGCCTGGCTGATTCAATCCCATGGGAATCTTTCCGCCCACTGCTTGACAAGGGCTATGAGCACGCGCGCAAGAGCAATGCAGGGCGCAAGAGGATTGATCCACTGATCCTTTTCAAGATGCTCGTTCTCCAGCAGCTTTTCAACCTGAGTGATGAAGAGCTTGAATTCCAGGTGAACGACAGGCGCTCCTTTGAGGAGTTTGTCGGGCTCGGTGTGATGAACAGCATTCCAGATGCAACCACAGTCGCCTTCTTCAGGGAGCGGCTGCGCAAGGCAGGAGTGATCGAGGAGCTCTTCGAGATGTTTGAGGGATACCTCCGCTCCCAGGGTCTCCAAGCCCGTGGCGGTCAGATCATCGATGCGACTCTTGTCCCGGTTCCCAAGCAACGCAATACCCGCGAGGAGAACAAAGAAATCAAAGCCGGGAGGCTGCCTGAGGGCTGGGATGAAAACCCAGATCGCTTGCAGCAGAAGGATTTAGATGCTCGCTGGACAAAAAAGAACGGCATCAGTTACTACGGTTACAAGAATAGTATCTGCATCGATGTCGACCATGGATTCATCCGCCGATATGCCGTCACTCCCGCAAATATCCACGACAGCCAGATGCTTCCAAGCCTACTGGATCCAGAAAACGAACATGACTATGTCTGGGCAGACTCAGCATATACCGGTGAAAGCTTTGAGGATCTTCTGAATCTCGGTGGATTCGAAAGTCTGATCCACGAAAAAGGAGCTCGCAATCATCCGCTTAGCGACGCAGCCAAGGAATTGAATCGTGTCAAGTCGTCAATTAGAGCTTGTGTGGAGCATGTCTTTGGCTGTATGTCCATGTCCATGGGTGGAAAGCTGACAAGAAAGATTGGGCTAGAAAGGAATGAGGCTTGGTGGGGCCTCAAGAACCTGACCTTCAACTTTCTTCGTTTTCTCCAGCGCTCTTGTCACACAGCAGTGGTTGCATGAATCTTGCGGAGGACCTCCCAATGTTTAAGCAATCTTGTCAATGTTCGATATAGCATTCTCCTTCTCTGCCGCCTCTTTGGCGGCTTCTTCATGTCTTCAGAACCTCTGCGATTTGCTGATTATTCGAGGTGCCC
>NZ_NQLA01000138.1 GCF_002252705.1 Vulcanococcus limneticus LL
CAGGGCTGATTCAAAGTCTTAACTCGAGCTTGGTTCTGGCTTTCTCATCGCCATCGCCAGTAGCGCCGTGATGTCGTGAGTTACGGCTTGCATGCCGGCCCTGATCGACTGAAACCCAGCCAGCCGCAACAGGTTGAGGGCTGCCGTTCTGAGCGTGGCCATCGCCCCAGCTCCATTGCCCCGGTAGCGGTGGGCATCCTCATGGAGCTGGGTGTCGCGAATCCAGTGCCAGCCCTCAATGCTCCAGCGGTCCCGCACCAGTTGCAGCAGGGCTTCTGGGGTGGTCCGCAGGCTGGTGAGGAATCGGTGCGTGGCTTTGAACGGCTTGCCGCCGCGGGTGCCGATCGCGGTCACCTCCACGATCCAGCTGGTGCCGCTCCAGGTCTCGCGGATGTGCTCCGGTGCCTGTTTGGCGCGGAGCATCCAGGTGATGGCACGACCATGACCCTCCTCGAAAACACTTGCCTCGACAGGGATGTGGCGTTTCCCCTGGAACTGGCTCCTGATCTGGCGATGCAGTGTCTTTTGGTTGGCTTTCACCGTCAGGAGGAAGTCGGCCCCCTGCTCCTTGAGCTGTTGAAAAACGGGCGCTGGGTATGGAGCGCATCTGCCTGGATCAGCACCCCCTCCAGGTCGAGCTCGCCCAGCAGCTGTTTCAGCACTGCCCGCTCGTGGTTCTCACCGGTGGCATAGCAGGCCTGGCTGATCGCCACACCCAAGGCCGCCGAGTACAGCGTCACCTGGGCGATGAACGCTGAGCCGCCACCAGGCGTGGGCTCGATCGAGCCCCGCAGCGTCTTGCCATCACAAATCAGTTGGTCCAGTTCCGTTGCACCACCAGGGATCTGGGCGATCGTCCAGTCACGGATCGCCGTGCAGAGTGCCGCCACATCCACCTGCAGGAAGAAGTAGCGGAACGCCGAATCCGATGGGGGCCGCCGCAGTTCAAGACCAAGCGACTTGGTGAGCGCGGCGTGGTGACGGCGAGCAAACCGCTCCAGATCCCGCAGGCTCTGGCAACCGCTCAGGATCCCGAGCACCGCCACCAGCAGCAGATACCAGGCCGGAATGCGGACCCCACGCCGCATGCGGGCATCCGGTATCGCCTGCAGGTAACTGATCAGATCAAGATCAGTTGCGGCAGAGGCGATTTCGGGCACAGGGAGGAGGCGATACCACCGACCAAACCCCATGCTGGCAGCTCAGGCCAGAGCACCTGTGACACACTTTGAATCAGCCCTG
>NZ_NQLA01000139.1 GCF_002252705.1 Vulcanococcus limneticus LL
TGACGTGACCCCCTTTGTCGGTCCAGTCCTTATGAGAGTGGGTGGATGTGGTCATGCTGCAACTCCCTGTTGAGCTGCCTCCAGGGGCGTACGCCCCTGGAGGGCCGAGTGCGGCCTGAGTGAGTTGTACTCCCAGCGCCAGCGATCGGCCAGGATCTGCGCCTCCGGAGCTGTGGTGAATAGCTCGGTGTTGAGGAACTCATCCCGGAAGCGGCCATTGAACGACTCCACAAAGCCGTTCTCCCACGGGGATCCTGGCTCGATGTAGGCCGTGGTGGTGGTGCCGCTGGCCTCGCACCAGTCCCGCAGAGCCTGCGCGATGAACTCCGGCCCGTTGTCCGAGCGGATGAAGGCTGGTGCGGGGTAGAGGCTGGTGAGCTCCTCCAGCACCGCCACCACGTCCTTGGCCCTGCAGCGCCTGCCCACCCGGATCGCCAGGCAGAGACGGCTGTGCTCGTCGATCACGTTCAGAAACTTGAGTCTGCGGCCGTCGGCGGTGGCGTCGAACTGGAAGTCCATGGCCCAGACCTGGTGGGGGTGCTGGGCCCGATGCCGCCTGACCGAGCCGTCGGCAGGCCGTGCCCGCTTTCGCTTCCTGGGCGTAGGCCGCTGCAGGCCTTCCTCCCTCCAGATCCGTTGCACCCGTTTGTGATTGACGGTCCAGCCCTCGCGCCGCAGGAGGCGGTAGGCCATCCGGCGGCCCCAGCGGATGTGGTCTGCGGCGATCTCCCGTAGGCGATGCCTGAGCTTGCCCTCCTCGATCGAGACGACCTTGCAGGGATGGCGTTGGGTGCTGCGGTACTGGCCCACCACCCGGCAGACCTGGCGTTCAGAAGCCCGGTAACGCTCCTGCAGAACCGTGACAGCCCTGCGGCGGCGTTCCGGGCTCAGAAGTTTCCCTCGGCGAGATCCTTGAGCATCGCCTTCTCCAGCTCGGCTTCTGCCAACAGCTTTTTGAGCCGGGCGTTCTCCTTTTCCAGCTGAGTCAGCCGCCTGGCCTCCTCGGCCTGCATGCCCCCGTACTGCTGCCGCCAGCGGTGGTACGTCGGCTGCGTGACCTCGATCACGCGGCAGACGTCGGCGACGGTCTTGCCCTGGGCGATCAGCTGCTCGGCGGTTTTGAGCTTGCGGATGATCTGCTCTGCTGTGTGCCTGGTGCGTTTCATGGTCGAGTCCCCGGCCCAGTCTGGCCGGATGAGGACTCTCATTCACCCTGGACCGGTTTCCGGGGTCCACGTCA
>NZ_NQLA01000140.1 GCF_002252705.1 Vulcanococcus limneticus LL
TTCTTTTTGCCTTGTTTGCCTTCTGGCTGCAGATTCTGAGCAGCCAGCTTGTAGCTCTGAAGCGCAACAAACTGCCATCAAGCGTTGAGACAGCTGCGGCTTGATAATCACTCAGCAAGGCACCTGACTGCCAGAATCTGTATTGGCGGCAGCGGCTCCGACTTTCTCAGGAGGCCCCACTTAAGAGCTGGAGATGATTCAATCCCAACACTTGAGTATGTTGAGAGTATTGGACATAAACTCTTCGGTCTTGGCGCGGCCGCAAGTATTCCAGAGCATGAGAAGGTCTGGAATATGAAGCTTCAGAATTATGGATTTAGGTATATCGATGAATTTGGGTCGCTGCTTGCAATGCTTGTCCGATCTGGATATGTCATGCCTCAAGAATTCTCAAGAGCTGCATTAGGACTAGACGCGCAGATTAAGTCTTCCAAGGCCAACCAGTCTTTCTCGGCTGCATGGTCGGTTTATCATGATAGCTTTGCCGATGATCAAGAGTTAGTCGTCAAGACTCTTTTTGATTGCGCCAAGGCCAACATAGCCTACCTGACCCCATTGGGCCTGAATAGTGTAGTAAGACTATTTAGGGAGCTGGGAGACGAAGAGCGGGCTGATGAGCTAATTGAATCTTATGTCGAGTCAAGGAGAGGAGACCTAGGGCTGCTGAATTTATCGAAATACTCTTTTTCAGAAAGAGTCACTGATCAAAAGATTCGAGATGTCTTCGAACTGGTTTGCACCGATGCAGCGGCAAAAGAGTCTCCAAGAGAAGTTCTACTGAGACTGGCAAGCTCAAATGGGTGGAATCCGGAAGATGAGATAGTTCTTGCTGGAACAGCTCCAGAGACTCTATATCAGATTTTCAAAGAAGAGTGCGGACCTCGCCTTGGGTCCATGGTAAATGCGTGTCTTCAGTTTGGCACGTTCGTTAACTCCAGCGAGAGACAAAAGCAAGTGGCCGCTAATGCGACAGAGGCATTGAGAAGAATCGCAGGAGAAAGCAGGCTAAATGCACTTCGAGTCAGTAAGTTCGGTATTGGCGTTGAAGACGTATAGCAATTCCCTTGAGTGGATAGGCCGCCACCAATTCTCTGAACTTGCCCTGCACTCCAGGGCCGCCTAAAAGTCTGTCCACGGTGTCATCCGCGCCCCTGTCAGCATCGGTTTAGGTCGGTGGGTCTCACCGCTGGCGATGCCCGACATCTCTTCCGCCG
>NZ_NQLA01000141.1 GCF_002252705.1 Vulcanococcus limneticus LL
ATCCCTCTTCACAGAACGCGCAATCTTCCGTTACAGTGCAGCAGGCGGTCGGCCCCGGGCTTCCGAGCCGGTTTCCCGCCCTACTTACCGCTCCTGGCCTCCGGGCCCGGTGCATCCCCCACCCGTTCTCATGACCACCACTCTCCAGCAGCGCCAAGGCGCTTCTGCGTGGAATCAGTTCTGCGACTGGGTCACCTCCACCGACAACCGCCTCTATGTGGGCTGGTTCGGTGTGCTGATGATCCCGACGCTCCTGAGCGCCACCATCTGCTTCATCATTGCCTTCATCGCCGCTCCCCCCGTCGACATCGACGGCATCCGTGAGCCCGTCGCCGGCAGCCTGCTGTACGGCAACAACATCATCTCTGGCGCTGTCATCCCCAGCAGCAACGCCATCGGTCTGCACTTCTATCCCATCTGGGAAGCCGCCAGCCTCGACGAGTGGCTGTACAACGGCGGTCCCTTCCAGCTGGTGGTGTTCCACTTCCTGATCGGCATCTATGCCTACATGGGTCGTGAGTGGGAACTCTCCTACCGCCTGGGCATGCGCCCCTGGATCTGCGTCGCCTACAGCGCCCCCGTGGCCGCGGCTTCGGCTGTGTTCCTGGTGTACCCCTTCGGTCAGGGCTCCTTCTCGGACGCCATGCCCCTCGGCATCTCCGGCACCTTCAACTACATGCTGGTGTTCCAGGCTGAGCACAACATCCTGATGCACCCCTTCCACATGCTGGGTGTGGCCGGTGTGTTCGGCGGCAGCCTGTTCTCCGCCATGCACGGCTCGCTGGTGACCTCCTCCCTGGTGCGTGAAACCACCGAGAGCGAGTCCCAGAACTACGGCTACAAGTTCGGCCAAGAGGAAGAGACCTACAACATCGTGGCTGCCCACGGTTACTTCGGTCGCCTGATCTTCCAATACGCCAGCTTCAACAACAGCCGCAGCCTCCACTTCTTCCTGGCTGCCTGGCCGGTGGTCGGCATCTGGTTCACCGCCCTGGGCGTGAGCACGATGGCCTTCAACCTGAACGGCTTTAACTTCAACCAGTCGATCCTGGACGGCCAGGGCCGTGTGCTCAACACCTGGGCCGACGTGCTCAACCGTGCTGGCCTGGGCATGGAAGTGATGCACGAGCGCAACGCTCACAACTTCCCCCTCGACCTGGCTGCTGCCACCGCCACCCCCGTGGCGCTGACCGCACCCGCCATCGGCTGAGGC
>NZ_NQLA01000142.1 GCF_002252705.1 Vulcanococcus limneticus LL
GTCAGCTGTGGAGCCGATCGCCTGAGGTGCGCGGCCCACCCCAGCTACGCCGGGGTGGGAGTGCCGGGGGAATTACACCACTGAAGGGGACGCCAGCATCAGATGGCGGATCTGCTACTGCTCAGAGGGCGAATCCTGAACAGCAGATGGACTGGAATGGCTTAATCGAGCGCTATCGCGAGTACAAAATCCGCAGCGGCGAAATCAAGGAGTCAACCTGGACCAGGGTGCATCGGCACCACATGAAGCTGGTACTGGAAGCCTTCGCCACCCGACAGCCACCCCGAAGCGCCCCCCAGCTGCTGGATCGGCTCACCCTGCACTGGGCGGACAAGCCTGGTGGGCGGACCCGGCAGATTCAGATGCAGGCCACCTCGGCGCTGCTCCGTTGGGCGGTGGCCCAGGGCCAACTCCCAGCAACCCAATGGGAGCCACCAACCGACCTCAGACCCTTTGTGGGGCGGTCACGCTCCGCGAAAGCAGTCACAACCCCCCTGGAGGTGGACCACATCCTGGCTTTGGTGCGGGCTTTGCCCGACACGCGGTGGCGACTGGCCTTCCAGCTGATGGCCGCCTACGGATTGCGCCCCGAGGAGCTCCAGCACCTGCAGCTACGCGATGGGCGCCTGTGGTGCACCTATGAAAAGGTGGCCTCCCGCGGCAAGACCAAACCTCGCGCCCTGCGGCTGCTGCCCTGTGACGACTGGGCAGTCGACTGGAAGCTGGCCGAGCAGTTCTGCCCTGGCGATCTCCCGCCGATGCGTTCCGGCTTCTGCGGCAACGACATCAGGCAGTACCTGCACCGACGCCCCCTCTGGAACAAGCTCCGGCAGGAGTACGAAGCCAAGGGCGAGAAGCTCGTGCCCTACTCCTGCCGGCACGGCTACGCCCACCGGGCCCACGTGATCTGCGACCTGCCGCCCAAGGTGGTGGCCGCGGCGATGGGCCACAGCGTGCAGACCCATCTGGCCGCCTACAGCCGCTGGTGCGGGGATGACGTGGTCGATGACGCCTTTGCCAAGGCAGCACACCGCTTTAGCGAAAGCACACAGACCCAAGCATGACCAAAAGCCGTTTTCTAAACAACCTCATAAGCCAAGGGTCTTTTGCCTAAGGAAACTCTGGACAATAGAGGCTTGAGTGCCCGCTTAGATCAGCCAATATTCTTTAAGCCTGGATTGGCCTCTAGCGTCGCAAGCTGGTGGCTCAGT
>NZ_NQLA01000143.1 GCF_002252705.1 Vulcanococcus limneticus LL
GGCCTCGCTGTAACGCCGCATTGCTCTGCTCCATCAAGCCCCCTGGTGGAAAAAGTGGTCGGGATGGAGAGGCGTCAACTTTCCTGGCAGAGGGGGGCCCTCCACCCCGAGGCACTTCCGGGCTCGGTCGATCGCTACAAGATTGCGCGCCGCGCCGATTGAAGGCGACTGGTCTATGAAGTGCAGGATCGGGATCTGCTGGGGCTGCTGATTGTCGTAGGCAGAAGGGACCGCAATGTCGTTGACCGGCATGCTGATCGCCGACCGGTAAATAAGCCACTGAACACTGCACTTAAGGCTCAGCTTACCGATGGCTTCTTTGTGATTCTCGTGAATAGAGGTCATGTTTCACCTCTTGTGCCTTTCCGCCTTACACAACAGGTTTGAGGGATTCTGAGCTTACAGAGATTGGCACCTGGGGTCAGACTAACGCTCAAGATCAGAAGCGGGCGAGAGAATATGGGCATTGCCGATTTCCTCCGCTCCCGCCTTCTGTATCTTGATGTTAGAAGGTCCATTCATCGATAGACATCTCCTCTGTGGCCGGCCTTAACAACGTCGACAACGCGCAACTTATCATCGACAGAATAGATGACACGATAGTTGCCTTGACGAACACGATAAAGGTTCTGCCTGCCTGCGAGCTTTTCAGATCCTGAAGGCCGAGGCTGGGCGGCCAGCGATTTGATTTTTTCAATCAATCTACTCAGAGTAACCTTATCAGATATTGACTGAAGCTCTTTAGCAGCCGATGACTTAATCGTGAGGCTATAGTCGGCCACTATCTCTTAGGCTTGTTACAAACTCTTCGAAGCTAGAGCTCGGCTCAGCCTGCCTCTGATCAGCATCTTTCAAATCGTCCGCATCTTCGACCAGTGTCATGCGAACTGCTTCATTGACCATGTCCGAAATTGAGCGGTTACATGCAGCAGCTCTCAGTCGCAGTGCACGATGCACATGCGCGTCGAAGTAGATGGTCGCCCGCTTCGTTTCATCCATCCCTACACCTTAGCGCTTTGACGTCAAGACGTCAAGACGGTGGAGCTGCCGGCTTCCTTCTGATCCTTCTAACGCTCCAGATCAGAAGCGGGCAGGGGCTTCTCGGGTTTGAGGTGGATGGCTTTTATTGGACAGATTCGGCCCCTGACATCGTTAACCCCGAGCGGGAAGAACAGGGTTTGGTCTCAGTGTAGACCTCATGGGGA
>NZ_NQLA01000144.1 GCF_002252705.1 Vulcanococcus limneticus LL
CCCTGCAGGGGCTTGGCAGGGGGTGGAGCATGGGTGTGAGGTGCCTGCGCAGGCGCCGCAGGCTGCGCCGCTCGGCGTTCTGCACCTGGTTTTTGTTCAGTCCGAGGACCTGGGCGGTCTCGGCGAGGGTGTGGCCCTCGCTGCTGCCGAAGCGCAGCTGCAGCAGCTGTTGGTCGATGGGCTCGAGGTCTCGCAGCTGCTGGTGCAGCCAGGCGTAGTCGTCGCTGGCTTCCGGGGTATGGGGATCGGGGATGCCATCGAGGAGGGTGGCGCCGTTTTCCAGCCCATCGAGGCTGCGATCGAGGGAGGCGGTGCTGCAGAGCTCCAGGGTGCGCAGGGCGGTGGCGACGCGTGTCTCGTCCTGCCCCAGCCGTTCGGCCACGCCGCCGAGGCTCAGGCGCTCCGGCGAGGTGGCCTGGAGGCGCTGGGCGCGGAAGGCCAGCTGGATCATCTGGGTGGGCAGGCGGATGGCGCGCCCCAGCTCACTGATGCAGCGCCGGGCCGACTGGTCGATCCACCAGAAGGCGAAGGTGGAGAGCCGGTAGCCGCGGCTGGGGTCGTAGCGCTCCACGGCGCGGATCAGGCCGAGGTTGCCGGCCTGGATGAGGTCGAGCACGTCGAGCTGGAGGCTGCTGATGCGGTCTGGTAGCGGCGGCAGACCATCACCACCAGGCGCAGGTTGGCGGAGACCATGCGGTTGCGGGCGCGGGTGCCGCGGCGGCGCAGGGCCTGCGGCGGCTCGGGGTGCTGGAGCCATTCCTGGACGATGGCGCCGAGGTGCAGTTCCTCCGCGGCCGTGAGCAGGGGGATGGTGCCGGCCCGGTTGAGGTAGTCGAGCAGGGCTTCACCGCGGTGGGGTCGCGTCATGGCAGGGCGGGAGAGTTGAAGGGGATCGATCGGTGTTGGTTGGGTGAAGCTGACCCATCAGGGGATCCGCCCTCGTCAGTACGGGGATGGCACCTCGTTAGTGGGCTGGATGTACGGATTGGCAGGGGAAATTGGGGGGAATTCAGGGGGGTATTCGCCCCTAAGCTGATCGCCTTTTCACGCTACGAGGAGCGGCCGGGGCGAACAGCGTTTCCAGCCAATCGCGCACTTCCGATGCACCATTGCGCCTGGCTGCTATACAAATTGCCATGGCAGGGCAGAAGCCTGTCAGGCCCGTCAGCGGGGCTGCA
>NZ_NQLA01000145.1 GCF_002252705.1 Vulcanococcus limneticus LL
GCGGGAAGAACAGGGTTTGGTCTCAGTGTAGACCTCATGGGGAGTTTTGCCTCCCAGTGCGCTGTGCGGTCTTACATGGCCATACCTCCAGAAGAAGCGGGCCAGACTGATCTCCGCTTCCCAGCCATCGCTGTAGGCACGCAGATACACCTCCTCATACTTGACAGTGCGCCACAGCCTCTCCACCAGGATGTTGTCAAAGCACCGCCCCCTGCCTGACCAGCTGACTTTGATGTCTTCTGCCCTGAGTCGTTGAACGAAGGCCGATGAGGTGAATTGACAGCCCTGATCGGAATGGAAGATCTGGGGCTTGCGGCCACTGGCCAGGGCCATCTCCAGGGCCTCCAGGCAGAACTCCGTGTCAAGGCTGTTCGAAAGCTTCCAACTGAGCACGTGCCTGGAGAACAGATCCACAACCGCCACCAGGTACAGGAAGCCCTTCTGCAGTGGGATGTAGGTAATATCTGTCGCCCAGACCTGATCTGGAGCTGTGACGGCTCTGACATCAACCAGGCAGGGAAAGCGCTCTGATGGTTCGCCCGGCACCGTGGTGCGAGGCCTCTGGTAGATGGCCCGTAATCCCATGCACCGCATGAGGTTTCGGACACGGTCACGGCTGATCGGGATACCGTCTCTGGCCAGATACAGCACCATCCGACGGCTGCCGGCGGTGGGATCCTCCAGGTAGAAGGCATCGATCCTGGCCATGATCCGCAGCGTGGATTCACGCACCGGCACCGGCTGGTAATACAGCGAGGATCGAGGCAGCCCCAGCAGCTCACATTGACGGCTGACCGTGAGCTCAGGGTGGTCATGATCGACCAGTTTTCGCAGTTCACGGGCATCAGAGCAGTTGAGACTTTTTTTTCAGCCACTCCAGCTCCATTTGGAGCTTGCCGATCTGCTGGAACAGCTCAGCCTCCTTGGCCTGGCTTTCGTCCTTGGCCTGCGTCTTCTTGCCCCGGGTGAACAGGTCGCTGGCACCCTCCAGCAGCTGCTTCTTCCACTGGCTCACCTGGATCGGGTGCACCGCATGATCAGCGGCGATCTCCTGGAGCGTCTTGCGGCCACTGATCGCCTCCATGGCGACCTTGGCCTTGAACTCGGGGCTATGGGTGCGGCGTTTGCTCATGGGTGGGAGCCCCCT
>NZ_NQLA01000146.1 GCF_002252705.1 Vulcanococcus limneticus LL
AACAAAAACCAGGTGCAGAACGCCGAGCGGCGCAGCCTGCGGCGCCTGCGCAGGCACCTCACACCCATGCTCCACCCCCTGCCAAGCCCCTGCAGGGTCGGCGGTTAGGAAGGTGCTGAACAAACCATCCCCGCCGCGCGGCAAGGTGCCAAGGGCACTGGGCAGATGCGCGCCCAGCAGGAATTGAGCACCGCACTGTTCTTCTTGTCCTGCACTTCCACTCAGGACCGGACTCCCATGGTCGTCCCCGAGCGCCGCGCAGGGGTGGCCAAGTCCAGCATCACTCGCAGTGGTTCCAACATGGCCCTGCTGCCGAACCGCCGGATGCAGACCGCATGACGCCCGAGCAGGAGCGCCACGAGCAGAAGCAGTTGGAGCAGGCAGTTGGAGCAGTTGGAGCAGTTGGAGCACTTTCTGACCCACGCTGCACGCACGCCTGGACTGCGGGCGCGCCAACACGATGTTGACCCGTATGAGGTGGTGGAGATCGGCGCGGCGGAGGGGTTCCAGTTCGGGATCTTCACCCTGCACCGCGCGGTCTGCACGGTGCTTGCGATGCCGATGGTGCATTGAGCCCGCCAGTCCGCCTGAACACTCCCTGCAGTGTCACGACCAAAGGCGAGCCACTATGGGTTGCGGTGAACCCTCAATTGCCAGTGCCCTCGGCAACTTCCTTCAACACCCAGAACCTGCGCGGTCAGACCCTCCTGTTCCGTTGCCTGGAGACGGGCTTCGTCACCACGGCTCCAGCCCTGACCCGCTACCAGCAGGGACGGGCCATTGACCCCTCAAGGCGGGAACTCGTGGGGGAGCGCCCCTCGGACTGGATGCGAGAGGCACCCACGACCATCTGCGAACACTGCGGGATGGTGGTGAGGGGCAACCAGTGGGCCTTCCGGCAGCACCAGCAGACCAAGCGGTGTCAGGCCTTCAGGCAGAAGGCAGCGTGATGGATAGCCGCTTCTGGATGCTCGCGCCCTGGGCGCTCTTTGCCGCCGCCGCTGGGGTTGACGTGACCCCCTTTGTCGGTCCAGTCCTTATGAGAGTGGGTGGATGTGGTCATGCTGCAACTCCCTGTTGAGCTGCCTCCAGGGGCGTACGCCCC
>NZ_NQLA01000147.1 GCF_002252705.1 Vulcanococcus limneticus LL
CCGGTCCCCTGTTCTCCTACGTCTCCACCGAGGAGCGGATCCCCAGGGCCCATCCCCTGCGGCAGGTGCGGCGGCTGGCGGATCAGGCGTTGGATGGCCTCAACCCCACCTTCTGCCGGCTGTACCCCGAGGGTGGCAGACCCTCGATTCCGCCGGAGCAACTGCTGCTGGCCCTGTTGCTGCAGGCGATCTACGGCATCCGATCCGAGCGGATGCTCATCGAGCAGCTGGACTACAACCTGCTCTTCCGCTGGTTCGTCGGGCTCAACCCCGATGATCCCGTCTGGCATCCGACCACATTCACCAAAAACCGCGATCGGCTTCTCAACGAGGAGCTGATGGCCCGCTTCCTGGAGCTGCTGCTGGCGGCTCCAGAGGTCAAGCCGCTGCTGAGTTCCGAGCACTTCTCGGTGGATGGCACCCTGCTGCGGGCCTGGGCCTCCCACAGCTCGCTGGAGCGGATCGACGGACGTGACGACGATCCAGCACCGCCCAGTGGCGGCAAGGGATTCGGCGGGACTGCCCGCAAGGAGGCAAAGCGCTCCAGGGGAGATTTCCGCGGTCTGCTGCTCTCCAACCAGACCCACCGCTCCCGCAGCGACGGGGAAGCCAGGCTGTTCCGTAAGTCCAATGGCACTGGAGCATTCCCCAGCTATCTGGGCCACTGCCTGATGGAGAACCGCCATGGCCTGGTGGTGGCCAGCGAGGTGACCCCAGCCGATGGATACGGCGAGCGCGCGGCGGCGGTGCGGATGGCGCGTTCGCTGCCCGGCGCTCACCAGAAGACACTGGGAGCTGACAAGGGCTACGACACCAGGGATGTCGTCGCTGACCTGCGCCTCTCCGGCATCACGCCGCATGTGGCGCAGAACATCCAGAGTCGCCGCCGCTCGGCCATCGACGGCCGTACCGTCCGCCAGGCGGGCTACAGCCAGTCGATCCATGCCAGGAGGCGGATCGAGCAGGTGTATGAGCTCCGCTCGACTTCGTCTACGGCTGGATCAAACAGGCCGCCGGGTTGCGGCAGCTCAAGGCCAGAGGCCGCACCCGGGTCGGAGCGGTGTTCCGGTTGCATGTGGTGGCCTACA
>NZ_NQLA01000148.1 GCF_002252705.1 Vulcanococcus limneticus LL
CTTGATTACCCAGCTCGCTCCGCAGCGCAGGACCTGAGCCCATAGACTGGTACACAAATACCAGTCCGGCCATGGCCCGCAGTGCGATCCAGTTCCAGAAGGGCCTCTCGCTGCCTGCGTTCCAGCGGCTCTACGGCTCCGAGGAGCAATGTGAGGCTGCATTGGAGAAGGCGCGCTGGCCCGATGGGTTCCGCTGTCCCCGCTGCAATGGCCATGAGCATGGGCTGGTCTATGGCCGCCGGCTCAAGCGCTATCAGTGTCGCTGCTGTGGCCATCAGGCCACCCTCACGGCCGGCACGATCATGCAGGCGACCAAATTGCCTCCGACCACCTGGTTTCTGGCTTTCTATCTGATCGGCCAGGCCAAGACTGGGATCTCCTCGCTGGAGCTCAGCCGCCACCTTGGCGTGAAGTACGACACGGCCTGGCTGCTGCACAACAAGATTCTGCGGGCGATGGCTGATCGGGAGGATGCTTACCTGCTTCGGGGAAAGATCCAGATCGATGACTCTTACCTCGGTGGAGAGTTGCCGGGCGGCAAGGCAGGTCGCGGGTCTGAGAACAAGATCCCCATCGTCGCAGCCGTCTCCTTGAACGAGGCGGGGCATCCGATTCACGCCAGGATCACGGCTGTGAGTGGCTTCAGCTCAGAGGCAGTCGGCGCCTGGGCCAGAGAGCACCTGGCTCCCGGCAGCCAGGTGCTCTCTGATGGCCTGGCC
This sequence comes from Vulcanococcus limneticus LL, assembly GCF_002252705.1. Taxonomy (GTDB): domain Bacteria; phylum Cyanobacteriota; class Cyanobacteriia; order PCC-6307; family Cyanobiaceae; genus Vulcanococcus; species Vulcanococcus limneticus. The sequence goes on from NZ_NQLA01000148.1 coordinate 720, forward strand.
TGCTTCCGTGCCGTCACCACTGCGGGCTGCGGCCATCAGGCCATCGTCACTGGTGGGAAGCACCCCAGCGATCTGCCGCAGTTCCGCTGGATCAACACGCTGCTGGGCAACCTCAAAACCAGCTTCAACGGAACCTTCCATGCCTTCAACTTTGACAAGTACGCCAGGCGCTACCTCGGCGGCTACTGCTTCCGCTTCAACAGGCGCTTTTCGCTGGCGGCGATGACCGAACGGATCGCCAATGCAGTCTGTTGCTGTATGCCTTGCACCGAAAGGGATCTCAGGGTCGCGGAGCCTTATGGGTAATCAAG
>NZ_NQLA01000149.1 GCF_002252705.1 Vulcanococcus limneticus LL
CCGCTCTCATGACGATCGCTGTAGGGCGCGCGCCACAGCGGGGATGGTTCGACGTCCTCGATGACTGGCTCAAGCGCGACCGCTTCGTTTTTGTCGGTTGGTCGGGTCTGCTGCTGTTCCCCACCGCCTACCTGGCGCTGGGGGGCTGGCTGACCGGTACCACCTTCGTCACCTCCTGGTACACCCACGGCATTGCCAGCTCCTACCTGGAGGGCTGCAACTTCCTCACCGCTGCGGTGAGCAGCCCGGCTGATGCCATGGGCCACAGCCTGCTGCTGCTCTGGGGTCCTGAGGCCCAGGGCGACTTCGTGCGCTGGTGCCAGCTCGGTGGCCTCTGGCCCTTCGTGGCCCTGCACGGCGCCTTCGCCCTGATCGGCTTCATGCTGCGTCAGTTCGAGATCGCCCGCCTGGTGGGCATCCGTCCCTACAACGCCATCGCCTTCTCCGGCCCGATCGCGGTGTTCGTCAGTGTCTTCCTGATGTACCCGCTCGGCCAGAGCAGCTGGTTCTTCGCGCCTTCCTTCGGGGTGGCGGCGATCTTCCGCTTCCTGCTGTTCCTGCAGGGCTTCCACAACTGGACCCTGAACCCGTTCCACATGATGGGCGTGGCCGGGATCCTCGGCGGCGCTCTGCTGTGCGCCATCCACGGTGCCACCGTGGAGAACACCCTGTTCGAGGACTCGGAGCAGGCGAACACCTTCAAGGCGTTCGAGCCCACCCAGGAAGAGGAGACCTACTCGATGGTCACCGCCAACCGCTTCTGGAGCCAGATCTTCGGGATCGCCTTCTCCAACAAGCGCTGGCTGCACTTCTTCATGCTGTTCGTGCCGGTGATGGGTCTGTGGACCAGCAGCATCGGCATCATCGGCCTGGCCCTCAACCTGCGCGCCTACGACTTCGTGTCGCAGGAGATCCGCGCCGCTGAGGATCCCGAGTTCGAGACCTTCTACACCAAGAACATTCTGCTGAATGAAGGTCTGCGCGCCTGGATGGCGCCGGCTGACCAGCC
>NZ_NQLA01000021.1 GCF_002252705.1 Vulcanococcus limneticus LL
GCCGCCAGGTGAACCAGCCCGATGATCGAGGCCACTGGTTCACGGAGGCTCAGTCACGGCCCCCTGCTGCTGACTCAAACGTGCGACATGCTCCTAGGGAGCCCCCTGAATGTGAGAGGCCGGGTGCTACTGCGGGATCAGCACCTCGCTCTCCAGCGTCAGGCTGTTGGCACGCCCAGCAACACTGGTCATGGCTACCGGGTTGATTTCCGCATCCCGGTGCCATCGCCGCGTCATCGATGGTGCGGTGGCGGATATCCGGCAATGCTGCATCGTTGCAGCCGCTCCCGTGGGCTGGTTTTACCTCTAGCCTGAATTGCCAGACCCAACGGACATCGGCATCGATTTCATCCAGCTAACAGCCCAACCTTGTCCTGACCTTGATGGAATCGGGCAGATCTGGGCATGGCACTCCTTCGGAGCCGACAGCCTTGCATGGTTTCTGATCATCCTGGCCCGCTATTTCCTCGTCGCTGGAGGGTGCTGGTGCCTCATTCGGCTCTGCCGTCCCCAGGCCACTGCACCGGCGTCGGAGCTACAGAGCCGGGGGATCCGCGACGGGATTCGCCATGACATCCGTCTGTCCGTGCTCTCGGCGGCGGTGTTCGCCCCGGCCGCCGCGGCGGTGCCGTGGCTGCAGGCCCATGGCATCACCAAGCTGTACGTCGGAGCTGACACCAACACCTGGTGGTATCTGGGTGTCAGTTATCTCGCGGTGCTGATCCTGCAGGATGCGGTGTTCTACGCCACCCATCGCCTGTTCCATCACCCGGCGCTCTACGCTGCGTTCCACCGGGGTCACCACCACTCTCACCGGCCCACCCCCTGGACCTCCTTCGCCTTTGATTCGCCAGAAGCCCTGGTGCAGGCTCTGTTTCTGGTGGGGGTTGTGATGCTGATCCCCCTGCACCTGATCACCCTGCTGGCCGTGCTCAGCACCATGACCGTGTGGGCGATCGTGAACCACCTCGATCTCGAATGGCTGCCGCGCCGCTTCCCCCACCACCTCCTGGGCCACTGGGTGATCGGGCCGGCACACCACTCCCTGCACCACCACCGACCGTCGGTACACTTCGGCCTCTACTTCACCTTCTGGGACCGTGTCTTTGGCACCCAACATGCCGGCTATTCCAGAGACTTGAGAGCGTCGGCCGCTTCGTCCTGATGGGTAGAAACCCTGCAGGTCTGAGCTGATTCCATTCGGAAACCGATCAGATGCTCGATGGCATCGGACAACTGACGATCAGCGGAAAGGCAAGGACCAGTGACCTGAGCCTCGACATCCTCAGTTCTCCGCCAGCGTCTGAGGATCAGGGTTGCGCATCCAGGGCCCGCCCCGCCGGTCCTGCTCCGGGACTCCACCAGCGCCGCCGCACCCACAGCAGCGCTCCAAGCCCCAGCCAGCCCAGCAGTCCACCGATCGGGTTTGGGCTGGTACTGCCGGCTCCAACCAGCCAGGCAGGTGTCCCTGGCGCGATCTGCAGCGGTCCGGCCAGCAGGGCGAACCAGCCGCCCACCAGGCCGCCGTGCAGGCCCACCGCCCCCCACAGCGCACCGCCATCGGCGCGGCGCTGCAGCGCCAGGACCAATCCCAGCAGCACCAGACCGCCAAGCAGGGCCAGGGCCTCCGGCCCGGGCAGCCGGGTCCAGGGGTGTACCAGGGCAAAGATCGCCGCCTGCAGGCCGATGGCCCGGCGCCGACCGGCCAGGAGTTCCAGTTCCCCCCAGAGCCAGCCGCGGAACAGCAGCTCCTCGGCGAAACCCACCCCCAGCAGCAGGGCCAGGGCATTCAGACCCTCGGCAGCGGTGAGCGTGCCGCCCCAGCGGGCCTGGCCCGTGGCCACCAGCACGCCACTCACCCCCACCAGCAACAGCACCGCCTTGAGCAGGCCGCGCCCGAAGGCCCGCACGCCGGCGGCGGGCGCCACCACGACCCCGAGGGAGCGCCAGGGGGTCGGGCTGTCCCAGGCCCGCCGCAGCCTCCAGGGCAACGTGGCCAGCAGCAGCACCAGGGCGATCGCCGCCCCCGCCAGATCCAGCTGGTCGGGCCGCCAGCTGGGGAACAGCAGGCCGAAGGGCCGCGCGCTCAGCCAGCCCAGCCCGTAGAGCAGGGGTACGTAGAGCAGGGTGCCGATCCAGTGGGGTCGGGGGCTGTCGGGGCCTGCGCCCATCAGCTCTCGGGCTCGATCGTGCTGCTGAGGCCCTTGGCCTTGAGGCTCTCGCTGTAGAACTCCGCTGGCTCGATGTCGCACACGATCACCAGACCCACGCCAGTGTTGTGGGTTTCCAGCATCACGGCGATGGCGTCCTGTTCGCTCAGGCTCGGCACCACCTGGCGCAGGGTCGTCACCACGTATTCCATGGTGTTGACCGGGTCGTTGTGCAGCAGCACCTTGTAGCGGGGCGAGGGCTTGCGCACCCGCTCCGGTGCCTTCTCCATCACGGCGGCGCCGCCGGGGTTGCCGGCGGGCGACTGGGAGGCGGCGGGCGGCGTGCCCGTGGGCAGTGTGGTCTTGGGCAGTGTGGTCATCATGGCCAGCTCAGACATGACGAAGGTCAACTGTAGGCAGCTGTTCAAGCGACGGCCGCAGCAGCGGCCAGGGCGCGTTGAATCCGCCCCATTGCCTCCAGCACGTTCTCGCGGCTGTTGAAGGCCGAGAGCCGGAAGTAGCCCTCGCCGGCGGCGCCGAAGCCGCTGCCGGGGGTGCCCACCACGTTCGCCTGGCTGAGCAGCAGGTCGAAGAAGCCCCAGGAATCCACGCTGGCTGGCGTCTTCACCCACACGTAGGGGGCCTGCTCACCGCCGTACACCGCCAGACCGGCGGCGCTGAGCTCGCGGCGGATGATTGCGGCGTTTTCCATGTAGAAGGCGACCAGGGCCTTCACCTGGGCCTGGCCCTCGGGCGAATACACGGCTTCGGCGCCGCGCTGCACGATGTAGCTCACGCCGTTGAATTTGGTGCACTGGCGGCGGTTCCACAGGCCCCACAGCTCCACCTGCTCACCATGGGCGGCGGTGCCCTTCAGGCCCCGGGGCACCACGGTGAGGGCACAGCGGGTGCCGGTGAAGCCGGCGTTCTTGGAGAACGAGCGGAACTCAATGGCGCACTCGCGGGCACCTTCGATCTCATAGATGGAGTGGGGCAGCGTGGGGTCCTGGATGAAGGCCTCGTAGGCGGCGTCGAACAGGATCAGGGCCCCATTGGCGCGGGCGTAGTCCACCCAGGCCTTGAGCTGCTCCTTGGTGGCGACGGCGCCCGTGGGGTTGTTGGGGAAGCAGAGGTAGATCAGATCCACCTTCTCCGTGGGGATCTGGGCGGTGAAGCCGTTCTCGGCGTTGATCGGCAGGTAGGTGAGGCCGCCGTACTGGCCGGCGTCATCGGCCTGGCCGGTGCGGCCCGCCATCACGTTGCTGTCCACATACACCGGGTACACCGGGTCGGTCACGGCGATGCGGTTGCCCTCGCCGAGGATGTCGAGGATGTTGGCGCTGTCGCACTTGGAGCCGTCAGATACGAAGATCTCCTCGGCGGAGATGTCGCAGCCGCGGGCCTGGAAGTCGTTCTGGGCGATCGCCTCGCGCAGCCAGAGGTAGCCCTGCTCGGGGCCGTAGCCGTGGAAGCCCTCCCGCGTGCCCATCTCATCGATGGCGGCCTTCATGGCGTTGCGGCAGGCCTCGGGCAGCGGCTCGGTCACATCACCGATGCCCAGGCGAATGATCGGAGCCGAGGGGTTGGCCTCGCTGAAGGCCTTCACCCGCCGGGCGATTTCGGGGAACAGATAGCCCGCCTTGAGCTTGAGGTAGTTGCCGTTGACCTGGGCCATGGGAAGGGGGGCTCCGCGCGCGGTTGCTGATGGCGGGATTGTCCTATGGCGGCGGGCCCGAGCCGTGGCGGCTGGCCTGCATACGATCAAGCCAACGCCTGCCCGCGTGCCGCCGTGACCGTTGCCCCGTCCGCCGATGCCGCTGCGTCGGGTGTCACCACGTCGGCCGTTGCCCCTCCCCTCCCGGCTGATGCCCCGGTGGACTTCGCGGCCCTGGTGGACCGCAGCATCGCCAAGCCGGGCCGCTACCTGGGCAATGAGCTGGGGGTGCAGCCCCGCGACTGGTCGCAGGCCTGGGGGGGCGCCGGTGTGCGCTGGGCCCTCACCTACCCCGAGATCTACGAGGTGGGCTCCAGCAACACCGGCCACATCATTCTCTATTCGATCCTCAATGCCGTTCCGGGGCAGCTGTGCGATCGCAGCTACCTGCCTGGGCCCGATCTGGCGGCGCGGCTGCGCGAGCGCGGTGATCCCCTGTTTGCGGTGGAGAGCCGCCGGCCGCTGCCAGCCTTCGACATCCTGGGCTTCTCGTTGAGCTACGAGCTGGGCGCCACCAACATCCTCGCGATGCTGGAGCTGGCGCAGATCCCGATCCGTGCCGCCGACCGCGGAGATCTCTCCCTTGGCGATCCCCTGGCGCCGCCGCTGATCTTTGCCGGTGGCCCCACCGCCACCAGCAATCCGGAGCCCTTTGCGGCCTTCTTCGATTTCGTGGTGCTGGGCGATGGCGAGGAGGTGCTGCCCGAGATCGGCCTGGTGGTGGCCGAGGCCAAGGCGGCGGGGCTCACCCGGCGCCAGCTGCTGATCGATCTGGCCCAGGTGCCGGGGGTGTACGTGCCGGCCCTCTATGGCCCCGGGCCCGATGGCGTGACCCAGGTGCCGCAATGGCCTGGGATCCCGGCCCGGGTGCTGCGCCGCACCGCCACGCCCATGCCCCACTACGCCATGGGCCTGGTGCCCCACATCGAAACGGTGCACGACCGGCTCACCGTGGAGATCCGCCGCGGTTGCACCCGCGGCTGTCGCTTCTGTCAGCCGGGGATGCTCACCCGCCCGGCCCGCGATGTGGAGCCGGAGGCGGTGATCGAGGCGATCGAAACCGGCATGGAACGCACGGGCTACTCCGATTTCTCGCTGCTCTCGCTCAGCTGCTCCGATTACCTGGCCCTGCCGGCGGTGGGGGTGGAGCTGCGCAACCGCCTGGCCGACAAGAACGTGACCCTCACCCTGCCCAGCCAGCGGGTGGACCGCTTCGACGAGAACATCGCCCACATCCTGGGGGGCACGCGCAAGGCGGGCCTCACCTTCGCGCCCGAGGCCGGCACCCAGCGCCTGCGCGACATCGTGAACAAGGGGCTCACCGATGCCGAACTGCTGCGGGGCATCCGCACCGCCATGGAGAGCGGCTACCGCAAGATCAAGCTCTATTTCATGATCGGCTTGCCGGGGGAAACCGATGCCGATGTGCTCGGCATCGCCGAGACCTGCCGCCAGCTGCAGCGTCAGTGCACCGATCTGGGCCGGCTGGAGCTGAACCTCACGATCAGCAACTTCACGCCCAAACCCCACACGCCTTTCCAGTGGCACAGCGTGAGCACGGCGGAATTCCAGCGGCGCCAGCAGTTGCTGCGCGACGCCCTGCGGCCCCTGCGCGGCATCAAGACGAACTACACCGATGTGCGCCTCTCGGCCATGGAGGACTTCGTGGGTCGCGGTGATCGGCGCCTGGCACCGGTGATCGAGGCCGCTTGGCGCTCCGGTGCCGGCCTCGATGCCTGGTTCGAGGCTGCCGACCGTACCTACGCCGCCTGGACCGATGCCATTGAGGCCGCGGGCCTGGGCGGCCGCTATCGCGCCTTGGAGCTGGGGGAGTGGAGTGCCGCCGAGGGCATGGCCCCCGATGATCTGGCGACGTTCTGTGCCCAGCCCCTGCCCTGGGATCACATTGATCCCGGCCTCGACAAGCGTTGGCTGGCCGACGATCTGCGGCGGGCCCTGGCCGCAGCCGTGGTGCCCGACTGCTCCTTTGAGGGCTGCAGCAGCTGCGGCGTGTGCGGCCCGGAGCTGGGCCACAACGTGGTGATTGCGCCGCCGCCGATCCCCGTGCAGTTGCCCCAGCGGGCGCCGGCCAGCGAGCGGGTGCAGCGCCTGCGCTTCCGCTTCGCCAAAACCGGCTCCCTGGCGCTGCTCAGCCACCTCGATCTGGTGCGGCTGCTCGAGCGGGCCGTGCGCCGCAGCGGCCTGCCGGTGAGCTTCACCGGCGGCTTCCATCCCCTGCCGCGGGTGCAGTTCGCCCTGGCCCTGCCCCTGGGGGCCGAGGCGGATGGCGAGTGGATGGATCTGGAGCTGGCGGAATGGCAGAGCCCCGCCTGGGTGCGGGAACGGCTGCAGGCGCAGCTGCCAGCGGAGTTCGCCCTGCTGGATGTCAGTGAGGTGCCTGTGGCGGGGCCGAGCCTGTCGCAGGAGCTGGCGGCGGCCCGCTGGAGCCTGGTGTTGCGGCCGCAGATCGTGGCCACGGCGGCGGCCCAGGCTGACGCTCGGCCCGCAGGTGCCCGGGCCCAGGTCGTCGCGCTGTTGAGCCCTGAGCGCTGGCAGGCGGCCGCCGAGGCCCTCGTGGCGGCTGGCGCCTGGATCTGGGAGGACACCGACAAGAAGGGCCGCCCCCGGCAGCGGGACTGTCGGCCCTACCTCCAGAGCCTGGAGCTGGAGCCGGCGCCGGTCCACGGCGCCGAGGCGGTAACCCTGCGCTACGGCGCCGTGATCGATCCGGCGGGCCGAAGCCTGCGACCGGAGCAGCTGCAGCACTGGTTCGTCCAGCAACTGGGGCTTCAGTTGGAGCTCGTCGGCCTGCGCCGCGAATCCCTGCAGCTCGAGATAGCCGCCAAGGGCTGACAGTGGCACGTGCTACGGTTCTGGCACGACGGCAGATCCATCAGCCAGTTCACAGCTGATTGGGACATCGCCGCGGCAGCTTTCACGAACCACTCTTCCTGAAAGCCGCTGCCAGCGGCGCCGTTCAGACGGGTTCCATCCAATAACGGAACTTGCAACCTTTCGCCGACCAGGCCCGTTCGAACGGCCGCGGCTGCGAGGAGTCCACACCCCGTGTGGCCCTCCCGCCCCATCCTTTGAGCCGGCGCAGCGGCGGTCCCTGTCCGACCCCCCTTGGCACCGCCGTTGTGCGGCTGTCACCCCCGTGGTTGTAGCCCTGAGCTGTTCCGACCTCCCGTGCCCCCATGTCCTTGCCGCAGCCGCAGACGGCCGTGGTGAGTCATGGCGGCCGCTGAGCGGTCCTGGGCTCGGGGGTCTCCTTCCGTTCCAGGTCCGGCTCACCTGAGCCATCCCCCCGATTTCCATGCCCCAGCAGATCGTCATCGCCGAGCAGCTGCGCATCGCCGCGGTTCTCCACGACGAACGTGTTGATGAACTGGTGGTGGCCCAGGGGCGTTACCAGATTGGTGACGTCTACCTCGGCACCGTTGAAAATGTGCTTCCTGGCATTGATGCCGCTTTTGTCAACATCGGTGAGGGGGAGAAGAACGGCTTCATCCACGTCACCGATCTGGGGCCCCTGCGCCTGAAGAAGGGCACCGTCGGCATCACCGAGCTGCTCGAGCCACGCCAGAAGGTGCTCGTGCAGGTGATGAAGGAGCCCACCGGCACGAAGGGCCCGCGCCTTACCGGCAACCTCACCCTGCCCGGCCGCTTCCTGGTGCTCCAGCCCCACGGCCAGGGCGTCAACATCTCGCGCCGCATCGCTGCCGAGGGCGAGCGCAACCGGCTGCGGGCCCTGGGCGTTCTGATCAAGCCCCCCGGTGCGGGCCTGCTGATCCGTACCGAGGCCGATGGCGTTGGCGAAGAGCTGCTGATCGACGATCTCGAGGCCTTGCTGCGCCAGTGGGAGGCGATCCAGACCGCCGCCGAGAGCGCCAACCCGCCGGTGTTGCTCAATCGCGACGAGGATTTCATCCACCGGGTGCTGCGCGACCTCTACAGCCCCGAGGTCGTTCGCGTCGTCGTCGATACGCCCGAGGCGGTGGCCCGGGCCAATGCCTTCCTCGGCGTGGATCACGCCAACGTGTTGGTGGAGGCCCATGGTGAGCCCGCCGAGATCCTTGAGCATTTCAAGGTGAACGCGGCGATCCGCGATGCCCTCAAGCCCCGGGTGGATCTGCCCTCCGGCGGCTACGTGATCATCGAGCCCACCGAGGCGCTCACGGTGATCGACGTGAACTCGGGCTCCTTCACCCGCTCCGCCAACGCCCGCGAGACGGTGCTGTGGACCAACTGCGAGGCGGCTATCGAGATTGCCCGTCAGCTCAAGCTGCGCAATATCGGCGGCGTGGTGGTGATCGACTTCATCGACATGGAGTCGCGCCGCGATCAGCTGCAGCTGCTGGAGCACTTCACCGAAGCTGTGCGCCACGATTCCTCCCGGCCCCAGATCGCCCAGCTCACCGAGTTGGGTCTGGTGGAACTGACCCGCAAGCGCCAGGGCCAGAACATCTACGAGCTGTTCGGCCGCGCTTGCCCCAGCTGCGGCGGTCTCGGCCATGTGGCCGTGCTGCCCGGCAAGGACTCGCTCCAGCCCCTCGCCAACCTCGGCGGTCTGGTGCGCTCTGCCGCCTCTGCCCGGGCCGAGGTGCCCAGCCCCTCCGGTGCCGAGGCCTCCGGTGGCCGCCGCCGCCGCGGCGGGCGCGGTGGCCGCAGCGGCGGCGAGTTGCCTGAAGCGGGCCTGGCCCAGGAGTTCGTCACGGTGCCGGTGCTCACCACCACCTCCCTGGAGGCCGCCACGGCGCCTGTCGCCGGCGAGCCCCCAAGCCGCCGGCCCGAGCCCGAGCTGGTGGCGGTGTCCATGGATGCCGACCAGGAACTGGTCTACGGCTGGCTCGGCCTCAACCCAGTCCTGCTGCTCGATGCCCCGCCCCCCAGCTGCGACAACCTGGTGGTGCGGGTGGTTCGGCCCGGCGATGACGCCGAGGCCGTGCTCGAGGAGGCGCGCCAGCAGCTGGCCGCCGCCGGTCCCCGCCGCCGCCGCCGCGGCCGCGGTGGCGCCGCTGAGCCCCCCAGCAACGGCCGTTCAGGCCATGGCGACGGTGCCGATGCGGAGGATGGCGGCGCGACCGCCGGCCATGACGCCGCGCCCGTTGCGGCGCCCATCCCGCTTCCCGTCACCGTGGAGATCACACCGCTCGAGGAATTCACCCCGATCCCGGTGCTCTCCGATGCCAGCATCGAAGTGCGCAGCACCCGCTCGCTCGATGCCCCGGCCCCGGTACGGGGCGGGCGCAGCCGTAGTCGCTCCAGTACCGCCGCCGCGGCAGCCCCCGTGGCCGTGGCGAGTCCCACGGCGGTGATCCCAGTCGTCGCTCTTCAGGCGGAGCCTGTTGTCGAACCCGTCGCCGAGCCCGAGGCCGGTGAGCCCCGTCGTCGTCGTCGTCGCTCCTCCGCCAGCGACTGAGGGTGGCCCAGGCCGGCGTCGATGAAGTGGGTCGGGGCTGCTGGTACGGCCCCGTCTTTGCCGCGGCGGTCATCCTGCCGGCTTCGGCCCACGCTCCCCTCGCCAGCGCCGGCCTCACCGACAGCAAGGCCCTTACGGCCCGGCGCCGCGCCCAGCTGGTGCCCCAGATCACCGAGGCCGCCGAGCGGTGGTCCTTGGGCCAGGCCTCGGCGGCGGAGATCGATCGCTTCGGCATCCGCCAGGCCACTGAGTGGGCCATGATTCGCGCCCTGCAGCGACTCGGGTCAGCGCCGGAGCTCGTGCTCGTGGATGGGGTGCTGCCGCTGCGTGCCTGGCGTGGCCCCCAGCGCACAGTGGTGCGCGGCGACAGCCTGCACCTGGAGATCGCCGCCGCCAGCGTGCTGGCCAAGCAGTGCCGTGATGCCCTGATCCAGCGGCTGGCGCAGCGCCATCCCGGCTATGGCCTGGAGCGCCACGCCGGCTACGGCACCGCCGTGCACCGCCAGGCCCTGCTGCGGCTGGGGCCCACGCCGTTGCACCGGCGCACGTTCCTGCGCAAGCTGCTGGGGCCCTAGCGCAGGCGGCTGCGTTCTCCCCTCAGGCCGCGGCCGGCGGCTCGCACCAGCGCTCGAAATCCCCCAGCAGCTGCTGGCCCACCCGCGTCTTGATGCCCAGCAGGATGCCCGATAGCAGCGAGCGGCCCGTGGCCTCCAGCACGCCCGTGGGGATCAGCTTCAGCAGGCTGGGCTGACTGACGCTCACCGCCAGCGCTGCCTCGCCCGCCAGGCCCTCGTCGCTGGCCTCCAGCCAGGAGTGCAGGGTCAGGCGGAAGTCGTCCACCAGACCCAGGCCCTCCAGCTCGCAGTCCACAGCCTCCAGCTCAATCCGGTTGGGATGGGAGCGGGCCACCAGCTCCACCACCGGCTGGATCTGCAGCTGGAACACCTGCAGCTTTGTGACCGTGTAGCGGTAGCGCCCCGGGCTGAGCGGTTCGAGCTGGTGGGCATCCAGCAGGGCGGCGATCACCCGCTCCTCGTCCGCCAGGTAAGCGGCAAGGCGGTCCTGCTCCTGCTCCACCGGCAGATGCAGGGCTTGGCTGGCACTGAAGGCCAGGGGCATTCCAGGGCAGCCGGCGCGGCATGATCCTATCCAGCCACCCCCAGAGCCCACCTCCCATGCGCATTGCCTTCCTTGGCCCCGCTGGCACCTATGGGGAACAGGCGGCGGGGCGGCTGGCGGCCCTGGAGGGTCAGCCCGAGGCGGAGCTCGTGCCCCAGGTGGGGATCCGCGCGGTGGTGCAGGCCCTGGCTGAGGGCCGCTGCGACGCGGCCGTGGTGCCGGTGGAAAACTCGGTGGAGGGAGGTGTGACCGCCTGCCTCGATGCCCTTTGGGAGCACCCGGAGCTGCGGGTGGCCAGGGCCCTGGTGCTGCCGATCCGCCATGCCCTGCTGGGCAGTGGCCCGATCACCGGCATCAGCGAGGTGCTCTCCCATCCCCAGGCCCTGGCCCAGTGCAGTCAGTGGCTGGGGGAGCAGCTGCCCAATGCCCTGCAGCTGCCCACCAGCTCCACCGCCGAGGCGGCCCGGATGGTGGCCGGCAGTCGCTTCCGCGGCGCCATCGCCTCGCTGGAGGCCGCCCGGGAGCATGGCCTGGAGGTGCTGGCCTATCCCGTTAACGACGTGCCGGGCAATTGCACCCGCTTCCTGCTGCTGCGCCGCGGTGAGCGGCAGCTGCAGGGGCCGCTGGCCAGCCTGGCCTTCTCGCTCCACGCCAACAGCCCCGGCGCCCTGCTGGAAGCCCTGGGCTGCTTCGCCCGCCTGGGGCTGAACATGAGCCGGATCGAATCGCGCCCCTCCAAGCGGGAGATGGGCGAATACATCTTCTTCGTGGATCTGGAGCTGTCAGAGGGCTCAGCGCCGCTGGAGCAGGCGTTGGTCGCGCTGCAGCCGCTGTGTGAGCACCTGGCGGTGTTCGGCGCCTATCCCCTGGAGTTGGCGCGCGAGGAGGCCAGCGGCGCGGGGTGATGGGCTCCGCCCGGCTTGACGGCGCGGAACACCCCGAACTGCATCATCCCGGTGGCGAAGCCCCAGTGCATCAGCAGCAGGGTGGGGGTTTCGCGCAGGCCCTGCAGAACTGCCTTGGGCCCCAGGCCCAGCACCGCCCTGGGGCGCCGCAGCCCCTCCAGGATCGAATCGACCCAGGAGGGCAGGGTCTCGCGGCTCCAGTCGCCGGTTGTCACCAGCAGGCTGTCGACCTGGGTGGTGTCCGCCTGCGCGCCACCCACGCCCCCGTGGCGGCTGAGCTCCAGGTTGCGGCGGAAGCCTGGAATACTCGCGAATTCCGGGTGGGCCCACTGCACCAGCAATTGGTGCATCACCCAGCGCTCCAGCCGGTTCAAGGGGCGCACGGCCGGGTCGCGCCGGTTCCAGTCCGCCACCGCCAGACGACCGCCGGGGCGGAGGACCCGTAGCAGCTCGTCGGCGTAGCGCTGCTTGTCGGGCATGTGGGGCCCGGCTTCGACACTCCAGACCGCATCGAAGCTTGCGTCGGCCAGCTGCAGGTCCAGGGCATCCATCACGGCGAAGCGGCAGGTCAGGCCCTCGGGGGTCAGCGCCGTGGCCCGGACGATCTGGCCGGGGCTGATGCTGATGCCCAGCACGTCGAAGCCATAGTCGCGGGCGAGGATGCGGGCGCTACCGCCGATGCCGCAGCCCACATCGAGCACCCGGCTGCCGGGGGGCAGTTGGTCGAGGCCGCTCCAGCGCACCAGCTCGTGCACGAAATCCGCCTTGGCGCGGCGGAAATCCACAGGGCGCGGCGGGCTGCCGTAGTGACCCAGGTGCACATGCTCGCCCCAGAGGCGCTCCAGCAGCTGGTCATCGGTCCAGCGGTCGTAGGCATCGGCTACCGAGGCGGTGCTGTGGAAGGCGCGGTCGCGGCGCTGCCATACCAGCAGGCCGATCGCCAGCAGGGCCAGCCCCACAAGCAGCAGCAGGGTCAAGCTCCCTGCCGGGCTGGGCAGGACTGCCAACACTCTGGGATCCACGGCTCAGCGGCTCCCGCCCAGGTCGTCGTCTGCCTCGCCGTCGCCGTCGACTTCCGCGGCGTCGCTGCGGCGCCCCAGGCCGCTGGGGTCCCCGTCTTCGGCCTCCAGGTCGCGGAAGGTGTCCTTCAGGACGGTGCGGGCCGCCAGCTGGCGGCGGGTCTGGTCCAGCAGCTCGTACTCCTGGCGCAGGCGCTCGCCTGTGTCGGTGATCTCCAACAGGGCCTGCTGGTGGTCGGCCACGGGACCGCCCAGGTGGGCGCCGATCCAGAAGGAGAGCTCCCGCGGCAGATCCGGAAGGTCGTTGGGCAGGCTGGCGGGCTTGCCGATCAGCTTGCCCGTCAGGTCCACCACGTCGTGCAGGGCCTGGCGCACTTCCAGGGAGAGGTCGCTGAGGGCTTGGTGGCTGTCGGCGTGGTCATCCTCGATCCAGCTCACCAGGCCGACGCGAAACGGCGCTTCCCTCACTACATCCAGCACCCGGAAGCGCTGCTGGCCGAGGGTCACGATGTTGCTGCGGTCGTCCTCCTGGGTCTGGCACTGCAGGATCTCGGCGCAGCAGCCCACATCGGCCATCTTGCCGGCCTGGGGATCCCAGCGCACCACCCCGAAGCGGCGATCCGTCTCCATCACGGTGCGCAGCATCATGCGATAGCGCGGCTCAAAGATGTGCAGCGGCAGCACTTCCTGGGGGAATAGCACCACATCCGGCAGGGGGAAGAGGGGCAGTTCCCTCACGGCCAGATTCGTCACAATGGCAACCAGCAGGGCGGCGGGGAAGGATAGCCAGGTGCCGCCTGGAGGCAGAACCAACAGCAGGGTCGATCCTAGGGAGCCGGCCTCTGCCATCGGGAGCGGCTGGGCTTTCGTGGGCCTGGCGGCCACAAAAAAGCCCGCCGGAAGGCGGGCGCTGAGAGTCGACTGAGCCCAGTCAGGTGGACGTTGCCCTGTGGGGCAGGGAGGCTCAGAGCTTCACTTCGATGTCGACACCGCTGGGCAGATCCAGCTTCATGAGGGCGTCGATCGTCTTGGCGGACGGGCTGTAGATGTCGATGATCCGGCGGTGAGTGCGGGTCTCGAAGTGCTCGCGGGAATCCTTGTCCACGTGGGGCGAGCGCAGCACGCAGTAAATCTTGCGCTTGGTGGGCAAGGGGATCGGGCCGATCACTGTCGCAGCGGTGTGATCGGCGGTCTCGATGATTTTTTCGCAGGACAGATCCAGCATGCGGCGGTCGAACGCCTTCAGGCGGATGCGGATCTTCTGCTGGGCAATGGAGGCGGACATGGGCAGTCAGGGTGGAAGCGAACAGGACGCAGATCCGGGCGGAACCCGAATGCCATCCCGGAAGAGCTGGATTGTCGAGGTGCGGGGAAAGGGGTGAGCCGGAAAGCTCACCCCCGGAGGCTACCTCAGCCTCACTCGATGATCTTGGACACCACGCCGGCACCGATGGTGCGGCCGCCTTCGCGGATGGCGAAGCGCATGCCCTGCTCGATGGCCACCGGGCAGATCAGCTCACCGGTCATCTTGATGCGGTCGCCGGGCATCACCATCTCCACGTTGGAGCCGTCGTCGGCGGTGAAGGCGGTGATCTGGCCGGTCACGTCAGTCGTACGGATGTAGAACTGCGGGCGGTAGCCAGCGAAGAAGGGGGTGTGGCGGCCGCCTTCTTCTTTCTTCAGCACATACACCTCGCCCTCAAACTTGGTGTGGGGCTTGATGGAGTTGGGCTTCACCAGCACCATGCCGCGCTCGATGTCTTCCTTCTGGATGCCGCGCAGCAGCAGACCCACGTTGTCGCCGGCCATGCCCTCGTCGAGCAGCTTGCGGAACATTTCCACGCCGGTGACGGTGGTCTCGCGGGTGTCCTTGATGCCGACGATCTGCACGGTTTCGCCCACCTTCACCTTTCCGCGCTCGATGCGGCCGGTGGCCACGGTGCCGCGACCGGTGATCGAGAACACGTCTTCGACGGCCATCAGGAAGGGCTTGTCGATTTCGCGCTCGGGCTCGGGGATGGACTCATCCACGGCGTCCATCAGGTCGAGGATCTTGTCAACCCACTCGTTTTCGCCGCGCACGGCCTTGTTGCCGGCCTGAATGTGCTCCAGGGCCTTGAGGGCAGAGCCGGCCACCACGGGCAGGTCATCACCGGGGAAGTCGTAGCTGCTCAGCAGCTCGCGCATTTCCAGTTCGACGAGCTCGAGGATCTCCTCGTCGTCGACCATGTCCTTCTTATTGAGGAACACGACCAGGGCGGGCACGCCCACCTGCTTGGCCAGCAGGATGTGTTCCTTGGTCTGGGCCATGGGGCCATCGGTGGCGGCCACCACCAGGATGGCGCCGTCCATCTGGGCGGCACCGGTGATCATGTTCTTCACGTAGTCCGCGTGACCGGGGCAGTCCACGTGGGCGTAGTGACGCTTGTCGGTTTCGTACTCGACGTGGGCGGTGTTGATGGTGATACCGCGCTCCTTCTCTTCAGGAGCACCGTCGATTTCGTCGTAGGCCTGGGCCTTGGCCTTGCCTTGGGACGCCAACACGTTGGTGATGGCGGCGGTGAGGGTGGTCTTGCCGTGGTCAACGTGGCCGATGGTGCCGATGTTGACGTGGGGCTTGTTCCTTTCGAACTTCTCGCGTGCCATGATGAAAAAGAATCGGGGATGGGTAAGGTTAGGGGAAGATCAGGAATTACCCTGATTCTTAGAGATGATGGCCTCGGCCACGTTGCGAGGAACTTCCTCGTAGTGGCTGAATTCCATCGAGAAGATACCCCGACCCTGGGTCATGGATCGGAGCTGGGTGGCGTAGCCGAACATCTCGGCCAAGGGCACCTTGGACTGGACCTTGGACTGTCCATTGTCGATGGACTGCCCTTCGACCTGACCGCGGCGCGAGGAGAGATCGCCGATCACGGAGCCCAGGAAGTCCTCGGGCACCTCGACTTCGACCTTCATCATCGGCTCAAGCAGCACAGGATTGCACTTCTTGACGCCGTCCTTGAAGGCCATGGAGCCGGCGATCTTGAACGCCATCTCCGACGAGTCCACATCATGGTAAGACCCGTCGACCATGGTGACCTTGACGTCGATCATCGGGAAGCCTGCAATCACGCCGGAATTGCAGGTCTCCTTCATGCCGGCTTCGGCCGGGCCGACGTACTCCTTGGGAACGACGCCGCCAACGATCTTGTTGACGAACTCGAACCCGGAACCCGGTTCGCCGGGCTCCATTTCGATCACCACGTGGCCGTACTGCCCCTTGCCACCGGTCTGGCGGGCGAACTTGCCCTCACCCTTGGCGCTGCCGCGAATGGTTTCGCGATAGGACACCTGGGGTGCGCCGATGTTGGCCTCCACCTTGAACTCGCGCAGCATGCGGTCCACCAGGATTTCCAGGTGGAGTTCGCCCATGCCGGCGATCACGGTCTGGTTGGTTTCCGGATCGGTGCGGACCCGGAAGGTGGGATCTTCCTCGGACAGGGATTGAAGGGCCTTGGAGAGCTTCTCCATGTCGCCCTTGGTCTTGGGCTCGACGGCCACCGAGATCACGGGCTCGGGGATGTAGAGCGATTCGAGGATGATCGGGTCGGAATCCACGCAGAGCGTGTCGCCGGTGGTGGTGTCCTTGAGGCCCAGCACGGCGCCCAGGTCACCGGCGCGCAGTTCGTCCACTTCCTCGCGATCGTCGGCCTTGAGGATGATCAGGCGCGAGATGCGCTCCTTCTTGTCCTTGGTGGAGTTGAGGACATAGCTGCCCTTCTGCAGCACGCCGGAGTAGATGCGCACGAAGGTGAGCTTGCCAAAGGGATCGGCCATCACCTTGAACGCCAGGGCGCTGAAGGGGGCACTGTCTTCGGCGGGACGGAGGGCCTCGGTGCCATCGGGCAGCAGGCCCTGGATCGGGGGCACATCCACCGGCGCGGGCAGGTAGTCCACCACGGCATCCAGCAGCAGCTGCACGCCCTTGTTCTTGAAGGCGGAGCCACAGAGGATCGGCACGAGGCCGTGCTTCAGCACGCCCTGGCGGATGCCCCTGCGCAGCTGCTCCTCGGTCAGTTCGCCGTTCTCGAGGAAGAACTCAAGCAGCTCCTCGTCGGTTTCGGCGACGCTTTCCATCAGGGCCGCACGCCACTCGGCGGCCTCATCGGCCATTGACGCGGGGATGTCGGTTTCCTCGATGTCCTTGCCGAGTTCGTCCTTATAGATAAAGGCCCGGTTCTTGACCAGATCAACGATGCCGCTCAGCTCGCCTTCAGCACCGATCGGCAGTTGGATCGGGGCGGCGTTGGCTTTGAGGCGGTCCTTGATCTGACCGTGCACCTTCAGGAAGTCGGCGCCGGTGCGGTCCATCTTATTGACGAACACCATGCGGGGAACGCTGTAGCGATCCGCCTGGCGCCACACTGTTTCCGATTGGGGCTGTACGCCGCCCACGGCACAGAAGACTGCAATGACGCCATCGAGCACCCGCATGGAACGCTCCACCTCAATGGTGAAGTCCACGTGGCCGGGTGTATCGATGATGTTGATACGGTGATCTTTCCAGCTGGTGGAAATCGCGGCTGCGGTGATGGTGATGCCCCGCTCCCGCTCCTGGGCCATCCAGTCGGTTACGGCCGCGCCATCGTGCACTTCGCCGATCTTGTGAACCACACCCGAATAGAACAGGATGCGTTCGGTCGTGGTGGTCTTGCCCGCGTCGATGTGGGCGGCAATACCGATATTTCTGACGCGTTCCAGGGGAAAGGCGCGGGCCACGGGGTAGGTCTCCGGAGGGTAGGTCTACAAAAATTGGGCGTCACTCTACAGGTCGACCATCGGCCGACGGCCCAGGCAGGGGCCGGGTCATGGTGATCCGGCCGACCTGACTCAGTAGCGGTAATGGGCGAAGGCCTTGTTGGCCTCGGCCATCTTGTGGGTCTCTTCGCGCTTGCGGACGGCGCTGCCGGCCTCGTTGGCGGCATCCATCAGCTCACCGGCCAGTTTCTGGGCCATGCTGCGGCCGTTGCGGGCCCGCGAGAAATTCACCAGCCAGCGCAGGGCCATGGCGGTGCCCCGCTCCTGCCGCACTTCCATGGGCACCTGGTAGGTGGCACCACCGACGCGACGGGCGCGCACTTCCACCAGAGGAGTGGCGTTCTTGACGGCCGTCTCGAACAGCTCGAGGGGATCGGATCCAGTGCGCTCGTTGATCAGCCCGAAGGCATCGGAGAGAATCCGCTGGGCGGTGGACTTCTTGCCGTGCTTCATCAGCCGGGCCACGATCATCGTGGCCAGACGGCTGTTGAACTGCGGATCGGGCAGAACCGGGCGCTTCTCGGCGGCGTTGCGGCGGGACATAGACCTGGGTAGTGGGAGTCAGGAACGGGAAACGGGGACGGATCAGCCCTTCGGGGTCTTGGCGCCGTACTTCGAGCGCGACTGACGACGGTCCTTCACGCCGGCGGTGTCGAGGGTGCCGCGGATGATGTGGTAGCGCACACCGGGCAGGTCCTTCACACGGCCGCCGCGGATCATCACCACGGAGTGCTCCTGCAGGTTGTGGCCGATGCCGGGGATGTAGGCGGTGACCTCGAAACCGGAGGTGAGACGCACACGGGCCACCTTGCGCAGGGCCGAGTTCGGCTTCTTGGGGGTGGAGGTGTACACGCGGGTGCACACGCCGCGGCGCTCGGGGCAGGCGCGCAGGGCAGGGGACTTGGTCTTGCGGGTGAGGCGCTGCCGCTCGGTACGGATCAGCTGCTGAATCGTGGGCATCGAGGGCCGGAGCGTTCGGGGGGCCGGAGAGCAGGTCGGAAGACCGACCGTTTTCGACAATCCGCCACCTTACTTTGTCGCCGGACCGGCCGCCCCCGCTGGCTCCGCTGGGCTGCCGGCCGGGCTGAAGGCAGCGCCGCAGGCGCAGGTGCGCACCTCGGCGCTGGGTCGCACCAGGAAGCCGCCGCCGCTGAGGTCGCCGCGGTAGTCGAGCTGCAGGCCGGCCAGCCGTTCGCCCTGGTCCGCTGGGGCAAAGAGGGTGATGCCGTCGGCCCGGGCGACCGGCTGGCCGGCCAGGTGGCCCGGGCGGATGCGGATCACCCAGCGCTCACAGCTGCCCTCCACCAGGTCGATGTGCATCACGCCGGGGGTGCCGGCCACCGCCGCCTGGCGGCCCAGTTCGGCGGCGGCGGCCGCGCTCAGGAGCAGGCTGTGGCCCTTGGGCATGGCGGTGGCGGCTCCTTGGACTGGGCCCCCAGTCTGTCAGGGCCCCCAGGCCGCCACGGCGCGCCGGGCGGGGCCGCCCGTGGCGGCGGCCTGGCCGGCACCACGCGGCACCAGGCCCAGGCCGTTGTGCACCGAGGCCACGACGCCGCGGCCCCGCACCGTGTGGGTGTCGCCCACCACCAGGCCGGTGGAGCTGCCTCCATCCAGGTTGAGGGCGTCCCGCAGCCCCAGCTGTTGCAGGAGGCGGGCGGTCTCCAGCAGGGTCGGGCCGGCGCTGTTGGCGCTCTGGAGGGTGACAAGCCAGAGCTGGTTGCCGTCACTGCCGATTACGGTGCGGGGCGCCCCCTGCTCCAGAAACGTCGGGCTGAAGCCCTCGGCGCCGCCATTGAGCACCAGCTGGCCGCCCTGGAGCAGCAGCGGCCCACCGCCGACCACGAAGGGCTGCTGGCCCAGGCCGTCGCTGGGTTGGCTGGCGAGACTGAGGCGCTCGCCGGGGTTCCAGGGCAGGGCGCTGCCGCCCCGGGCCACCAGCAGTTGATCGGGGCCGTCGAGGGGGATCCCCGCCGCCAGTTCGGGGCCCTCGAAGCGCTGCAGCACCACGCCGTCGCGTACGAGCACGGCACTCTCTTTGCCGCTCAGGGCCTGGTAGCTGCGGCCCCAGTCGGCGGTGTAGCGGCTCAGGCCCCGCTGCACGTAGCCGCTGTTGAGGGTGGCGAGGGGCCAGCGCTGACCCCGGCCATCGCTCACCCATTCCTGCAGGCTCAGTCGCCCGAAGCTGGGCATGTTTCCGTCCCGCCAGCCGATGGCACCGCGGTTGAGGATCGGGCCGGACAGCCAGCGGCCGTTGCTGCGCAGGGCGCCGAGGGGCAGGCGCCGCACCCTGTTGAAGTAGCCGCCGTTGATGGCGATCAGGGCCTGCTCGCCGCGGGCCAGCTGGCCCAGGCTGCTGAGGCCCTGCATGCCGTCGGGCCGGGTCAGGGGGCGCAGGTCCAGGGGGATGGCGCGCGGGTCGAGGCGCACGCTGCTGAGCACCACAGCGCCGCTGCCGCCCGGCAATACGCGCCGATCGATGCGCAGGCCCTGGCCCAGCAGCTGCTGCAGCCGTGGATCGAGGGCCGCCGGTCGCTCCGGGGTGACGGTGGCGGCGGCGCCATCGCCGAACTCCAGCACCAGCCGGTCGGGGCCGCCCAGGGTGAGCAACTTGGGGGCGGTGCCGCTGGCTGGCTGGAATCTCAGCCCCTGGACCTCCCGCCGCACCCGCAGACCCAGGGCCTGCAGCTCCCGCTCCTGCTCTAGGGTGCCGCGCAGCCCCAGCAGGATGCCGGCCTCGCCCCGCTGCACCAAGGCCGGGCCGGCCAGATCAAGCACGATGCGCCTGGCACTGCCCAGGTCCCGGAAGCGGATGCGGCCCAGGCCGGCGGCCGGCAGCTCCAGCTCCAGACGATCCCCCAGGGGCTGCACCCGCACCCCCGCCGCCGTCAGCAGGGCGAGGGCGGGCACCGCCACCTCATCCTCCAGGCTGCGCTGGGCAAGGGCCGGAATGCTGGCCCGGCGGCCGTACCACTCCAGGTTCAGCTCGCCGCTGGGGCTGGTGCTGCTGGCGACACCCAGTTGGTCCTGCAGCACCTCCAGGGGTAGCCAGAGTTCAGCGGGGTTGGCGGCGGTGGCTGGGCTCCACTGCCAGCGGGCCTGCTGGATCCGTCCGTTGATGGCGATCTGGCCGCCCTGTTGGCTGGCCTGGCCCGCGCGGGTCGCGACCAGGACGGAGTCGGCGCCTGCCCGCGGTGCGGCCTCGGCGGCGCCGGGAGCCAGGGCGAGCAGGAACGGCACGGCACCGAATCCAGCGCTCAGTCCCACTGAGAGCCCAGCGGCCAGGGGGAGATGGGCCAGCAGCGCCGCCATGGGTCCTCGGATCTGCTTGTTGGCAAACGCTAGCTGTCCCTGCAAGGCCTGGTCGCCCCTGAAGGCCCGTGCTGGCGTGCCCGGGGGCACAGATCCCTAGGATCAGAGGTTCTCAGCGCGGGGGGCGTGGGACAGGCGAGAGCCTGCGTCCGCCCCCCGCGGTCCGCCAGGTTGTCGCCGGGTCATGCCGCAGTCGTCGAAGTCGCAGTCCTCCCCCTCCGTCTGGCCGCACTGCGACAGCCCGGCTCCGGCGGCCGTGGCGGGCGAGAAGGACGCCTGCGGCGTGGGCTTCCTGGCCAACCTGCAGGGGGAGGCCAGCCACTGGGTGCTGCAGCAGGCCCTGCGCGGCCTGGACTGCATGGAGCACCGCGGCGGCTGCGGCGGCGATGGCGATTCCGGTGACGGCGCCGGCGTCCTGTGCGGCATCCCCTGGAGCTTCCTGGAAGCGGTCTGGCCCGAGGCGGCCGCCTCGGGCGACACCCCTCGCGGTCTGGGCATGGTGTTCCTGCCCGCCGACGCCGCCAGGCGTGAGCAGGCCAAGGCCTTCTGCGATGAGGCGGCCGCCGTGCTCGGCCTGCGCAGCCTGGGCTGGCGCGAGGTGCCAGTGGAGCCGTCCGTGCTCGGCCCCCTGGCCCTGGGCACGGCGCCCCACATCGCGCAGTGGTTGGTGGCTGGTGACGTGGCCGGCGATGCCCTCGAGGCCCTGCTGTTCCGCCTGCGCCGCCGCTGCGGCGACCGGGCCCGTGAAGCCTGGGGACACGGACCCAGCGACCTCTACTTCGCGTCGCTGAGCGGCCGTACCGTCGTCTACAAGGGAATGGTGCGCTCGGAGGTGCTCGCCTCCTTCTACGGAGACCTGCGCGACGAGCGCTTCGCCGTGAGCTTTGCGGTGTACCACCGCCGCTTCAGCACCAACACCCTGCCCCGCTGGCCCCTGGCCCAGCCGATGCGGCTGCTCGGCCACAACGGCGAGATCAACACCCTGCTGGGCAACCTCAACTGGGCCCGCGCCTCCGAATCCAGCCTCGATGCGGTGTGGGGTGAGGCGGCTGCCGACCTCAAGCCGGTGGTGAACGCGGCCTTCAGCGATTCGGCCAACCTCGACGCCACCCTGGAACTGCTGGTACGCAGTGGCCGGCCGATCACGGAGAGCCTGCTCACCCTGGTGCCCGAGGCCTTCCGCGACCAGCCCGAGCTGGCCGATCGGCCCGAGATCCAGGCCTTCTACGAGTACTCCGCCTGCACCCAGGAGCCCTGGGACGGCCCGGCTTTGCTGGTGTTTGCCGATGGCCGCAGCGTGGGGGCGACCCTCGATCGCAACGGCCTGCGCCCCGCCCGCTACTGCATCACCAGGGACGGCTTTGTGGTGATGGGCTCCGAGACCGGCGTGGTCGAGCTCGAGGAGAGCCGCATCATCGAAAAAGGGCGCCTCGGCCCCGGCCAGATGCTGGCGGTGGACCTGGAACAGGGCCGCCTGCTGCGCAACTGGGAGGTGAAGGCCGAGGTGGCCGCCCGCCATCCCTACGGAGCCTGGCTGGCGGAGCACCGCCGCAGCCTGGGCTCCCATCCCTGGACCCAGCAGCGGGAGCTCGGCGATCTGGAGCTGCTGCAACTGCAGACGGCCTTTGGCTTCACCGCCGAGGACTTCGACCTGGTGATCGAGGACATGGCCGGCGCCGGCAAGGAGCCCACCTACTGCATGGGCGACGACATTCCCCTGGCTGTGCTCTCGGATAAGCCTCACCTGCTCTACGACTACTTCAAGCAGCGCTTTGCCCAGGTCACCAACCCGCCGATCGATCCGCTGCGGGAAAAGCTGGTGATGAGCCTGGAGATGCACCTGGGCAAGCGGGGCTCTCCCCTCAGGCCTGAGGCCGCATCAGCGGCGGTGCTGCACCTGGCCAGCCCGATCCTCAATGAGACGGAGCTGGCGGCGCTGAGCCAGCAGGGCCTGCCCGTCACCACCCTCTCCACCCTGATGGCCGTCACCGATGGCCCTGACGGCCTGGAGGCGGCGGTGCAGCGGCTCAGGGCCGAGGCCGAGGCTGCCGTGCGCGGCGGCAGCCAGATCCTGGTGCTCTCCGATCGGCTGGGCCTCGATGGCCAGCCCGGCGGCCTGACTGCCACCACCACCTACATCTCACCCCTGCTGGCGGTGGGGGCGGTGCATCACCATCTGCTCAACCTGGGCCTGCGGCTAAAGGCGTCCTTGGTGGTGGACACGGCCCAATGCTGGAGCACCCATCACCTGGCCTGCCTGATCGGCTATGGCGCCAGCGCCGTCTGTCCCTGGCTCACCTGGGAGACCAGCCGCCACTGGCTGGCCCATCCCCGGGTGCAGAAACTGATCGAAAACGGCAAGTTGCCGGCCATCAGTCCCGATCAGGCCCAGGCCAACGTGCGCAAGGCCCTGGAGGACGGACTGCGCAAGATCCTCTCCAAGATCGGCATCTCCCTGCTGGCCAGCTACCACGGCGCCCAGATCTTCGAGGCGATCGGCCTCGGCGCCGACCTGATCCAGCTGGCATTCAATGGCACCACCAGCCGCGTGGCGGGCCTGAGCCTGGGCGAACTCGCCAGCGAGACCCTCAGCTTCCATGCCAAGGCCTTCCCCGAGCTGAACCGCACCAAGCTCGAGTTCATGGGCTTCGTGCAGTACCGCACCGGCGGCGAGTACCACCTCAACAGCCCGGAGATGGCCAAGGCCCTGCACGCGGCCGTCAAGGCGGGCCCCGGCTACGACCACTTCTCCACCTACAAGACCCTGCTGGAGAACCGGCCGGTCACGGCCCTGCGCGACCTGCTGGAGCTCAAGCCCGCGCCCGCGCCCCTGCCGATCGAGCAGGTGGAGAGCGTGGAGAGCATCTGCAGCCGCTTCTGCACCGGCGGCATGAGCCTCGGGGCCCTCTCGCGGGAGGCCCATGAGGTGCTGGCCATCGCCATGAACCGCATCGGCGGCAAGAGCAACAGCGGCGAGGGCGGCGAGGATCCGGCCCGCTTCAAGGTGCTCGACGACGTCGATGCCGAGGGCCGTTCCAGCACCCTGCCCACGATCAAGGGTCTCCGCAACGGCGACACCGCCTGCTCGGCGATCAAGCAGATCGCCTCAGGCCGTTTCGGCGTGACCCCGGAGTATCTGCGCAGCGGTCGCCAGCTGGAGATCAAGGTGGCCCAGGGGGCCAAGCCCGGCGAGGGGGGGCAGCTGCCCGGTCCGAAGGTGGACCCCTACATCGCCTGGCTGCGCAACAGCAAGGCCGGCGTGGCGCTGATCTCGCCGCCGCCCCACCACGACATCTATTCGATCGAGGATCTGGCCCAGCTGATCCACGACCTGCACCAGGTGCACCCCGCCGCCAAGGTGAGCGTGAAACTGGTGGCCGAGATCGGCATCGGCACCATCGCCGCCGGCGTGGCCAAGGCCAACGCCGATGTGATCCAGATCTCCGGCCACGACGGCGGCACCGGTGCCTCGCCCCTGAGCTCGATCAAGCACGCCGGCGGTCCCTGGGAGCTGGGCCTCACCGAGGTGCACCGGTCCCTGCTCGAGAACGGCCTGCGCGACCGGGTGCTGCTCCGCGCCGATGGCGGTCTCAAGACCGGCTGGGACGTGATCATCGCCGCCCTGCTGGGCGCCGAGGAATACGGCTTCGGCTCGGTGGCGATGATCGCTGAGGGCTGCATCATGGCCCGCGTCTGTCACACCAACAACTGCCCGGTGGGCGTGGCCACCCAGAAGGAGAACCTGCGCAAGCGCTTCCCAGGCGTGCCTGAGCACGTGGTGAACTTCTTCCTGTTCGTGGCCGAGGAGGTGCGTCAGCTGCTGAGCGTGCTCGGCGTGGTCCGCCTCGAAGACCTGATCGGCCGCACCGAACTGCTGCAGGCCCGCACCGTGCAGCTGGCCAAGACCAAGGCCCTCGATCTCTCCTGCCTGATCGATCCGATCCCGGCGGCGGCCGATCGCGCCTGGCTGCAGCACGACGCGGCGGCCCACGGCAACGGCCCGATCCTGGAAGACCAGCTCCTGGCCGATGCCGAGGTGTTGGCGGCCATCGAGGGCCACGGCCGCCTGGCCCGCACCCTGGCGATCGTGAACACCGACCGCAGCGTGGGCGCCCGCCTCTCGGGCGAGATTGCCGCGCGCCATGGCAACACCGGTTTTCAGGGCCAGCTCGATCTCACCTACGAGGGCGCCGCAGGCCAGAGCTTCGGGGCCTTCGTGCTCCAGGGCATGAACGTGCGCCTGGTGGGCGAAGCCAACGACTATGTGGGCAAGGGCCTCAACGGCGGTCGCCTCACCGTGGTGCCCCCCGCCGGCGTGCAGGATCCCGGTAGCCAGGTGATCCTGGGTAACACCTGCCTCTACGGCGCCACCGGCGGCGAGCTGTTCGCCCTGGGCCGCGCCGGTGAGCGCTTCGCCGTGCGCAACAGCGGTGCCCGCACCGTGGTGGAGGGCGCCGGTGACCACTGCTGCGAGTACATGACGGGCGGCGTTGTGGTGGTGCTGGGCTCCACGGGGCGCAACGTGGCTGCCGGCATGACCGGTGGCGTGGCCTTCCTGCTGGATGAGAGCGGCGGCCTGACGGAGCGGGTGAACCCCGAGATCGTGGCGATCGCCAATCTCACTACCCCTGAGCAGGAAGCCCTGCTGAGGCCCCTGCTGGAGGCCCATCTGCAGGCCACCGGCAGTGCCAAGGCCGCGGCGATCCTGTCCGATTGGAGCAGCTGGAAGGCCCGCTTCAAAGTGCTGGTGCCCCCCAGCGAGAAAGCGACAGTGGGCCTGGCCGAGCGGGAGGCGGTGGCGGCCTAGCGGGGGTACTGCCGCATCAGCCGCTGCACCTCGCCGGCGTGGTAGCTGCTGCGGGTGAGGGGCGTGCTCACCACCTGCAGGAAGCCCAGGGCCTCCTCGCCGTGGCGGCGGAAGTCCTCGAATTGCTCGGGGGTCACGAACCGGTCCACTGGCAGGTGCTTGGGGCCGGGAGAGAGGTACTGGCCGATGGTCACGATGTCCACCTGGTGTCGGCGCAGATCTGCCATCACCTCAAGCACCTCGGCGTCGGTTTCACCCAGACCGGTCATCAGGCCCGATTTGGTGTAAGTGCGCGGCCAGCCGCTGCGCACGCGTTGCAGAAGCTCCAGGGAGCGCCCGTAGATCCCCTGGGGCCGTGCCTTCTTGTAGAGCCGCGGCACGGTTTCGATGTTGTGGTTGAGCACCTCCGGGGCGCCCTCCATCACGGCGGCAAGCGCCTCCCAGTTGCCGCAGAAATCCGGGATCAGCAGCTCGATCGTCGTGAGCGGTGAGCGGGCCCGCACCTGCTCGATGCAGGCGACGAACTGACTGGCCCCTCCATCGTCCAGGTCGTCGCGGTTCACCGAGGTGATCACCACGTGCTTGAGCCCCAGTCGAGCCACCGCCTCACCCAGGCGCTCGGGCTCGCTGGGATCGAGCGCCCGCACGCTCTTGTCGAAGTCGATGTCGCAGTAGGGGCAGGCACGGGTGCAGCCCGGCCCCATGATCAGGAAGGTGGCCGTGCCGCCGGCGAAGCACTCGCCGATGTTGGGGCAGCTGGCCTCCTGGCAGACGGTGTTGAGCTTCAGATCCAGCAGCAGGTCGGCCACCTCGCCGATCCGTTCCCGCTGGGGAGCCTTGACACGCAGCCAGTCGGGTTTGAGCAAGGCGGCGGACCTCCCGGAGGTGTGGCGGCCACCGACTCTAGAAAGCGGCCCCGATCCCCTGGCTCTCCTGCCCCTGGTTGCCCCGCCACCAGCACGGCGGGCCCGGGGTGTGTGGGAGGGCCATCTCCTACACTCCCCCCATCGGGATGTAGCGCAGCTTGGTAGCGCACTTCGTTCGGGACGAAGGGGCCGCAGGTTCGAATCCTGTCATCCCGACTCTTCTCCTCACCTGAGCCTGCACCGGCCCGCGGCCCCTCAGGCCAGCTCGGCGCCGGGGTACCCGCGGGGCGTCACCAGGCGGCCGCCCGCCACCCGACTGCTGGCGTTGCCGATCAGCACCAGGGTGAGCATGTCCACCTGCTCCAGGGGCAGATCCCCCAGGGTGTGCAGGCTCACCTGCTCCTCCTGCCGGCCCAGCTGGCGCGCCAGCACCACCGGGGTCTGTGCCGGCCGACCGCCCTCCAGCAGCAGCTCGCGGGCTCGGCCCAGTTGCCAGTCGCGGCCGCGGGAGCGGGGGTTGTAGAGCGCCACCACGAAGTCGCCGGCGGCCGCTGCCCGCAGCCGCTGCTCGATCACCGCCCATGGGGTGAGGCGGTCGCTGAGGCTGACGGTGCAGAAGTCGTGCATCAGCGGGGCACCGGCCCTGGCCGCCGCCAGCTGCAGCGCCGAGATGCCGGGGTGCACGGTGAAGCCGGGGCGATCGCCGGCCTCCAGGGCCATCCACTGCTCGAGGGCCAGGCCAGCCATGCCGTAGATCCCGCTGTCGCCGGAGGAGATCAGCGCCACCGTGAGCCCCTGGCAGGCCATCTCCAGGGCCTCGCGGCAGCGCTCCCGCTCCTGGGTGAGCTGGCCATCGCTGCGCAGCTGATCGGGCCGCCGCAGCGGCTCCAGTAGATCCAGGTAGAGGCCATACCCCACCCAGACATGGCTCTCCGCCAGGGCGCGGCGGGCGTCGGGGGTGAGCAGCTCCAGGCTGCCGGGGCCGCT
This sequence comes from Vulcanococcus limneticus LL, assembly GCF_002252705.1. GTDB lineage: Bacteria > Cyanobacteriota > Cyanobacteriia > PCC-6307 > Cyanobiaceae > Vulcanococcus > Vulcanococcus limneticus. The sequence goes on from NZ_NQLA01000021.1 coordinate 27,099, forward strand.
GCCGATCAGGTGCAGCTGACCGCGCTGCGGCGCCCACTGGCTAGCGGCCGCGGCGATGGCCAGGGTGGCGGCGCCCCGCTCGCCAGCCCCAGGGCGCTCGATCCGTTTTTCCAGCCGCAGCTGGGCGCCCGGGCCGGCCGCCAGCAGAGCGGCAGCCTCGGCCACGCTGGCGGTGCCCAGCTCGGCGGCCACGACGGCCGATGGATTCGGCACCGCCACGGCGTTCAGGGCTTCGGCTTCAAAGCAGCGCAGGGGCCATCCCCGCCGTTCGGCCAGCTGCAGCAGGGCCGGTTCATCGGCCTTGCGATCTGCGCTGGCCAGGCCGGCTACGGCTTCAGCGGCCAGCCCCTGTTCCGCCAGGGCTCCGTCCACCATCCGCTCCAGCAGGCTCAGGCTGGTGTTGCGTTCGCAGCCCACCCCAAGCCAGAGGCTGGGGGGGTGCCAGCGGCAGCCATCACCCCGCTCTGCGGCCACCACCAGCCGTCTAGCCACGGCCGCTTCCTGGGGGTGGTCCTGCTCAACCGACTCGGGCTCGGACAGCAGCCCCTGGGCTGCGTCGAGCTGCCGCCAGCGGCCGTTGCCCGCCTGCTGCGCCACGGCGATCGGCTCACCGCGGGCGAAGCCCTTCATCAGTGCGTCCCAGTCGCCGCTGCCGCGCCGCCATCCCCAGGCCCGGCCGAAGCTGTCGAGGGCCAGGCGACCGTCGCCGCTGCTGGCGCCCGTCAGCACGGCCTCGCCGCCCAGCACTGCGGCGATCCGCTGGCTCAGCACCTCCGCGCCGCCGGCGTGGCCCCCGATCAGGGGGATGGCATAACGGCCGGCGGGATCGAGCACCACCACGGCCGGATCGCTGGTCTTGTCCCCCAGCAGCGGAGCGATCAGTCGGGTGATGGCGCCACAGGCCCCAACCGCCACAAAGGCCTGGCTGCGTGGCCACTCACTGGCCAGCAGCTCCCCCAGGCTGCGGGCCGCCCAGTCGCACTCGTTGGCCCTCGGGGGGGTGGTTTCAGGCTGGGCGGAGATGCCCTCGCCCGGCTGGGGCGGCAGGGCGATCCGATCGATCAGGCCTGCCGCCAGCAGGCGCCGCAGCAGGGGAAGGCCGGCGCCGCCGAGGCCAAAGCCCCAGCGCAGGGTGGGGTCTTGGCCGGTCCCGGGGATGCTCATCGCTGCAGCCTCTCGCGCAGGCGGGCCAGGGGGCCGGAGCCCTTGGGCTTCACGAGGGAGCCATCGGCGTTCACCAGCTGTCGTGCGGAGCCGGCCAGGCCGGTGCTGGGCGCAATTCGCTCCTCGACGGGGCTGGGAGCCGCGGACTGGGCGGGTGGTGGTGGTGTCTGGGGGGGCGCCGCCGGGGTCGCAGGCGGCTGGGGCGCGGCCGCATCGTTGGAGGCTTGGCGCGGCTCCGGAGCCGAATCTGTCGCGCTGGGTTCCCCTGCGACTGCTTCCGAGCTGGTGAGAGCCTCTCGGGCCGGGCTGGCCTCCGCCGCCGGGGCCTGCGTTGTCTGGTTTTCGGCGTCGGGTGCCCAATCGTTGCTGGCGGCCATGGGGGGAGCAGCCGTGGCCATTGCGTCGGCCTCATCAGCCTCCGGGGCGGCAGGAGGCGAAACCTCAGGGCTCGCCGTCTGGCCATCGGGGCGTTCTGCGGCCGAGCCTGTGGGTTCGGGCCGACTTTCGAAGGCTGTTGGCGGTGCGCTCGTTGCTGGTGGGGTGTTTGCGGGCCCTGGGGCTGTGGGGGCGGAAGCCCCAGCCCCCTCGGATTCGGACCCACGCTCGGCGCCGATCTCGGGGGCGGCCTGCTGCAGTAGGCCCGCGCCGGACTGCGGAGTCTGGGGGGCCGCCGGAGTGATGCTCCCGGGTCTCGCCGCGCCGCTTCCGGCAATCCCGTCTTGGCTCTTGCCGGTTTGGCGCCCGCTGCGTTCGATCTCCTCTCCCAGGCCTTGCTGGTCGTCTTCAATTCCACCCTCGCCCGCGTCCACGGGAGCCAGGCCGCTGAGCTGATCCAGCTCCAACGGCGTCAGGCTGCCGCGCAGCCAGCCAGGCCGCGGCCCCGGTTGGATCTGAACCTCCCGCACCAGGCTGTTGAAGGGGCTGTTCAGGGGCTCGCCGCGCCCGTCCAGCAGCTCCAACTGCAGGGCATTGCTGCCGCTGGTCAGCCCCCGCAGCCAGAGCGGGGCGTGGCGGTCCACCAGGAAACTGTCGCCGTTCACGGTCACCCGCAGGCGCCAGCGACCGTCGCCCTCGCGCAGGTTCTGCAGGGGGGCATCGAACAGTAGCCAGTCGATCAGCACCGGCTCGGCCTCCGCCAGGCCGTCGGGGCTGGCCAGAACCAGTTGGGCACTGCCGGGGGCGGGCAGCTGCTGGGGGTTGGCAGCCACCCGGTGCAGCCGGACCTGACGGCTGGCGCCTGGGCTCTTCACCGCCTCACCCCAGGGTCGGGCCGCATAGACGGTGACCCGGTGGCTGCCGGGGGCCAGCTCGGGCAGGCTCAGCTCCCGGAGCTCGTCCGGGTGGCTCAGGCGCCGCACGGTTTGCCCGTCCACCTGGACCACCAGATGGGGGCCCAGGCCCAGGGGACCCGCATCCGCCAGGGGCCAGTCGCGCAGCCGCAGCCGGAGGCTCCAGGGACCGGCGGGCAGCAGGGCCCCATCGGCGGGGGCCAGGATCTCCAACTGCGGATCCCGCTCCTCCAGTCGCTCGGCCAGCTGGCGCACCAGCGGCGGCGGGGAGACCTCCTGCAGTCGGCCGGTCGGCGCGGTCCCGGCGATCGGAGCCTGCGCTGCTGGCGTCGGGGCCTGGCCGACCCGGCTGCAGCCGCTGTCCACCAGGATCAACCCCACCAGCACCAAGGCCATCAGGGCCCGAAGCAGCGCAGCCACCATGCCGGCTTCTCCTCCTATGTATGGGGTGCTTGTGGGCGCATTCTGCAGCGCGGCCCGAGCCCGGTCGGAAGACCAAAGCGAATCCCACAAAGATCTTTGCGGGTGAGATAAAAGAAGGCCTCTAATCAGCCTGTTTCCGATGATTCTCTCCCTGGCCGAGAGCGCAGTCCCTGACTGGCTCGGGCCGGGATTGAACCTTTGTAACTCCCCGCCCAGGAGGCTTAGAGATCGCCTTTATACTCACGCCAGCGGTCCCCTCTTTGGGGCCCCAAGCTCCAGTCGTGGCAAGCGGTTTCGGCTCCTGTCGCAGCCCTTGCCCCGGCTGGCGCCCATGGCCCTGGACGGTCACCCCGTCCGGTCCATGTGGCTCCACCGGTCTCGGCTCCCGGCTTTCCGGTCCGGTCCGGAGGGGTGGACCTCCACCTCGACCCCGTCCCTCGAGGAACGTCTCGATGACCATCAGCCCACCAGAGCGTGGGAAAACGGCGAAGGCCCAGGTCGACCGGGTGAACAACCCGGCCACCTTCGAACTGTTCGGCAAGCCCGGCCACTTCGATCGCAGCCTCGCCAAGGGTCCCAAAACCACCACCTGGGTTTGGAACCTCCACGCCAACGCTCACGACTTCGATAGCCACACCAGTGATCTCGAAGAGGTCAGCCGGAAGATCTTTTCGGCCCACTTCGGTCACCTGGCCGTCATCTTCATCTGGTTGAGCGGCGCCTTCTACCACGGAGCCCGCTTCTCCAACTACTCCGGCTGGCTCACCGACCCCACGCACGTCAAGCCCAGTGCGCAGGTGGTCTGGCCGATCTTCGGCCAGGAGATCCTCAATGGCGATGTGGGTGCCGGTTTCCACGGCATTCAGATCACCTCCGGTCTCTTCCACGTGTGGAGGGCCTGGGGCATCACCAACGAAACCCAACTGCTGGCCCTGGCCATCGGTGCTCTGGTGTTCGCTGGCCTGATGCTCAACGCAGGCGTCTTCCACTACCACAAAGCAGCTCCCAAGCTTGAGTGGTTCCAGAACGTTGAGTCGATGCTCAACCACCATCTGGCCGGTCTGCTTGGTCTGGGCTCCCTGTCCTGGACGGGGCACCTGATTCATGTGTCCCTGCCCACCACTGCGCTGATGGATGCCATCGACGCCGGCAAACCGCTGGTGCTCAACGGCAAGACCATCGCCACCTACGCGGACATCCCCCTGCCCCATGAGTTCCTCAACCAGGATCTCATCGCGCAATTGTTCCCAGGTTTCGGTGCCGGCATCAATGCCTTCTTCACCGGTAACTGGGCGGCCTACAGCGATTTCCTCACCTTCAAGGGTGGTCTGAATCCTGTGACCGGCAGCCTGTGGATGACCGACATCGCCCATCACCACCTGGCGATTGCGGTGCTGTTCATCGTCGCCGGCCACCAGTACCGCACCAACTGGGGCATCGGCCACAGCATCAAGGAGATTCTCGAGGGTCAGAAGGGTGATCCCCTGCTGTTCCCGGCCTCCAAGGGCCACGACGGTCTCTACGAGTTCCTCACCACCTCCTGGCATGCCCAGCTGGCGGTGAACCTGGCCCTGTTCGGCTCGCTGAGCATCATCGTGGCTCAGCACATGTATGCGATGCCTCCGTATCCCTACATCGGCATCGACTACCCGACCCAGCTGTCGATCTTCACGCACCACACTTGGATCGGTGGCTTCCTGATCGTTGGTGCCGGCGCCCACGCCGCCATCGCCCTGATCCGCGACTACGACCCTGCTAAGCACGTGGATAACGTGCTGGATCGGGTGCTGAAGGCCCGCGACGCCCTGATCAGCCACCTCAACTGGGTGTGCATCTGGCTCGGCTTCCACAGCTTCGGCCTCTACATCCACAACGACACCATGCGTGCCCTGGGCCGTCCCCAGGACATGTTCAGCGACTCCGCCATTGCCCTGAAGCCCGTCTTCGCGCAGTGGATTCAGGGTCTGCATGCCGCTGCCGCTGGCAGCACCGCTCCCAACTCCCTGGCTGGAGTGAGCGAAGTGTTCAACGGTTCCATCGTGGCCGTTGGCGGCAAGGTGGCCGCCGGTCCGATCCCCCTGGGAACGGCCGACTTCCTCGTCCACCACATCCATGCCTTCACGATCCACGTCACCGTGCTGATCCTGCTGAAGGGTGTGCTCTACGCGCGCAGCTCCCGCCTCGTCCCCGACAAGGCGAACCTGGGCTTCCGCTTCCCCTGCGACGGCCCCGGCCGTGGCGGTACCTGCCAGGTTTCGGCTTGGGACCACGTGTTCCTGGGCCTGTTCTGGATGTACAACTCCCTGTCGATCGTCATCTTCCACTTCTCCTGGAAGATGCAGAGCGATGTGTGGGGCACCGTCAACGCAGACGGTTCCGTGTCCCACATCACCAACGGCAACTTTGCCCAGAGCGCCATCACGATCAACGGCTGGCTGCGTGACTTCCTGTGGGCCCAGGCCGCACAGGTGATCAACAGCTATGGCTCTGCCAGCAGCGCCTACGGTCTGATGTTCCTGGGTGCCCACTTCGTCTGGGCGTTCAGCCTGATGTTCCTGTTCAGCGGCCGCGGCTACTGGCAGGAGCTCATCGAGTCCATCGTCTGGGCTCACAACAAGCTGAAGGTTGCTCCCGCTATTCAGCCGCGGGCGCTCTCGATCACCCAGGGCCGTGCCGTTGGTGTCGCCCACTATCTGCTGGGCGGTATCGCGACCACCTGGTCCTTCTTCCTGGCCCGCATCATTGCGGTCGGCTGACCTCACCTGACCTTTCCCAATGGCAACGAAATTTCCTTCGTTCAGCCAGGGTCTGGCACAGGACCCGACAACCCGTCGTATTTGGTACGGGATCGCCACGGCTCACGACTTCGAGAGCCATGACGGAATGACGGAGGAGAAGCTTTACCAAAAGCTCTTCTCCACCCACTTCGGTCACCTCGCGATCATCGGCCTCTGGGTTTCGGGCAACCTGTTCCACGTCGCCTGGCAGGGCAACTTTGAGCAGTGGGTCGCCGATCCTCTGCATGTCCGTCCCATCGCCCACGCGATCTGGGATCCCCACTTCGGCCAGGGTGCCATCACCGCCTTCACTCAGGCTGGTGCCACCTCCCCGGTGAACATTGCGTACTCCGGCGTGTACCACTGGTGGTACACGATCGGCATGCGCACCAACGCCGAGCTCTACCAGGGTTCGATCTTCCTGCTGATCCTTTCGGCTTGGGCCCTGTTCGCTGGCTGGCTGCACCTGCAGCCCAAGTTCCGGCCTTCCCTGGCCTGGTTCAAGAACGCTGAATCCCGTCTCAACCACCACCTGGCGGTTCTGTTCGGCTTCAGCTCCATCGCCTGGACCGGTCACCTGGTCCACGTGGCCATCCCCGAGTCCCGCGGTCAGCACGTCGGTTGGGACAACTTCCTGAACGTCCTGCCCCACCCCGCCGGTCTGGCTCCGTTCTTCACCGGCAACTGGGGTGTGTATGCCCAGAACCCTGATTCCCTGAACCAGGTGTTCGGCAGCAGCACCGGCTCCGGTACCGCGATCCTCACCTTCCTCGGTGGTTTCCACCCCCAGAGCGAAGCCCTGTGGCTCACGGACATCGCCCACCACCACCTGGCGATCGGCGTGATCTTCGTGATCGCCGGTCACATGTATCGCACCAACTTCGGGATCGGTCACTCGATCCGCGAGATCCTCGAAGCCCACAACCCCCCCAAGGGCACCCCTGGTGACCTGGGCGCTGGCCACAAGGGTCTGTACGACACCATCAACAACTCGCTCCACTTCCAACTGGGTCTGGCCCTGGCCTCCCTGGGCGTGGTGACGAGCTTGGTGGCACAGCACATGTATGCGATGCCGTCCTATGCGTTCATCGCTAAGGACTACACCACCCAGGCTGCCCTCTACACGCACCACCAGTACATCGCCATCTTCCTGATGACGGGTGCTTTTGCCCACGGTGCGATCTTCTTCATCCGCGACTACGACCCGGAAGCCAACAAGGACAACGTGTTGGCTCGGATGCTCGAGCACAAGGAAGCCATCATCAGCCACCTGAGCTGGGTGTCCTTGTTCCTCGGTTTCCACACTCTGGGTCTCTACGTTCACAACGATGTGGTCGTGGCTTTCGGTGCTCCCGAGAAGCAGATCCTTGTGGAGCCCGTCTTCGCCCAGTTCGTTCAAGCCGCTTCCGGCAAGGCGATCTATGGCTTCGACGTGCTGCTCTCCAACCCCAACAGTGCCGCCAGCCTGGCTTCGGCCAACATCGCCGGCGACCACTATTGGCTGGATGCCATCAACGGCACCACCGATCTGTTCCTGCCGATCGGCCCTGGTGACTTCCTTGTGCACCACGCCATCGCGCTGGGTCTGCACACCACCACCCTGATCCTGGTGAAGGGTGCCCTGGATGCCCGGGGTTCCAAGCTGATGCCCGACAAGAAGGACTTCGGCTACTCCTTCCCCTGCGACGGCCCCGGCCGTGGCGGTACTTGCGACATCTCGGCCTGGGACGCCTTCTATCTGGCTGTCTTCTGGGCCCTGAACACCGTGGGTTGGGTCACCTTCTACTGGCATTGGAAGCACCTCGCCATTTGGCAGGGCAACGTGGCTCAGTTCAACGAATCCAGCACCTATCTGATGGGCTGGTTCCGCGACTACCTGTGGCTCAACTCCTCTCAGCTGATCAACGGATACAACCCGTTTGGCACGAACAACCTGGCTGTCTGGTCCTGGATGTTCCTGTTCGGTCACCTGATCTGGGCCACCGGCTTCATGTTCCTGATCTCCTGGCGTGGCTACTGGCAGGAACTGATCGAGACCATCGTCTGGGCGCATCAGCGCACCCCGCTCGCCAACCTGGTGGGCTGGCGCGATAAGCCCGTCGCCCTCTCGATCGTTCAGGCCCGTGTGGTGGGTCTGGCCCACTTCACCGTCGGTTACTTCGTGACCTACGCCGCCTTCCTGATCGCCTCAACTTCCGGCAAGTTCGGCTGATGGCCTTGGCCGACCGTATGGTCGGCCTCTCCAACGCCGCCTTGCTCCCTTGAGGGACGCTTGAAACCCCTGGCTTCGGCCAGGGGTTTTTTGTTGGCCGTTGCTCAGCGCTTCGGGGCGACGCTGCCGGCGGTGATCCAGACCACTACCCCAAGCAGCAGCCAGCCGATGCTCCGGCCCTCAAACAACCCGGTGCCCAGCTTGAGCAGCGGCTCCATCAGCCAGTGGTTCAGGCCCATCACGGCCACCACCAGAAGCATCAGCCAGGGCATGGCGGCTCAGCTCCTGGGGGAGCCCAAGGGCGATGGCAGCGATACGGCGCCCTGGCGAAGCAGCTGCCAATGGCCTGCGCCGCCCCATGCCACCACGGTGCTGGCCTGACCGGAACCCGGCGGCCAGGGCGTAGGTGCCAGTAACGACACGTCTGGGAACCGCTCGTGCGCCTCGCTGGCCGTCAGGCACGGGGGTTCTCCGGATCTGTTGGCGCTGGTGGTGGCCAGTGGTCCCGTTAGCCGCAGCAGCTCCAGGGCCATTGGGCACGCCGGCACCCGCAGTCCCAGGCTGTTGCCTCCAGGGTTCAGCTGCTCCAGCAGCGGGCCCCGGGCTGGCAGAACCAGGGTGAGCCCCCCTGGCCACTGGGCCTCTGCCAGTTCGCGCCAGGCGGGCACGACCGGCAGTCCCAGCTGCTCCAGCAACTCCTCGAGGCCAGCCCCCATGAGGATCACAGGCTTGTGGCTGGGCCGGTCCTTCAGCTCCCAGAGCTGGGAGGCGGTCTCGGGCCTGGCCGCCAGGGCAGGCAGGGTATCGGTGGGGAAGAGGGCTGCCGCTCCCGCCCGTATGTGGTGGTTCAGGGTGGCGGCATCGAGCGCGGCGGGGATGCACGCCCTGGCCTCGGGGGAGTGGCTGGATCCGGCTTGGGGACGCGAGGTCACGGCTGAGTCGGCAGAGGGCGCAAGGTGGCGCTCGTGGCTGTTGGTCTAGGTGAGGGGCACTGCGGCATGGGGGCGCCGTCCGCGGGCAAAGCGCCAGCGGCCTTCCAGGTCGTGGTGGGCTTCCACATCCACCAGGCCACCGCTTCTGAGCAGGTTCCGCACGGTGTCACTCTGGTCGTGGTGGTGCTCCAGTAGCAGCCAGCCGCCGGGTGCCAGGGCCTGCGCGGCTCCCGCCGCCAGCTGGCGGATTGCGTCCAGGCCATCGCCGCCGCCATCGAGGGCCAGGGCGGGCTCGTGATGCCGCACCACCGGCTCGAGCTGCTCCCACACGGCTGTGGGGATGTACGGCGGATTGCTCACCACCAGATCCAGCCGGCCCCAGAGCTCACGCAGTGGCTCCCACCAGCTGCCTTGGCGTAGCTGCACCCGGTCGCCCACCTGGGCCCGCGCCAGGTTGGCTTCAGCCTGGACCAGGGCGTCGGGGCTCAGGTCCACGGCCAGGCCCTGGCTCTGGGGCAGGCAGCGTGCCAGGGCCACGGCGAGGCAGCCGGAGCCGGTGCCGAGGTCGGCCCAGCGGTGCGGTGTCCGGGGATCCACGCCTGCGAGCGCGAGCTCCACGAGCAGCTCGGTTTCCTGGCGCGGGATCAGCACCCCGGGAGCAACCTGCAGCTCCAAATCCCGCCACGGACAGATCCCCACCAGATATTGCAGGGGGGCGGCGCTGCGCAGGTGTTCACCCCAGAGCTGTTCCAGCTCTGCCAGATTTCGCTGCAGTCGTACGGGCCGTTGGGGGTGGAGGCGCAGGGCCTGAAGCGACTGCCATCTCACGCCGCCACCCAGATCCAACAGCCAGTCGAGGTCGCCGGCCTGGCCGCCCAAGCTCAGTTGGTGGCGACGCCAGGCCAGCAGCTCCTCCCCCGAGATCACGCGCCCGCTGGCGGTGTCCGTTGCGTTCTCACCCGGCCCCTGCGGGTTTCCGCTTTGGCGGGGGGGCTGCACCATGGATGCACCCTAGGCAGACGTGGCCGGCGCTTCAGCAGGGTCGCCACCACAGGCCGGGTTCGGCCCTGATCTGACCGGTGAGCTCCAGGCCCAGCAGCGCCCGGGTGACCTGGCTCGGCCCCTGACCCAGCCGGCTGCACAGCTGTTCCAGCGAGGCGCCTGCCCCCAGCGCCTCCAACAGGCCGATCGCTTCTGGCACCTCGGCGGCGTTCCCGTCTGGTCCATCGCTGGCCTGGCGATCCTTGGCGGGCTGCGCTAGGCGAGCGGAGGGCACCCGCCGTGCCAGTGGGCCCGGCCCCAGGGAGCGGATCAGATCGGCGGGATCCAGCAACACGGTGGCGCCGCTGGCCAGTAGGCGGTTGCTCCCCAGTGCCGACTGCTTGCCGGCATCGGCGGGCACCACCCACAGGGGCAGGCTCTCGCTCCAGGCCAGCTCGGCCGAGTGCAGGGCCCCGCTATTCACAGGGCATTCCACTACCACCAGGGCCTGGGCCAGGGCCACCTGCAGGCGATTGCGCTGGGCAAAGTGGCCGGGCCGCACCGTGGCGCCCGGCTCCTGCTCACTGACCAACATCCCGGCCCTGGCGACCTCCGCCTGCAGGACGCTGTGGTGCCGGGGGTAGACCCGCCCCAGGTGGGTGCCGAGCACGGCCACTGGCCGGCCCCCTCGCTCCAGGCATCCCTGGTGCACGGCGGCATCGATCCCCTCGGCCAGGCCGCTTACCACCGGCCAGCCGGCCTCGGCCAGGGCGGCGCCAAGGGCCCGGGCCATGGACAGCCCGTGGGGGGAGGGGCGCCGGGTGCCCACCACGGCAATGGCCTGGCGCCGCCGCAACGGCCGCCACAGGCTGCCGTTGCCCTGCCAGTGCAGCCGCAGCGGCGGGCGTTCCAGGTTCCTGGCCGCCTCTGGAAAGCCCACATCCGGCGGCACCAGGGTGCGGCGCTGGGCGAGGCGCCGGCGGGTGGGGCCATCGATCGACGATGGGATCGGCGTGTCGCCCCAGCGCTGCCGGTAGGCCTCGATGCGTTCACTGGCGGCGCTGCCCAGCGCCAGCCGGGCCTGAAGCTCCCTGCGCGGCGCTGCCCAGGCCCGCTCCAGGCTGCCGTACGCCGTCTGCAGAGCCTGAAGGCGTTGCCAGCCGATGCCGGGGCAGCCGCTCCAGAGCAGCCACCACAGCCGGAGGGCCTCCGCGGCCCGGGGATTCGCCTCCGGTTCAGGCACTTCAGACCGGTGCGCTTCCGCGCCGAAGGCCGCAAACAGCAGATCCCCCATGCGATCCCGGGCTAGTACAGGCGTACTTTAGCCCTGCTCTCGTTCCTTGGTCGCGGGGCCTCGCTGCAGTCGCTCGATGGCGGCGCCCAGGTCCTCCGGCAGGCGGCGCAGCAGGCGCCGCCGATCGGGGCCCGCCGAGAGGTCCACCAGTACCAGCTCCACGCGCGCCTCGGCCGCCACCGCGCCGCTGGGGGCGATGAAGCGGCTTCGCCATGGCAGTTTCACCCCCTGGCGAGGCAGCACCGCGCTATGGAGCCGCACCCGGTCGCCGTGCAGCAGGGCCTGGCGGTAGTCGATTGCCAGGGACACCACCGGCAGCTCCAGCCCCCGTGCCGACAGGTCGCTGTAGGCAAGGCCCGCGGCGGCCAGGGCCTCGACCCGGGCCTCCTCCAGCCAGGCCAGATAGGCCCCATGCCACATCACCCCGGCGTGGTCGGTGTGCTGCGGCAGCACCCGGCGCTCCAGGGTCCAGCCGTTGGGCAGTTGTGGCTCCATCACGGTGTGCGCTCCCGGCTGCTCAGCCCTTCGAATCGGCCATAGGCTGCCGGAGCGCGTTGCAACAGCCGTGTTCCGCAACCTTCTGATCGCCGATTCCGGCAAGGGCCACGTCGAGGAGATGGTGCGCATGCTGCGCGACATCCCCACCGTGCGCCAGGCCCGCCTCAACCTGCTGCACGTGGTGCCGGAGCAGGCCGGCGAGAACTTCGAGGAGCACTGGCAGAATGCCGCCGGCATCGTGGCCGAGGCTGTCAAGCGCCTGGGCCTTGACCCCAGCGAGATCAACACGATCATCCGCCAGGGCGACACCAAGCAGACCGTGCTGAAGGTGGCCGATGAGCTCGACAGCGACCTGATCGTGATGGGCTCTCGCGGCCTGGGTCGGCTCCAGTCGATCCTCAGCAACAGCGCCAGCCAGTACGTCTTCCAGCTCTCGACCCGGCCGATGCTGCTGGTGCGCGACGACCTCTACGTGCGCCACATCAACCGTGTGGTGGTGGCGATCGACGGCACTGGCGTCGGTGACGATGCCCTGCGTCTGGCGGCCGAACTGGTGCGGGGCATCCCCGGCGGCAGCCTGATCGGCGTCCACATCAGCCGCCAGGACATCACCCCGTCACGCGGAGGCAAGTCGCCCGCGGACGAACTGCTCGAGAAGGCGGTTCAGCGGGCCCGGGGCCTCGGCGTGGAGCTCCAGCCGGTCCATGCCACCGGCGACATCGGCCGCGGGGTCTGCGCCGCCGCCGCCGAACACAAGGCCGACCTGGTGGTGATCGCCTCCCAGGACCGGCGCCCGCTCGTGGCCAAGGCTCTGGTGGACCTGGATCGCCTGCTGGGCACCTCGGTGAGCGACTACATCCGGGTTCACGCCCCAGCGCCGGTGCTGTTGGTGCGCGAGCCGGAGGGGCGCCGCTGAAGGCGCAGGCCGTCCCGCTACCCGAATCTGGAGCGGTATGAGCAAACCCCCGGTCAGGGCCTTGGGCCTCGACCGGGGGTTTGTGTTGGGTGCACTGTGGACTCGCTCTAGGTCTGCCGAGCTGTCAGGGCGAAGGCGGACCAGGACGACCAGCCGATCAGCCGCCCTGGCGGCTGCTGGTCTGGATATAGAGCACGATCAGGAACACCGCTGGAACCAGCACGAACAACAGGCTGGCGACGAAGCCGAGGTCGTTGGTTTCCATGGCATTGGGATTGAGCCCTGCGACCGTATCACCGCCGATCGGCTCACCTCAGGCCTCTTCATCCGCCGTTGTGCTTTCGCCGCCGCCGGGCTGCTCCGGGGCCCTCGCCTCGAGATCCTGGCCCTGCGGGAGCTCATCGGCTGCGCTCTCAATCTCACTCTCCTCGATGGGCCAGGCGGTGGGGCCAGCGGGCAGGGGCTCGGCCTTGGCGGCCGCAATCCGCGCCTCGGCGTCGGCCAGGCCCGCCTGGGGCCGGGTCAGCACCAGCACGGAGTGCTGCACCAGGGTCTGACAGGCCAGGCGCCACTGCTGGGGCCGGCGCAGCAGCTTGCGCTCCTCCACGGCAGTGCGGGCGCTGAGGCTGCCGGGTGAACTCTCCCCCACCACCTCCACGAAGCAGGTGATGCACTGGCCGCAGCCACCGCAGTTGCCGAGCTTGCCCTTGAGTCCGTAGAGCTCCAGCCCCTCGCGCAGGGCCACCTCGCGCAGGTTCTCGCCGGGGTAGCACTCCACATCGCGCCCCTCGCGCACGAATCGGATCACGGGCATGGCGGAGGTGGCGAATCTCCTCCATTGTGAGTGGTCGCGTTGCGTTTTGTAACCGCTGCGCCTGCGCCGTTGGCCTCGCGCCAGCTCCCTGAGTCGCCTGGCCCGCGTCAGGCCGGCCCCGCGCCCCATCACGGCTCATTTCAGCTCCAGGCGGGGCAATCCGCTGGGCCTATGGAACCCCTTACCATCGCCAGCACGGATCGAGCCTTGACTGGGTTCCGCTCTGCGGTCCCCCCCCAGCTCATCTCGGTCGTGCTGCTGTCCGCCCCCGGGTCCACCGGTTCGGACGGCTGGTTGTTACCCCGGACCTAAACCCCCATGGGATTGCCCTGGTATCGGGTGCACACGGTCGTCATCAACGACCCGGGCCGTCTGTTGGCCGTGCACCTCATGCACACCGCTCTGGTCGCCGGCTGGGCCGGCTCCATGGCTCTCTACGAGCTGGCCATCTTCGATCCCTCCGACCCGGTGCTCAACCCCATGTGGCGCCAGGGCATGTTCGTCATGCCCTTCATGGCGCGTCTGGGCGTGACCGGCAGCTGGAGTGGCTGGAGCATCACCGGTGAAACCGGTGTTGACCCCGGCTTCTGGAGTTTCGAAGGTGTGGCAGCAGCCCACATCATTTTCAGCGGCCTGCTCTTCCTGGCCGCCATCTGGCACTGGACCTACTGGGATCTGGAAATCTGGCAGGACCCCCGCACCGGCGAGCCGGCGCTGGACCTGCCCAAGATCTTCGGCATCCACCTGCTGCTGGCGGGCCTCGGCTGCTTCGGCTTCGGCGCCTTCCACCTCACCGGCGTGTTCGGCCCCGGCATGTGGATCTCAGATCCCTATGGCCTCACCGGACACTTGGAGGCCGTGCAGCCGTCCTGGGGACCTGAGGGCTTCAACCCCTTCAATCCTGGCGGCATCGTGGCCCACCACATTGCCGCCGGCATTGTGGGGATCATCGCTGGCATCTTCCACATCACCACCCGTCCGCCGGAGCGCCTTTACAAGGCCCTGCGTATGGGCAACATCGAGACGGTGCTCGCGAGCGCCATTGCCGCTGTGTTCTTCGCCGCCTTCGTGGTGGCGGGCACCATGTGGTACGGAGCGGCGGCCACCCCGGTCGAGCTGTTCGGCCCCACTCGCTACCAGTGGGACCAGGGCTACTTCAGAACCGAGATCAACCGCCGCGTGCAGACCGCCCTCGATGGTGGTGCCAGCAAGGCGGAGGCCTACGCCGCCATCCCTGAGAAGCTCGCCTTCTACGACTACGTCGGAAACAGCCCGGCCAAGGGCGGCCTGTTCCGCGTCGGCCCGATGGTGAACGGCGACGGTCTGCCCACCGGCTGGCTGGGTCACATCAGCTTCACCGACAAGGAAGGCCGCGATCTGCAGGTCCGCCGCCTGCCCAACTTCTTCGAGAACTTCCCAGTGGTTCTGGAAGACAGCCAGGGCGTCGTCCGCGCTGACATCCCCTTCCGCCGCGCTGAGGCGAAGTACTCCTTCGAGCAGACCGGTGTGACGGCCACCGTCTACGGCGGTGCCCTCAACGGCCAGAGCTTCACTGATCCCGCCGACGTGAAGCGTCTCGCCCGCAAGGCCCAGTTGGGTGAAGCGTTCGAATTCGACCGCGAGACCTATCACTCTGACGGCACCTTCCGCAGCTCCCCCCGCGGCTGGTTCACCTTCGGCCACGCCACCTTCGCCCTGCTGTTCTTCTTCGGCCACATCTGGCACGGTGCCCGCACCCTATACCGCGACGTGTTCGCCGGTATTGACCCGGATCTGGGCGAACAGGTGGAATTCGGTCTGTTCCAGAAACTGGGCGACCGCTCCACTCGCCGCCTGCCGGAGGGCTTCGTGCCCCCCGCCGGCAGCACCCTCAGCTGACCGCCAGTTCCACCGAGGTAACCCATGGAAAGCTTCGCTTACATCCTGATCCTCACGCTGGCGATCGCCACCCTGTTCTTCGCCATCGCCTTCCGCGATCCCCCGAAGATCGGCAAGTGAATCCGGACCGGGCCCGTTTGGGCTCTTCTGCCCCCGCCTTGGCGGGGGCTTTTTTGTGGCTCCGGCCGCTGAGACTCAGGCTCCGCTGGGGGGTGCTCGCGCCAGCGGCGCCAGATCCATTGCGCCAGAACCCTTCTCATCGGGGGCTTTGGTGTCTACACTTGCGGCACGCCCATGCGGTATCCCTAGGGATGCAATGTCCCTCCTGCCAGCACACCGAGAGTCGCGTGCTCGAGTCGCGTTCCGCCGACTCGGGTCGCAGTGTGCGTCGCCGGCGTGAGTGCCTGCACTGCGACTTTCGCTTCACCACCTACGAGCGCGTCGAGACCGTGCCGATCACGGTGGTCAAACGCAATGGCAGCCGCGAGACCTTCAGCCGCGGCAAACTGCTGCATGGCCTGCTTCGCGCCTGTGAGAAGACGGGGCTCGAGCCTGCCCGGCTCGAGACCGTGGTCGATGACCTGGAGTTGCAGCTGCAGGGCCGCAGCGGCCGCGAGGTGACCAGCAGCGAGATCGGTGAACTGGTGCTGGCCCAGCTCAGCGAGATGAGCGAGGTGGCCTACGTACGCTTTGCCTCGGTGTATCGCCAGTTCCAGGGCATCAGTGATTTCGTCGCCACCCTGGAGGGCCTCAGCCGCAGGCCGGGCCAGAAGGGTCGCGCTGCCGTCAAGTTGGCGGTCGTGGGCTGAGTCGCGCTGGCATCGGGTCACGGCGCCCTAGTCAGTTCCAGCGGGACAGGGTCTGTTGGTACGATCGTGGATTCCCCACGCGCCGTCGGCGGACGGTGTGGGGAACTCCATCGCCCTGCCCCAGGCAGTCCGCCACTCTCCATGACCGTGACCCCTTCCGACCTCAACGCCAGTGAGGCCGATCTCGCCGCTGCCGACCTCGAGTTTGCCATCGACGCCGCAGCCGACCTCGACATCCCGGAAGAGGTGCCCACCGCCGATGACCCCAGCAGCCGCGCTGCGGCCCGGGACATGGACGGCGTGGGCTTCACGCTGGAGGAGTTCGCGTCGCTGCTCAGCAAGTACGACTACAACTTCAAGCCCGGAGACGTGGTGAAGGGCACCGTGTTCGCCATGGAGCCCAAGGGCGCCATGATCGACATCGGCGCCAAGACCGCCGCCTTCATGCCCATGCAGGAGGTGTCGATCAACCGGGTGGAGAGCATCTCCGACGTGCTTGAGCCCGGTGAGGTGCGCGAGTTCTTCATCCTCAGCGAGGAGAACGAGGACGGTCAGCTCACCCTCTCGATCCGTCGCATCGAGTACCAGCGGGCCTGGGAGCGGGTGCGTCAGCTGCAGAAGGAAGACGCCACCATCTACTCCGAGGTGTTTGCCACCAACCGAGGTGGTGCCCTGGTGCGGGTGGAAGGCCTGCGCGGCTTCATCCCCGGCAGCCACATCAGCACCCGCAAGCCCAAGGAAGACCTCGTCGCCGACTTCCTGCCCCTCAAGTTCCTGGAGGTGGACGAGGAGCGCAACCGCCTGGTGCTCAGCCATCGCCGCGCCCTGGTGGAGCGCAAGATGAATCGCCTCGAGGTGGGCGAAGTTGTGATCGGTACCGTCCGTGGTATCAAGCCCTACGGCGCCTTCATCGACATCGGTGGTGTCAGTGGCCTGCTGCACATCTCCGAGATCAGCCATGAGCACATCGAGACGCCCCACACGGTGCTCAATGTGAACGACCAGATGAAGGTCATGATCATCGACCTCGACGCCGAGCGCGGCCGGATCTCCCTTTCCACCAAGGCCCTCGAGCCCGAACCCGGCGACATGCTCACCGACCCCCAGAAGGTGTTTGAGAAGGCCGAGGAGATGGCTGCCCGCTACAAGCAGATGCTGCTGGAGCAGGCTGAGGAGAACGAGCCCATGGGCGTCACCCTCGACTGATCCCAGGTTCCCCCATGCCTCAGCTGCTGCTGCGCGGCACGGGGCTCGGCGAGGTGCGGGCGGTGCTGTTCGACAAGGACGGCACCCTCAGCGTCAGCGAGCCCCAGCTGATCACCCTGGCCACGGCCAGGGTTTTGTTTTGCCTGGAACGGGTGGCGGTCCCTCTGCGCCCATCCCTGCAGGATCTGCTGGAGCGGGCCTATGGCCTGCGCCAGGGTGGCGACTCCCTTTGCCCCGCCGGCACCACGGCGGTGGCCAGCCGCGACCACAATCTGATCTCCACCGCCACGGCCCTGGTGCAGGTGGGCCTGGGCTGGCCCGAGGCCCTGGCCCTCAGCGAGGAGGTGTTCGCCGAGGCTGACCGCGCCGATGCCCGCCGGGCCGCGTCTAGGGCCTCCGGGGGCGGGGCCACCAGTGCCACCACCGAGGCTCTGGTGCCGATGCTGGAGCGCCTTCAGGCCGCTGGCGTGATCTGCGCGGTGATCAGCAACGACGACATCGCCGGCATCGAGCACTTCCTGGCCAGCCACGGCCTGGGGCGCTTCTTCGCCGGGTTCTGGAGCGCCGAGCACCGGCCCCGCAAGCCCGATCCCGCCGCGGTCCATGGCCTGTGTGCCCAGCTGGGACTGGAGGCGCGCCACTGTGCCCTGATCGGCGATGCCAACAGCGACCTGCGCATGGCGGTCGCGGCCGGCATCCCCCACCAGCGGGCCCTGGGCTATACCGCCGCCTGGAGCAGTCCGCCGCCGCTGGCGGAGCCCCACCCACTGATCCACCACTGGAGCGAGCTGCAGGCGGGGGCCTGAGGACGGCCTGCATGGCCGGCTACACCGAAGCCGCCGAGCCGAGGGATAGGCTGATTCCTCTTTTTGGCGCACGGAAGGCATGGGCAGCCGCTACGTCTTCACCTCTGAGTCGGTGACCGAGGGGCATCCCGACAAGATCTGCGACCAGGTGAGCGATGCGGTGCTGGACGCCCTGCTCGCCCAGGATCCGGCCTCTCGCGTGGCCTGCGAGACCGTGGTCAACACGGGCCTCTGTCTGATCACCGGCGAGGTCACGACCAACGCCCGGGTGGACTTCAACACCCTGGTGCGCGGCGTGATCGAGCGGATCGGCTACTCGGGCGCCCGCGCCGGCGGCTTCGATGCCCGCAGCGCCGCCGTGCTGATCGCCCTCGACCAGCAATCCCCGGACATCGCCCAAGGCGTGAATGAGGCCGACGACCACGACGGCGATCCCCTCGATCTGATCGGCGCCGGAGACCAGGGGATCATGTTCGGCTTCGCGGTGGATGAGACCCCCGAGCTGATGCCGCTGCCCATCAGCCTGGCCCACCGCCTGGCCCGCCGCCTGGCCGAAGTGCGCCACAACGGCACCCTCGGCTATCTGCTGCCCGATGGCAAGACCCAGGTGAGCGTCGTCTACGAGGACGACGTGCCGGTGGCGATCGACACGATCCTGATCTCCACCCAACACACCGCCGAGATCGACGGCATCTCCGAGGAGAAGGCCCTGCGCGACCGTATCGCCGCCGACCTCTGGGTGCATGTGGTTGAGCCTGCCACCGCCGATCTGCCCCTCAAGCCCTCCAAAGACACCACCCGCTTCCTGGTGAACCCCACCGGCAAGTTCGTGGTGGGGGGCCCCCAGGGCGATGCCGGCCTGACCGGCCGCAAGATCATCGTGGATACCTACGGCGGCTATGCCCGCCACGGCGGTGGCGCCTTCTCCGGCAAGGACCCCACCAAGGTGGACCGCTCCGCGGCCTATGCCGCCCGCTACGTGGCCAAGGCCCTGGTGTCCGCCGGCCTGGCCAAGAAGGTGGAGGTGCAGCTGAGCTACGCCATCGGCGTGGCCAAGCCCGTGAGCATCCTGGTGGAGAGCTTCGGCACCGGCGCCATCAGCAACGCCGACCTCACCGCCCTGGTGCAGGAGCACTTCGACCTGCGTCCCGGGGCGATCATCGAGGCCTTCGGCCTGCGCCAGCTGCCCCAGCAGCGTGGCGGCCGCTTCTACCAGGATGTGGCGGCCTACGGCCACTTTGGCCGCACCGACCTCAACCTGCCCTGGGAGAACGTGGAGGCCATCGCCGAAACCCTCAAGCAGGCCACGGCGGGCCGCGTGGCCGCCGGCAGCGCCAGCTGAGCTCAGCGGCGCTGGCCCCCTTTTCGGCGACCCTGTCGGCACCCCTGGCTGAACCCAGCCCCCTAGCCCTCGGCATCGACCTCGGCAGCAGCGGTTTGCGGCTGGCCCTGGTCGAAGCGGGGGGGGGGCCTGTGGTGGAGCTTGCGGCGGACTATCCACTCCCGTTTGAGGATCCCGAGGGCTGGCGGCAGGGGCTGATTGCCCTTTGCGGCAAGCTGCCGACTGAGCTGCGGCGTCGGGTGGCGGCCCTGGCGCTGGATGGCACCTCCGGCACGCTGCTGCTCTGCCGGCCCGATGCCTCCCGGCCGGCCGGGAGCCTCGGTCTGGCCCTGCCGTATCACCAGGCCTGCCCTGAGCAGGCGCCGGCGGCGCTGGCCCTCAGCGGCGGCAGCGGATCGGCCGCCAGTGCCAGCGGCAGCCTGGCCCGAGCACTCCGTCTCCTGGCCGAAGCTGAGGCGGAGGGGTTGGATGGCCCCTGGCTGCTGCGCCACCAGGCCGACTGGCTGATGGGCTGGCTGCTGGCGGACTGGCGCTGGGGCGAGGAGGGCAACAACCTGCGCCTGGGCTGGGATCTGCAGCGCCAGTGCTGGAGCGGCACCATCGCCCAGCAGGCCTGGCGGGCGGCCCTGCCCCAGCTCGTGCCCAGTGGCAGCGTGCTCGGAGCCCTGGCGCCTGCGGCGGCTCACCAGCTCGGGCTGCCGCTGGCTTGCCGGGTGGTGGCTGGGAGCACCGATGCCAACGCCGGTGTGCTGGCGGCCGATCCCCGGCCCGGCGATGGCATCGCCGTGCTCGGCACCACCCTGGTGCTCAAGCAGTTCTGCGAGCGGCCGATCCAGGGGCCGGGCCTCAGCTGCCACCGGGTGGCGGGCCGCTGGCTGGTGGGCGGGGCCTCCAATGCCGGCGGCGGCGTGCTGCGCCAGTTCTTCAGTGACGCCCAGCTCGCCGAACTCAGCCGCCAGGTCGACCCACGCCGCCCCAGTGGGCTGGGCCTGCGCCCCCTGCCGCGCCCCGGTGAGCGCTTCCCGGTGGACGATCCGACCCTGGAGCCGGTGCTGGAGCCACGGCCCGTGAGCGATGCGCTCTATCTGCAGGGCCTGTTGGAGGGGCTGGCCGCTATCGAGGCCGAGGGCTGGCGGCGCCTGGCCGAGCTGGGGGCGCCGCCGCTGCAGCGGGTGCTCAGTATCGGCGGCGGCGCCCGCAATCCCCAGTGGCGGGTCCTGCGCCAGCGCCTGCTGGGGGTGCCGGTGCTGAATCGCCCCCACTGCAGCGCCGCCCTAGGCATGGCGAGCCTGGCCGCTGCCGCCCTGGCCGCTACTCCGGCCGCCACTGCTCCAACCGCTGCGGAGGCCCTGGCGCTGCCGGACCGTCAGGATGGGGTCAAGCCGCCGCCCCCGCCATGAACGACCGCCTGCGCTCCTGGATCTCGATGGCGATCTTCGTGGTGCTGGCGGGCTACGTGGGCTTCAGCGCCCTGCGGCTGGGGCTGCTGCTCTGGCAGCGCTTCGGGGCGGCTTGAACCCGCACGGGCTCGGCGCCCGGGCCTTGGCTCTAGCCGGTGCAGACGACCTCGCCTGCCGCTCCCGGTCCCAGAATTGGGGAACTCCATCCCCCCAGCCCATGGCCGCCGACCCCCTCACCCCCGCCGTGAGCGATCGGATCTGCAAGCACATGAACGAGGACCATGCCGAGGCGGTGCTGTCCTATGCCCGCCATTACGGGGGGGTGAGCAGCGCCAGCGCGGCCCGCATGCTCGCGGTGCAGCCCGAGGCGATGCACCTGGAGGTGGACGGCCAGCCGGTGCGGGTGGCCTTCGACCACACCCTCAGCGACAGCGAGGACGCCCACCGCACCCTGGTGACCATGTTGCGGGCCCTGCCCCGGCCCGAGACCCCGGCCTGAGGGGATCTCCCCGGCGCGTTCCCGGGAACCCTGGTGGCAGTTCCGTCGTTGGGCCCACCATGCTGCTGCAGCTGCTCCGGGGCGCCCTCGCCCTGATCAGCGACCTCCGCTGCCCCCTCTGCGGTGGCGCACGGGACCCGTCGCTGCGGGGTGGGGATGGCGGCGATCCGGGCTTCTGTGCTGGTTGTCGCGCCGAGCTGGCCCTGCCGGCCGGAGGCCTGCGGGCCGAGGTCGAGGGGTTGGCCCCTCCAGCGCAACCCCTCCCCTGGCGGGCGCTCGCTGTCTACGACGGCGCCTTCCGTCGGGTGTTGCTGCATCAGCGCCAGGCCCCCGCGCCTGCGGTGCTGGCCGAGCTGGCTGCGGCTCTAGTCGCGTTGCTGTTCCACGAGGGGGGCAGCCGCCAGCGGCCGCTGCTGCTGGTGCCGATTCCCAGCTGGAAGCGCCGTGCCAATCCGCTCGCCGCCCAGCTGAGCCAGGCGATGGCCCGTCACCCCAGCGTGATCCTGCTGCCCCTGCTGGAGCGCAGTCGTCCCACCGTGGGCCAGCACCACCTCGGCCGGGATCTGCGCCTGCGCAACCAGTGCGGCTCATTTCGGCTGGCCCCGGCCGGGCGGGCCGTCCTGCCGCGCTGGCGGCGCCAGCCGTTGTGGCTGCTCGACGACATCCTCACCACGGGCGCCACCGCTCAGGCCGCTGCCCAGGCCCTGGAGGCCCAGGGCCTGGAGGTCGCGGGACTGGCCTGCCTGGCCCGCACCCCGGAGCGCCGGCTGGGGAACGTCGTGCCCTACTATCCCGGAGTCGCGAAGGCGACGGGCCGGGATAGCTCAGTTGGTAGAGCAGGCGATTGAAAATCGCCGTGTCCCCAGTTCAAATCTGGGTCCTGGCATCTCCCCAATCCTCCGCTGATTCCCCAGCCCCTGCGGTCTGGGCTTCGCGCACCCCTGGATCCCGCCGATCACCGCAGGGGTTTGTTGTTCTTCCCCCCCAGCGCTGATGCCTCTGCCCTTTCTGGACAAGGACGGCCAGCTGTTCAACAACGCCGACAGCTTTGCGATGGCCTTTGATGAGGCCTGGAAGCGTCATGACCAACAGCAGCCCGGTCATGGCCTGGTCGCCTCCGAGAAGCTGGAGCGCATCCTCGAGGCCTGCGCCAACCACCCCTTCATGCAGAGCGATCCGGCCATGGCCCGCCAGGTGGCCGCCTTCCGCATGCGTCTGCTGGGCTTCTGAGCGGCCTCGGTCGGGATGCCCATAGGATCCCCGCCATGACCAGTCCCCTCGCCCGCCTGCTGCGCCAGTTGAGCGCCGGCTTCAGCAACCAGGCCCAGGCCTTTGAGAATCCACCCCTCTACGCCCACATCCTGGTGAAGTTCCGGCCCCTGCCGCAGCTGCCCCCCGGCTCGCTGCTGCTGGAGCAGTCGTACGCCATCAACCCGGCCGCCCCCTACCGCATCCGGGTGCTTCGGGCCGAACAGGGCGAGACCGGCCTGATCATCCACAACCAGGCCCTCCACGACGAGCAGCGCTTCTGGGGGGCCGTGGACGACCCGGCAAGGCGTGAGCTGATCGACGCCACGGACCTCAGGCCCCTGGAGGGGTGTGCCTACCTGGTGCGTGAGACCGCCGGCGGCTTTCTGGGGGAGGTGGAGCCCGGTTGCCGCTGTCTGGTGGAGCGCAAGGGTGCCCGCTCCTATCTGGTGAGTAGCTTCGAGCTCGATGGCCAGGGCATGCGCACCATTGACCGGGGGCATGACCCCGAGACCCACGAACAGCTCTGGGGCTCCCTGGCCGGCCCCTTCGAATTCGAGCGCACCCACGACTACAGCGAGGAGATTCCCGCCGATTGGCTGGCGGGCTGAACCGGACCTTGCCGGTCATTTCTTCGCAGAGCTTCATCGAAGCAGTGAAGCTCTGTGAGGTCTTGGGGCGGTAGGCCTATTTGCTCATCGGCTGTTTCTAAGTTCTCGGCTGGTTCGTCCTTCCCCCTGCCGTTCATGGCTCTGCCCCTGCTGGCGACCCGGCCGATCACCCAGAACGCCCGAGTCAACAACTTTCCCATCGGCAACGATGAGGCCCCCCGCACCCAAGTGGATGTGGATGAGGTGATCGAGCGTGCCTATCGCCAGATCTTTTTTCACGCCTTCAAGGTGGATCGTGAACCGATCCTGGAAATGCAGCTGCGCCATGGCGACACTTGATTACCCATAAGGCTCCGCGACCCTGAGATCCCTTTCGGTGCAAGGCATACAGCAACAGACTGCATTGGCGATCCGTTCGGTCATCGCCGC
>NZ_NQLA01000150.1 GCF_002252705.1 Vulcanococcus limneticus LL
CGGGCCATGCCGCAGAAGCCGCTGACGCCCGCGAAGGTGAGGCCGGCTCCCACGAAGCCACTCAGCCAGATCCAGCCCGGGGCCACCGTCTGGCTCAGGATCACCCCCAACAGCACCAGGCTGCCTGCGGCGATCTGCACCTGGCGCATCAGGGGAAGGGGCGCCCCCATGAGCTTGCGCACGTCAAAACCGGCCTGCTGCCAGGCGGGCAAACCACCCTCCAGGTCGGCCACCGGATGGGGGTGACCCTGCTGAAGAAGTTGGCTCAAGGCCTTGGCACTGCGGTTACCGCTCTGGCAGACCAGCACCAGTGGTCCGCGGGGCAGATCGGCCTGGGTGATGCGCGCGAGCGGAATGTTGAGGCTGCCGTTGATGTGGCCGGAGGCGTACTCCATCGGTTCGCGCACATCAATCACGGTGACATCGCGGGCTGCCAGCTGGTCGGCCAGGTCGTGGGCATTGATGCGGGTGGGGGCAGGCATCGAGGAGGTGGTTGTCATGGTTGGGGGAGAGAAGATCTGAGGAAAGCGGCACGGGAGATGTCGATCGGAACTGGACGCCTCAGGCCTGGCTGACACCATCGAGTGGGTAGCCCTCAGCAGCCCAGCGGCTCAGGCCGCCGCGGAGGTTGGCCACCTGGGAACGGCCGGCCTTGAGCAGCTGCTGGGTGGCGAGGGCCGAGCGGCTGCCGGAATGGCAGACCACCACCACGGGCCTGTCGGCTGGAATCTGGGCCGATTGGGCTTCCAGCTCCGGCAGGGGGATCGACAGGCTGCCGGCCACTCGCCCATCGGGTCCGTTGAATTCCTCCGCGGAGCGCACGTCGAGCACGGTGAGCTCGCTCTGATGGGCAACTACCCAGGCGGGGGTGAGTTCAGGCAGGCCGGCGTAGCTGCGCTGCACCGGTGCCCAGGGGTGGGTCGCCCCGCCAGCCGCACCAACCTCGCGGGGCTTGCCGGAGCGCATGTTGCCCGGAAGGGC
>NZ_NQLA01000151.1 GCF_002252705.1 Vulcanococcus limneticus LL
GGAAACTCTGGACAATAGAGGCTTGAGTGCCCGCTTAGATCAGCCAATATTCTTTAAGCCTGGATTGGCCTCTAGCGTCGCAAGCTGGTGGCTCAGTGGGCTTATTCCGAGCTGAATCTATCTGAGATCTTGGACTGAGTCGAGGCGTTCGGACATGCTATCTTCATGGTTGGACTGCCGTCAGTAACTGTCGCCGAGCCAGGAAAAGATTGGTCAGCGCTGCCAGCACATGGATCTTGCAGCGGTTCCTGGCCAGGCCTCGCAGCCGGGTCTTCTGGAAGCCGAACTGTTGCTTGATCACCCTGAACGGGTGCTCCACTTTCGATCGGATGTGGGCCTTGGCGGTCTCGATCAGCTCCTGCAGCCTTCCCTCGGGCGTGTCCGGCAGGACGCGGCGTTTGCCGGGCCGCATCGCCACTCTGAACTCCGTCGTCTTGCCTGCCATCTCTTGCCTTTTGGCGATTCCCTGGTAGCCAGCGTCGCCGTAAACCACCTCCTCATCCCCATGCAACAGCTCGGCCGCCGGAGTGAGGTCGTGGACATTGGCGGCCGTGACCACCACCGAATGGATCAGGCCTGAGTCCTTGTCCACGCCGGCGTGGACTTTCATACCGAAATACCACTGGTTGCCTTTCTTGGTCTGGTGCATCTCCGGATCGCGCTTGCCAGCCTTGTTCTTGGTGGAGCTGGGGGCGGAGATCAAGGTGGCATCGACGATCGTGCCCTGCCGCATCGTCATACCCCGCGCGCGGAGGTGGGCTTTGACCGTCTCAAAGATCTGCTCCCCCAGACCGTGTCTTTCCAGCAGGTGGCGGAAGCTCAGAATCGTCGTCTCGTCAGGAATCCGGTCGCTGATCAGGTCGATCCCGGCGAAACGGCGCATGGTGGGCACCTCGATCAGCGCCTCTTCCATGCCTGGGTCGCTGAGCGAATACCACTGCTGCATCAGGTGAATCCGCAGCA
>NZ_NQLA01000152.1 GCF_002252705.1 Vulcanococcus limneticus LL
AAGCCTCTCTGACCCACTGTTGGCATGAAAATTGTTCAACCAATCATAAACGAGATCATGCCGGAATCAAGTGTATTGTTGATTTTTCGAGGTGCCCTTAAACTCAAATTTTCATCTGATAGGGGATGCATGAATTCGTTTGTAGACAATACTTATAAAGGTTCTACAATTTCTGTTGATGTCTCCACTCTGGATAAAGAGTGCAAAGATCTTGAACCTGCTTTGATAAAGATTGATGTTGAGGGTTTTGAGGAAGATGTTTTAAAGGGGGCGTCTGAAACCCTTGCAAAATCATCTTTGCTTGCCGTTATAATTGAAGGGCAAACCGAGAACGTTAACCAACTGTTTAGAGATGCTGGATTTATTGATGTAAACTACTTGCCCTTAATTAGAAAAATAGAACCGCATACAAAAAGAGTGTCAAATCGTATATGGATCAAAAAAGATAAAATGGATAAAGTGAAGAATTTGTTGCTCACTGCTCCCATGCAGGTTGTCTACGGAAATAAGTTTTGATTACTGCCGTCCATAAACCGAACGGTTGAGCGAACACCCACAGAGCACGGTCTCAACAGCGGTTCAACCGTCCATAAACCCTGTCCATGTGTTAGTATTAAAAACAGGGTTGGTTAATGGACAATGGCAAAGTCGGTGGGTTACGCAAGGGTGTCCACCACCCATCAAGCGACGGATACGCAGGTGTCGGCGTTGAAGGTTGCAGGGTGCTCCAACGTCTTCTACGAGGTCATCAGTAGCAGAACGCCCGTAGAGCATCGGCATCAACTTCAGGCGTGTCTGGCGGTGCCGGTGACTGCCAGGAAAGATGACGCCCCTGCCGCCGATCAGGCTGCCATCACCAACGTACTCGCAGTGACGGCGCTTTCCGGTGGTGGCGGATTGAT
>NZ_NQLA01000022.1 GCF_002252705.1 Vulcanococcus limneticus LL
CCGCACCTCCGGAATGACAGCTCGTCATTCCACCTTGTTCAACCTCTGATCAGGGCATTCGGGCCTCGGGATTTACACCACGCGAAGGGACGCGGCCCATCTGATTGCTCTGATGAGGTAAATGTGATCTTCTTTGCTGCCTGTTCGGGCTCTATTCCGCTGCTGAAATCGTCGTAGATCCTGCAAACGGCCTCACCAATCTTCTTGGCGTGATCGAAGTGCCAGGGGATCGGTAGTTGTATCTGACGCCGCTTGCCGCCGCCCGCTTTGGCCGTGATGTTCAGTCTGGCGAAGCCTCGATGCTCCGTGAGCGCCCAGCCCCTTGGACATCCCTTGCGGGACAAGGCGTGAGCGGTCTCGACGCGGATGGCGATCTCCCAGGGGGCTGCCTCAGCCATGTGAGAAGGTCTGTGAGAAGGTCGGTCCTACAGCCTGGCACGGCCTGTCAGGTGCGGTCAGCCGTTGGCAGCCCTAAAGCCAGTGCCAGACTAGCTTTTTGGGGGATTTCTCAGTCCTGGACTAGAAGCGGGTGACCGGGCTCGAACCGGCGACGTTCAGCTTGGGAAGCTGACATTCTACCACTGAATTACACCCGCAAAAAGAGAAATAGAGCGTTGAAAGCCCTCTAGCCTCATGAGGTCAACTTAGCAAACTGCCGACTGGCCCCACTGGCGAGCCGGCAGTTTGCCCCTTGGCGCTTCTCCGTCAGGGCTTGGCAGCAGGCTGGGGGATTTCGCTGCACTTCACGGTGGCGGAGAGCTGACGACGGGCGGCGATCACCGGCTGAGCCTTGGTGCGGAGTTCGTTGGCGGCCTCCTCCAGGGTCAGCTTCTTGTTGGAGGTGACCTGACTCACTTGCCCCTTGAAGGACTTGAGCTGATCCTGGAAGCTCTGCAACCGCAGCTTCTCCAGCTTCTTCTCGGAGGCCTGAAGGGCCTCCAGGGCTGTGCCGAGAGCCTTGTCGGCGGCGGCGGCCTCCCCGACTGTGGAGGTGGGCCTGAGGGCCGCGACCTGGTCGAGGGCCTGGCCGACGGCCCTCAGCTGGGCACAGACCTGGTCCTCGGTCCGCTGCTTGCGCTCGGCGAGGTCAGGCTTCTGGCAGGCAGAGGTGCTGAGGGCCACGAGGCCAAGAAGAGCAATAATGGAACGGCGCATGACGAAGCAAGACTGTTCACCACGAACAGTAGGAACATCCGCTGTTTTCGCCACGTGCTCCGCTTCCCGGCTCAGGGACTCCCCTCAGGGGCACACCGTCATTGGCTCAGTGCCGCCGCTGCCGCGGCTACGCCGGCACCCGTGGTTCCCTTGTGCAGGCCCAGCCCCTGCAGGGTGGCCTCGATGGCAGCCACGGCGGTGAGCACGTCTCGGTCGCAGACGAAGCCCAGATGGCCGATGCGGAACACCTTGCCCTTGAGGTGGTCCTGGCCGCCGGCCAGCAGGATGTCGAAGCGGTCCTTCACCGCCTTGCGCAGAGCTTCGGCGTCGATGCCCTCGGGCGCCACCGCGGTGATGGCAGGGCTGCCATGGCCCTCGGCGGCATAGAGGGGCAGGCCGATCGCCTTCATGCCGGCCTGGGCGGCGGCGCGGTGGCGGGCATGGCGGCTGAAGATCGCCTCCAGACCTTCCTTCTGCATGATCTCCAGCGACGCCTCCAGGGCGAAGTAGAGGTTGATGGCCGGGGTGAAGGGGTTGCTGTCCGCCTTGGCGGATTTGCGGTACTTGCCCAGATCCAGATAGAACTTGGGCAGATCGGCGTGCTTGTAGGCCTCCCACGCCTTGTCGCTCACGGCCACGAAGGCCAGGCCCGGCGGCATCATGTAGCCCTTCTGGGAGCCGGAACCCACCACGTCCAGGCCCCAGGCATCCATGGGCACGTTGGTGGCGCCCAGGCTGGTGACGCAGTCCGCGATCGTGAGGGCCGTGCCGTGGGCCCTCACGTGCCGGGCGATGGTCTCCAGGTCGTTGATCACGCCCGTGGAGGTTTCCGAGTGGGTGAGGATCACGGCCTTGATCGCCTTGGCCGTGTCGGCCTCCAGGGCGGCGCGGAAGGCCTCGGGATCCAGCGGCTGGCCCCACTCGGCCTTGATCACCTGCACATCCAGGCCGTAGGCCTGGGCCACCTTCACCCAGCGCTCGCCGAACTTGCCGTTGTCACCGCAGAGGACCTTGTCGCCCTTGCTCAGGAAGTTGATGATCCCGGCTTCCATGGCGGCGGTGCCGCTGCCGGTGAGCACGAGCACGTCGTTGCTGGTCTGATGCAGCCACTGCAGCTGCTCGGTGGTGCGCTTGACGATCTTCTGGAAATCGGCGCTGCGGTGGCCGATCGGGTGGCGGCCCAGCGCCAGCAGCACCGTTTCCGGCACCGGGGTGGGGCCGGGAATCATCAGGGTGAGCTTGTCCTGCATGGGCGGGGCGGCGGGTGGCGGGGCGGATCGCGAGCGACGCCGGAGCGGCGCAATCGACCACCATAAAAAACGGAGTTCCTGCCGCCCCCCTGGCGGCGCCTGAGCGCGACGGCCATGGCTACAAGCGGGTACACGCTGCCGGTGTGGGTGGCCGCCGCGGCCCGGGCCGCCTTGGCCCAGCTGCGGGGCGAGCCGTTCCAGGCGGAGCAGCTGCTGCTGCTGGAGCAGGAAGGGGCCGCCGGGCCCCAGTTGGTGCCGGTGGTGGCCGCCGCCCCTCTGGGCGAAGGTCGGGCCCTGGCGGTGGCCCGCTGCGACCCCGGTGATGGCCTGGACCTCACCCGCGGGCTGGTGGTGTGGGTGGAGGCCAGCTGGCGGACCCTGCAGCCGCCGGCGGGCACGGCTTCCCCGGAGGCGCCGATCCAGCGGTCCCCTGACGATCCGGCCTGGCTGGAGCTGCAGGCCGGCGAGGGCGTGGGGGTCCACGCCGCCACGCGGCAGCTCTGCCTCTCGGTCTTTGCCCGCCGCCTGCTGGAGCACAACCTGCGGCCGCTGCTGCCGGCGGGGCGGGTCCTGCGCCTGCAGGTGATCTTCCCCGTGGGCCGGCGCCTGGCGGAGCGCACCAGCAACGCCGCCTTCGGCGTGGTGGATGGGCTGGCCCTGATCGGCACCCAGGCGCTGGT
The DNA here is from genome assembly GCF_002252705.1 of Vulcanococcus limneticus LL. Classification (GTDB taxonomy): domain Bacteria; phylum Cyanobacteriota; class Cyanobacteriia; order PCC-6307; family Cyanobiaceae; genus Vulcanococcus; species Vulcanococcus limneticus. The sequence continues at coordinate 3,086 of NZ_NQLA01000022.1, forward strand.
GCAGCGCAGCGCTGCCCCGGACCAGCTGGCGGCGGCCCGCTCCGAGCTGGCCCGCCGGGTGGCGACGCCGGAGTTCAGCGGCGATCTGGTGATGGTGATCGGCGAGAACGGCCTGGACCTGGCGCCCCAGCTGGGCCTGCCACCGGCGCTGCTGCTCAAGGCCGGCAACTGGCTGGGCCCGCTGCTGGTGGCGGCGGCCGAGCAGGGGGTGCGGCGGCTGCTGCTGTTCGGCTACCAGGGCAAGTTGATCAAGCTGGCGGGCGGCATCTTCCACACCCACCACCACCTGGCTGATGGCCGCGCCGAGGTGCTCACGGCCCTGGCGGCCCTCGAGGGCCTTCCCCATGCCCAGCTGCGGCGGCTGCATGCCGCCGCCACGGTGGAGGCGGCCCTGGCGGACCTGGCCGCGGCGGATCCCGGGGCGGCGGAACGGCTGCGGCGCCGCATTGCCGCGGAGGTGGAGCAGCGCAGCGCCGCCTACCTGGCCCGTTATGGCCAGCAGGCCATGGCGGTGGGGGCTGCGCTGTTCAACCGCAGTCGGGGTCTTGCCGCCCTGGGCCCGCTGGGGTCCGAGCTCTGGGGGGCCTTCAGCGCCGAGACCGCGTTCAGGGCCGAGATCTAGGGTGCACCCACTGTTCCGGTGGCCCCTCCAGCCGCCTGCGCCCCCCGCCGCGCCCCCCAGCCCGACCGTTCGGCCCCGGGCCGTTCGGTTCCCTTCCCCCTGGATCCCCGGCCGCGCTGCCGCTGGTCCTGGCCCAGTCCTTCGGCGCCCGCGCCCCGATTCCTCGCCCCGCTTCCATTCCCCATGTCCAGCGCCAACCCCACCGCCATCGGTGAGACGAACCGCCATCCGGCGATCGTGATCCTCGATTTCGGATCCCAGTATTCGGAGCTGATCGCCCGGCGGGTGCGCGAAACGGAGGTGTTCTCGCTCGTACTTGGTTACAGCACCAGCGCCGAGGAGCTGAAGGCGATCAATCCCAAGGGGATCATCCTCAGCGGCGGGCCCAATTCGGTCTATGCCGAGCATGCGCCGGTGTGCGATCCGGAGATCTGGAACCTCGGCATTCCGGTGCTGGGGGTCTGCTACGGCATGCAGCTGATGGTGCAGCAGCTGGGTGGGTCGGTGGTGGCCGCCGGTCGGGCTGAATACGGCAAGGCGCCACTGCATGTGGACGATCCGATCGACCTGCTCACCAACGTCGAGGACGGCTCGACGATGTGGATGAGCCACGGCGATTCGGTGGAGCGCCTGCCCGAGGGCTTCGTGCGCCTGGCCCACACCGACAACACGCCCGAGGCGGCCGTCGCTGACCACAAGCGCCGGCTCTATGGCGTGCAGTTCCATCCCGAGGTGGTGCATTCCACCCACGGCATGGCGCTGATTCGCAATTTCGTGTACCACATCTGTGGCTGTGAGCCCGATTGGACCACCGCCGCCTTCATTGATGAGGCTGTGGCCGATGTGCGCCGTCAGGTGGGTGACAAGCGCGTGCTGCTGGCCCTCTCGGGTGGTGTCGATTCCTCCACCCTGGCCTTCCTGCTGCACCGGGCGATCGGCGATCGGCTCACCTGCATGTTCATCGATCAGGGCTTCATGCGCAAGGGCGAGCCCGAGTTCCTGGTGGAGTTCTTTGACAAGCGCTTCCACATCAATGTGGAGTACATCAATGCCCGCGATCGCTTCATCAACAAGCTCGCAGGCGTCACCGATCCTGAGGAGAAGCGCAAGCTGATCGGTACCGAATTCATCCGTGTGTTCGAAGAGGAGAGCAAGCGGCTCGGCCCCTTCGATTACCTGGCCCAGGGCACCCTCTACCCGGATGTGATCGAGAGCGCTGGCACCGGCATTGACCCCAAAACCGGCGAGCGGGTGGCGGTGAAGATCAAGAGCCACCACAACGTCGGCGGCCTGCCGAAGGATCTGCAATTCAAGCTGGTCGAGCCGCTGCGCCGTCTGTTCAAGGACGAGGTGCGCAAGGTGGGCCGCAGCCTGGGCCTGCCCGAGGAGATCGTGGGGCGCCATCCCTTCCCGGGCCCCGGCCTGGCGATCCGGATCCTGGGCGAGGTGACCGCCGAGAAGCTCAATATCCTGCGGGATGCCGATCTGATCGTGCGCGAGGAGATCAAGACCGCCGGCCTCTACAACGCGGTGTGGCAGGCCTTCGCCGTGCTGCTGCCGGTGCGCAGCGTGGGCGTGATGGGCGACAAGCGCACCTACGCCTTCCCGGTGGTGCTGCGCTGCGTGTCGTCGGAGGACGGCATGACGGCCGACTGGTCGCGCCTGCCCTACGACCTGCTGGAAACCATCTCCAACCGGATCGTCAACGAGGTGAAGGGCGTGAACCGGGTGGTGCTCGACATCACCAGCAAGCCCCCCGGCACGATCGAGTGGGAGTGAGGCCCAGCAACGGCCCCTGAGGCGCGGCCGGTCGCTGGCCAGTCCGGGGGCCCTCCGTTACCCTCGGGGCCCTCGGCCTTGGAGTCTTGACCGCCGCCCCTCAGCAGGACCTCCAGCTGCAGCGCCGACTCCAGCAGGACAGCATTGAGCTGGCCGGCAAGGTCATCTACCTCAATCCTTTCCTCTACTGGCGTCGCTTCGACACCAACACCGACCGCTGGCTGCGGGAGCCCGGCCAGCTGCCGGAGGACCAGATCGCCCGCAACCGCCAGCGCTTCTACCCCGAGCTCGCCTGGGACCAGCTGCCGGCCGAGGAGCTCGCCGTGAAGGAAGGGGCGGTGGAGATGTTCCTCAAGAGCCTGGAGCTGATCAGCACCTTCAACCCTGAGCTCAGCGCCGGCCACCTGCTGGAGGTGGAGCGCAAGATGGCCGTGACCAAGAAGCGGGCCTTCGAGCGCTGGGTGGCCAAGGCCCTGCGGCGGCGCCAGCGACAGCAGACCAGCGAGCGGCGCCGCTTCGATCGGGAGCGCCTGCTGCGCGACTGGGGCGAGTGGCTGGCCCTGCCCACCACCCGTCAGGCCCTGCTGCCGGCCACGGCCGCGCTGGTGCTGGCCGGCTCCGTGGGCTGGTGGCTCGGGGCCCAGCAGTTCTGCCGTCAGCAGATTGTCCAGCCCGGCATCGATAAGTCCGGTATCGCCCAGCCCGGCACCGGCCGCACGCCCTGAGCCCCGGGCCCTGCAGACTGGAGGGACTCTGCGCGTGACCGGCCCGTCCGGTGTGCCATGGCGGCTGATCCCCTCGATGCCCTGCGTCTGGCCCTGATGCAGGACGTTCTGCCGATGGGCATGGCCGTCGTGGAGCGGGCCCGTAGGTCCGGGCCCCAGGGGGTGGTTGAGGTGTTCACCGCCGGTGGGGACCCCCTGGCCCAGCTCAAGCAGGAGGGCGAGCCGGCTGCCCGCGGCGTGCGCGAGAACCTCGACCGGCTTCAGCCCGGCCTGGGCAATCCCGTGATCAAGGTGAGTGTCCAGGACGTGCCGGCGGAGTCGTCACCATCAAGCGGTTCGACGTCCAGCGGTTCGAGCTCCAGCGGTTCGGCGTCCAGCGCCGCGGCCCAGGCCACGGGCCCGGAGCGGGCGGTCTTGCAGGCGACCCTGGCGCGGATCGACGCCCGCCTGCGGTTGCTGGAGCAGCGCCTGGAGCTAGCCGGCGGGGAGCAACCCTGATGGTGCGGGGCTTCGGCGCCATCGCCCCCTCCACCCGCCACACCGGCATGCAGCAGCAGCCGGTGGTGCTGCTGGTGGTTGTGCTGCTGTTCAGCGGGGCCATGGTGGCCCGCCTGGTGTGGCTGCAGATCCTGCACGGCCGCGAGAACCTGGCCCTGGCCGACGAGAACCGCATCCGGCTGGTGCCGCGCAATCCGATGCGCGGCCGCATCCTCGACCACGACGGGCGGGTGCTGGCCTCCAGCAGGCTCACCTACAACCTCTACATCCAGCCCCGTCTGGTCAGCGACGGCCAGTGGCCCGGCCTGCGCGACCGCCTGGCCAGTCTGGTGGGGGTGCCGGCGTCTGAGCTCGATCGGCAGCGCCGCGCCGGCCGCAACAACGAGGGCTACCGGATCGAGCTGGCGGGCAACCTCAGGCCCGAGCAGGTGCTGCGCTTCCGCGAGCAGGCCCCGAATCTGGCCGGCGCCGAGGTGGATGTCGACTACCTGCGGGCCTATCCCTACGGCAGCCTCGCCGCCCATGTGCTGGGTTACACCAGCTCGGTCACCGCGGAGGAGTACGACAAGCTCGCCGAGAAGGGCTACCGGGTGCAGGACCGCATCGGCCGCAGCGGTGTGGAGCGGGTGTTCGAATCCACCCTTCGCGGCGAGTGGGGCGGCCAGCAGCTGGAGGTGAACGCCGCTGGCCAGGTGCAGCGGGTGCTGGGCGACAAGCAGGCCCGCGCCGGCAAGGACCTGCGCCTCACCCTGGACCTGGAGCTGCAGAAGACGGCCGAGCGCGCCCTCGACGGCGTGCGCAAGGGGGCGATCATCGCCATGGATCCCCAAACTGGCGCGATCCGGGCCATGGCCAGCCGCCCCACCTTCGATCCCAACATCTTTTCCACCGGTCCCACCACGGCCCAGTGGAACGACCTGAGCCGGCCCGAGGCGCCGATGCTCAACCGCGCCTTCCAGGGCTTCCCGCCCGCCAGCACCTTCAAGGTCGTCACCACGATCGCTGGCATCGAATCGGGCGCACTGCCCGCGAACGGCACCCTGCCGACGATGAATTCCTTCTGCTACTACGGCCAGTGCTACGCCGACCATGGCGCCTTCGGCGCGATTGGCTATCCCTTCGCCCTGGCGGTGAGCAGTAACAGCTTCTATTACCAGCTCGGCCTCAAGGTGGGCCCCGACCAGCTGTTCCAGGCGGCCCGGCGCCTGGGCTACGGCAGCCTCACCGGGGTGGAGCTGAGCAACGAGGAGACCGAGGGTCTGCTGGGGGACGCGGCCTGGAAGCGGCGGGTACTGGGGGAGCCCTGGACCCCCGTGGACACGATCACCTCCGCCATCGGCCAGGGTGCGGTCACGGTGACCCCGATCCAGATGGCACGGCTCTACGGGGCCATCGCCAACGGCGGCTGGCTGGTGACGCCCCACCTGGTGGAGAAGCCGACCAAGCGGGTGTGGCTCGGCCTGCGGCCCGACACCCTGCGGGTGCTGCGCAAGGGCCTGCGCGATGTGGTGACCGAGGGCACCGGCAAGGTGCTCAACGATCCGTCCTTGCCGCCCGTGGCCGGCAAGACCGGCACTGGCGAAGATCCGCCCCGGCCGGACCATGCCTGGTTCGGGGGGTATGCGCCGGCTGACAAGCCCAGCCTGGTGATTGTGGCCTTCGGCGAGAACAGCGGCGGCTACGGCGGCACGGTCGCGGCGCCGATGGTGAAGGCCCTGATGACCACCTGGTTCCGCGGCTCCCTGGCGGCGGATGGGGCCCGGCCCAAAGCCGGCTAATTTCAGGCTCGCTGAGCTGCCTCAGCCCACGAGGGCCGGCCGACGGCTGCCGTTCAAGACCTGCCGGTAGTAGCCGCGCAGCTGCTCGGTGGCCCCGACCCAGCCCCAGCGCTCCGCCTCCTGGCGTGCGTTTTGGCGGAGTTGCTGGCGCTGGCTGCCATCCCCCAGCAGCCGCAGGGTGGCGGCGGTGAGGCTGCCGGCGCCGCCATCTCCGCCCTCGGGCTCATACAGGCAGCCGTTCTCGCCATCGGTCACGATGTCGGGGATGCCGCCCCGGTTGGCACCCACCACGGGACAGCCAGCGGCCATGGCCTCCAGCAGCACCAGGCCCAGGGTCTCCGTGCTGCTGGGGAACAGGAACGCGTCGGCGCTGGCGTAGGCGGACGCCAGCTCCTCCCCGGCCAGGTAGCCCACGAAGGTGGTGGCGCTGCCGGCGAACAGGGTTTCCAGCTGCTGGCGGTAGGGCCCATCCCCCACCAGCGCCAGCCGCGCCCCGGGCAGGGCATCGAGCACTGGCCGGATGCGCTCGATCTGCTTCTCGGCCGAGAGGCGGCCGATGTAAAGCAGCAACTGGTCCGTGTCGCTGCGGCCCCCCAGCAGCCGCTCGCGCATGGACTGGCTGCGCAGCTCGGGCCGGAACAGCTCGGTGTCCACCCCCCTCTGCCACAGGGCCGTGTGCTGGATGCCCCGCTCGCTCAGCTCCGCCACCATCGCCGTGGAGGTGCAGAGGTTGAGCTGGGCCTGGTTGTGGGCCGCCTTGAGCAGCTCCCACAGCACTGGCTCCAGCATCCCCAGCCCGTAGTGCTCCAGGTACTTGGGCAGGTGAGTGTGGTAGCTGGCCACCAGCGGAATGCTGCGGGTCTTTGCTAGCCAGATGCCCCCCAGCCCCAGCACCGCCGGGTTCACCACGTGCACCAGATCCGGCCCGAAGGCCTCGAGCGCCTCCGACACCGAGGGCCGCGGCAGGGCCAGCTTCAGCTCGGGGTAAAGGGGCAGGGGCAGGGCCGGCACCCCCACCACCCGGGCGCCCAGGTAGCTGGCAGGTGCGCCCTCTGGGCAGAAGACCAGCACCTCATCGCCGGCGGCCACAAGGTGCTGGATCGTCTTGGTGAGGCGGGTGACGATGCCGTCGACCTTTGGCAGGAAGGTCTCGGTGAACAGGGCAATCTTCAAGGGAGAACCGCCTGCAGAGGGGAACCGGGAGGGGTCGCGCCGGCTCAGGCGGACTGGATCGCCACGGCCTGGGCCTGGGTCCAGGTCGAGACACAGGGGATGCGGCTGCGGTCGCAGCGGTCGGCCCAGCGGCGGGCCACATCCACCACCTCGGCCAGCAGGCCGTCATCAAGGGTGGTGGGCCTGAGGCCCAGCTCGATGAAGCAGCGGTTGTCCACGATCAGGTCGTTCTCGATCGCCTCCTTGCGGGGATTGGGCAGGTAGTTGATCTGGGCGCCGGTGAGGCCAGCCACCTTGCGGGCCAGCTCGCCCACCTGGTGGCTCTCGGTCATCTGGTTGAAGATCTTCACCTTCTCGCCGGCGACCGGCGGATGCTCCAGGGCCAGCTGCACGCACTTCACCGAGTCGCGGATGTGGATGAAGGCGCGGGTCTGGCCGCCGGTGCCGTGCACCGTGAGCGGGTAGCCAATCGCCGCCTGCATCAGGAAGCGGTTCAGCACCGTGCCGTAGTCGCCGTCGTAATCGAAGCGGTTGGTCAGGCGCGGATCCCGCTCGGTGAGGTCGGTGTTAGTGCCCCACACGATGCCCTGGTGCAGGTCGGTGACGCGGATGCCGTCGTTCTTGTTGTAGTAGTAAAAGAGCAGCTGATCGAGCGTCTTGGTCATGTGGTAAACGCTGCCAGGATCCGTGGGGTGCAGGATCTTCTCGGTGAAGCGGCTGCCATCGGCCTGGGGCACCTCCACCGTGAGGTAGCCCTCGGGAATCGTGGCGCCGCGGTGGGAGCCGTAGCCGTAGACCCCCATCGTGCCCAGGTGGACGATGTGGACGTCCAGGCCGCTCTCGACGATGGCGGCCAGCAGGTTGTGGGTGCCGTTGACGTTGTTGTCGACGGTGTAGCGCTTGGTGGCGCTGCTCTTCATCGAATAGGGAGCCGCCCGCTGCTCGGCGAAGTGCACGACCGAGCTGGGCCTCTCGCTGCGCAGCAGCTCCAGCAGGCGGTCGTAGTCCTGGGCGATGTCGAGGTGCACGAAGCGCATCGCCTTGCCGCCCACCTGCTCCCAGGCCCGCAGCCGCTCCCCGATCGTGGCGATCGGCGTGAGCGACTCAACCTCCAGGTCGATGTCGATCTTGCGGCGACTGAGGTTGTCGACGATCACCACGTCGTGGCCCGCCTCGGCCAGGTTCACCGCGCAGGGCCAGCCGCAGAAGCCGTCACCGCCGAGAACGAGAACCTTCACCTGAACTCCTGCTGGATGAGCGAGCGCTCCTTGGAAGGCAAGCTACTACAGGCGTCTGGCGTCCCCTCAGCTGATCCCCACGGCCACCGCCACCAGCAGCAGCACCAGCAGCGCCCCGCCAATCAGCAGCAGGCGACTGCTGGCAGGGCCGCCTTCCCCCGCTTCCATCACCTGCATGCGGGGTTCCTTGGCGAAGGCATTCAGCTTGCCGCCGTCCTCTTCGGTGACCTGCATGGCACGGGTATGTGGTTCAGGCGACCCTACGGAGTGCTGGCAAGGACAACGGCGCCCCGCCCGGAAGCTTCACGTGCCGATGCGTCCCTGGACGGGGGAGCTCGGACTGGCCTGGGCCCGCACCGGCAGCCGGCCGGCCTGTAGCGCGGCCCTGCCGGCCTGCCAGGCCAGCGCCATGGCCCTGGCCATCACCGGCGGATCCCCGGCCAGGGCGATGGCGCTGTTGATCAGCAGGGCGTCGGCCCCCATCTCCATCGCCTGGGCCGCCTCGCTCGGCACGCCGATGCCGGCGTCCACCACCACCGGCACGCGGGCGTTCTCAATGATCAGAGCGATGTTGGCGGCGTTGCGGATGCCCTGGCCCGAGCCGATCGGGGAGCCCAGTGGCATCACGGTGGCGCAGCCCACGTCCTCCAGCCGCTTGGCAAGCAGCGGATCGGCATTGATGTAGGGCAGCACGGTGAAGCCCTCCTTCACCAGCTGCTCGGCCGCCTCCAGGGTGCCGATCGGGTCCGGCAGCAGGTGCCTGGAGTCGGGGATCACCTCCAGCTTCACGAAGCTGTTGTCCTCCTGGCCGGCCAGCTTGGCCAGCTCGCGGCCGAGCCGAGCCACCCGGATCGCCTCCTCGGCCGTGGCGCAGCCGGCGGTGTTGGGCAGCATCCAGATCCGCCGCCAGTCGATCGCCTCCATCAGGCCCTCGTGGCCCGCGGCCTGGCTCTGCACGCGGCGCACCGCCACCGTCACGATGTCGCAGTCGCTGGCCTCCAGGCTGGTCTGCATCGCCTGCAGGCTGGGGTATTTGCCCGTGCCGGTCATCAGCCGGCTGCGGAAGCGGCGCCCGCCGATCACCAGGGGATCGGGGTAGTCCGCCGGGGCGAAGGGAGTGGGCTGGGCCATTCAGCGAAGGTACCGCGCAGCCCTTCCCAACGCGGCCTTTGCCCCTAGCCTGGCTCCAACGCCTGGTGTCGTCGTGCTTCCCCTCCTCCTGGCCGCCGCCAACTCCCTGCCGGTGGGCAGTCCCGTGCCGGTGGGCGGCTACGTGCCCTACAACCCTCCCGCCGGTTCGCCCCAGGCTGCCGAGACCTACCTGCTCGGCACCCTGTCTCCGGTCGAGACCTTCGATCCGGCCGCCCGGGCCTCAGCCCTGGCCCAGACCATGCCCCGTAACTGGAGCGGCACCTACCAGCCCTTCGATGGCGGCGCCTCGGTGCCGGTGGCCCTCAACCTGGCCAGCATCACGGCCTTCGGCCAGATGGTGGATGTGCGCGGCGAGATGACCGTGGGCTCGGTGGTCACCCCGGTGCAGGGCAACCTCAACGCCAAGTCCGATCAGCTCGATCTGCTGGTGCTCTGCCAGTGCGACGTGGCCGGGCTTGAGCTGGGGGGCGCCTTCCTGGGCCTGCAGGCCATCAACCTCAGCGGCTGGGTGGCGCCGCGTCTCACCCATCCCGGCGGCCAGCTGGTGCTCAACCCGGCGGCGCCGGTCCAGCCGCCGGCGTCCCCCCTTCAGAACCGTCAGGAGATTCGCGGCCTCTGGTGAGGCTCCAGTAGCATGCAGCTGGGCCCGGTTGGCTCGTTCGGGCACCGATCTGCCCTGCCGAGCCAGCCGCACGATTGAACGTGTCGGCCTGGATGCCAGCAAAAAGCCGCCCCCAGGGGCGGCTTTCTTGTGGTCAGTGAACGTGGCTCTTCTGGCACTCGACTGGCGTCCGGAAGCTCAGGCCGCCGTCCGGCGTTCCAGGCGCTTGAGGCGCTTGCGAGCGGTGCGGTTGGCGCTGTCCAGCTCCAGCACCTTGGTGTAGGCCTCGCGGGCCTCCTCCTGCTTCTGCTGCTTCTCGAGCGCGAAGGCCAGGTTGTTGAGGGCCACCGGGTAGTCCGCCTTCGCCTTGAGGGCGGCGCGGTAATGGCGGACCGCAGCGGGGTAGTTGTTCTGGGCCGCCAGGGCGAAGCCCAGGGCGTTTTCGATCACCGCCTGGGCCTCGAGGGGCTCGTTGCCGGCGCGCTTGAGCGCCTGCTTGAGGTTGTCGGCGGCCTGGCCATACAGCCGCTTGCGCAGCTGCACCGAGGCCAGCTCGTAGAGATCGGCGGCGGATCGCTGGCCGCCCTGAACCTCGGCTTCGAGCCGGGCCAAGGCGGCCTCATCGCGCCGCACGCGCAGGATCTGACGGGCCACCACCACGGCGGCGCTGCCCAGGAGCAGGATCAGACCGATCAGGTAGGCCTGAGGCAGGGAGAAGTCCATGGGGCCTACCGTTGCGCCCTCAGGCCTTCGCGGCGCCGACCACGCTGGTGAAGCTGGCGGGGTCAAGCACGGCCAGCTGGGCCAGCATCTTGCGGTTCAGCTGCACGTCGGCCTTCTTGAGGCCACCGATCAGGCGGCTGTAGCTCAGCCCGTTCAGGCGAGCTGCGGCGTTGATGCGGGCGATCCAGAGGCGACGGAAGTCACGCTTCCGGCGGCGACGGTCGCGGTAGGCGTTGCAGAGGGCCTTCATGACCCGCTGGTTCGCGGTGCGGAACAGGGAGCCGTTGCCGCCGCGGAACCCGCGCGCCAGGCGCAGGATCTTGTTGCGGCGTTTGCGGGCGACGTTGCCCCTCTTAACGCGGGCCATGGGTGGATCTCAGGTGTGGGTGGTCGGGCAGGTCAGCGCAGCGGTCAGCTGTAGGGGAGCATGGCGCGCACGTTGTCCGCATCGCGCTCGTCGACCACGGCCATCGTGCCGAGGTGGCGCTTGCGCTTCGGGCTCTTGTGGTCGAGCAGGTGATTGCGGAAGGCGTGCCGGCGCATGAACTTCCCGCTGCCGGTGGCCTTGAACCGCTTAGCGGCTGCTCTGCGGGTCTTGAGCTTCGGCATGTCTACGCGCTCTGGCACAAACAATGAAGGTACGACGCGGAAGTGCCATCCGCCAACACCCCCTAGCGTCGAGGCCCCCCACCGCCAGTCTTGATGTCGATGCGTTCCAGGCAGGCGAGCTCGGCTTGGCGGGCTCGCGGTTCCCTGCGGCCGGTGCTGCCGGCCGCACTGGTCCTGGCTCTGGTGACCCTGGCTCCCGGCTGCCGGGCCGAGCAAGCCCTGAACGGGGAGCCGCTTCCCCAGGAGACCCTGACCCACTGGTCGGTGCCGGAACCCCCCGCGGTCACGGCCGAGCGACCGGTGCTGTGGGTGGCCCTGGCGGCCCATCTCGGTCCGAAGCTGGCCTCAAGTGCAGCAACCACACTACCCCTGGTGCTCACCGCCGCCGAGGGCACCATCGATGTGGTGGATGCGGGCGGTCTGCGGATCTCGGCTCCGCGACTGGAGCTGCGCTGGCGGGCAGAGCCCCTGCCCAGGCCTATCCGCCTGTCCCGCACGGTGCTCGGCCCCTTCCCCAGCTTCGAGACCGCCGAGCAGGCCGCCCTCAGCTGGCGCCAGCAGGGTGTGGAGTCCCGCATCGCCCATCCCGGCGACTGGGAGGTGTGGGCGCCGGCGGACACCCCTGCTCCCCCCGGCCACACCGCCCGCGCCGAGAGCCAGCAGGTGACGGCGCGGAGCGCCCTGGTGCTGGCCTCCCCCGGGGGGCCGAAACCCCTGCAGGGACCCCTGGAGATCCGGGTGCCAGGGGGGCTGCGCTGGGGCGATGGGGTGTTCCGCGGGCCCTTCCGGCTCCAGAGCGATGCCTACGGCAGCTGGAGCCTGGTGGAGCAGGTGCCTCTGGAGCGCTACCTCCAGGGCGTGGTGCCCCATGAGATCGGGGCCGGCGCCCCGGCGGCGGCCCTGGCGGCCCAGGCCGTGCTGGCCCGCACCTGGGCCCTGCGCAACAGCCACCGCTTCGCCGTGGACGGCTACCACCTCTGCGCCGACACCCAGTGCCAGGTCTACGGCGATCCCCGCCAGGCGGGGCCAGCGGTGCGGGCTGCCATCACCACCACGGCGGGGCGAGTGCTGAGCTGGCAGGGCCGTCCGATCCATGCCGTCTATCACGCCACCAATGGCGGGGTGGCGGCAGGTTTTGAGGAGGTGTGGCGCGGCGAGCCGCTGCCCTACCTGCAGGCCTTCGCCGATGGCCCGGCGCCGTTCGTGGCGGCCTATCCGCTGCCGCTGGATCCGGCGCTCTCCCTGCCGGCCCTGTTGCAGCGCACCGCTCCAGCCGGGTACGGGGCCGACCACCCCCGCTACCGCTGGCAGCGCCGCCTGGACCGCCAGCAGATCCGCGAGGCCCTGGGGCCGGCCGGCAGGGCCCTGGGGGAGGTGCGCCAGCTGACGGTGCTGGAGCGGGGCCCCAGTGGCCGGGTCCTGGCCCTGGCGATCACCGGCAGTGCCGGTCGCCAGGTGTTGCGGCTCGATGGCATCCGCCGCAGCCTGCGCCAGCTGCCCAGCACCCTGTTCACCCTGACGCCGGAGGGGCCGGGAGTCTGGCGTGTCAGCGGCGGCGGCTTCGGCCACGGCGCCGGCCTGTCCCAGGCGGGGGCCATTGACCTGGCGGCCCGGGGCTGGAGCCTGGAGCGCATCCTGGCCCGCTATTACCCGGGCACGGCCCTCCTGCCGATTCAGGGCCTTGGGAACGGCCCTTAGAGTCCTGCCACCCTTGGAGGAGCCATGGCTGCCGGCGGCACCGCGACAGAAGCCCGCCGGCCCAAGGCGGCCCTGTTCCTGCTCTGCTGCCTGGCCGCGGGGATCCTGCCCCACCGGCTCGCGGGGCTGGCCAGCCTGGTGCCCTCGATCACCCTCACCCTGCTGCTGGGCGGCTACGGCCTGCGCACCGTGTTCCTGGCGCCGCGGCGCAACCCCGTGCCCGCGCCCGCCTCAGCTCCGGAGGCCGATCCTCCGGACCCGCCGGCGGTGGATCTGGTGGTGGCCGCCCGCGACGAGGAGGCTGTGGTCGGTCGGCTGGTGGAGCGGCTGGCCCAGGTGCGCTATCCCGACGGCCGGCTGCAGATCTGGGTGGTGGACGACGGCAGTGAGGACCGCACCCCCGAGCGCCTGGCCGAGCTTCAGCTCCGCTATCCCCAGCTGCAGGTCCTGCACCGCGGCCGCGATGCGGGTGGCGGCAAGTCCGGTGCCCTCAATGCGGTGCTGCCCCGGCTCCAGGGCCGCTGGTTGATGGTGCTGGATGCCGATGCCGAGCTCCAGCCGGAGGCGCTCGAGCGGCTGGTGCCCTACGCCGAGGCCGGCGGCTGGGGGGCGGTCCAGCTGCGCAAGGCCGTGGTGAACGCCGAGCGCAACCTCCTCACCCGCGCCCAGGCGATGGAGATGGCGCTCGATGCCCTGATCCAGCAGGGCCGGCTGGCCGCGGGTGGTGTGGTGGAGCTGCGCGGCAACGGCCAGCTGCTGCGCCGCGACCTGGTGCTCGCCTGCGGCGGCTTCAACGAGGCCACCGTCACCGATGACCTCGACCTCAGCTTTCGGCTGCTGCTTGACGGCACCGCCGTGGGCATCGTCTGGGATCCGCCGGTGCAGGAGGAGGCCGTCACCTCCCTGGCGGCCCTGTGGCGCCAGCGCCAGCGCTGGGCCGAGGGCGGTCTGCAGCGCTTCTTCGACTACTGGCCCGGGCTCACCGGTGATCGGCTCTCCGCCGCCCGCAAGCTCGATCTCGCCTGCTTCTTCCTGCTCCAGTACGTCCTGCCGCTGCTGGCGGTGACCGACCTGATCGGCGCTGCCCTCACCGGCACCGCACCGGCGATCTGGCCCCTCTCGATCGTGGCCTTCGCGCTCTCCGGTGGCGGCATCCTCCAGGGCTGCCGGCGGCCCAGCGAGGGGCCGGCGCTGCCGCCCATGGGGCCTCTCAATCTGGCCCTGGGCATCGTCTATCTGGGCCACTGGTTCGCGGTGATCCCCTGGACCACCCTGCGCATGGCGCTGCTGCCCAAGCGCCTGGTCTGGGCCAAGACCCTGCACCTGGGGGATCAGGGCGCCGAGGCTCCAGCCGGGCCAGAGCCGGAGGAGGGAGATCTCCGGTCGCAGGCCTCCTGAGGCGAATGGGTTGGGGACTGGGTCCGGCAGCCGTGCGCGCTGGCCCTACGGCTTGATGCCCTGGCGACCGTCCGGCCCGAAGCTGTGCCATACCCACCAGCCGGGATGGCCCAGGCCGCGCTCGGGGCCGTCGCCGATGCGGATCCTCACCAGCTCCGGCTTGCCGGCATTGAGGCGCAGGCCCTGGCCAATGGGGAAGCGCCGTTCGCCGCTGAACAGGCCGGAGTAGAGCGGGGCGCCGCGCAGGTTGCGCACGTCCAGCCAGGTTTCGCTGGGGCTGCGAAGCTCCAGGATCAGCCCCGACTGCGCGTCCCGACCAGCGATGCCGCTGTCGGCACCGCCTGCGGCACGGCTGCCGGCAGACCTGTCGCCGCTTGAGTAGACGCGCCACTGCTGCAGTGCCAGTCCGCCCACCACGCCCACGCCTGCGGCCGCCAGCAGGGCCAGCCTCAGGGGACGCGGCGGCTGGGTCTGCTGGGGCCAGCGCAGGTTGGGCCAGGCCAACTGCGGCCAGCGCCAACGCCGGGGCCAAGCCAGCCGGCTGGCGGGCCGCTTCCCGCTCCGCTGCCGTTGGGGTTGGCTGGGGGGCGGGGGTGGCGCGGCCTCTTCGATGGACTGGGCGGGCGCAGCAGGCCCAGTGGCTGCGGCTTCGGCGTCGGGGGCGGCCGGCGTGGCAGGGGGGGGCGCGGCGTCCGCTGCCGCCGGGCTGAGGGCGTGGCGCAGCTGCTCCCTCAGGGCCTGGTTCCGCTCCGACAGCAGGCGCACGTCCTCCACAAGGGGCTGCAGTTTCTGGTCGAATTTGCGCTCGTAGATCTCCGGAACCTCGTTGATCAGCTCCTCCAGTTCGCTGATCTTGCCTCGGGTGGCAGCCAGTTCCCGCTGCACTCTCTGCAGTTCCAGGTAGTCGTCCGACGGGAGATGGTTCACGGCCGCGTCGTGCTCCTGGGTTTGGGATTATCGCTGAAGTGTCAGCCCTTGAGCCCCCGTCAGCTACGGCGGTTCAGGCGGCGGACTCCTCGTCGTCCAGGGGTGGACCATCCAGTTGGATCACCTCGCCGTTGAAGAAGTCCGCCAGCCGCCGGGCCTTCTCGTCCAGCAGGGTGGTGGCCATCGGCTGTCCGGCGGTCGCTGCGCTGGCCGGCGGCGCGGCACTGGGCGGAGTCGAGCCACTGGCTGGGATTGCGGTGGTGGCTGGGGCCGGCCTGGGCTGGGTCGGCGGTCGACCGGTGGGCACAGGCGGCGCCAGGGTTGGCGCAGCCGGGGGCTCCCCTTGGGCTGCTGGGGTTGGGGCCGTTGGGCTCGATGCCGTCGGGTTCGGCATGGCCCGGTGAGGAGCTGCCGCACTGGCCATCCCTGCGCTCGGCCTGCCGGTGTCTGCGGGCAGCCCCGTTGCTCCCTGCTCCAGGGCCCTGCCGCCCTCCAGCACCACCTGCCGCGGGCTGCCGAGCGCCTGGGCCACGGCCTTCTCCAGCAGGGGCAGACGGCTCTGCACCATGGCCATCCAGTTGCCGGCCACCTGCACCACCGCCCGCTGCTGATCCAGCCGGGCCAGCACCGCCTGCTGCGAGAGCAGCATCCGCGTGGAGGGCAGCTCCAGCCCAGCCAGGATCTGCTGCCAGAGCTCGGCCAGGTTGGCCGTCGTCGGGATCGGCGGCGGCGCTTCAGCGCTGATCGGCGGAGCCGGGGTGCTGGCGACGGCCTGGTGTGCGGGTGCCCCGCCCGCAGGCGCTGGGGGTGCCTCTGGCTCTGCACTGCTCAGTCCGCTCTGGACGTTCTGCCCGCCGCCCTGGCCGCTGCCAGGGCCCAGGGGGGTTCGGTCGGCCCCAGCAGCAGCCCCACTGCCCTCACTGCCACGGGCCGCTCCGGGCCGCCCGGCGTCAACACCTGGCACGGGTCGACTGGCTGGGGCCCTGGTGCCAGCTGCCGCCAGAGCTGGAGCTGCCTCCGCCAGCAGGCCCAGCAGCAGCACCTCCAGCCACAGCCGCGGCTGGACGCTTTGGCGCAGCTGTTGCTCGCTGCCCCGCAGCTGGGCCTGCCACTGCAGCAGCCGCGCCTTGCCGATGCGGCGCGCCAGCTCCGGCAGCTGTGGGCGGAACTGGGGCGAGAAGCCCGTGAGTTCGAGGCGATCGGGGGCCACGCCCGCCAGCACCAGATCCCGCAGCAGGCCCGCCAGGCCCTGCAGCACGGCGCCGGGTTCACGGCCCCGCTCGAGCAGCTCCCGGCTGGCATCAATGACCCCCAGGGGTTCGGCGCCGGCCAGGCTTTCGGCCAGGGTCAGCAACTCCTGCTCCGGCACCGCCCCCACCAGTTCCCACACCGCAATCGGCTCGATCGGGGCCGGTAGCAGGCTGAGCTGGTCCAGCAGGCTCTCGGCATCCCGCAGGCCGCCCTGGGCCCGCTGGGCCACCACGTGCAGCGCCTCGGGGGTGATGCCGATCGACTCCTGCTCGGCGATCCAGGCCAGGTGCCGCTCCAGGGCCTCCAGCGGAATCCGCCGGAAGTCGAAGCGTTGGCAGCGGCTGAGGATCGTGGGGAGCACTCGCTGGGGGTCGGTGGTGGCCAGCACGAACACCACCCGGGGCGGCGGCTCCTCCAGGGTCTTGAGCAGGGCGTTGAAGGCGGCGGTGGAGAGCATGTGGCACTCGTCCACCACATACACCTTCCAGCGGGCCTGCACCGGCGCGAAGCGGGAGCGCTCGATCAGCTCGCGGATGTTGTCGACGCCGGTGTTGGAAGCGGCGTCGATCTCGATCACATCGAGGGCGTTGCCGGCCGCGATCGACACGCACAGCTCGCAGGTGCCGCAGGGTTCGGGCGTGGGCCCGTCGCTGGCGATGCAGTTGAGCGAGCGAGCCAGGATGCGGGCGCTGGAGGTCTTGCCGGTGCCGCGCGGGCCGCTGAACAGGTAGGCCGGCGCGATCCGGTTCTGGCGCAGGGCGTTGCCCAGGGTGGCCGCGATCGCCTCCTGCCCCACCAGCTGGTCAAAGCGCTGGGGCCGGTACTTGTGGTGCAGCGGCTGGTAGCCCGAACGCATCGCGATGCTCATGGCGGCTCTGGGGGCGCTGCCGGCGCCGGGCCGAAGAACCAGGCTACCGGGGGTCGCCGTCGGGCTCTGGCCCCAGCAGTCGCTCCAGCTTGGCCTCCAGCTCCTCCACCTCCGAGAGTTGATCGGCCAGCTTCTGGGCCGCGAGCCGCAGGCCCGCGAACTGGTCGGGACCCAGACCTGTGCCGGCGCTGCCCTCGCCCCAGCGGGCCTCGGCCCGGGCCAGCTCCTCCTCCAGTTTCTGCTGCAGCTTCAGCCGCAGGCCGTCGAGCTGCTCCAGGCTGCGGGCCGCCAGGGCTCGGCCCTGCTCCAGCTGCTGGCCATCCAGCTTCAGGCCCTGGCGCAGCAGCACCCGCACGCCAGTGAGCAGCGCCGCCGGCACGAACTGGCCGAGGGCCAGGGCGCCGAGGCTGCCGGTGTGCAGCCAGCCCTCCACCTGGGCGCTGCGGTGGCGGCCGGTCTTGCACCAGTGGGCGAAGTGCTCGCAGTTGTTGAACAGCAGGTTGTAGTTCTGCTCCCCCAGCCGGCCCATGGCCCGCCGCAGGGTCACGCCCACCGGTGAGCAGGGCTCCGTGTAGGCCACCACGCTCACCGGCTCGCTGCGGCTGAACTCCTCCAGCGGGCTGCGCAGGATCTGGCGGCCCTCCAGGTAGTGGGCCACCGTGCCATCGCCCAGGTCGATGCCGTGGTGGTTGAACAGGCCGTGCTGCCGGGGCACCTGCAGATGGTCGGCGGCGGCCATGGGCGACGCCTCAGGCCGATTCCTGCTGTTCCCGCTCCGTGAGGCTCGGATGGGGCAGCACCTTGCCCCTGGTGCGCTCCTCTACCAGGGCCCGGGTGATCGTGAAGCTCTTGACGCTCTGGTCGGAGGGCAGGTCGTACATCACATCCAGCATCAGCTCCTCGACGATGCCGCGCAGGGCCCGCGCTCCCGTCTTGCGGCGGTGGGCCTCGAGGGCAATCGCCTGCACCGCCCCCGGCTCGAAGTCGAGGTGCACGTCGTCCATGCTCAGCAGGGTCTGGAACTGCTTGACCAGGGCGTCGCGGGGCTCGGTGAGGATCGCCTCCAGGGCGTCGGTGTCCAGGGGCTCCAGCACGGCGCTCACCGGCAGGCGGCCGATGAACTCAGGAATCAGGCCGTACTTCACCAGGTCGTCCGGCTCCAGGTGGCGCAGGGCCTGGGCGGCCTGCTGGTCGCGCTGCTGGCGGTGGCGGCCGCGACCGTCGGCCTGCACGAAGCCGATGGCGTTGCGGCCCATGCGCCGCTGCACCACGTCTTCGAGACCCACGAAGGCGCCGCCGCAGATGAACAGGATCTGGCTGGTGTCGATCTGGATGCAGTCCTGGTAGGGGTGCTTGCGGCCCCCCTGGGGCGGCACGTTGGCCACGGTGCCCTCCAGCATCTTCAGCAGCGCCTGCTGCACCCCCTCACCCGATACGTCGCGGGTGATCGAGGGGTTCTCGCTCTTGCGGGCGATCTTGTCGATCTCGTCGATGTAGATGATGCCGCGCTGGGCCTGCTCCACATCCAGGTCGGCCTTCTGCAGCAGCCGCAGCAGGATGTTTTCCACGTCCTCGCCCACATAGCCCGCCTCGGTGAGGGTGGTGGCGTCGGCCACGGCGAAGGGCACATCCAGCAGCTCGGCCAGGGTCTGGGCCAGCAGGGTCTTGCCGCAGCCGGTGGGGCCGATCAGCAGGATGTTGCTCTTGTGCAGCTGCGTGGCGGTCTCGCGGGCCTCGCCCTCGCCGTCGCCCTGCCAGGCCAGTCGCTTGTAGTGGTTGTAGACCGCCACCGACAGCACCTTCTTGGCCTCCTCCTGGCCCACCACCTGGGCGTCGAGGAAGGCCTTGATTTCGCGGGGCTTGGGGATCTCGGCCAGGGTGGGCGCCGGCTTCTGGCCCTTCTTGGGCTGGGCCTTGGCCTTCACCTCACTGCCGGGCCGGCTGCCGCTGCCCTGACCCTCCACCAGCTCCTCATCGAGGATCTCGTTGCAGAGGTCGATGCATTCATCGCAGATGTAGACCCCCGGCCCGGCGATCAGCTTGCGCACCTGGTCCTGCGACTTGCCGCAGAACGAGCACTTCAGGTGGGCGTCGAACTTGGCCATCGGGCGGAGGGGGCGGCGCGGAGCCGGAGCGGAGGTGGGCGGGGCCCTGAATTTCAGGATCGGCCCGATCCCACGGTTCGTCAGCAGTCCTTAAGACCGTCCTCAACAAGGCCGGCCATTGGAACTCGTCAGTGCGGCGAAAATCCGGCGGCACTGGCGTCGGTCACGACCCGATCGATCAGGCCGTATTCAACTGCCTCCGCCGGCGAAAGAAAGTAGTCGCGGTCGGTGTCCTCGGCGATCTTCTCCAGCGGCTGGCCGGTGTGCTCGGCCATCAGGCGGTTGAGGGTGTCCTTGAGGAACAGGATCTCCTTGGCCTGGATCTCGATGTCCACCGCCTGGCCCTGGGCGCCACCGAGGGGCTGGTGGATCATGATCCGCGCGTTGGGCAGGGCCAGGCGCTTGCCCTTGGTGCCGCCCGAGAGCAGGAAGGCGCCCATCGAGGCCGCCAGGCCATAACAGATGGTCACCACGTCGGGGGCCACCTGCTGCATGGTGTCGTAGATCGCCAGGCCCGCGGTCACCGAGCCCCCCGGCGAGTTGATGTAGATCTGGATGTCCTTCTCGGGATCCTCGGCCTCGAGGAACAGCAGCTGGGCCACCAGGGCGTCGGCCACCTGGTCGTCGATGCCGCTGCCCAGGAAGATGATTCGCTCGCGCAGCAGGCGCGAATAGATGTCGAAGGCCCGATCGCCCCGGCCTGACTGCTCCACCACCGTGGGCAGCACGCCCGGGGAGGCGCCGGGTCGTCCGCCGGCGTCCGCCAGGGCGGTGGCCCCGGATCGGCCCATGAAGGTCGCGTCCGGTCGCGGGCCCTGCCAGCGGTTTTGGATCGGATGGAGGCGGGAGGCGTCGATCACGCGGCCGGCGGGAACAGGGTGGGCGGTCGGTCCAATCTATGGGGATCGCGTGGGGATCGCCCTGGTGGGTGGAGACGGACTCCCGCCCACCGGGGCGCAGGGGTCGGCGATCCGATCGGGGCCGGGGCCTGCGATCAGGCGTCGGTCGAGGCGTCCTCGCCCTCGCTCTTCTCGGTGATGGTGGCGTGCTCATCCAGCCAGCCCAGCAGCTTCTCGCGCAGCAGGTCCTCCTGCACGGCCTCGCGCAGGCGATCCAGATCGATGTTGGCGGTCTCGCTGAAGCCGCGGCGCAGCTCCTTCACCTTGGCCTCGATCTCCTCGGCGGCCAGCTCGATCGTCTCGGCGGCGGCCAGGGCCTTGAGGGCCAGGCTGCGCTTGAGCCGCTGCTCGGCCTCGGGGCGCGAGGTGTCCCGCAGGCTCTGGATCAGCTGGGGCGTGAACAGCTTCTTCACGTCCATCCCTTGCTGGGCCAGCTGACCGGCGGTCTGCTCCAGCAGCGACACGATCTCCTGCTGGATCAGGGTCTCGGGCAACTCCACTTCCAGCTGCTCCACCAGCGCCTCCAGCAGGGCTTCGTGGCGGTTGGCGGTGTGACGCCGCTCGGCATCCTCCTTGAGGCGGGCCTCAAGGTCTGCACGCAGTTCAGCCAGGGTCTGCTTGTCGCTGGCCTCCTGGGCGAAGGCGTCGTCCAGGGCGGGCAGTTCGCGGGTCTTCAGCTCGCTGAGGCTGATCACGAAGCTGGCCTTGCGGCCGGCGGCGTCCTGCTGGGGGTAGTCATCGGGGAACTGGCACTCCACCGTCTTGGTGTCGCCGGGCTTCAGGCCCAGGATTCCCTCCACGAAGCCGGGGATCATGCGGCCTTCCTCCAGCTCCACTTCCATCGCCTCACCGCTGCCGCCGGCGATCGCTTCGCCGCTGTCGACGTAGGTGCCCTCGAAGCCGATCACGGCCACGTCGCCGGCCGCGGCGGCCCGGCCCTCCACGGGCACCAGGGTGGCGAGCTGGCGCCGCGACTGCTCGATCAGCTCATCGACGCGGGCGGGATCGAAGCTGACGCTCACGGCTTCCGCCTTGAGGCCCTTGGTGGCCTTGAGGCTGGGGGTGGGCTCCACGTCCAGTTCCAGCACCAGGGTGAGGGCCTCGCCGGGGGCGAAGCGCTCCAGCAGACCCTCGAAGCCCCCTTCCAGGGAGGGCTGGCCGATCGCCGCCACATCCGCCTGCTGCAGTGCATCGCGGAAGACGCTGTCCACCAGCTCCTCGAGGGCGGTGGCGCGGATGCGCAGTGGTCCGATCTGCTGCACCAGCACGCCCCGGGGCACCTTGCCCTTGCGGAAGCCGGGCAGCTTGATGCTGCGGCTCAGCTTCTCAACGGCCGCCTCGTGGCTGGCCTGGGTGCGGTCGCCGGGCACCGCCACCTCCAGCGCCACGCGGCTGCCGGGGCGGGGGCTCGCGGTGACCGTCAGATCGGCCTTGGCCGGGTCAGCCTTGGCAGACGTCGCCGTCTTGGCCTTGTCGGTCTTGGCGGCTTGGCTCGCAGGGGCGGCAGGACTCATGGAGTTCAGGAGGGGGTGTCGACCGGACCGGATCGTCAGGGCAGCCCCCGATCCTAGGAAGCGGTCCGCCCCTTACCGGTATCCAGGGCGTCCGGGCCTGGGTCACCAGCCAGCGCCGTCTGCTCCATGCGCGGCAGCTCCGCGTATTGTGGGCGACATCGCACAGGTTTGCCGCTCGAGACGCCGTTCCTCGATCCGCCCCTGCTCGCCTCGCTTTCCTCCCACCACCTCCCTTCTTACCCCCGAGTTTCACCCGCGCCCACGCTGCCTTCTTCGCCGCGCCACATCACGGGTTCCCTGACCCCGATCCGGCTCGCCGCAACCCGGCCTTTGCATCTCTGCCCGGTTCGTGGGTCATGACGCTGCTGAGGGCCTGAGGGCCTGTAGCCCGGCTCCCTTCCAAACCCCGCCGCCGTGGGTGCGTCGAACGCAGTCCCCAACAGTTTTCCCCCGGGTTCCGCCCCTGGCGACCCTCCCCGCCCATTCCCCTCGCCGCCCTTGACCTCCACCCTCCAGACCAGCTCCGCCCCAGGCTCCCTGCCCCAGCGCCCCCTCAACGTCGCCGTGCTCGGGGCCACCGGCGCCGTGGGCCAGGAACTGCTGGCCCTGCTGGCCGAGCGCCAGTTCCCTGTGGCTGAGCTGGTGCTGCTGGCCTCGCCCCGCTCCGCCGGCCAGACCCTGGAGTGGAACGGCCGCCAACTCACGATCCAGCCGGTGAGCGCCGAGGCCTTTGACGGCATCGATCTCGTGCTGGCCTCCGCCGGCGGTTCGGTGTCCAGGCAGTGGGCGCCGGTGGCGGCGGCGGCCGGTGCCGTGGTGATCGACAACTCCAGCGCCTTCCGCCTGGATCCCACGGTGCCGCTGGTGGTGCCCGAGGTGAACCCCGAGGCGGCCTTCGCCCACCACGGGATCATTGCCAACCCCAACTGCACCACAATCCTGATGACCCTGGCCCTGGCGCCGCTGGCGGTCCGACGGCCCCTGCGACGGATCGTGGTCAGCACCTACCAGTCAGCCAGCGGTGCCGGGGCCCGGGCGATGGACGAGCTGCGGGACCTCAGTCGCACCGTGCTGGACGGCGGCGAGCCCCAGAGCGAGGTGTTGCCCCACTCCCTGGCCTTCAACCTGTTCCTGCACAACTCGCCGCTGCAGGAGAGCGGCTACTGCGAGGAGGAGCTGAAGATGCTTCACGAGACCCGCAAGATCATGGGTCTGCCGGAGCTGCGGGTGTCGGCCACCTGTGTGCGGGTCCCGGTGCTGCGGGCCCACTCCGAGGCCCTCAACATCGAGTTCACGGAGCCCTTCCCGGTGGACGAGGCCCGCGCCCTGCTGGCCGTTGCCCCCGGAGTGGAGCTGATCGAGGACTTCGGCGCCAACCGCTTCCCGATGCCCACCGATGTGACAGGCCGCGATCCGGTGGCGGTGGGCCGGATTCGCCAGGACCTGAGCGAGCCCAACGCCCTGGAGCTCTGGCTCTGCGGTGACCAGATCCGCAAGGGCGCGGCTCTGAATGCGATCCAGATCGCCGAGCTGCTGCTGGATCCGGCCCGTGCCGCGAGTGCCGCCGCTGCCGGGTCCGCGGCCCCGATCGGAGCGTCTGCATGAGCGGCGCCTCTCCCCTCAGCCCCGGCGCCCCTTCCCCCGCCCCCTTCGGCCGGGTGATCACCGCGATGGTCACCCCCTTCGCCGCCGATGGGTCGCTGGATCTCGAGCTGGCGGCGCGGCTGGCCAGCCACCTGGTGGACCACGGCTCCGACGGCCTGGTGCTGAGCGGGACCACCGGCGAATCCCCCACCCTCAGCTGGGAGGAGGAGCACCGCCTGTTCGCCGCCGTCAAGCAGGCCGTGGGGGGGCGGGCCAGCCTGATCGCCGGCTGCGGCAGCAACAGCACCGCCGAGGCGGTGGCGGCCACCCGCCAGGCGGCGGCCCTCGGCGCCGATGCCGCCCTGGTGGTTGTGCCCTACTACAACAAGCCCCCCCAGGAGGGCCTCGAGGCCCATTTCCGGGCCGTGGCCGAGGCGGCGCCCGAGCTGCCGCTGATGCTCTACAACATCCCCGGCCGCACCGGCACCAGCATCAGCGCCGACACCACGGCCCGGCTGATGGATCTCCCCAATGTGGTGAGCTTCAAGGCCGCCAGCGGCACCACCGAGGAGGTGAGCCAGCTGCGGGCTGCCTGCGGCGAGCGCCTGGCGATCTACAGCGGCGACGATGCCCTGACCCTGCCGATGCTCGCCGTTGGCGCGGTGGGTGTGGTGAGCGTGGCCAGCCACCTGGCCGGCGTCCAGATCCAGCGCCTGGTGCAGGCCTTCCTCGCCGGCGACCACGCCACCGCCCTGGCTCTGCACGAGCAGTTGCTGCCCCTGTGCAAGGCCCTCTTCTGCACCACCAATCCCATCCCCGTCAAGGCCGCGCTGGAGCTCAGCGGCTGGGCGGTGGGT
The DNA here is from genome assembly GCF_002252705.1 of Vulcanococcus limneticus LL. GTDB lineage: Bacteria > Cyanobacteriota > Cyanobacteriia > PCC-6307 > Cyanobiaceae > Vulcanococcus > Vulcanococcus limneticus. The sequence goes on from NZ_NQLA01000022.1 coordinate 27,085, forward strand.
TCCCCAAGGCTTCCCCTCGTTTCTGCAAATGACGACGTGAGAACTCGACTGACCACCGTGCTGGCCGCCCTGCGTCCCACCTGACGCCAAGGCCCACGTCCGCCGCCGCTGGCATCCGCGCCTCCTGCGCCCGCCAGCCCCGGACCTCCCGCTTCAGCTTCCTGCTTCAGCGCACCTCTTCCGTCCACAGCCTCCATTCACAACCTCTCCGTTCCACGCTTCCCGTTCAACCCCTCCAGTTGATCCGTTCACTTCAACCGCTTCATCTGTTGTTTTGCCGGAGTGTTCCGGCACCCCTATCGGAATGACCTCCAGCAACATCCAGCGCCACGGTTCCCGCAACGGCTCCAGCGCCATTGGCTCCAACGGCCACGCCGCTAATCGCCAGCCCGCCCTGCGGGTGATTCCCCTCGGCGGCCTGCACGAGATCGGCAAGAACACCTGTGTGTTCGAGTATGGCGACGACATCATGCTGGTGGATGCCGGCCTGGCCTTCCCCAGTGACGGCATGCACGGCGTCAACGTGGTGATGCCGGATACGAGCTATCTGCGCGAGAACCAGAAGCGCATCCGCGGCATGGTGGTGACCCATGGCCATGAAGATCACATTGGTGGCATTGCCCACCACCTCAAGAACTTCAACATCCCGGTGATCTACGGGCCCCGTCTGGCCCTTTCGATGCTCACCGGCAAGATGGAGGAGGCCGGCGTGACCGACCGCACCATTCTCCAGACGGTGGCTCCGCGCGATGTGGTGAAGGTTGGCCAGCACTTCTCGGTGGAGTTCATCCGCAACACCCACTCGATGGCCGACAGCTTCTCGCTGGCCATCACCACGCCGGTGGGCACGGTGATCTTCACCGGCGATTTCAAGTTCGACCACACCCCGGTGGACGGCGAGCACTTCGACATGGCCCGTCTCGCCCATTACGGCGAGCAGGGGGTGCTGTGCCTGTTCAGCGATTCCACCAATGCCGAGGTGCCGGGCTTCTGTCCCCCGGAGCGCTCGGTGTTCCCCGTGCTGGATCGCCACATCGCCCAGTCTGAGGGGCGGGTGATCATCACCACGTTCGCCAGCTCGATTCACCGGGTGGCGATGATTCTGGAGCTGGCCCTCAAGAACGGCCGCAAGGTGGGCCTGCTGGGTCGCTCCATGCTCAACGTGATCGCCAAGGCCCGCGAGCTGGGCTACATGCGGGCTCCCGATGATCTGTTCGTGCCGATCAAGCAGATCCGTGATCTGCCTGACCGCGAGACCCTGCTGCTGATGACCGGCAGCCAGGGCGAGCCGCTCGCCGCCCTCAGCCGCATCTCCCGTGGTGAGCACCCCCAGGTGCAGGTGAAGTCCACCGACAAGATCATCTTCTCGGCCAGCCCGATCCCCGGCAACACCATCTCGGTGGTCAACACGATCGACCGGCTGATGCAGCTCGGTGCCCATGTGGTCTATGGCAAGGGCGAGGGCATCCACGTGTCCGGCCACGGCTTCCAGGAAGACCAGAAGCTGATGCTTGCCCTCACCAAGCCCAAGTTCTTCGTGCCGGTGCATGGCGAGCACCGCATGCTCGTGGCCCACAGCAAGACCGGTCAGTCGATGGGCATTCCCGCTGACAACATGTTGATCATCGACAATGGCGATGTGGTGGAACTCACCCCGGATTCGATCCGCAAGGGTGAACCCGTCAAGGCCGGCATCGAGCTGCTGGATGCCTCCCGCAACGGCATCGTCGATGCCCGTGTGCTCAAGGAGCGCCAGCAACTGGCTGAGGATGGTGTGATCACCCTGCTGGCGGTGATCAGCACGGATGGTGTGATGGCGGCACCGCCGCGGGTCAACCTGCGCGGCGTGGTGACCACCGCCGATGCCCGCAAGATGAGTCTGTGGGCCGAGCGCGAGATCACCTGGGTGCTCGAAAACCGCTGGCAACAGCTCTCGCGCAACAGCGGCGGCAAGGCTCCCGACGTGGACTGGATGGGCGTGCAGCGCGAGATCGAGCTGGGCCTTCAGCGGCGCCTGCGCCGCGAGCTGCAGGTGGAGCCGCTGATCATCTGCCTGGTGCAGCCGGCCCCCGGCGGCACCCCCGCCTACAAGGGCCGCGCCGATGCCGAACCCGACAGCCGGCCGGCTCCCAGGGGCCGCCGCGATGGCTATCGCGACGGCAACCGCGATCGGGACCGCGGCGAGCGCGCGCCCCAGGTGGCTCCCGCCCCGCGTTCTGAGGTGACCCCGGCAGCGGCGGCTCTGCCCCAGCGTGAACTGGCGGCCGTGGGAGCCGCTCCGGCGCCTGCCGCCGCAGCGCCCCGCAGCGAAGAGCTGGAGATCGCCCCGAACCGCACCCGTCGCCGCCGCTCGACGGCCGCCAGCTGAGGCCCGTCCTGGCCTGTGGCCCGTGCTGCCCGTAGGCAACCCGGCCTCAGGCCAACTTGACCAACAGCAGCCCCTTCGCCAGCTCTGCGGCCTCCGCGGGGCTGAAGGCGATGTGGGCCTGCTCAGCCTCGCTCGCTGGTAGGACCCCGCCGCCGCTGGCGTCCGTGGGTACGGCCTGCGGCTCGATGGGTTCCGGCTCGATCAGCTCCGCTTCGATGGGCTGGGCGTCCCCTGCCGCGGGAGTGTCCGATTTGGCCCCGCCCGCTGCCGTGTCCCCGCCCTGGCCAGAGGGCGTGGTCGTGTCCACCACCGTCACCATGGCCGCCTCTGGTTCGGCCGCAGGTTTGTCCCACGGCGACAGGCTGAGGGCGGTCTGATCCGCTGGGCCCGGGGCTTCTGTGGGGGCTGATGTTGCTGCCGGTGGGATGCTGTTCAGCGCGAAGGGCCCTGGGCTGGCGGCTGGGGCGCTGGTGGCGGCGGCGGGATCAGCCAGATCGTTCAGCCAGGGCATGGCGGCGGCCGTTGCCGCCACGGCTCCCGCCGCCGCTGGGGCGCCGCTGGCGAAGTCCGGCGTCGTTGCCGGGAAGGTCGCCTCCAGGGTGGCGGGGGCCGGAGGAGGTGCTGCGCTCGTGCTCGCCTCCGCCTCCGGCCCGTCAGAGTTGCTGGACTCCGGTGCCGCCGCCGCCAGCTGGCTGCTCAGGGCGATGCCCTGGCGTGCCAGCTCGTGGTAGGTGGGATCGCTGCTCTGCTCCAGCACCTGCTCGTAGAGCGGCAGGGCCTGGCTGGGCTGCTGCAGCCCGTACAGGTGGATGTGGGCTGTGAGCATCCGCAGCCGCAGGGCCAGCTGGTCGGTCGAGCCCTCGGGCAGCTGGCCGGCCAGCTGCCGCGCCCGCTCCAGGGCCACCGGGAATTGCCCCTGGCTGTAGGCCCGCTCGACGGCGATGTACGCCTCCTGGAGTTGGGGATCCATCGATTCGGGCTCGCGAAGGGGGACTGTCGGAGGGGGCCGGCTAGGGGGCGCTGGGGCCGCTGGGCCCGCTGACTGGCGGCTGGCTGAGCCGGATTTCCCCCGCGCCCCAGACCAGGCGGCGCCCACGTCCTAGGTCATGGATCCCCGCTCCGCAATGGGGCTGCAGGCGTTGCACCAGCTGCTCCAGGCTGTTGGCGTCCAGTTGGATCTGGGCCTGCTCGGCCACCCAGTGCCGCAGTAGCTGACGCTGGCTGGGCGGGCTCAGGGCGGCCATCCGCCTGAGATCCAGGCCGTCCGGGTTGTCCGGGTGACGCAGCTGGGCCAGGGCCAGGGGCAGCAGCTCCTCCATTGCTTCCTGTTCCTGTTGCAGCCGGGCCGCCAAGGCGCTGATGCGCCGGGTGGCGCCGGGGTGGAGCTGCTCCAGCACCGGCAGCACCTGCCGTCGCACCCGGTTTCGGCTCCACTGCAGCGTGTCGTTGCTGGGGTCGGGCCAGATCGGCAGGCCGCCGCGGGCGCAGAGGGCGGCGGTGTCGTCCCGGGAGAAGCCCAGCAGCGGCCGCACCAGCTCCCGAGTCGACCCTGGCTCCAGGGGGCGTCGCGGCCGCAGGCTGGCCAGGCCGCGGCGGTGGCTGCCGCGGGCCAGGTGTAGCAGCAGCGTCTCGGCCCGGTCATTGGCGGTGTGGGCCGTCACCACGCGCGGGCAGTCCAGGCTTGCGGCCAGCCGCGCCAGGCGCCCGTAGCGCCACTGGCGGGCGGCGGCCTCCGTGGTGCCCTCCAGGGGAGCGGCCCCGTCGGCTCCGGCCCGCTCCACCGTGATCGCCAGCCCCTGGGCCGCGGCCCAGCTGGCCAGCTCCCCGGCCTGCTGGCCGGATTCGGCTCGCCAGCCGTGGTCGCCGTGCCAGAGGTGCAGCCGCCAGAGGTGCAGGCGGCGCAGGTCCAGCAGCAGGCGGGTCAGGGCCATCGAGTCCTGCCCGCCCGACACCGCCACCAGCAGCGACGCCCCCGGCGGTAGCAGGGCTGGATCGCGCTTCAGCTGTCGGTGCAGGCGTGCGTGCAGCCCGCTCCAGGGCGGCCGCGCCGGCCGCGCCGAGGCCTGGAGTGGGAGAATGGGTTCCATCTCCGTGCGTCCGCGATGTCCCGCCTCGACCGCCTGCCCACTCAACTTCAGCAGGCGCTCGCCGCGCGCCGCCTGCTCAAGGTGATCGCCGGCCTCACCAACTTTGATGCCGCGTCCGTGCAGCGCATCAGCCGCGCCGCCGGGGCCGGTGGTGCCGACGTGATCGACGTGGCCTGCGATCCGGCCCTGGTGCGGCTGGCGGCTGAGGCGTCGGGTCTGCCGATCTGCGTGTCGGCCGTGGATCCTGAGCTGTTCCCTGCCGCCGTCGCTGCCGGCGCCGCCCTGGTGGAGATCGGCAACTACGACGCCTTCTATCCCCTCGGCCGCGTCTTCGACGCCGCCGAGGTGCTGGCCATCACCCGCCGCACCCGTGAGCTGCTGCCCGAGGTGGTGCTGAGCGTGACCGTGCCCCACGTGCTGCCCCTGGACGAGCAGGAGCAGCTGGCGCTGGATCTGGTGGCCGCCGGCGCCGACATCATCCAGACCGAGGGCGGCACCAGCGCCAAGCCCTTCAGTGCCGGCACCCTGGGCCTGATCGAGAAGGCTGCCCCCACCCTGGCTGCTGCCCACGCCATCAGCCGCGCCCTGGCCACCGCTGGCCAGCCCCTGCCCGTGCTCTGCGCCTCCGGCCTCTCCGCCGTGACCCTGCCGCTGGCCATCGCCGCCGGTGCCAGCGGTGTGGGCGTGGGCTCCGCCGTGAACCGCCTGGGCGATGAACTGGCCATGGTGGCCGTGGTGCGCGGCCTGCGCGAGGCCCTGGGCAGCGCGGCTCCCGTGGTGGCGGCCTGAACCCGGGCAGCAGCCACATCCCTTGTGGCCCCGGCTGATCGGTAGTCCCAATCGCGGATTGCGTCAGCCTGTGGTGCCCCTCTGAACCCATGACTACGTTGCGGAGGTTGACCCCGTCGCACGTGTCATGGGTTCTTTGCTGTGGTTGCTGCAGTGGCCGATCCGGGCCGCGGTGCTGCTGCTCGTTGCCTGGCTGCCCCTGGGGGTGGAGGTGGAGAGCTTCCCGATCGCCCTGCTGGCGGCCGCGGTGATCGGCCTGCTCGGCACCCTGCTGATCTGGCCGCTGAAGCTGCTCTTCGCCCTGCCCTGGGCCATCACCAGTTTCGGGGGGCTGCTGACGCCGATCTCCTGGATCTTCAACTGGATCATCACCGTGATCCTGTTCGGCCTGGCGGCCTGGCTGATTCCGGGGTTCCGGCTCCGGAACGGTCTGGTGAGCGCGATCCTCGGAGCGGTGGTCTACGCGGTGCTCTCCACGGTGATCCTGAGGGTTCTGGGCCTGGAGGTCGACTACACCAGGGTCGGCGGCCTGCTCACGGGCAGTGTTGCCGTGGGATGACGGCAACGTCATGCGCGCTGTCGCTGCGGCCCAACCGGCTGCGGCCTGAGCCGCTCTAACGCGATCCAAGTCCGTGCCGGTTCACCGCACACCACGGCGTGAGCCGGCGGCCCCGAGAATGGGCGCCATGGCCCCATTCCAGCTCCACGCCCCCTACCAGCCCAAGGGTGATCAGCCCACGGCGATCGCCGGCTTGGTGACCGGTGTGGAGGGCGGACAGCGCTATCAGACCCTGCTCGGCGCCACGGGTACCGGCAAGACCTTCACCATCGCCAACGTGATCGCCCACACCGGGCGCCCCACGCTGGTGCTGGCCCACAACAAGACCCTGGCCGCCCAGCTCTGCAACGAGCTGCGGGAGTTCTTCCCGAACAACGCCGTTGAATACTTCATCTCCTACTACGACTACTACCAGCCCGAAGCTTATGTTGCGGTCTCGGATACCTATATCGCCAAGACGGCATCGATCAACGAAGAGATCGATATGCTGCGCCACTCGGCGACGCGCTCGCTGTTCGAGCGGCGTGACGTGATTGTGGTGGCCTCGATCAGCTGCATCTACGGCCTGGGTATCCCCAGCGAATATCTCAAGGCCGCCGTCAAGTTCCAGGTGGGCGACACCCTCAACCTGCGCAGCTCCCTCCGGGAGTTGGTGAACAACCAGTACTCCCGCAACGACCTGGAGATCTCGCGAGGTCGCTTCCGGGTGCGCGGCGATGTGCTGGAGATTGGCCCCGCCTACGAAGATCGACTGGTGCGCATCGAGCTCTTCGGCGATGAGGTGGAGGCGATCCGCTACGTGGATCCCACCACTGGCGAGATCCTGCAGAGCCTGGAGGCGATCAACATCTATCCGGCCAAGCACTTCGTGACGCCCAAGGAGCGGCTGGAGGAGGCGATCCAGGCGATCCGCAGCGAGCTGCGGGAGCGGCTGGACCGCCTCAACGGCGAAGGTCGGCTGCTGGAGGCCCAGCGTCTGGAGCAGCGCACCACCTACGACTTGGAGATGCTCGAGCAGGTGGGCTACTGCAACGGCGTTGAGAACTACGCCCGCCATCTTGCGGGTCGCCCCGCTGGCACGCCGCCCGAGTGCTTGATCGATTACTTCCCCGACGACTGGCTGCTGGTGGTGGATGAGAGCCACGTCACCTGCAGCCAGCTTCAGGCGATGTACAACGGCGATCAGTCGCGCAAGCAGGTGCTGATCGAGCACGGTTTCCGCCTGCCCAGCGCCGCCGACAACCGTCCGCTCAAGGGGGAGGAGTTCTGGGAGAAGGCCCGACAGACGATCTTCGTGAGCGCCACGCCGGGTAGCTGGGAACTGGCCCAGAGCCAGGGGCAGGTGGTGGAGCAGGTGATCCGCCCCACCGGCGTGCTGGATCCGATCGTGGAGGTGCGTCCCACCGATGGCCAGGTGGACGACCTGCTGGGCGAGATCCGCGTGCGGGCTGACAAGCAGGAGCGGGTTCTGGTGACCACCCTCACCAAGCGCATGGCCGAGGACCTCACCGACTACCTGGCCGAGAACGGCGTGCGGGTGCGCTACCTGCACTCGGAGATCCACTCGATCGAGCGGATCGAGATCATCCAGGACCTGCGTAATGGCGAGTACGACGTGCTGGTGGGCGTGAACCTGCTGCGCGAAGGCCTGGATCTACCGGAGGTGTCGCTGGTGGCGATCCTCGATGCCGACAAGGAGGGCTTCCTGCGGGCCGAGCGCTCCCTGATCCAGACCATCGGCCGCGCCGCTCGCCATGTGGAGGGGGTCGCCCTGCTCTACGCCGATAACCTCACCGATTCGATGGCCAAGGCCATCTCCGAAACCGACCGCCGCCGCGCCATCCAGCATGCCTATAACGAACGGCACGGCATCACCCCCACCCCTGCCGGCAAGCGGGCGGGCAATTCCATCCTGTCTTTTCTGGAGGTGTCGCGACGGGCCAACGACGATCAGCTTGAGCAGGCCACCGAGCAGGCTGAACACCATGACGTTCCCCTCGACGAGCTCCCGGAGCTGATCCAGCTGCTCGAAGAGAAGATGAGGGCGGCAGCGAAAAACCTCGACTTTGAGGATGCCGCCAACCTGCGGGACAAGATCAAGCTGCTCCGGCAGAAGCTGGTGGGGAAGACGTGAGCTGACGGCGTTGTGTTCAGCCGGCGTTGATTTCGTTGGGTGCTTCCGTTCCTTCCGCCCTGTGCACCACAGCGCCGCCCAGGCCGAAGGCGGCATGCACCGCCTGCAGGGCCCGCACCCCATCGGTCTCCGGCACCACGCAACTGGTGCGGATCTCGCTGGTCGCGATCATCTCGATGTTGATGCCGGCCTCCGCGAGTGAGCGGAACAGGCGGGCAGCCGTGCCGGGGGTGCAGGGCATGCCCGCCCCCACGGCGCTCACCCGGGCGATGGCCGGTCCCTCCTCAAAGCGGGCGCCCGGCCAGCTGGCCAGAAGCGGCTGCAGGGCGGCGCGGGCCCTTGTCAGGTCGTCGCGGCGCAGGGTGAAGCCCAGGTCGCGGCTGCGCTGTTCGCCGCTGCCGTGGCTGCGCTCCGACTGGATGATGGCATCGAGGCTGAGGCCGGCATCGGCCAGGGCCCGGCAGACCGCGGCGGCGGTGCCGGGCCGGTCGGGGATGTGGCGCACGGTCACCTGGGCCTGGTCGCGGTCGAGGGCGACGCCGCGCACCGGCGGGGCCCCGACCCCGCAGGGGGCCGGATCGTGGTACAGCTGCTGGTTGCTGAGTTCGAAGGCGCTGGCGGCGGCCTGCAGGGCCTTGGCCCCCTGGTGCCCGGCCACCAGACAGCTCACCTTCACCTCGCTGGTGGCGATCAGGCGCAGGTTGATGCCGCCCCTGGCCAGGGTGTCGAACAGGCGGGCAGCCACGCCGGGACGGCCCATGATGCCGGCGCCGGAGATGCTGAGCTTGGCCATGCCGCCCTGGGCGCTGAGGGTGGCGCCTTCGGCGCCCATGGCGGCCAGCACCTGACGGCACACGGCTTCAGCAGAGTCCCGCTGGACCTCGGCGAGGGTAAAGGCGATGTCGTTGGTGGCGTTGCCGCCCTCGACCTCGTGGGTGGCCTGCACGATCAGGTCCACGTTGAGGCCTGCGGCCGAGAGGGCCTCGAACAGCTGGGCAGCGACGCCGGGCCGGTCGGGCACATGGGCCAGGGCCAGCACAGCCTGATCCTGCTCCAGCTCGGCGCCATCCACGGGCTTGCCCAGCTCCAGGCCCTCGCTGCCGCTGCGCCGACTGGCCCCGTCGCTGGTCAGCAGGGTGCCGGGCCGCTCGCTCCAGCTGGAGCGCACCACCAGGGGCACGCCGTAGTTGCGGGCGATCTCCACGGCCCGCGGGTGCAGCACGGCAGCGCCGAGGCTGGCCAGCTCCAGCATCTCGTCGCAGGTGACCGTGTCCATCAGCTGGGCATCGGCCACCTTGCGCGGGTCGGTGGTGAGCACCCCCGGTACGTCGGTGTAGATCTCGCAGGCATCGGCGCCGAGGGCGGCGGCCAGGGCCACGGCGGAGGTGTCGGAGCCGCCGCGGCCCAGGGTGGTGATCTCCGGGGTGCCCGAGAGGCCGCTGCTGGTGCCCTGGAATCCGGCCACCACCACCACCTGACCGTCGTCGAGCAGGCGGCGCAGACGTTCGGTGCGCACTTCCAGGATGCGGGCCCGGCCGTGGGCCGACTCGGTCACGATGCCCACCTGGGGCCCCGTCATCGACACCGCCGGCACGCCGATGGCGTTGAGGGCCATGGCCAGCAGCGCGATCGACACCTGCTCGCCGGTGGCCAGCAGCATGTCCATCTCCCGTTGCGGGGGGTCGCTGCTGATGGCCCGGGCCAGGCCCGAGAGCTCGTCGGTGGTGTGCCCCATGGCCGACACCACGATCACCAGGTCGTTGCCGGCGTTGCGGCTGGCGGCGATACGGCGGGCCACGGCCTGGATCCGCTCCACATCGGCCACCGAGGTGCCCCCGAACTTCTGAACCAGCAGGGCCATGCCCGGTGTCGACGCGGCGTGAACAGCTGATTATCTGTCGCGTCCGGTTGGCTGTCGCGTTCGATCCGTCGGGCTTCCGTGCCGGAGCCTGCCTACCGTGCGGCGAACCTGGCGGGTTGGGACGGCGATGGCGACGAGCACATCCGTGCAGGTGCCTGTGTCGTCTACGTGACCAACGACCGCCGCGCCGCCCTCAAGCGCCAGATCAACGCCCTGAGCGGTTCGGAGCTGGTGGAGGAGAAGAGCTACGCGGCCTACTGATGGCGGGCGATACTCCGGCCCTGCCTACTGAGAACCCCAGGCTCCCTGGGGCGCGGATTCCCCGCCCAGGCCCCCCAGCAGGAAGCCGTCGCGGAAGGCATCGCCGGCTTCGCTGCCGCGCTTGAGGGCCGCCTCCACCTCCAGCAGCTGGCCCAGCAAGGCCAGGAAGCGCCCGGGGCTGCGGCCGCGGATCTGCTTGCGCATCACATAGATGCGCTTGGGGTTGCCGATGCCGGCGGCCTTGGCGATGGCGGCCACGTCCTGCTCGCCCTGGCGATCCAGCAGGCTCACCCACAGCCAGCCCCGGATCTGGCCGGTGAGGGTGGCCACGATCCGCAGGGCCGGTTCGTTGGCCGTCAGCAGGGCCTCCACCAGGGCGATGGCCTCGGCGGGCCGGCCCGCCAGGAGCGCATCGCCCACCTGCAGGGCGTTGGTGGCGTGGCTGCCCACCAGCGCCGCCACCGCCGCGGCCGTGATCGCCGGGCCGCTGGGCCTCTCCCCCGGGGTGGCCGTTGCGCCCACGTAGAGGGCCAGTTTCTCCAGTTCGCTGGCGAGCCGGGCGCTGTCGGAGCCGATGGCCTCGGCCAGGGCCTCGGCGGCGGCGGGCTCCAGGGCCAGCCCCAGCTCCCGGGCAGTGCGCGCCACCAGCTCCACCTGGCCGGCCCCATCCCACACCGCCGGCAGGCTGAAGCTGTGCTCCGTGGCCTGGCCGCCCTTCACAAGCTTCTGCAGGGCCTTGGTGGTGCGCAGGCGGGCGTCAGGCTTGTTGGGACTCACCAGCAGCAGGTGGCAGCCCTCGGGCACGAGCTCCAGGCTGGCCTCCAGCCGCTCCGCCAGCTCGGCCGGGCACTGGTGGCAGAAGGGACTCCGCTGCAGCAGCACCACCCGATCGCCGCCGCCGAAGGGCGCGGTGCGGGCCTCCTCCAGGGCCTGGGCGGCCTGGGCCGGGTCGGTGCCGTCGAGGCGGGTGAGGTTGATGCTCTGCCAGGCCGGATCGGTGACCTGTTCGATCAGGGCTTCCACGGCCCGGTTGCGGGCCGCCTCGTCGTCGCCCCAGTACAGGTGGATCGGCATCGGGGGAGCGCATCAGCGGAGTACCCCTGCCGTGCCTGGTCGGCGGCGCAGGGCTGACAGCACCGGCAGGTACTCGGTGGCGGCCAGCCCAGTGTGGGTCAGGGCGGAGTTGTTGCTCACCAGCACCGCGGCGTTGGCCTGAAAGGCCGAGGCCAGCTCGATCGCGTAGGTGCCATGGAGGGCCGGATCCTGCCGCCCAAGCCGTCCCTGGCTTCACCATGGGGGACTGCCGTCTCCGCCCTTGGCCGCCGCCTGCCCCTTGCCTGAGCCCTCCCCCACCACCGCCTCTGGCAGCCAGTCCTTCCCCCTCGATCACCCGATCTTCCGGCAGAGCATCCGGCTGATCCGGGCGGCCCTGGAGCCCAGCGGAGCCCTGCTGGGTCTCAGCCCCGTGCAGCAGGACGTGCTGGAGCGCCTGGTCCACAGCAGTGGCGACCTGACCATCGCCCCCGACCTGCGCTTTTCCACCGAGGCCTGTGAGCGGGGGCTGGCAGCCCTGGCCGCCGGCGCCGTGATCCTCACCGATACGGCCATGGCCGCGGCGGCCGTGGCCCCCATGGCCCGGCGCACCTTCGCCAACCCCGTTTGCAGCGTGCTCGACTGGGCGCCCGCTACGCCTCCTCCCGGCGGCACCCGGGCCGCGGCCGGCATGGCCCTGGCCCTGGCCGAGCACCCCGGCGCGGTGGTGCTGATCGGCAGTGCCCCCACCGCCCTGGAGGTGCTGCTGAAGCTGGTGGATCCAGCCCGGACCAGCGAGGCAGTCATCGGCCTGGCCCCCCCCGCCCTCGTGATCGGCATGCCGGTGGGCTTCGTGGGGGTGGCCGAGAGCAAGGCCCACCTGGCGGCCAGCGCCCTGCCCCAGATCCGCCTCGAGGGCAGCCGCGGCGGCGCTGGCCTGGTGGGGGCCGCCGCCAATGCCCTGCTGCGGCGCGCCTGGCTGGATCGCGCTGGTGCGTTGCCAGGCGTTCAGGGGTAGGGGGCGCGCTGAGGCCCGAGGCCTGAACGCTCAGGCCGCCAGCCGGCGGTTCTGGCCGCGCCGCGTGTCCTGCCGCTCCAGTCCCACGGCCACGTGGCTGTTGGCCTCGATGCGGCCCAGCACCTGGCGGGCCCGGGCCACCACCGCTGGCGGCACCCCGGCCAGCCGTGCCGCCTCGATGCCGTAGCTGCGGCTGGCGCCGCCGCTCACCACCTGGTGCAGGAACACCAGTTCGTCGCCGGTTTCCTCCACCAGCACCTGCACGTTGGCCACGTTGGGCAGCAGGTCTGCCAGCTCGTTGAGCTCGTGGTAGTGGGTGGCGAACACCGAGCGGGCCCGGATGCCGGTTCCGCCGGAGCCGGCCAGGTGTTCGGCCACGGCCCAGGCGATCGAGAGGCCGTCGAAGGTGGCTGTGCCGCGGCCGATCTCATCGAGCAGCACCAGCGAGCGCTCGGTGGCGTGGTGGAGGATGTTGGCGGTCTCCGCCATCTCCACCATGAAGGTGGACTGGCCCGCCGCCAGGTCGTCCCCGGCACCGACCCGGGTGAAGATGCGGTCGGCGATGCCGAGGCGGGCCGAGCGGGCCGGAATCCAGCTGCCGATCTGGGCCATCAGCTGCAGCAGGCCCGTCTGGCGGAGATAACAGCTCTTGCCGCTGGCGTTCGGACCGGTGAGCACCAGCAGATCGGGGTGATCGGCCGCGGCGGCTTCGTTCTCGGCTCCCGACTCGGCTCCCGACGAACCCAGGGCAATGTCGTTCGGGGTGAAGGGCTCCTCCACCAGCAGCTGCTCCACCACCGGGTGTCGGCCGGCCCTGATCTCGACCAGGCGGGCATCGGGGCCGGCGGGATCGGTGAGTTCGGGCCGGGAGTAGCCGCCGGTGGCCGCCACCTCTGCCAGGGAGGCGAGCGCATCCAGCTCCGCCACCAGGCGGGCCGCGGCGCGGATCGGGCCGGCCTGCTCACCCACCTTGGCCCGCAGCGCGGAGAACAGCTCGTATTCCCGTTGGGCGGCTCGGGCTCGCAGCTGCAGGATGCGACCCTCGCGCCCCTTGAGTTCGGGGGTCACGAAGCGCTCCTCGTTGGCCAGGGTCTGGCGGCGGATCCAGTGCCCGGGCACGGCCGCGGCCTTGGCCCGGCTCACCGCGAGGAAGTAGCCGAAGGTGCGGTGGTACTGGAGCCGCAGCGTGCTGATGCCGCTGGCCCGACGCTCGGCGGCCTCCTGTTCCGCCAGCCAGGCCTCCTGGTCGTCGAGCTGGTTGCGCAGGCCATCCAGCTGGGGATCCACGCCGTCGTGGATCAGGCCGCCCTCGCTGAGGGAGAGGGGCGGACTGTCGAGCAGGGTGTGGCGCAGCAGTTCCGCCAGCGCGGCCAGCTCCGGCCAGGGGCGGGCCAGGGCCGCCAGGGGCGGGCTGCTGGTTCCGGCCAGCAACCCCGCCAGCTGGGGCAGTCGCTCCAGACCGTCGGCCAGGGCCACCAGGTCCCGGGCCGAGGCGGTGCCGGCCCCGGCCCGGCCCGCCAGGCGCTCCAGGTCGCCCATGGGCCGCAGCAGTCGCCGCAGGGCCAGCCGCAGGGAGCGGTCCGCCACCAGCTCGCCCACGCCGTCCTGGCGGGCGAGGATCGCCGTGCGGTCCACCAGGGGCGCCTCGATCCAGCGGCGCAGGCAGCGGCCTCCCATGGCGGTCAGGGTGCGATCCAGGGCCCAGAGCAGTGAGCCGTGGACGCCGCCGCCCATCTGGGTGCGGGTCAGCTCCAGGTTGCGGCGGGTCTGGGCGTCCAGCACCAGCTGGTCGCCGGCGTGCCAGGTGGTGGGCAGCTCCAGGGGGATGGCGCTGCCGGGTTGGGTGTCGTCCAGGTAGCGGAGCAGGCCGCCGGCGGCCCGCAGGGCCAGGGGCGCCTCGCCCAGCCCCAGGCCGTCGAGGCTGGCCAGACGGAAGCGCTTCAGCAGGCTGGCGCGGGCCTCGGGGGCCGCGAAGGGGGTGCGGGGCAGGGGCGTGAGCCGCAGGGCGTCAGGGCACCAGGCGGGGATGGCCTCCGGACCGCCATCGGCGGCGGCGCGCTCGGACGCGGGCCACACCACCTCGGCCGCCTCCAGCTGCAGCAGCTCCTGGTGCAGCTGGTCGCTGCCCCGCCGCTCGGTCACGCGGAATTCGCCCGTGCTCACATCGGCAACCGCCAGGCCCCAGCGGGCGGCCCCGCTGCCCTCGCCCTCCAGCACCACGGCGCAGAGCCAGTTGTTGCGGCGGGCGGCGAGCATCCCCTCCTCCAGCACGGTGCCGGGGGTGAGCACGCGGGTGATGTCGCGCTTGAGCAGGGCGCCCTTGGCCGGGCTCCGGGCCGCGGCCTCCTCCAGCTGGTCGCACAGGGCCACGCTCAGGCCGCGGCGCACCAGCTCGGCGCAGTAGCGCTCGGCGGCGTGGTGGGGGATACCCGCCATCGGCACCCGACCGAGCGCCTTGCCGGCCTCCTTGCCGGTGAGGGTGAGCTCCAGCAGGCGGGAGAGGCGGATGGCGTCCTCGAAGAAGCACTCGAAGAAGTCGCCCAGGCGGTAGAGCAGCACCCGCTCGGGATGGGCACGCTTGAGCTCCACGTAGTGGCGCAGCATCGGCGTGAGCTGCTCGGGCTCCACCAGGCCGTGGTGATGCCAGCGCGGCAGGTCGCTGGGCTCGCCGACCTCGCTTTCGGCTGCAGCGGCGGCGGCTTCCGGGGCGGGAGCGGTGCCTTCACTGGCGGCGGTGCTGCTGCCGGGATCGGCGGCGCCCGGCTTCCCCCTGGCGCCAGTGCGGCGGCGGCGCGGCCGGGCCCGGGCATCGGCTTCCAGATCGTTGGCGTCAAGGTCGCCAGGCTCAGGCGGGGCGTCCGGCCTGCGCGATTCCCTGGCGTGCCCTGCGGGCTCGACTCCAGATCGGGCGCCTCCGGCGCGGATCGGCGCTGCCGACTCCCCGAACGCCCCGCCGAACAGATCGCCCTGCAGGCCCAGCTCCGGCACGAGCGAGAGCTGCTGCTCGGCTTCCGCGGCCACGGGCGCTCAGGGGCAGGGGGGACTGATCGTAGGGGCGCCGGTCCGCCCTTCCCTGGGCCCCGCCCGGGAGCGCGGTCGCTGCCCCGGCCAGCCCCTCCCACAACTTGTGAAGGAACCCCCGGCCGGCCCCAGGGCGAGCCGATCCGGCGTGTGAGAATCCCGAAACTGACCGGCTGGCGCCGCCGCCGATCCCCCTGCCACCGATCCATGCAGATCCTCAACACCCTCACCGTTCTGGCCCTGGTGGTGCTGTCGTTCGCGCTGATCGTGGCGGTGCCCGTGCTCTACGCCTCCAGCGAAGATGCCGGCCGTTCCAACCGCCTGATCCTGCTGGGCGGCCTGGCCTGGGTGGCCCTGGTGCTGCTCAACTGGGGCGTGAGCTTCTTCGTGGTCTGAGGCCGGCCTCGCCCCCTTCCGTAGGCTGGTGCCACTGGCTCAGGGAACCCGCGTGACGGTTTTCGAAGGACGCTTCACCGAGGCCAGCGGCCTGCGCGTGGCTGTTGTTGTCGCCCGCTTCAACGATCTGGTCACCGACAAGCTCCTCAGCGGCTGCCTCGATTGCCTCTTCCGCCATGGCATCGACACCAGCCCCAGCAGCAGCCAGCTGGATGTGGCCTGGGTGCCCGGCAGCTTTGAGATCCCCCTTGTGGCTCAGCGGCTGGCAGTCAGCGGCCGCTACCAGGTGGTGATCACCCTGGGGGCCGTGATCCGCGGCGATACCCCCCACTTCGACGTGGTGGTGGCCGAGGTGAGCAAGGGCGTTGCCGCCGTGGCCCGTGATACCGGTGTTCCGGTGATCTTCGGCGTGCTTACCACCGACACGCTGCAGCAGGCCCTGGAGCGTGCCGGCATCAAGAGCAACCTGGGCTGGAACTACGGCCTGGAGGCCATTGAGATGGGGAGCCTGATGGCGGCGCTGCCGGGGTGAGGCCGGGCTGCAGACGTAGGGTTTCCCCAGTACAGACCTCCTGCCCATGCCCTGGCGCCGGCCTCGCCAGCAGCTTGCCTTCTGCGCCTGCCTCGACCTGGCTGGGCTGTTCGTGCTGGTGGGTCTGCTGGATCGGTTCAGGGGTGTTGATGTTCTGAGCCGCCCCCATTGGGTTCTGGGCCTGGGGCTGCTCTATCTGCTGTTCGGCTGGCTGTTCGGTAGCTACACCGTGCTGCGCTGGCCGTGGTTGCGCCTGCGCCTGGTGTTGCTGCGCCTCGGCCTCACGGCCCTGGCCACGCTGGCCGCTGTGATCCTGGTGGATTGGTCCTTGAATCTGCCGGCCTCGTTCTCTCTCACCCACCGCAGCACCTTGCTGATGCTTCTGGGTGCCCTGGCGGTCTGGTCACTGCTGCTGCGCCTGGGGCTGCGCTGGCTGGATCGCCGCTGGCCCCAACCTCCCTGGCCACTGCTGGCTGACCCGGAGCACGTGCGACGCATCCAGCTGGAGTGGGCCCGCACGCCGTCGCCCCTGGCCCTGCCCCCTGGCTGGCGGCCGGTTCCTCCCGGCGGTCTGCTGCTGGACCGTGATCTTCGCCTTGATCCTGCCCCGGAGCAGCGGCTGGCCACCCTCGGAGCTGAGGGAGCCGTGCCCCTGGCCATGGTTCTGGAGCTGGTGGAAGATCAGCTGGAGCGGTTGCCTCCCTCCCTGCTGCCCGAGCAGTGGTTGGCCATGGAGGAGATCCCCTGGGCGGATACGTTCAGCGTCCAGCGTCAGCTCAAGCGCATGGCCGACGTGGCGGTGGCTGCGCTGCTGCTGCTGCTCACCCTGCCGGTGATCGGCCTGGCCGCGCTGTTGATCTGGCTCCAGGACAGGGGTCCGGTGTTCTATGTCCAGGAGCGCAGTGGCTGGATGGGGCAGACGTTCCAGCTGCTCAAGCTCCGCTCCATGGCCTGCGCCAGGCCCGACGCACCAGCCACCTGGACCCAGCCGGGGGATCAGCGCATCACGCCGGTGGGCCTGCTGCTGCGCCGTACGCGCCTGGATGAGCTGCCCCAGTTGCTGAATGTGCTCTGGGGCGACATGAGCCTGATCGGCCCAAGGCCGGAACGCCCCGAACTGGAGCATGAGCTGGAGCTGCGGATCCCCCATTACCGCAAACGCCACTGGATGCGGCCGGGGCTGAGCGGCTGGGCCCAGGTCTGCGCACCCTATGCAGCCAGTGTGGAAGAGGCGGAGCTCAAGCTGAGCTATGACCTCTTCTATCTGCGCCACTGGAGCACCTGGCTCGATCTATTGATTCTTGCCAAGACCATCAAGACGGTTCTCAAGGCCAAGGGACGTTGACACCTTCGGGTTTTGCTCCTACATCTCCGTGGTAGGTTGGCTAGCTGGCCCAAGGGGCCAATGAGACGGTTCACGTTCGCTCTTGATTGAGACCCATGCCCTCCCCGTCCTCAAATCGTGGGATTGCAGGGAAGGCCTATAACGTCGTCAGGGAATTGTATCTGGCGGCTCCGATTGGATTCGGGTTCAAGCGCGCTGTTAAAGACGCCTGCTTTGGTGCTGTCTCTTTGGTGAATCCTGAGGCGGGATTTCTCAAGGCCTGGCAGGCAAAGCAAAAGTTTGAGCGCCGCCGTCGGCTCATTGCCCAGAATGGTGATGCGATCTATGGCGGTGAAGATGAGCTGTTTCTGTATGGGATACAGCAACGCTGGACTGATCTGTTGGCCCTGCCGCCTGAAGAGGTTGCCGGTTGGCTGCTGCCCATGTTGCAGAGACGGCTGCGGGCGAGTCATCTGACCAAAACCCTGGTTCCCCAGGTGTCGGTGATTATCCCGGCCCATGGTCATGCAATTTACACGCTGCTCTGTCTGGACTCATTGTTCAGGCAGCAGACTGATGTCGCTTTCGATATTTATCTTGCGGACGATCTGCCTAGCGATCCCACCCTTTCTGGCTATGCGGCCCGGCTACAGGCTGCCAACATTCACTATCATCGTAACCCGGTAAATCTCGGCTTTACGCGGAATGTCAATGCTGCTGCCCGTCGCGCTTCGGCAGAGCTGTTAGTCATCCTCAATAACGACACGTTCTGCCACCCTCTCTGGCTTGATCAGCTGGTATCCACCTATCGCAGGCTGGGATCGAGTCCGCAGGTGGGAGCTGTGGGTTCCAAGGTTCTCCACAGCCATCTGCGCATCCAGGAGAGTGGCTGTCTGATGAAGGCCGGTGGGCACCCCAGTCCCCTGGGACGGGGTGCCCACGCCTTTGATCCGCGTTTCAGCTTTCTGCGCGAGGTGGATTTCGTCTCGGCCTGCTCCCTGTTGGTGCCTCGCCAGTTGTTTCTGGAGCTAGGCGGATTTGATGAACGATTCAGTCCTGGGTACTACGAAGATCCAGATCTGTGTGAGCGATTGCGCCAGCGCGGCTGTCGAACCTATGTCCAGCCGGCTTCCCTGCTGTTGCATGAGGAGGGTGCCTCCTTTGGGAAGCATGCCTTTGCTGCAGTGCAGGAGGAGAAGCGAGCGCTGTTCAACCAGCTCCATCCTGCACCGATCTCCACCCAGGAGCGATTTGAGGCCAAGCCCCAGCTGCTGTTCATCGATGCCTATCTGCCGATGCCTGACAAGGGGTCCGGCAGTATTGATGCCATGGCCTACCTGGAGTATTTCATAGCCCGGGGCTATCATGTAGTTTTCTACGCCCAACACCATAATAACTATTTTGAGGGCTATAGCCAATCCCTTGAGGCGATTGGTGTCGAGGTGCTTCAGGACAACTTCCAGTCACTGCCCTCTCTGCTGGCTGAGAGATCCGATGCAATCCGATTAGTCTTTGTTTCTCGCTACTATCAGCTTGATCATTTCCTGCCCTTGATCGAGCGTGCTCTCCCGGATGCGGCGCTGATTTATAACACGGTGGATCTGCATTTCCTGCGTGAGAGCCGGGAGGCTGGGCTTGTGGACTCGCAGTTGGCTGGTCGCCAGCCTCTAAAGGCCAGTCCTGGTGGTTCCTCTGTCCGTCTGGCGCAGTTGCGGCAGAGGGAGCTTGCCTACATCCAGCGAGCCGATGCCAGCATCGTGATCAGTTCCTACGAGCGGGATCTGTTGGCGGATATCTTGCCTGAGGTGAATTCGGTCTTCCATGTGCCTCAGTGTCGGCCCTTCATCGGTGCGACGCAGGGCTTTGAGCAGCGCCGTGATTTTCTCTTTATTGGCTCCGCACATCAGCCCAATGTGGATGCTCTGCGTTATTTTCAGGCCGCGATCCATCCTTTGCTGCAGCAAAGCCTGCCTGAGTATCGGCTCAATGTGATTGGCCAGGAGCTGTACGAGAGTTTTTCTCGTGGCGAGGATGCCGAGCTTCTGTCTAATCCTCATGTCGCGTTTCTGGGTTATATCGAAGATGTGATGCCCCTGTTCTCCACGTCGCTGGCGATGCTGGTGCCCCTGCGCTATGGCAGCGGGATCAAGGGCAAGGTGGTGCAGGCCATTCAGCATGGCCTGCCCTGTGTCACCACCACGATCGGAGCTGAGGGGCTGGAGTTGCCGGATCAGTCCTCCGTGGTCATTGCCGACAGCCCGGAGCAGATGGTGGCCCAGCTGATGGCCCTCAGCACGGATCCCCAGCTGTGGCAGGTCACATCGGACCGGGCTGAGGCCGTGTTCCAGGCCCGCTTTTCCCAGGCCGTGTTCGAGCAGCGGCTGGATCGACTGATGGAGCAGAGGATCGCCCCGCGGCTGCTGCACCACCCACGAGCGCTTGGCTGAGGCCGCCGGCACCCACGGGGTCGTTGTGCCTGTGTACGGCCTGCCGCAGGGACCGGGCTTCACGGAGTTCCAGCGACGGATCCAGGCCCTGCGTCAAGCCCTCGGCCTGGTGGTGCTGGTGGACAACAACCCGTTGGCAGACAGCCGGATCATGGCCCTGGAGGGTGGCGGCATCCGCGTGGTCCACAGGGCCAACCGGGGCGGTCTGGCGGGGGGCTTCAATGCCGGTATCCGTGCCGCGATCGCGGCGGGTGCCCAGTGGGTCACCCTGCTGGACCAGGACAGCGCCATCGATCCGCTGTCCTTGCTGCGCCTGCGGGAGGCCTGGCAGCTTCTCCCTGATCGCCTGCTGCTGGTGGGTCCGAGCATCCGGGATCTGGATGGCGCGGCCGCGCCTGTGCTGGACGTCAGCGCTGGGGATCCCTACGACCGCCCGCGTCTGCTGATCAGTTCCGGCACCACCTTCCGCAGTCGGGACTGGGACCGTCTCGGCCCCTTCCACACCGAGTTGTTCATCGATTTCCTGGACCATATCTGGTGCTTCCGCGCTGCTGCCAGGGGTTGTCTCCTGCTCCAGGACCGGCGGGTGGAGCTGGCTCAGCGCTTTGGCGCTCCCCACCCCCAGCCCCTGTGTCGCTGGCTTGGAATGAAGCTCTACAGCCCGCAGCGGCACTACTACGGCTTGCGCAACCTGCGCTGGCTCTGCCGCCAGCCCGAGGTACCCCTGGATCTCAAGGTGAAGGAGGTGCTCAAGATGCTGGTCAAACCTTGGCTTTGGCTGCTGTTCGAGCCCCGGCGGCCAGCCAATGCCCGGGCGATCTGTGCCGGCCTGACCGATCCGCTGCCGGGGCCCCATCCATGAGCGTGTCTCCCGCCGCCCTGCCTGCTTACAGCGTGTTGTTGCCCCTGGCACCCTGGGAGTCGCCGCCGGTGCTGCGGGAGGCCTTGGCCAGCCTGGTGGCCCAGGGCCTGCCACCTGCCCAGGTGGTGGTGAGCTGCGATGGTCCGCCCCCCGAAGCCTTGGCCCTGGAGCTGGAGCGCGCCGAGCTCCCCATGGATCTGGTGTTGGGCCCTGGGGGCGAGGGCCTGGGCCCGGTGCTGGCCCGGGGCCTGCTGGCCTGCCGTGAGGAGCTGGTGCTGCGTTTTGATGCCGACGATCTCTGCCTGCACGATCGGGCGCTGTGGCAGGTCCAGGCGATGGTCCGCCGCCCCGAGTTGGCTGCCCTGAGCGCGCCTCTTGCGGAATTCCAGGTGGATCCGCAGCAGGCCAGCGGCTGCCGCACAGTGCCCCGGGGCGCCCATCGGTTGCGGCGCTTCAGCCGCTGGCGCAATCCCCTCAACCACCCTGCGGTGATTCTGCGTCGTTCGCGCGTCCTGGCCGCCGGCAACTACCGTGCCCGATCTGGTTTCGAGGATTACGACCTCTGGCTGCGCCTGCTGCGCCGAGGCGACAGCCTCGACAACCTGGCTGAGCCGGTGGTGCTGGCCCGCGTGGGCCCGGCCCACCTCGGTCGTCGCCAGGGTTGGGGCTATGCCCGTCGTGAGGTGGCCTTCCTCTGGGCCTGTGGCCGTGAGGGCCTGTTGCCTTGGGCGCAGGTGGTGCTGTTGCTGGTGTTGCGGCCCCCGTTGCGGATGCTGCCTGCTGCCGGGCTCGGCTGGCTCATGGCCGCCCTGCTGCGCCGATCCGCTTCACGTTCGTGAGCTGATCCCATGGGGGCGATGGCGCGGATCAGGCTGATGCCATGAAAACGGACTGATAGCCACCCAGATGCCCAAAGACTTCGGATCGATACCAGTACACCCGAACATCGCTGAAGCCTGCTTCTTGGATGGTGTGCAACACCCTGGAGGAAAAGTCCGTGAATACCAGGCTGCCTTTGGAGGATAGGGGATTGCCGTGGTAAAGCGGTTTCTCGAGGTGTTCGATCGCGCCGCTATCGGGCTTCAGCTTTGCCCTGGAGCGGCAGTGTAGCAAGGCTGGATTCCAGGGGAAGGTGGCGATCAGGGTTCCGTGGCTCTTCAGAATCCTGTGGCTTTCGCGAAAGCCAACGTCCGGTTCGGGGATGTGTTCAAATACATCGTTGGAAACGATGATGTCGAACGAGGCATCGGCAAAGCTCGTATGGCAGGCGTCCTGGTGAGTGATGCCCCCAGGATTGGTGGTGCCACTGCTGATGCCGGGCCCCAGGTATTCACTGCCGATCAGCTCCAGATCATCCAGGTTGCCTGCGGACTGAAAGAATGGCGTGACTTGCTCCATGCAGTACACCCTGGCGGTGCCTGGGCGCTGCTCAAAGGCGGCCTGGCGCAGGAGCTGCAGCGACAGCCGCATGCGGTTGTTGAGCCTGCAGACAGGGCATTCCAGCCGCTCTCTCCAGTTGGGGCGCCAGCGGGCCCCCTCCCGGCTGCCGCCCCACTCCAGGTCGATGATGAGATCCCGAGGGGTCTGGCAGGCGACGCACCAGGCCCTGTAGCTGGTGTTTTGGACTCTGGCCCTGCAGAGCAGCGACTCCAGCAGCGGCTCTGTGCCCGTGGGCGCCAGGGCCGGCGTGGTCACAAGCGACCCATCCACCAGGCGGGACTCGGCAACCGGTTGCAGCGTCAGATCCATCCTGACCACAGGATTTGGGCCTCAATCATTCTGGCATCGCCAATCTGTAGTGCCCATCGATACGAAGTATGAAGTTCGCCGAGAGGGTGGACATTCGCTGCCAATGAAGCTGGTCGTCGCCTAGGGAAACTCTGGACAATAGAGGCTTGAGTGCCCGCTTAGATCAGCCAATATTCTTTAAGCCTGGATTGGCCTCTAGCGTCGCAAGCTGGTGGCT
>NZ_NQLA01000023.1 GCF_002252705.1 Vulcanococcus limneticus LL
TCCGAGAAACCGAGCTGCTTGCCGCCCATCAACCCAGTCCTTGCCTGTGATCACTGAGCCATTGTCGCGCGGATGGCCTGGGTTTTCCAGGGTCTCCTTAGTTAGATCAGCCCTGAAGTTGCCCTTTCCCTGGGTTTCGCCTCCACCACCTTCGCTGGATTCTCCATGCTGCAGCTGCGCGCGATCACCAAGTCCCACCAGCTCGGCGAGGTGGCCGTGCCGATCCTGCACGGCATCGAGCTCACGATCCTGCGCGGTGAGTTCACCGCCATCGTGGGCAGTTCCGGTTCAGGCAAGTCCACCCTGATGACGATCCTGGGCTGCCTGGAGCAGCCCACCAGCGGCCGCTACTACTACGACGCCTGTGATGTGACCGCCCTCGACGATGACGCCCGCACACGGCTGCGCAATCGCCAGATCGGCTTTGTGTTCCAGCAGTTCAATCTGCTGTCGCGGCTAACGGCCCTGGAGAACGTGATGCTGCCGATGGTCTATGCGGGCATCCCGCGGCCGCAGCGGCGCGAGCGGGCCGAGGCGCTGCTGCTGCGGGTGGGCCTGGCCGATCGGATGGCCAACCGCCCCAGCCAGCTCTCGGGCGGCCAGCAGCAGCGGGTCGCCATCGCCCGGGCCCTGGTGAACGGGCCGGAGCTGCTGCTGGCCGATGAGCCCACCGGCGCCCTCGACACCCACACCGGCCAGGAGGTGCTGGAGCTGCTCGCGGCCCTGCACGACCAGGGGCTCACGGTGGTGCTGGTCACCCACGACCTGTCGGTGGCGCGGGCCAGCCACCGGCTGGTGCGTATCCAGGATGGGCGGATCACGGAGGATCGCCGGCCCCAGCCCTGAGTGGCGGGCCTCAGATGGCGCCGCTGAGCAGCATCGGCCCCCGGGGCGCGCTGCCGTCCGGCACGGTTTCGAGGCTGACGCTGACGCTGCTGGCCTGGCTGGTGGGGGAGGCGGGGATGGGCATCGCCACGTGGCCGTTGCGGTCTGGCGCGAAGGGCACGCAGCCCACCGCCCGGCCGTTCACCTGGGCCCAGAGCCGGTAGGTCTGGCCAGGGGGCAGGGGTGGCAGACCATCGAGCACCAGCAGGTTGTGGCTGGGGTTGCCGGTGACGAGCACCTCGCCGCTGGCCCGGCCGCTGGACTCCAGGGCCCGCAGCGGCAGCCTCCGGTTCAGCACCGGCAGGCCGCCGGCGCTCGGCCCCGGCGGCAGCTGCTGCTGCAGCTGGGCCACCTGCTGGCGGGTCTGCTGCAGCTGCACCCCCAGCACCAGCAGGGCGGCCCCCATCAGGCCCGGCACCAGCCAGCCGGCGGCCGCCGCCCTCCGCGCCTCCCGCGGCCGGGGCCCAGCCGCATCGGAGCGGCTCAGGAGGCGCTGCCTCAGCCGCGGCGGTGGCTTCACCGTGGCCGGCAGGGCCAGGGGCAGCAGCTCCAGGGTGGTGCGGAACTCCTCCAGCCGCTGGCGCAGGGCCGGGTCCTGCCGCAGCAGGGCCGCCAGCTGTTCACGCTCCGCCGAGTCCAGATCGCCGAGGGCGTGGCCGGCGAGCAGGGCGTCGATCTGGTCCTGGGGGAGGGGGGCGTCGGCGGTCATGGCTCGCTCCGGAAGTCGATCAGCAGCGCCCGCAGGCGAATCAGGCCCTGGCGGGAGCGGGTCTTCACCGTGCCGAGCGGCAGTTGCAGCCGCGCCCCGATCGCCGACTGGCTCAGGCCCTCGTAGTAGGCCAGCTCCAGCACCTGGCGCTGGTTGGCGGGGATGGCGACGAGGGCGGAGCGCACCCGGGTGGCCAGGTCGTCCTGTTCGGCGCTGGTGTGGGGACTGGCCACGGCCGTCGGAAACAGCTGCGCCGACCAGCGTTGCAGCAGCTGCCAGCGGTTGCGGCGCTGGTTGATCCGGTTGATCGCCATCGAGCGGGTCAGCAGCAGCAGGTAGGCCAGCACCGGCCCCCGCGAGGGCTCATAGCGGCCCTGCTGCCAGTAGCGCAAGAACACGTCGTGGCAGAGGTCCTCGGCTTCCTGGCGGTCGCGGCACAGCCGCAGGGCCAGGCGGTACACCGGGCCGCCGCAGGCGTCGTAGAGGGCGCCCAGGTCGTCGAAGGGCTGCTGGGCAGTGGCCGGGTCCCGCTCTGCGGGATCAGGCTCGGCCGGGCTCCAGGGCGGGGCATCGGGGTCGGAGGGGGTCAGGCCCACGGAGTGCTGCGGCGTGGCGCGGTCATGGGAGGTACAGGTGAGGGCCCGGATCGGATTCGCCCCGCTGCTGGCGGGCGGCTTGGTCTGGCCGCCTGGACGGCCCCTGCGGACGGGGTGGCAATCCGATCGCTTGGTCCGTGGGTACAGGAACCACGCGCCGCCCGATCCGCAGCGGTTCCCAGCTGGTGCGCGCTACCCCCCCACACGATCCTTCCCCATGACCGTTGTTTCGAAATCCCTGATTTCCGGCCTCACCCTGGCGATCCTCGCGGCCTCTGCCGTTGGCGTTCATGCCCAGGACAAGATGGCGCCCGGCGGCGCGATGAAGCCCCCTGGCGGCGCAATGATGGCTCCGGCAGCTGTTAGCTCTCAAGGCACCTTCCGGAAGGCGGAAGCGCCTGTTCGCGGTGGGTTTGTGATCAAGAACGAGGGCGGCAAGCAGGTGCTTGTGCTGAGCAGTGATTTCAAAACCAAGGCAGAAGCTCCCGACCTGAAGGTGGCGTTCAGCACCTCAAGCACCCCCCTGGCGGCCAGCAAGCCTCCTGCCTATCCCCTCAAGCCCGGCAGCACCACGGTGCTGGCTCCCCTGAAGTCGCCATCGGGTTCCCAGAGCTACGTGATCCCCGCTTCCTTGAATCTGGCCAAGCAGGGATCGCTGCTGATCTGGTGTCAGCAGTTCAACGCCACCATGGCCTGGGCACCGCTCAAGGGCTGACGCGGTCCGGCGCGGGCCCCCGTCCCGGGCCCGCGTCGCGGCCGCCGCCGCATCGGGGCTTCAGAGCCCGGCGAACCACTCGTAGCCCTGGTCTTCCCAGGTGCCGCGGCGCTCGCCCAGGCTGGCCACCACCTGGAGGCCCGTCACCCATTTGCTGAGCTTGTAGCCGAGCTTGATGGGCGAGGCGAGCCGCACGGGGGCCCCGTGCGCCGCCGGCAGTGGGGCACCGTTCAGGTGGGTTGCCAGCAGGGTCTGGGGGTGCAGGGCGGAGGCCCGATCCCAGCTCTCGAGATAGCCGTCGGCCGAGCGGATGTACACATAGCTGCCCAGGGGGGAGGGGCCCGCCAGGGTCAGCACGTCCGCCAGGCGCACCCCCGACCAGGCCACGATCGCC
Source organism: Vulcanococcus limneticus LL (assembly GCF_002252705.1). GTDB lineage: Bacteria > Cyanobacteriota > Cyanobacteriia > PCC-6307 > Cyanobiaceae > Vulcanococcus > Vulcanococcus limneticus. Next base: position 3,300 of record NZ_NQLA01000023.1, read on the forward strand.
GACCAGCCCTCCACGCACACGTGGCGGATCACGATCTCGTGCTGGGGCAGGGCGGCCAGGGCCGCCAGCTCGAGCTGGAGGGGCCGGCGCACCAGGCCCTCCACCGCCAGCCGGTAGCGGCCGGGATCGATCTCGGGGGTGCCGTTGATGCTGTTGACCAGCAGTGCAGCGGGATCCACCTGGTCGCGGCGGAATTCGGGCACCGGCCCCCGGCCCTGCAGCAGGGCCTCGACCCTCTCGTTGAGGGGTTCGCTGGCCTGCCCCACGGCGGTGCTGAAGCCGTTGAGGGCACAGCCGCCCAGCACCAGCGAAGAGCCGCCACCCAGGCCGAGCCCCAGCAGCCGGCGGCGGGTCAGGCGGGAGGAGCACGTCATGGGCGGGTGGATGGGATGGGGAGGGGAATGGGCGGCACGGTTCAGGCGACCATCGCCCGCAGCAGCCGCAGACCGCCGATCCGCCAGGCCAGCAGCACGTGGCCCACCAGCAGCAGGGCGATGGCGGGGATCGTGGCCAGATGGCAGATCCGCAGCGTCTGCCAACTGGTGCTGCCGAAGGTCTCCCCCACGGAGAACAGGGCGACCAACCACCAGAACTGGGCGGGCTTGTATAGCGCCAGGCCGCTGATCAGGCTGAAGCCCAGCAGCACCAGCATCAGGCTGTAGATCAGACGATGGGCCGAGAGGCGTCGCTTGGCGGGGTTCAAGCTGGCGCGCAGGGTGGTGAGGTCGCCGCCAACGGCCAGGCGCCGGCGCCGCTGCAGAAACAGCAGGGCAATCCACACGCCCAGATTCAGCGCATAGGGGCCCATGAAACCGAAGTGCCAGTCGCGCCCGCCAGCCAGCCAGCCGCCCAGGGTGAAGAGCTGCGGCACGGTGGCGCCGCCCCGACCGCCGAAGACGGGATTGGCGTTGTAGATCTGCAGCCCGCTGGCGGCCATCACCAGCAGCACCAGCAGGTTGAAGCCGTGGAAGGCCCGCGTCCAGAGCGGTCCGAAACGGATCGGGGTCACGCTGGCCGTGGTGGCGGGGCTGGCCGTGGCGTCAGGGGCAGCTCGCATGCGGCCGGCAGGGGACGACGATTCAGGTACCGCTGGGTGGCCGAAATGGATTGGGCCACCGCCCTAGCCACCTGCGTGGGCCAGGATGGCGAAGCGCCCCTTGTCGCGGCCCGTGGTGGGCTGGTTGAGGAACGCGGCCCGCACGATCCGGAAGCCGGCGGCCGTCAGCAGGGCCTGGGCGGTGTCAGGCGGATGGGAGTCGTAGAAGAAGGTGGCGCCGAACATGGTGTCGGTGAAGGCCGGGTTCTCCGAGCCGCCCACGGTGAGCAGCAGGGCGCCGCCCGGGGCCAGGGCCTGATGGAGGCGGGCCGCGATCGGGGCGAAGCTCTGCCGGGGCAGGTGGAACAGCACGTCCCAGGCGATGGCCGCTCCGTGGCCGGGACCAGGCTCATAGTGCTCCAGCGGGGCTTCGATCCAGGTCGCCTGGGGGAAGCGGGCCCGCGCCAACTCCAGCATCGCCGCCGACTGGTCGATGCCGGTGACGGCGTGGCCCGCCGCCAGCACGGCTTCCGCCATGGGACGGCCGGTGCCGCAGCCCAGGTCCAGCACCCGCGAGCCGGGGGCCAGGCCCGCGAGGAGGGCGTCCAGGAAGGGGCGCTCGCAGGGGCTGGCGCTGTGGCGCACCTGATCCCACTGGCCGGCGATGGCGTCGTAGCTGCGGCGGTTGAGGCTGGGGTCTGGAGCAACGGCCCACGGGGTGGTCATGGCATCCCGTCACTCCTTGCCCATCCGTGCCTTGAGCTGCTCCAGCTCCCGCCGCAGCTCCTGCATGCCCTGGCGCGAATCCTCCGCATCCCGCTCGCGCAGCGCCCGCTCCTCGCGCTGATAGCCGCCCAGGGCCTTGAACATCAGGCCGCCGCCACCCGCCACCATCGCCACCATGGCCAGGAGGCTCCAGAGGCTGGTGGGCCGGAAGCTGAACAGCAGGCTCTGCAGAACCGCCACTCCCAGCGCCGCCGCCGACGCCCACAGCAGAAACCAGCCCAGCCTCCGGTAGACGTCCGCCAGCAGCAGGGCCACGCCGATGCCGAAGGGCAGCATCAGCAGCCCGAAGCCCGGGCCGGCGCCACCGGAGAAGACACCCCCGAACCAGCCACCCAGCCCCCGACCGAAGCCGCCGCCATAGCCGCCCGCCAGGCCGAAGGCGCCGAGCCCCGTGCCCACCATCACCTGGTTGGTGAACAGGAAGATGCCGGCGGCGAACAGGGCCCCGCCGATCAGAAACAGCAGGAAATCCTGGGCCGGTTGGCGGGCCATCGGCGCTCCACTCCTGGGCGGATGCTGGGCAGGGCCGCCGCCCCTGTCAATCGCGCCCCCGCCACTCCCGCACCAGCACCCGGGCGGTGGCGAACAGCAGCAGCCCCAGGGCCACCGGCAGCACCCGCAGGCCCAGGTAGGCCTCGGGCCGGATCCGGCAGGGCACCGTCACGCCCAGCAGTGTCACCACCCGCACCACGGTCTGCACCGTGAGGCAGAGGCCGTCCGTGGCGATCTCGGCCAGGTGCAGGCCCGTGGCCACCAGCGCGGCGATCACGCCCAGGGAACCGACGATCCACAGCCCTGCCAGCAGCCACCGGGCCTGGCGGGGTGACACCAGGTCCGTGGGCAGCAGCAACGCCAGGCCCACCAGGATCAGGCCCCCCAGCAGCAGTGTCTCCAGCGTCGACCCACGGCTGCGTCGATTCTGGGCGGCCCGGCATCCTGGCGCCGGCCTGGCGCCGCCGCTCCCGGCCCGTAGCCTCGCCGCATCCCCACCGCCCCGGCGCCGCCCATGCCCGCCCTCAACCGCTGGTCGGATGCCGATGCCGCCGCCGCCATCGCCCACTACGGCGCCCAGGGCATCAGCGACGACCTGGCCCTGCGCACCTACTCGGCCCGCCTGCTGGGCGCCGACCCGGAGCTGGTGCTGCACGGCGGCGGCAACACCTCGGTGAAGACCACCGCGGTGGGCCTGCTGGGCGAGACGATCCCGGTGCTGTGCGTGAAGGGCTCCGGCTGGGACCTGGCCACGATCGAGCCGCCGGGCCACCCGGCCGTGCGGCTCGAACCGCTGCAGGCCCTGAGGGCCCTGCCGGCCCTGAGCGATGAGGCGATGGTGGCGGCCCAGCGCCAGAACCTGATCGATCCGGCGGCCCCCAACCCCTCGGTGGAGGCGCTGCTGCACGCCTTCCTGCCCCACAAGTTCGTCGACCACACCCACTCGATCGCCCTGCTGGCCCTGGCGGACCAGCCCGATGCCGAGGCCATCTGCCGCGCGGTGTATGGCGATCGGGTGGCGCTGGTGCCCTATGTGATGCCCGGTTTTGACCTGGCCCTGGCCGCCGCCCGCGCCTACGAGGAGGCCGAGGTCCGCGCCCGCGCCGCCGGTGTGGAGCTGGAGGGCATGGTGCTGCTGCAGCACGGCCTGTTCTCCTTCGGCGCCACGGCCAAGCAGAGCTACGGGCGGATGATCGCCCTGGTGCGGCAGGCCGAGGAGCGCATTGCCCGGGCGCGCAGCGCCCAGCCCCTGAGCCAGCCAGTGGCGGTGCCGGAGCCCAGCGCTGGGGCGGCGGCGGCTGTGCTCCCGATCCTGCGGGGGGCCCTGGCCCGGGCCGCCGATGCCGAGGGAGCCAAGGCCCGCTGGCTGCTGGCGCTGCGCGGCACCCCCCTGGCGCTCTCGGTCGTGAACGATCCGCGCTTGAGCGACTGGGCCCGCCGCGGCGTCGCCACCCCCGACCACGTGATCCGCACCAAGGCCTTCCCGCTGGTGCTGCCGCCGCCGCCGGCCGCCGCTGCCGTTGCTGCCGCCGGGCCGCAGGCTGCCGCTGATCCCAAGGCCGCCGCCGATCCCCAGGCCCTGGCCGGCTGGGCCGCCGCCGTGGAGCAGGCCCTGGCCGCCTACATCGGCGACTACAAGGCCTATTTCGCCCGCCAGAATGCCCGGGTGGACGGCATCAAGAAGCCCCTCGATCCGCTGCCGCGGCTGGTGGCGATCCCGGGGCTGGGCCTGGTGGGCCTCGGCAAGTCGGCCGCCGAGGCGGCGGTGGTGGCGGATGTGGCCGAGGCCTGGGCCCAGACCCTGCTGGCCGCCGAGGCCGTGGGCCGCTTCGCGCCGGTGAACGAGGCCGACACCTTTGCCATGGAGTACTGGAGCCTGGAGCAGGCCAAGCTCGGCAAGGCCGCCGAAAAGCCCCTGGCCCGCCAGGTGGTGCTGGTGACGGGCGGCGCCGGCGCCATCGGCGCCGCCACGGCCCGGGCCTTCGCCGCCCGGGGGGGCGAGGTGGCCGTGCTCGATCGCGATGCTGAAGCGGCCGCGACGGTGGCCGCCGGCTGCGGTCGGCATGCCCTGGGGCTGGCCTGCGATCTCACCGATCCGGCCGCCGTGCGGGCCGCCGTCGCCGCCGTCGCCGCCCACTTCGGCGGCCTCGACATCGTGGTGAGCAACGCCGGTGCCGCCTGGACCGGGGCCATCGCCGAGCTGCCCGATGCTGATCTGCGCGCCAGCTTCGAGCTCAACCTGTTCGCCCACCAGGCGGTGGCCCAGGCGGCCGTGGCCGTGTTCCGCGCCCAGGATTCCGGCAACCCCGCCGCAGCCGCTGCCCGGCCGCTGCTGGGCGGTCAGCTGCTGTTCAACGTGAGCAAGCAGGCCCTCAACCCCGGCCCCAACTTCGGCGCCTACGGCATCGCCAAGGCGGCCCTGCTGGCCCTGATGCGCCAGTACGCCCTGGAGGGGGGCGGCGAGGCCATCCGCGCCAACGGGATCAACGCCGATCGCATCCGCTCCGGCCTGCTCGACGACACCATGATCCGCGAGCGCTCCGCGGCCCGCGGCGTCAGCGAGGCGGTGTACATGGCCGGCAATCTGCTGGGCCAGGAGGTGCGCGCCAGCGATGTGGCCGAGGCGTTCGTGGCCCTGGCGCTGCTGGAGCGCAGCACCGGTGCCCTGCTCACCGTCGATGGCGGCAACGTGGCCGGAATGGTGCGCTGAGTTCCGCGTTCGGGCCGCCGCCCCCCTGGCTCAGCGGCGGCCCAGCCACAGCCCCAGGCCGATCCACAGCAGCACCAGCGCCAGGCAGAGGCCCGTCCAGGCCGGCAGGCCCCAGCCGTCCACCACCAGCGGCGCCACCACGGTGATCACCCCGCCGGCCAGCAGGGGCTGGAGCAGCAGCTGCTTGATCGAGAAGGCGGTGGTCGCCTCGCTCCGGTCGTCGGGGTCGGCCATGCGCAGCAGCAGCAGGCCGCTGGCCGCCACCCCCGTGGCCTGGCCGAATTCGAGGATCGCCCGCTCGAACCAGTCCGGCGGCAGGATCCGCGGCCCCAGCAGCAGCACCACCGCCAGGTTCCACAGCAGTCCGGCCACGGCCAGCACCGTCAGGGGCAGCCAGTCGGCGGCCAGCAGCCCCAGGTCCAGGCAGGCCGTGGCCGCCGTGATCAGCAGGTCGGCCGAGATCGTGCCGACCTGGCCCTGGATCGGGGTGGACACCCAGCGCGCCTGGCCGCTCTTCTCCAGCGCCAGCCGCACCAGCAGCGACCCCACCAGCGCCAGCGGGAACACGGGCAGGGTGTCGATCACGAGGGCGAAGCCACCGCCGCTGCGGTCGGCGACCCACCGCAGCGCCTCCAGCAGGCCGCAGCCGATCAGCACCGCCACCCCGGCCAGGGCCAGGTTCACGGCCCAATCGGCCGCCTGCCGCCACCGGGTCGGGATCTCCAGCGTGCCCTCCTCCAAGGGCGGGTCGGAGGGGATCGCCTCCAGGGGAGGGGTGGCCGCCACCACGGTCTCCATGGCCTCCTGCAGCGGGATCGCCCCGCCGTAGCTGAGCCAGCCCCGCCCGCGGGCAAGCACCACCACCAGGCCCCCCACCACGGTGGAGGCCAGGAGCCCCACGGTGGCCATCGCCAGCCCGAGCGCCTGGCCGCCCTCCAGGCCCAGGCGCTCATAGGTGGGGCCCATCGCCGCCGCCGAGCCGTGGCCGCCCTCGTAGGCCACCTCGATCAACACCGCCAGCACCGGACTCATCCCCATCAACGGCTGCAGCACCAGCAGCACCACCAGGCCGCCCACCAGGAACTGGCCGAAGGCGAGGGTGAGGGCCAGCAGCACCTGGGCCGAGAGGGGCCGCCATAGCCCCCCGAGCTTCGGCAGCGGCTTGCTCAGCAGCAGCGAGGCGAACACCAGGGTCAGCAGCGGCAAGGGCAGCTGGTCCCAGATGGCCATCACCGGCTCACCCAACAGCGGCAGCAGGCCCGCCGGAGCCAGCAGCAGCCCCAGGGAGCCGGCGAGCAGGGCCTCTGGAATCCCCCACTGCTTCAACCCCAGGATGCCGCCGAGCACGCGGCCCACCAGCACCAGCAGGGTGAGGGCCGTCAGGGCCAGCAGCAGGGTGGCGGCGGGTGCGGCCCAGGCTGGGATCGAGGCGAAGGGGGTGATCACAGCTGGAAATGCCTGCGGAAGAAGGCCTCGGTGGCCTCGAGCACCTGGATCTGGGTCGTGCTGCTGCGGAAGCCGTGGCCCTCCTCTGGAAACAGGTGCACCTCCACCGGCACCCCGTTGCGGCGCAGGGCCTCCGCCATGCGCTCGGTCTGCTCCGGCGGGACCACCGTGTCGTCAAGGCCCTGGAAGAAGATCACCGGCGCCTGAATACGCTCCGCATGCTGCAGGGGGGAACGCTCGGCATAGGTTGCCGCCGCCATGGGCCAGGGGCCCACCAGGCCGTCAAGGTAGCGGGCCTCGAAGCGGTGGTCGCCGTGCTGGGCCAGGGCCGCCAGGTCGGTGACGGCATAGCGGCAGCCCCCCGCCCGGAACACGTCGGTGAAGCAGAGCGCCGCCAACACAGTGAAGCCGGCGGCGCTGCCCCCCTCGATCGCGATCCGCTCCGCCGCGGCACGGCCGCTGGCCACCAGGGCCCTGGCCGCGGCGGCGCAGTCGGCCACATCCACCACGCCCCACTGGCCGTCGAGCCGCTCGCGATAGGCGCGGCCGAAGCCGGTGGAGCCGCCGTAGTTCACATCCACCACGCCCCAGCCCCGGCTGGTCCAGAACTGGATCGCCGGGCTCAGGCCCGTGCGGGCCATGGCGGTGGGGCCGCTGTGGCCCTTCACCAGCAGCGGCGCCTGGGGGTGGGCGCCGCCGGCCGGCGGGTAAAACCAGGCGTGGGTGGGCCGGCCGCCGTGGCCCGCGAACCAGAGCGGCTGCGGCTGGCTGATGGCCTCTGGGGGCAACGGGGCGGCGGCGGCGGGGGTGTGGGTCCAGGCGCCCGTGGCCAGGTCCAGCTCCAGCAGGCCCGGGGGGCTGGTGGGGCCGCTGGCCACGCAGGCCAGCCGGCCGTTTTCCGCCGTCAGGTAGGCCAGATCGTCGAAGGGGATCGGGATCGGCTGCCAGCGGGTCGGAAGCCTGTTCGGCTCTTCCAGGGCGACCCGGCCCAGCTGCCAGCGGCCCTCCTGGCAGGCGATGGCGAGCAGCTGCTGGCCGTCCCAGGCGTGGGTGGCCATGCCGAACACCCACTGGGGCATGGCGAATTCCGCCGGCATCGGCTGCAGCTGCCGCCAGTGGGGCTCCTGGAGGGCCCCGCCGGCTCCTGGGGCCTCGCTGGATGACCTGCCTGAGGAGTCCCAGGCCTCGGCTCCTGCCAGGCACTCCAGATTCCACCAGCCGCTGCGGTCATTGGCCACGACCAGCGCGGCGTTGCCGTTCGCGTCGATCCAGAGGGGCTGAAACACCGAGAGTGCCTCGCCCTGGGCGCTGCCGGCGCCGGCCACCAGTTGGGGGCGCGCCAGGGCGCCGCTGGCCGTGAGCCGCGCCAGCCAGAGCTGGCTGCGCTGCCAGGGCATCCAGGGCTGCTGCCACTCCAGCCAGGTCAGCTGGGTGCCGCAGGGGCTCAGTGCTGGGTAGCCGCAGAAGTCGGCCGCGGCGTGCAGCGGCTCGGGTGGGCCCCCGGCCAGGGGCACCGCCACCAGCTGGTCGCGTCCCTCCTGTTCCAGCACGCCGATCCAGCGCCGGCGCGGTCCATCGATCAGGCCGCCGCCGAAGGCGCCAGCGTCCGTGCGGGGTTCGGTGAGGCGTCGGGGTTCGCGCGCCCCCCCATCCGGCGGCAGATCCAGGGCCCAGAGGCAGCGGTCGCCGTCGTGGACGAACACGGCGATCGCAGCTTCCGCCCCGCCCGCTCCTGCTTCGGGCCCCGCCGCCAGCCGGCCCAGGGCGCAGGCCCCGCCGCCGTAGCCGTGCACCCGGCTGCGCAGGTTCCAGTCGCCGGGGGTGAGTTCCTCGGCCGCGGCTGCCTGGGTGCCGGCCCGGCGCCGCAGCAGGGTGGTGCGGCCCTTCTCCTGGGGCCGTTGCTCCTGCCAGTAGAGGAAGCCTCCCAGCAGTCGGGGTTCCTTCAGGCTCGGGGTGCGGCCCACCACCGCGGCGGCCGGCAGCGGCGTGACCGTCCGGGGAGCCGCTGGTGGGGGCATGGCATCCGGCGTGGCATCTGGTATTGCATCCGGTGTGGCGGTGGGCGGAATCCCGTGGGCTTGGCTCACCGACTCTCCTGGGGGGTGACTTCTAGAATCGCTTCACGCCTTAACGAGGAAGGTCCGTGGCCAGCAGCTTCGCCAAGTTGGCGCGTTCCGCCGAGCTCTCGGGGCGCCTGCAGGTGTCGAAGGACCCGGTCGACAACCCTCCCTACGACATCCACAAGCTGGGTGATGCGGTTCTGCGCACCCCTGCCAGGCGCATCGGCAAGGTGGATGAGGCCGTGCGCAGCCTCGCCCGCGACATGCTGGTGAGCATGTACGCCGCCCGTGGCATCGGCCTGGCCGCCCCCCAGATCGGCGTGCACCAGCAGCTGCTGGTGATCGACCTGGAGCTGGAGGACCCCGCCAGCCCGCCGCTGGTGCTGATCAACCCCGAGATCACCGGCGTGGGCGGCACGATCTGCACCTACGAGGAGGGCTGCCTCAGCATTCCTGGCGTCTACCTCGACGTGGTGCGCCCGAGCGTGGTGGAGGTGTCGTACCGCGATGAGATGGGGCGGCCCAAGCGCCTCAAGGCCGATGCCCTGCTGGCCCGCTGCATCCAGCACGAGATGGATCACCTCAACGGCGTGCTGTTCGTCGATCGCGTCACCGATGAGGAGAAGCTGCGCGAGGGTCTGAGCGACAAGGGCTTCGACCGCGCCGACGTCCGCCCCATCGCCTGAGCCGGAGACCTCCATGCCGATGAAACCCCTGGCGGGGCTGTTCCTCGCCCTGGCCTGCGTTCTGGGAATTGCCGCCACCGGTTCGGTGTTCGAGCTGGCCTACGGCAACCCCGAGCTGGGCCTCACCACCACCCGGCTGATCCTGGCGGCGGCCCTGCCCGGCACCGTGGTGAGCCTGCTGGTGGCGATCCGGATCAACAAGCCGGCCTGAGGTGCTGGCGTTCGCCAATCGCCCTGCATACGATCGCCCCACTCCCGCCGACCCCTGCTCCCATGCTCCCGATTCCCCCCTTGGCTTCAGCCCGCGTCCTGGCGGGCTCAGCCCTGGCCGCCGCCTCCCTGTTGGTCGTGGCCCAGCCCGTGGGTGCCGCTGCCCTGTTCAACGCCGTGGACGTGGACCAGAGCAAGTTCGTGCTGGTGGCGGCACCGATCGGCGATGGCAGCCGCGCCCAGCTCAACATCTACGAGCAGCGCCGCGCCACCCGCCCCTGCTACGCCGTGCAGCCGGGCTCCCCCGCCGTGGTGAATCCGCTGCTCGCCACCTTCGACTTCACGGGCATCTGCAACCGCTTCATCGACACCAACGGCTATTCGCTGCGGGTGGGGGGCACCGATCTGGCCACCGTGTATCGCCTGTCGGTGCTGCGCAGTGGCAATGACACGATCCTGCTGGCCACCCCTGGCAAGGCCGGTGCTGGCCCCGAGATGGTGGTGGCCCGCACGGGCGGCACCACGGCCGGCTTCCTGCAGCTGGTGCCGGAGCCCGGCTGGCGGCTGATGCGCCGCCACTTCGGCAACCGGGCCCTGGGCCACGTGTATCTCTACCGCGAGGCCTGGCCCGCCAGCACCCCGACCGCCACTGCCGCGCCAGCACCCACTGCTGCGCCCGCAACCACAGCTGCGCCCGCTCCCACCGCCGCGCCCGCAACCACTGCTGCGCCCGCAACCACTGCCGCGCCCGCTCGCGCACCCTCCTCCGCTCCAGTGCCCGCACGCGCACCCTCGTCGGCTCCAGTGCCAGCGCGCGCTTCAAGCCCGGCGCCAACGGCCGCCCCAGCTGCGGTCCTGCCGCCGCCGCCGGTGGGCAACCCGGGGCCGGCCAGCCCCGCCAAGCCCGGTAAGGCGACGGCGCTGTAGGGGCGAGGAGGCCGGATCGGGCCCTTGCTACCATCAGCCATCTGCGAAACCCATCAGCGGTCCATGACCCAGGTCACCGTCGGCGAGAACGAAGGAATCGAATCGGCCCTGCGCCGCTTCAAGCGTCAAGTGTCCAAGGCAGGGATCTTCGCCGACCTCAAGCGCCTGCGTCACCACGAGACCCCCACCGAGAAGTACAAGCGCAAGGCCCAGCAGCGCCGCCGTCGCCGCTGATCCCAGCGCGGCTGCCCAGATCTCGGGTCTCCTTCACGAGGGAATCGGTGTTTTCACCGGTTCCCTTTGTTGTGTCTGCTGCCAAGGATGGAAGCGTCCCCCTGTGGCAGGTTTCCATGGCTTCGATGATGGCGTCCTTCGGCCGCTGGCTCGCGATCGGTGTGGGCCATGCCTTCGGCAATCCCCGCGAGGAGAAGCAGCTGCAGCCCCCCTGCGTCGGGGTGCAGCCGTACCGGGGTCAGCCCTACCGGGGCTGAGGGCCGGCGGCGGGGGGCTCGCGCCGGGGCCCGCCGCTTCACGTTCGCTCCGCCTCACGTTCGTTCCGCCTCGCTGTCGAAGCTGCGGTAGCTCAGGGCTTCGGCCACGGCGCCCCCATCCACCTGCTCCTGGCCGGCTAGGTCGGCGATGGTGCGGGCTACCCGCAGCACCCGCTCCGCGGCCCGGGCGCTGAGGCCGCGCCGGTCCATCGCCAGCCGCCACAGCTCCAGCGCCTGGGGGGCCGCCCGCAGGTGCTGGCGGAGGGTCCGGCCAGAGAGCTGGCCGTTGCCGCAGCCCGCGGGATTGCGGGCTGCCATGCGCCGGCGGGCCGCCGCCACCCGTTCGGCCACCACCGCGCTCGATTCCGGCGCGGCCGCACTGGCCCCGCTGTCGCCATGGCCATCCAGCTCGCCCGCCTCCAGCCGCCGAACCACCACCTGCAGGTCGAGGCGATCCAGAAGGGGACCCGCCAGGCGCCCCCAGTACTGGCCCCGCAGCCGCTCGCCGCAGCGGCAGGCCCGCACGGGATCGCCGAACCAGCCGCATGGGCAGGGGTTGGTGGCGGCCACGAGGGAGACCGTGCAGGGAAAGCGGACCCGCTGGCGGGCGCGGCTGATCCACACCTCCCCCTCCTCCAGGGGCTGGCGCAGCTGGTTGAGCACGTCGCGGCGGTACTCGGCGAGTTCATCGAGGAAGAGCACGCCCCGGTGGGCCAGGGCCAGTTCCCCGGGCCGCGGGATGCTGCCGCCCCCCACCAGGGCCGCGCTGGAACAGCTGTGGTGAGGCGCGCGGAAGGGGCGGCGTCGCAGCGGTTCCCCGCCGGGTCCCAGCAGGCCCGCCACCGAGTAGAGGCAGCTGAGCTCGAGAATCTCATCGTCCTCCAGGGGCGGCAGCAGGGCCGGCAGGCGCCGGGCCAGCATCGTCTTGCCGCTGCCAGGGGGACCCACCAGCAGCAGGTGATGGCCGCCGGCCGCCGCGATCTCCAGGGCGCGGCGGCCGTGCAGCTGGCCCTGCACGTCCGCCAGGTCCAGGTCGTTGGGTGCGGGGCCGGGGGGCGTGGCTGTAGCCGAGGGGGAGAGAGACGCCCGATGGGCCTGGGCGGCTGCCTCTGACCTGGGGCCCCGCTGGCCTGGATCCTGCCCCGGTTGCCGCCGGCCAGCCTGCCGCTCCTGTCCCTGCCCTGGATCCGGCTCCGCCAGGCGGTTCAGCACCTCCAGCAGGGTGCCGGCCGGCACCAGGGGCAGGCCGGCCACCAGGGAGGCCTCAGCCCGATTGGCCGCCGGCAGTACCAGGGCCCGGGCGCCGGCCTGGCGGGCCGCCATCGCCACGGCCATCGCCCCCCGCACAGGCCGCAGGCTGCCGTCCAGGCCCAGTTCGCCGGCGCACCAGATGCCAGTCAGCTGCTGCGGTTCCAGCTGGCCGCTGGCCACCAGTACCGCCAGGGCGATCGGCAGATCAAAGGCAGGTCCCTCCTTGCGCAGGTCCGCCGGTGCCAGGTTCACGATCACCCGCGTGAGCGGCATGCGCAGGCCGCTGTTGCGCAGCGCCGCCCTCACCCGCTCCCGCGACTCCTGCACCGCCGCATCGGCCAGGCCCACCATCAACAGCCCCGGCAGGCCCGGGGCGATGTCGACCTCGACGGCTACCTCCACCGCCTCCAGGCCCACGAGAGCCGCACCGCTGCAGCGTGCCAACATCGGCCCATCCAGGGGGAACGGCTCACCAGTGCCACCCCCGTTCCAGATCCAGTCCCTCCGCCTCCTTGCCCGGCGACCATGGCCGATTCCGCCGCACCCGCCCCCGCTCCAGACCCCGCGGAGGCGAACCCCACGATCTTCGGGCGCATCCTGCGGGGTGAGATCCCCTGCGATCAGGTCTATGCCGACGAGCGCTGCCTCGCCTTCCGCGACGTGCATCCCCAGGCGCCGGTACACATCCTGGTGATCCCCCGCGAGCACCTGGTGAGCCTGGCCGAAGCCAGCCCCGAGCACGCCGCGTTGCTGGGGCATCTGCTGCTGGTGGCGGCCCAGGTGGCGCGCCAGGAAGGCCTGGAGGGGTTCCGCACCGTGATCAACAGCGGCGCCGAGGCCGGCCAGACCGTGTTCCACCTGCACGTGCACGTGCTCGGCGGTCGCCCCCTGGCCTGGCCGCCGGGCTGAGCCCAGGGCGCCAGGGGGCCAGGGATCGCCGGCCGATACCCGCAGGAACTGCCCCGGCCGGTGAGAATGGCGCGATTCGCCTGCTCCCATGAGCCCCCTTTCGGCCTTCCGCAGTCAGCTCGGCAAGCTGCAGCGCCTGGCCCAGCCCTACTTCCTGCCGATCGAGGAGACCAGCGCCTGGCAGTTCCTGCTGCTGATCGTTGCCCTGCTCGCCGTGGTGGTGGGCTTCACGCTGCTGCTGCTCACCGGCACTGTGGCGCTGACCGGCGCCCTGATCCCCGAGCTGCAGGGCCGCTTCCTGCCCGGGGTGCCCCAGCAGGTGTCCGCCATCTGGAACAGCCCGATCGGGGCCGTCGTGATGGTGCTGTTTGTGGCGGGGGTGGCCGGTTTTGTGGCCCTGCGCAGCAAGTTGCGCCAAGGGCGCTGGCTGCCCTGGCTGCTGATGGGGGTGATCACGCTGCTGATCCTGGTGATCAACGGCATCAACGTGGGCATCAGCTACATCGCCCGCAACGTCGATAACACGTTGGTGGCCTACAAGGCCGACGAGTTCTGGCAGGTGGTGGCGATCTATGCCTTCTGCCTGGTGCTGGCCTTGCCGATCCGGGCCCTGCAGGGCTATCTGATCCCCAAGCTGGGCCTGCTCTGGCGGAAGTGGCTGAGCAGCAGGTTGCTGGGGCGCTACCTCACCAATCGGGCCTACTACGTTCTCAACCCCAACGACGAATCTGCCGAGGAGATCGACAACCCCGACCAGCGGATCTCCCAGGACACGGCCAGCTTCACCAGCACCAGCCTGAGCGTCACGGTGGAGATCGTGGCGGCCCTGCTCACTTTTGTGAGCTTCATCGTGGTGCTGTGGACAATCAGCTCCAAGCTGGCTCTGTGGCTCCTGGCCTATGCGGTGTTCGGCACCGCTCTGATCGTGTTTGCCAGCCGCAAGCTGGTGCAGCTGAACTACCTGCAGCTCAAGCTCGAGGCGGACTTCCGCTACGGCCTGGTGCACATCCGCGACAACGCAGAATCGATTGCCTTCTACGGGGGTGAACAGCAGGAATCGCGCGAGGCCGAACGGCGGCTGGGCGGGGCGATCCGCAACTACGACCGCCTGATCGTGTGGCAGGCGCTGATCAGCGTGATCCAGCGCTCCTACGACTACTTCTCCCGCTTCCTGCCCTGGCTGGTGATCGCACCGATCTACTTCGCCAAGGAGGTGGATTTCGGGGTGTTCGGCCAGGCCAGCATCGCCTTCAGCCAGGTGTTGTTCTCAGTGAGCTACATCGTCAACAACATCGACCAGCTCGCCGCCTTCTCCGCCTCGATCAGCCGTCTGGAGGGCTTCCAGGGCAAGGTGGACACCATCAGCCAGCAGGTGGAGGGCCGTGAGCTCACCGCCGCTGCCCTCGCCCCCGCCGCCGACCGGGTTCTGGAGCGCAGTGGCGGCGCCATCCTGGTGCGCCACGTGGATCTGGTGCCCCCAGGCAGCGATCGCCGCCTGATCCACGACCTCAGCCTGGAGGTGGGCCCGAGCCAGCGGGTGCTGGTGGTCGGTCCGAGTGGCTGCGGCAAGACCTCCTTCCTGCGGCTGGTGAGCGGCCTGTGGGCGCCGGCCGCCGGCTTGGTGGAGCGCCCGCCGATCTCCGAGCTGCTGTTCATCCCCCAGAAGCCCTACATGATTCTGGGCAGCCTCAGGGAGCAGCTCTGCTATCCCCTCGATCCGGCTCGCTTCAGCGACGATCACCTGCGCAACGTGCTCGAGGCGGTGAAGCTGCCCGAGCTGGTGCACCGCTACCCCGATCTGGACATCAAGCAGGACTGGCCTCGGCTGCTCTCGCTGGGGGAGCAGCAGCGCCTGGCCTTCGCGCGGCTGCTGCTCAACTCGCCCCGCTTCGTGGTGCTCGACGAGGCCACCAGCGCCCTGGACGTGGCCACCGAGCGGGACCTCTACGAGCTGCTGACCCAGCGGGAGATGGCCTTTGTGAGCGTCGGCCACCGACCCACGCTCAAGGCCTTCCACGACACCGTGCTCCAGCTCGATGGCCTGGGCGGCTGGAAGCTGATCCCCTCCGCCAGCTATGACTTCAACTCCGGAGCCTGACCTGCCGATGTCTACCAGTCCGAATCAGCCCCCGGCCAGCAGCGCCACCGGCGCCACCCCTACGCCCACCACGAGTGCCACCACCCGCGACGTGCCCGACTTCGGCTGGAGTGCCTACGCCGAACGGGTCAACGGCCGCTTCGCCATGCTGGGCTTCGCCGCCGTGCTGGTGATCGAGGCCCTCAGCGGCGACAGCTTCCTGCACTGGGCGGGTCTGGTGCCCTGAGCCCTTCAGGGCAGCTCCATCAGGTCCACCTGCCAGCGGCCGTCGCGGCTCAGCTCCACCGCCAGTACGCGGCCATCGGCGCTGATCTGCACCTGGCGCGGCACCCCGGCCGGCTGCATCGCAATCGGCTGCAGCGCCTGTAGGGAGCGCCGGTAGAGCACCAGCTCGGTGCGCCCCTCCAGCTGGCGCACCACGGCCAGGTGCTCGCCGCGCTGATCCACGCTCACGCTGAGCGGCTGGGCGTCCGGGCGATTCAGGCCGGGCAGCGGCACAGGCGCGTTGCGCTCCAGGGCGATCAGCTCCACCCGGCCCCGCCCCTCGCCGCTGCGGATCAGTGCCAGCCAGGGGCCGGCCAGGGAGGGCGCACGCACCTCCCCGCGCTGCGCCAGCTGCAGGTTCAGCCCGATCAGGGGGCGCAGCCCGCCGCCGCAGCCGGCCAGGGCCAGAGCGCCCGCGAGCCCGCCGGCGACGCTGAAGCGCCGCAGGACTCTCCGCGCGGCTGGCCGCCTCATCGCCACCTCTCCAGATGGCGCACGGCCGCCCCCCCGAGAATCACTCCGGGCGGAGCCGGGTTGCTGAGGGACTGGCCGGGGGGCAGATCCGGCTCCAACAGCCCCCTCAGGTCGTAGAGCTCCACCCGGGTCTGGCCGCCCTCCACCAGCTGCAGGGCCAGCTGGCGGGCATCGGGGGCCAGGCTCAGCCGCTCGGGTTCCCGGCCCCCTGGCAGCGGCAGCGGGTGGAGCTGGCCCGTGGCCCGGTCTTCCACCACCGCCAGGCGCTGCGGGCCCTGTTGCACCAGTAGAGCGAGATAGCGCCCGTTCCAGCTCAGCGAAGGGGAGCTGTGGGGCTGGCGGCCACGCAGGTGCCGCAACGGCAACACGGTGCCGCTGCGGCGCTCCTGCAGCAGCACGGTGTTGCGGCCCCCTCGCTCCACCACCGACGCCAGCAGCCGGCCATCGCCGCTGAGAGCTGGATCCTGACGGCTCTCCTGACCCAGACCCAGGGGGGTGCTGGGCTGGCGCCGCAGGCCCCAGGGGGCCGCGCAGCTTGCAATGGCCAGCAGCAGGGGAAGCGCCCCCAGCAGGCGGAGGGGGCTGCGGCGCCGCACCCGCGGGCTCAGTCGTCGAAGCGGGAGCTGTTGTCCCGCGGGGCACCCGGGGCCGCACCTCCTGGAGTGGCCGGGCTGCCGGTTGGGCCTTTGCTGGGGCCGCCGGGCCGGATCGGACTGAAGTCGGCATCGCTCACCCCTGGCTGGCTGGCCCGGCCGCCGGCGGCCGCTGAACCGCGCTCATTGGTGGGGCGGGCGCTGTAGGGCGAGCCCTGGGGAATCCCGGCCTGGCGACCCCGGGCTCCGGGGGCTGGGGACGCATCCGCGCCACCTGCTGAAGGACCGGTTGCCGTGGGTCGGCGGCTGGAGCGGGGGAGGTCATCGCTGGCGGCGACGGGCCGGCTGCCGCGGCGCTGCTCCTCGCGGCCCTGGCGGCGGGCGCCGAAGTCGCTGCTGGGAGCGCCGCTGGCGCCGCGGGGAGCACCGCCACCGGCGCTGTAACGGCTGGCCCGGGGGCTGAAGTCGTCAGCTTCGGAGCCGCGGGCTTCAGCTCCGCGGGGCTCCGGCGGAGCGCCGGGCTCGCGGTCGCTGCGATCCCAGAGATCGGCGGCGGGGCCGCGGCCGCTCCGGGAGGCGGCGCGCTCTGGGATGGCGGCCCTGGCCGGGCGCCGCGGCCGATAGAAATCATCCTCCTCGGAGGCGTCGTAGCCGGCCTCGTCGCGGGAGCGGATGCGACGGCGCAGCGGTTGCGGCTCGTCGAAGCGGTCCACGTCGTCGCCCCAGTCCCGGCCGCCGCCCATGCGGGGCCGGACCGGTGCCTCTTCATCGTCGAAATAGGAGGAGCGGCGCGCCTGCTCGGTGGTCACCCCCCGCAGCCGCACGCTCTCGTAGGCGAAGAACACCGTGGTGCCCGCCAGCAGGAACTGGCCGAACTGCAGGATCGGGTCCAGGCGCCAGCCCTGGAAAAACAGAATGCCGCCGCAGAGCAGGCCCACGGCGGCGAAGAAGACGTCGTAATCCCTGGCGAGAGCCGGCTTGAAGCTCCTCATGAAGTAGAGGAACGCTCCACCCACCGCCAGCACGATGCCAACGATGCTGGCCCAGTTCAGACTGGCATTGACCACGGTTCAAGTGCCCGGTGGGGCCACAGTGTCGCCGCCCCTGTGCCAGCACTCTAGGGATCGCCGTGGAAAAACCTCAGAGGCGGCGGTCCACCTGGTCGTTCTGGCTGATCAGAACCAGGGCGATGCTGATGGGGATCACCACGATCACGGCGCCCCACACGAGGCTGCTCAGGAAGTTGGAGAGAGAAGCGGTCATGGCGGCTGCAGATCCGGCGGCGATCCTAGGCAGTGATGGCGGCTTCCTACGATCGGATTCCAGCCGCTTAGAGCTTTGTGACGGGACCTGCCGCCCTGCTGCCGATCGCCCACCTGGTGCTGGGGCTGCTGTTGGCGGCCTGGACGCTGCTGTTCCTGTTTCGGATCGTGCTCACCTGGTATCCCCAGGTGGATCTGAGCCGGGGGGCGATGCGGCTGCTGGCTTTGCCCACCGAGCCTTTCCTGGCGGCCACCCGCCGGCTGATCCAGCCCATCGGCGGTGTGGACGTGACCCCGGTGATCTGGGTGGGCCTGGTGAGCCTGCTGCGGGAGCTGGTGGTGGGCCAGCAGGGCCTGCTGACCCAGGTGATGCTCCACGCCAGCGTGCGGCCGGCCTGAGCGGGCTGGCTGGGGTCAGGCCGAGGCCGGCCGCTGGCTTGGGCTGTGCCCCTACTTGCCGTTCTGGGGCAGCATCTCCTGCTCCACGAACTTGGTGTGCACATCGCCGCGCTGGAACTCGGGCCGATCCAGCAACTGCAGGTGGAATTCGATCGTGGTGGGGATGCCGGTCACGGCACACTCCGAGAGGGCGCGGCGCAGGCGGCGCAGGGCGTGGTCCCGGTCGGTGCCCCAGACAATCAGCTTGCCGATCAGCGAGTCGTAGAAGGGGGGGATCTCGTAGCCCGTGTAGACGTGGCTGTCGAAGCGCACGCCAGGGCCGCCAGGGGGGAGCCAGCCGGTGATCTTGCCGGGGGCGGGGCGGAAGTTCTGGCGGGGATCCTCGGCGTTGATGCGCACCTCGATGGCATGGCCGGTGAGTTTCACGTCCTCCTGGCGGAAGGAGATCGGCTCGCCGCCGGCGATGCGGAGCTGTTCGGCGATCAGGTCCACCCCGGTGACCATCTCGGTGACGGGATGCTCCACCTGGATGCGGGTGTTCATCTCCATGAAATAGAAGGCGCCGCTGCGGTCCACCAGGAACTCCACCGTGCCGGCACCCTCGTAGCCGATCGTGCGGGCCGCGGCCACGGCCGCATCACCCATCTGGCGGCGCAGGTCGGCGTTGATGGCCACGCTGGGGGCCTCTTCCAGCAGTTTCTGGTGGCGGCGCTGGATCGAGCAGTCGCGCTCGCCCAGGTGCACCACGTTGCCGTGGCGATCGGCCAGCACCTGCACCTCCACGTGCCGGGGCCGGTCGATGAACTTCTCCATGTAGAGGCCAGGGTTGCCGAAGGCGGCTTCCGCCTCGCCCTGGGCGGCCTTGAACAGGCTCTCCAGCTGGTCGGCACCGGGCACCAGGCGCATGCCCCGGCCGCCGCCGCCGGCCGTGGCCTTGATCATCACCGGGTAGCCCATGGCCTCGGCCAGGCTATGGGCCTCCTCGACGCTCTGCAGCAGGCCTTCGCTGCCGGGGATGGTGGGTACACCCACCCGCTGCATGGTGGCCTTGGCCGTGGATTTATCGCCCATCGAGCGGATCGCCTCGGGCGAGGGACCCACGAAGGTGAGGCCGTGCGCGGCGCAGATCTCGGCAAACTTGTCGTTCTCGGCCAGGAAGCCGTAGCCGGGGTGGATTGCGTCAGCCCCGCGTGACGTGGCGGCCGCCAGGATGTTGGGGATGTTCAGGTAGCTCTTGCTGCTGGGGGCATCGCCCACGCACACGGCCTCGTCGGCCAGCTGCACGTGCAGGGCGTTGCGGTCCACCGTGCTGTACACGGCGACGGTGGGAATCCCCAGTTCCCGGCAGCTGCGCAGGATTCGAAGAGCGATTTCGCCACGGTTGGCGATCAGCAGTTTGCCGATGGGCATCCGCGGGAGTCCGGCAGCGCAGGCCGCAGGGGACTGTATCAGCGCTCACTGGCCGGCACCGGCGGCAGACCCGGCCGTCGCTGGGCTGGGGCGCTGGCCGGGCGGGCGATGGGTATATTGCTCGGGCGGGACGCCCCTGGGCGGCTCCGATCCCTCACCTCGACCAGTGTTCGCCCACGGCTTTCGCCAATGGCTGCACTGCTCAGGACCTCCCCCGATCCGACCTTCGGTCTGATCACTCAAACCACGCGGATGTGGTGGAATTGGTAGACACGCACGTTTGAGGGGCGTGTGACTTCGGTCTTGCGAGTTCAAGTCTCGCCATCCGCATACTGAATCACCGGGCCGTCTGCTCTCAGGCCTCTCGCCTCCAAATTCGTTCGCCCTCAGCCCGTGAACCAGCCGGCTCCGCCGCAGGCCGCCATCGTGCTGGTGTGCAACGGGCCCGGCGAACTGGCCACCTGGGTGCGACCCCTGGCCCAGCGCCTGCACCGCGAGCTCCCCCTGCGGCCCCTGGATCCCGCGGCCCCGTTCCGCCTGGAGCTGGTGCTGGTGCCCTGCCCCAATGCCACCGGCAACGAGCACCGGGTGGCGGAGGCCATGGGGCTGTTCACGCGGGTGCTGCCGGCACGGCGCTTCTGGGGTCTGCTGCTGCGTCCCCGCCGCCACGGCCCCTGGCCGCGCCAGGGGGTGGTGGTGTTCCTCGGGGGCGACCAGTTCTGGACGGTGCTGCTCTCGGCCCGGCTCGGCTACCGCCATCTCACCTACGCCGAGTGGGTGGCCCGCTGGCCCCGCTGGAACGACCGCATCGCCGCCATGGGACCGGCGGCCGCCGATCGGCTGGCCCCACGCTGGCGCCGGCGTTGCACGGTGGTGGGCGACCTGATGGCGGATCTGTCGGACTCGGCCCGCGGTGAGGCGCCCCTGCCCCCGGGCGAGTGGATCGCCCTGATGCCCGGCTCCAAGTGGGCCAAGCTGCAGGTTGGTGTGCCGTTTCTGCTCGACACCGCCGACCGCCTGGCGGCGCTGCGGCCCGGCTGCCGCTTCCTGCTGCCGGTGGCCCCCACCACCACGGTGGCCGAGCTGCTGGCCCATGCGGGCGAGCGCAATCCGATCGCTGCCCACTACGGCTCCGGCGCGCCGCGCCTGCTGCAGGGCGAGCAGGGCCAGGAGCTGGAGACTCCCGCCGGCACGCGCATCCGGCTGGTGCTTGAGCAGCCGGCCCACGGACCCTTGAGCCAGTGCCGCCTGGCCCTCACCACCGTGGGCGCCAACACGGCCGAGCTGGGGGCCCTGGGGGTGCCCATGATCGTGTTGGTGCCCACCCAGCATCTGCATGTGATGCAGGCCTGGGATGGCTGGCTCGGCCTGGTGGCCCGCCTGCCGCTGCTGCGCTGGCTGCTGGGGGTGGCGCTCACGGCCTGGCGCATGCGCCAGCGGGGCTATCTGGCCTGGCCCAACATCTCCGCCGGTCGTGCGGTGGTGCCCGAGCGGGTGGGGGCGATCACCCCGGCGCAGATCGCCGCCGAGGCGGCGGACTGGCTAGCCCACCCCGAGCGCCTCGCCGGCCTCCAGGATGACCTGCGCAGCCTGCGGGGCCAGCCTGGGGCCGTGGCCTCCCTGGCGGACCTGGTGCGGGAGCTGCTGCCGCCCGCTGCGGCGCCGGTGCCGGTGGACCCTGCCTAGGTTGGCGTCCGATCTGCGTTTCGCCCCGATGGCCGCCGACCCGACGTCCGCCGACCTGACGCCCGCCGTGCCCCTCTCCTGCGACGCGCTGCCCGCGGCCAAGCCGTCGGCCGATCCGGACTACTGGCGCGAGCGGCTCACCCCCGAGCAGTTCACCGTGGCCCGCCTCGGTGGCACGGAGAGGGCCTTCACCGGCGTCTACTGGGATCACAAGGCCGAGGGGATGTATCGCTGCGTGTGCTGCGGCGCCGAGCTGTTCGATTCGACCACGAAGTTCGAGTCGGGCACCGGCTGGCCCAGCTTCTGGGATGGGGCTAAGCCCGGCGCGATCACCACCCACGAAGACCGCAGTCACGGCATGGCTCGCACCGAGATCAAGTGTGCCCACTGCGATGCCCACCTGGGCCACGTGTTCCCGGATGGACCGACCCCCACGGGCCTGCGCTACTGCGTGAATTCGGCCTCTCTGAACTTCGAGCCCAAGGGCGACGAGGCCCAGGGCTGAGCAATCCAGTCCGGGAGGTCTATGGACGGCGCTGCGGCCCTGGTTTTACCAGGGGTCGCCGAGGTCGCGGCGCTCGGGGCTGGGGGGGACGTTGAGATCCACGGGCTCAACGTCCAGGGGGCCTTCATCGCGCAGGCTGCGTCGCAGGGGGGTGCGGGGCTCGTCGGCGGCCCGGGGAGCTGGCTCCTGCTGGCGGTAGGCCGGCGTGGGATCCCGATAGGCCGGCTCGCGGTAGGCGGGTTCCCTCCCTAGGGGCTCTGGCTGGCGAGACCCGTCGTCGCGATAGTCCGTGCTGCGATCGTCAGGGTCGCGTCGCTGCGGTTCGCGTCGCTGCGGTTCGCGGTAAGCCGGCTCCCGCGGCTCGGCTTCGAGGTAGGCCGGTTCGCGGCCGTAGGCCTCTGGTCTGTCATTGCGTTCAGGATCGCGGCCGTAGCTGGGCACCTCATCCCGCAGGCGGTCGCTGCCCCGCTCCTCTTCCTCGTCGAGGTAGCGGCGCTGGCGCAGGGGTTCGCGCTGGCGCCGTTCCTCCACCTCCACGTAGTCGTAGTCGGGTTCGAACTCCACGCGGCGGCTGGTGGCCGGCTGGATGCGGCGCTGCTGCTGGGGCTCGGCGGCCGGCTGGCCCGCCGCCAGCTGGTTCTCCACCGGCACCATGTTGAGCCGGTAGCGCTCGCGCTCCTCCTGCTCCCAGGAGGGGCCGCCGATGCCCAGCTTCTCGAGCAGGCCGGTGCCCAGCTGCTTGAGCTTTTCCTCGGCGCCCTCGTACACGATGATCCGATCGGGGCCGCTGCTCACGATCTCCTCCACCGCCAGCTCCCAGGTGCTCAGCACCCCCTCACCCAGCAGCGGGATTCCCAGGGCTCCGAGCACCAGGGTGGTGAGTTCGCCGGTCTCGATGTCGAAGCTGAAGCCCAGCACCTTGCCCAGCTGCTCGCCCGCCTCGGTGATCACCTGGCAGTTGATCACCTTGGAATAGCGCTCGGGATTGAAGCCCTCAGCCAGGGAGTCGGCCGAGTCCACCAGGATCACATCGCCCACCTGGCGGATGCTCTCCAGCGGCATCCAGCGGGGCAGACCCGGCAGGAAGCGGGTCAGGGGGTTGTCGCGCAGGCCCAGGGCCACCACCTCGCGACGGTCGATGTCGACCACCACCTCGCCCACCACGCCCAGGCGCCGGCCCGTGTCGCGGGTGATCACCTGGGTGCCCATCAGCTCCGAGCGCAGCCAGAGGCGATCGCTGGGGGTGGCGGCCGGTGTGGCGGTCGGGTCGCTGCCGGGAGTCGTTGTCATGGAGGGCATTGTGGCCGAGCGGGCGGGTCTATGCCGCCGGTGGTAACCCCACCACCTGGGTGTGGGCCCCGCGGGCCTGGGTCACCCCGATGGTGCGGGTCGCCGCCGCGATCATCGGGCGGCGGTGGCTCACCACCATGAACTGGGCCTCCTCTGCCTGGCGGGCGATCAGGGCGGCGAGCCGCTCCACGTTCACGCCATCGAGGAAGCTGTCCACCTCATCGAGGGCGTAGAAGGGCGAGGGGCGGAAGCGCTGCAGGGCAAACAGGAAGCTCAGGGCCGTGAGCGACTTCTCGCCGCCGCTCATCGAGGCCAGCCGCCGCACCGCCTTGCCCTTGGGGTGGGCCACCAGGCTGAGGCCGCCATCGAGGGGCGAGTCCGGGTTCTCCAGCTGCAGGTAGCCCTCGCCGTCGGAGAGGCCGGCAAAGATCGTGCGGAAGTGGCCATCCACAGCGGTGAAGGCCTCCATGAAGGCCTCCTGGCGCAGGGTGGCCACGGTCTCGATGCGCAGCAGCAGCTCCTCGCGCTCCTTGCACAGCACATCGAGCCGGTCTTCCAGCTCGGCCAGCCGGGCCTCCAGCTGCTCCAGTTCCTCCAGGGCCAGCATGTTGACCGGCTCCAGGGCCTCCATGCGCTGCTGCAGGCTGCGCAGCTCCGCCTGCAGGGCCTCCAGGCCGTTCGCGCGCACCTCCTCGGGAATCTCCGGCAGTGGATCGGGCAACTGCTGCTCAAGCTGCTGCAGCCGCAGGCCGGCGCTGCGCTCCTGTTCGGCCAGGGCCAGCAGCTCCTCGCCCAGGCGCTGCAGTTCCCACTCCTGCTGCTGCAGGGCCTGTCGCCGGTTGGAGAGCTGCAGTTCCGCCTCGTCGCGGGCGCGGCGGCGCTCGCCGAACTGGGCCTGCAGCTGTTGCTGGCGCTCCTCCAGGGCCGTGCGCTGCTCCCGGTCGGCCTGCTGCTGGTCTTTCCAGCGGCTGCGCTCGGCCACCAGCGCCTGCACCGCCTGCACCAGCCGCTGTTCCTCGCCGGCGAGGGCCTGCAGTTGGCTGGCCAGCCGCTCGGCGGCCAGGCCCCGCTCGCGGCGGGCCGCCAGCTGGCCATCGCGGCGGCCACGGGCCTCGGCCAGGGCCCGATCGGCCGCCTCCAGCTCCTGCTGCAGCCCCTGCCAGCGGCCGCTGTCGCCCGAGGCCTGGGCGCCGGTTTCGGCGGTCTCCAGGGCGGCCAGCTGCTCCAGCAGCGGCGCCAGGGTTGCCACCAGGGCCTCCAGGCGCTGCTGGCCGCCGGTCAGGGCGGTCTCGGTCTGAGCGAGGCGGGCGCTGAGCTGCCGTTGGCGCTCGAGCAGGGGGGCATGGGCCCGCTGGGCGGCCTTGCGCTCGGCCTCCAGCGCCGCCTTGCGCTGCTCCTGGCGGGCCAGCAGCGGCCGCAGCTCCTCCAGCTGGCGGGCCAGCTCCGCCTCCTTGCGGCGGCTGGCGGCCAGGGTCTCGCCCAGCTCCAGCAACCGGCGGCGCAGCGGTTCGGCCTCGTCGCTGTCGCTGGCGGCGCCGAAGCTGAGCTGGTTGCCCCGCTGCTGGAAGCTGCCGCCGGTCATGGCGCCGCTCTTCTCCAGCAGCTCGCCATCGAGGGTCACGGCGCGGTTGCGGCCCAGCTCGCTGCGGGCGCTGGCCAGGTCGCGGAACACCAGGGTGTCGCCGAAGACATAGCGGAACACCTCGCCGTAGATGGGTTCGTGGCGCACCAGCTCCACGGCCCGGCCCACCAGCCCCTCGCCCCCGCTGCCCCGGCCTCCCCCCCGCTCGAAGGCCGCGCCCGATCCGCCGCCGCTTCCACCGCGGATCTTGTTGAGCGGCAGGAAGGTGAGCCGGCCGGCGCGGCGGGTCTTGAGCAGCTCGATGGCCCGGGCGGCGATGCGGTCGTCGTCCACCACCACCTGGCCGAGGCGGGCACCGGCGGCCACCTCCAGGGCCAGGCGGTGTCGCTCCTCCACCTCCCCCAGCTGGGCCACGGGCCCATGGATGCCGTCGAGGCCCGCCTCCAGCAGCAGCCGCAGGGCGCCGGTGCCGCGGCTCTCCTGCAGCGTCTCCCGGCGCGATTCCAGCCGGGCGATCTCGCGCTCCAATGTGGCCTGCTCCTGCTCCAGCCGGCTGCGGGTGCGCTGCTGCAGGGCCAGGGCCTCCACCAGTTGCTGGGCCCGGGCCTGTTCGCCGGCCAGGTCGGCCAGCAGTCGGTCCCACTCGGCGTCCAGGGCCGTGAGGCCGGTCTGCACCCCCTGGCTGCTGGCGGCCTCCTGCTCCAGCTGTTGCCGCAGCTCCACCAGCCGCTCCTGCTCCTGGCGCAACCGCTCGCCCAGCTGCTGCTGCTCGGCCTGCAGCGGGCCGATCCGGCCCTGTAGCTCCTGGCGCCGGCGGCTGCGCTGCTGCTGTTCCTCCAGCCAGCTGCCGCTGCGGCCGGCCACTTCCCCCAGGCGGCGGCGGGAGAGCTCCACGGCGGCCTCGGCGGCGCGGCAGTCGGCCTCGCTGCGCTCCAGCTCCGCCCCGTCGTCGCCACTGGCCAGGCGCGCCTGCTCCTGGCGCAGCTCGCCCTGCTGGCGGGCCAGCTCCTGGCGCTGGCGCTGCAGGTCTTCGGCGCTCTGCTGGTGTTTCTCGGCCTGGCGGGCCAGTTCGCGGCCACTGGCCTCCAGCCCGGCCAGCTGGGCCTGCACCGCCAGCAGCTGGTCCTCGCCGAGGGCCTTCACCTCGGCCTGCAGGGTTTCCAGGGCCTTGGCGGCAAGATCCAGGGCGGCGCGGCCCTCGGCCACCGCGGCGCGGCCCTGATCCTGCTGGTGGCCGAGGGCCTGCTGGCGCTGCTGCAGCTGGTGCAGCTCCTGGCCGGCGGCCTCGAACACCAGCACCTGCTCCTGCAGTCGCCCGGTCTGCAGGCGTTCGCGCAGGCCCTGGTAGGTGCGGGCCTTGGCGCAGTCGCGCTCAAGCTTCTGGCGGCCCAGCAGCAGTTCCTGCTGCACGATCGCGCAGCGCTCCTCGCGCTCCTGCACCTCCTCGAGCTTGGAGCGGGTCTGCTCGATGCGGGAGTCGAACAGGGCCACCCCCGCCAGCTCGTCGATCAGGCCGCGGCGCTCCCGCGGGCCCATCGAGACGATGCGGGTCACATCGCCCTGCATCACCACGTTGCTGCCGTCGGGGTCGATGCGCAGGCGCCGCAGCTGGGTCTGGAGCTGCTGCAGGTTGCAGGCCACGCCGTCGGCGCTGTAGCTGCTGCTGTACGTACCCCCCGGGGCCACCCGCAGGCGTCGGGTCACGCTCCAGCGGGTCTGGCCCGGCTGGATCCAGGGGCCCTCGGCCGGGGCCT
Source organism: Vulcanococcus limneticus LL (assembly GCF_002252705.1). Classification (GTDB taxonomy): domain Bacteria; phylum Cyanobacteriota; class Cyanobacteriia; order PCC-6307; family Cyanobiaceae; genus Vulcanococcus; species Vulcanococcus limneticus. The sequence continues at coordinate 29,621 of NZ_NQLA01000023.1, forward strand.
CCAGGCCTGCCTCCGCCTCGTCGGGCCGCCAGTCGCCCAGGTCGAAGTGCACGGTGACGCTGGTCTCGGCGGCGCGGCCGCTCTTGAGGATCGCGCTGTTGACCAGATCCGGCAGCCGCTCGGCCCGCATGCCGCGGCTGTTGGCCAGGCCCAGGCAGAACAGCACCCCATCGAGGATGTTGCTCTTGCCGGAGCCGTTGGGGCCCGTGACCACGGTGAAGCCCTGCTCGAGCGGGATCGCCATCGATCCGCCGAACGACTTGAAGTGGGTGAGCTCGACCTGATTGATGTGAACCAACAGGCCCGATGCGCCGAGCCAACGCAAGGTAGCGGAGCTGCTGACGGCATCAAGGGGGCCCCTTAGCGTTGGGGCACGCGCTGCTGCCCCCTGCGGACCCATGGATCTGGATGCCCCCAGCGATCCCGCCGGCAACGGCACGGCCTCGGACGCGGGCTCGCCACGCCCATCCCCGGCCGATGCGGCCAGCGATGAAGAGCGGGCCTTCGACGCCCGGCCTGAGCGTCCCTTGACGGCGACGCTGCTGCTGGATCGCTTTGAGGCGCTGCTGCCGGCGATCCAGCGGGAGTGGCCGGAGGTGGCGCGCCACACCCTGGAGGCCAGCCGCGGCAGCCTCGATCGGCTCGTGGAGGTGATCGCTCGCCAGACCGGCCGTACCAGCGAGGGGATCAAGGTCCAGCTGGTCGAGCTGATCCAGGCCACGGGCGATTCGGCCCATCAGGTGTCGGATTCGCTGCGGCCCCTGGAGCAGCAGCTCGAGCACCTGCTCGATGAACTGCACACCACCCTGCGGCCCCGGATCGAGAAGCCGGTGCGGGAGCGGCCCCTGCTGGCCCTGGCGGTGGCCGCGGGGGTGGGCCTGCTCACGGGTCTGCTGCTCACGTCGGCCCGCCGTCGCCCATGACCAGCAGCAGCGACAGCCGCGCCGAGGACCGAGCAGACAGCCGCGCTGACAACCGCGCTGACAGCCGCCCTGACAACGGCCGGCGCGCCCGGGGCCTGCCGCTGCAGGCGGCCTCCAGGATCACGGGCCTGGTGGGCTCGGTGATGGACCTGCATGTGCGCATCGCCCTGCAGGAGGCCGACCGGGAGAAGCGCCGCCTGATCGGCGGGGCCGTGCTGCTGGCCATCGGTCTCACCACCTTGATGCTGGCCCTGATCAGCGCCCAGGTGGCCCTGGGGGTCTGGTTCCATCTACGGCTGGGCTGGGGCTGGCTGGAGGCGGCCCTGGCCCTGAGCGGCCTCAATCTGCTGCTGGCGGGGCTGCTGCTTCGCATCGGCGGTCGCCTCACCCGCGGCCCCTACCTGCCCGAAACCATGGCGGGCCTGAGCAAGACGACGCGGGCGGTGCTGGGGCGCTGAGGGTCGCCAGCTCCACGCACCGGTAGCCCCGCCGCCTCACGCCGAGCTCAGCCTCAGCGAATGTCGTAGCGGAGCCAGCGGCAGTCGATGCCGCCGTTGCTCACCGGCACCCGGCGGCTGGCCTTCATCCGCAGGGCCCCCGTGAGTTCGGGATTGCCGCTCAGCAGCCACAGGGTCCAGCCGCTGCAGCGCTGTTTGAGCATGGCGCCCAGATCGGCGTAGAGGGCCTCCAGCTCGTCGCGCTGGCCGATGCGCTCGCCGTAGGGCGGGTTGCACACCAGGATTCCGGGGCCTTCGGGGGGGATGAAGTCGCGGCAGTCGCCGCCGCGCAGTTCCAGCCAGGGGGCCACGCCGGCCGCCCCGGCGTTGGCGCGGGCCTGCTCCAGCACGGCCGCATCGGCCTCGTTGCCCACGATCGGGGCCAGGGGGTGGCCATCGGCCAGCGTGGTGCGGGCCTCAGCGGTGGCTGCCGCCACTTCCCGCTGCCACAGGGCGGCGTCGAAGTCGGGCCAGCGCTCGAAGGCGAAGGGGCGCGGCCGGGGCACGCCGCCGGCATCGCGCCACAGGCCCGGCGCCCGGCCCAGGGCCGCGCAGGCCGCCTCGATCAGCAGGGTGCCGGAGCCGCACAGGGGATCGGCCAGGGGCACGCGGCCGTCCCAGCCGCTGAGGGCGATCAGGCCGGCCGCCAGGTTTTCCTTCAGCGGCGCCAGGCCCTGGCGGGCCCGATAGCCGCGGCGATGCAGGCTCTCGCCGCCGCCATCGAGGCTGAGGGTGGCGGTCGGGCCGCTGCCGCCCGGCCCCGGCCGACCCGGGCTCAGGTGCAGGTGCAGGGCCAGGTCCGGATCCTCCAGGTTCACTGAGGAGCGGGCGCCCCAGGCCTGGCGCTGCCAGTCCACCAGGGCGTTCTTCACCTGCAGGGCGCTGTAGTGGCTGTGGTTGAGACCCGGCACACTGCCGCTCGCATCGACACGGAAGCTGAGGTCGGGCGGCAGCCAGCGGCTCCAGTCGGCGGCCTGCTGCACGCCCCAGTAGAGCTCGTCGCGGCCATGGCAGGGGAAGAGGGCCAGCTGGCGCAGCAGCCGGAACGGCAGCCGGGCCCGCAGGTGCAGGCGGTAGAAGCTGGCCAGATCGCAGCGGAAGCGCGCGGCCCGGCGCAGCGGCGCCGCCTCGCTGGCCCCGAGGGCCGTCAGCTCGGCGGCGCCGGCCTCCTCCAGCCCCGGCGGCAGCACGGCGATGCAGGTGAAGCTGCCCGTTCTGCCCTGTTCGGTCATGCCCACCCCCGCCCGGGTCCGCTGCTGCTGCCACAATGAACGAGTCCGGTTTCGGCCGGACTAGGTGGCTCACACCGGTGTTTCGGACAGCGGTTCGATTCCGCTCAGCTCCATGAACAGGCCAAGGCTTTTCGCCAAGGCTTCCCGCCCCTGCCTCCGGCAGATCCGGCGGGCCCCACCCGGGGCTGCCATGGTTTCGACGGGGCATAAGGAGAGTGACTGAAGCCTGCTCGGTAAGAGCAAACCCGTAACAGCGAACAACATCGTTCGTTTCTCCCGTCAAGCCGCCCCTGTGGCTGCCTGACCCTGTAAGGGAGATGGGGTGAGATCAGCCTTATCACCCAAATGATCCATGGGGGCTGGAAGGCCCCTTCAAGAACGCATCGCTCGGATGGCATCGGCATGGGTCCGGCCAATGCCCTCGCCTGGGCCCTGATGGTGCTGGCCGCCGCCGCGGCCCTCGGACTGGTGATCCTGATCGGCGGCCTGGCCCGGGTGTTCACGCGGGCGCCCAGGCTGGCGGAGCTGCCGGAGCCGAAGCCAGATGGGCCGGCTCCCCTGGCGGCCGCGTCGCTCACGGTGGTGGTGCCCGCCTACAACGAAGCCGCCAACATCGCCGCCTGCCTCACCAGCCTGCTCAGCAGCGAGGCGCCCTGCGGCGACTGGCGGGTGCTGCTCGTGGACGATGGCTCCACGGATGCCACGGCGGCGATCGCCCGGGAGGCGGCCGTGGCCTGCGGCGCCACGGAGCCCCGCTTCATGCTGCTCGATGCCGGACCTCGGCCGGCAGGGGAGCGCTGGGTGGGCAAGAACTGGGCCTGCAGCCGCGCCATGGAGCAGGTGGACAGCGACTGGGTGCTGTTCGTCGATGCCGATGTGCGCCTGCAAGCCGCCACGCTGCACCACGCCCTGGCCCAGGCGAGGGCCGATGGGGCGGATCTGCTCAGCCTGGCGCCGCGGCTGAGCTGCGGCTGCCTGGCGGAATGGATGGTGCAGCCGATTATGGCCAGCTTGCTGGGGCTGGGCTTCCCGATCGAGGCCGCCAATGATCCGGCCAGTCCGGTGGCCTTTGCCGCCGGGCCGTTCATGCTGTTCCGCCGCAGCGCCTACATGGCCATCGGTGGCCACAGGGCCCTGGCGGCGGAAGTGGTGGAAGACCTCGCCCTGGCGCGGCGCATCAAGGCCGCCGGCCATCGCCTCGAGTACCTGCTGGGTCTGGATGCGCTCGAGCTGCGCATGTATGCCGACTTCGCCGCGCTGTGGGAGGGCTGGACGAAGAACTGGCTCCTGGGCCTCGATGGCAGCGTGGCCAAGGCCCTGGGGGCGGCCGCGGTGGTGCTGCTGCTGTTCAGCGGCCCCTGGTTGTTGACGCCGGCCGCGGCGATCGCGGCCGCGCTGCTGCCCGCCCAGCGCCTGCTGCTGCTGGCCGCCCTGGCACTCGCCCTGGCGGGGATCGGCCTGCAGCTGGCCCTGCGCCTGTGGACCCGATGGCAGTTTCAGGTGCCGCTCACGCTCTGGTGGCTGATGGGCGTTGGCGGTCTGGTGGTGGCGGCAATCGGGCCGGTGTCGGTGTGGCGAACCCTCAGCGGCCGCGGCTGGACCTGGAAGGGGAGGTCGTTGGCCTGAGGGCTGGTCGTTGTCTACCGGCTTGCGTTGGGGGTCTTGGGCACCTTGCCGGAGGGTTGGGCTGCCGGGCCGCCAGGGAAGCCCGACCACACCTTCAGCTCCTCCAGGCTCAGCACGCCCTCCCGGCGCTGGCCGTTGAGGTCCCAGCTGGGGAAGGCGCGGATGCCGGCGGCCTCGCAGCGCTGGCGGCCGGCGTCGTCCTTGGCGCACTCCACGTAGGGGAGCTTGCGGCCGGCTTCGGTGCCGAACAGGTTCTTCTGGGTGAAGCAGTGGGGGCACCACCAGGCGCCGTAGAAGATCGCTCCCTTGCTGCGCAGATGCTCCACCAGAGCCAGCTGCTCCGGCGTGGAGGGGCTCACGGCGTCGCCGAGCTGGCCGGCCACCAGCCTCTCGGCAGGGGGCTGGCTGGCGGAAAGGCCCGGCGTTCCTGCGCCCGCCAGCACCCCCAGCAGCAGGGCAGCGCTTCCCGCGAGCCAGGGCGCTCGCCACAGGCGGGTTCGGCGACGCACGGGGGTGGGATCCATGGCGGGTGCGGGCACTGAGGTACGACGCTACGGCCATTCCCCGGCGCTGCGCCCGTTCGGCCTTCCGCCCTGTCGGCCCCTCGCGGGAGTCCGGTTCGAGCTGGGACACTGGAGATGCCGTTGACCATTCACACCAGCACTGCGATGGGGGCCAACGGGTATCGCGACTACTTCAAGGTTCTGGGCCTCGATCGGGGCGCCGATGCCGACGCGGTCAAGCGCTCCTTCCGCAAGCTCGCCCGCCAGTACCACCCGGATGTGAACCCCGGCGACAACGCCGCTGAGGCGAAGTTCAAGGAGATCAGCGAGGCCTATGAGGTGCTTTCCGATCCCGACAAGCGCCGCCGCTATGAGCAGTTCGGCCAGTACTGGAACCAGGCCGGCGGCGCGGCGGGCGGCGTGGATGTGGATTTCGGCCGCTACGGCAACTTCGACGACTTCATCAACGACCTGCTCGGCCGCTTCGGCGGGCCCGGGGCCGGTGGCGGCTTTGGTGGCTTCGCCTCCGGCTTCCCGGGGGGCTTTCCCGGCGCGGCCGGCTTCGGTGGGCCGGGTGCGGGTGGCCGCGGCACGGCGCCCCTGAACCTCGATGCCGAGGCCACGATCAGCCTCAGCTACTCGGAGGCCTTCCACGGCTGTGAGCGCACCCTGGCCGTGAACGACGAGCGGGTGCAGGTGCGCGTGCCCGCCGGCGTCAGGAGCGGCAGCCGCCTGCGGCTCAAGGGCAAGGGCAACCTCCAGCCCGGCACCGGTCGCCGCGGCGACCTCTACCTCAACCTGCAGTTGCAGGACCACCCGATCTGGAGCCTGGAGGGGGATCAGCTCAAGGCGGAGCTGCCCCTCAGTTTCGATGAACTGGCCCTGGGCGGCGAGGTGCGCGTGGCGACCCCGGACGGCGAAGCCACGGTGCAGGTGCCGCCCGGCATGGCCGTGGGCCGCAGTCTGCGGCTCAAGGGCAAGGGCTGGCCCGGCCAGGCCGGCCGCGGCGATCTGCTGCTCAGCCTCAGCCTCCGCCAGCCCAGCAGCTACAGCGAGCAGGAGCGCCAGCTGCTGGAGCAGCTGCGGGCCGCCCGCAGCTTTGATCCCCGCCAGGACTGGATCGGCGCCGCCCGGCTCTGAATCAGTCAATCCGTAGGATCCGGCCAGCATTGCGGCCCCCATGGAGCTCACCTACCGCCCGCGCCGGCTGCGCCGTACGCCTGCCCTGCGGGCCCTGGTGCGGGAGCACCATCTGAGCCCCGCCGACTTCATCTATCCCCTGTTCGTGCACGAGGGCGTCACGAACGAGCCGATCGGTGCCATGCCGGGCTGCCAGCGCTGGAGCCTGGAGGGGCTGGTGCAGGAGGTGGGTCGCGCCTGGGATCTGGGTATCCGCTGCGTGGTGCTGTTCCCCAAGGTGGCCGATGGCCTCAAGACCGAGGACGGCGCCGAGTGCTTCAACGAGGGCGGCCTGATCCCCCGCGCCATCCGGCGCCTCAAGGAGGTGCACCCCGGCATGGCGATCATGACCGACGTGGCCCTGGATCCCTACTCCTGTGACGGCCACGACGGCATCGTCAGCGAGCAGGGCGTGGTGCTCAACGACGAGACCGTGGCGATCCTGTGCAAGCAGGCCGTGGCCCAGGCCCGTGCCGGCGCCGATCTGATCGGCCCCAGCGACATGATGGACGGCCGCGTGGGAGCGATTCGCGAGGCCCTCGACGAGGAGGGCTTCGAGCACGTGGGGATCATCAGCTACACGGCCAAGTACGCCTCCGCCTACTACGGCCCCTTCCGCGAAGCCCTCGATTCGGCTCCGCGCACGGTCGGCGGCAAGCCGATCCCCAAGGACAAGAGCACTTACCAGATGGATGCGGCCAACAGCCGCGAGGCCATCACCGAGGCCCAGCTCGATGAGCAGGAGGGTGCCGACATCCTGATGGTGAAACCCGGCCTGGCCTACCTCGATATCATCCACCGCCTGCGCCAGGAGAGCGAACTGCCGATCGCGGCCTACAACGTCAGCGGCGAGTACGCGATGGTGAAGGCCGCCGCCGAGCGGGGCTGGATCGACGAGCGGGCCGTGGTGCTCGAAACCCTGCTCTGCTTCAAGCGGGCCGGCGCCGATCTGATCCTCACCTACCACGCCTGCGACGCCGCCGAGTGGCTGCGCCAGGGCTGATCTGAGCCGTTGCGACTGCCCCGCCACCACCACCGCGCCCCCGCCACCGGGCCCGGCGGCCGCTTGAATGGGGGCAGCGTTTTCAGCGGGGCCATGGCTCTCCACCGCCTGGGGCATGTCGCCCTGCGGGTCCAGGACATGGGCCGGGCCAAGGCCTTCTACCAGGCCCTGGGCCTGCGGCTTACCTGGGATGCCGACGATTGGGCCTATCTGCAGTCGCCCGTCACCGGGGATGGCGTTGCCCTGCTGAGCCCGCAGTACACCGTCGCCGGGCCCCACTTCGCCCTGCATACGGCCGACCGGGCCGAGGTGGATCATGTGCGCGAGCAGCTGGTGGCCGCCGGCCACAGCTGCGGCCCGGTGCATGACCACCGCGACGGCACGGCGTCGTTCTACATGCAGGATCCCGAAGGCAACTGGCTGGAGCTGCTCTACGAGCCCGCCGAGGGCCTGCCCTCCAACATCGGCGCCGCGCCGATCCCGGCGCGGGCCCCGCAGGCTTGAGGGGGACGATTCTGGCTGCCGCGATTCAATCTGGACCGAACCGGCCTGAGGTGATCCAGTCCGAGGCCATTCAGGCCGAGGCGCTGGAGCTGCTGGAGTGGCCGCGGCTGGGGGAGCAGGTGGCGGGGTTTGCGGGCACCACGGCTGGCCGCGCCCTGGCCGCCGGCCTGCCCCTGGCCCCGGATCTGGCGATGAGCTCGCGCCTGCTGGCGGAAACCACCGAACTGCTGGCCCTCGATGGCCTCACGGAGGGCGGCCTCAGCTTCCAGGGGGTGGCCGATCTCAGCCGCACCCTGCCGCTCTGCGCCAAGGGCGGGATCGCCTCCGCCGACGACCTGCTGGCGGTGGCCACCACCCTGGCAGCGGCCCGGCGGCTGCGGCGCCAGATCGATGACCCCCAGCTGCGACCCGTGACCACCGCCCTGGTGGAGCAGCTGCGCACCCTGCCGGAACTGGAGCAGCGCCTGCGCTTCTGTATCGAGGAGGGCGGCCGCGTGGCGGATCGGGCCAGCCCCGCCCTGGCGGAGCTGCGCCGCCAGCTGGCCGCCGCCCGCGCCGATCGCCGCGATCGCCTCAACGGGCTGCTGCGCCGCTTCGCGCCGCTGCTGCAGGACGCGGTGATCGCCGAGCGCAACGGCCGGCCGGTGCTGGCGGTGAAGGCCGGCGCCGCCAGCCAGGTGCCGGGCCTGGTGCACGACAGCTCCGCTTCCGGCAGCACCGTGTTCATCGAACCCCAGGCGGTGCTTCCCCTGGGCAACCGCATCCGCCAGCTCGAGGGCGAGGAGCGGGAGGCCGAGCTGGCGGTGCTGCAGGAGCTCAGCGGCCTGGTGGGCGAGGAGGCCGACACCCTGGAGCAGCTCCAGCGGATCCTCACCGCCCTCGACTACGGCGTGGCCCGGGCCCGCTACGGCGCCTGGCTGGGTGCGGTGCGCCCCGAGCTGGAGGCCGAGCCCACCGCGCCGCTGCTGCTGGAGGAGTTGCGCCATCCGCTGCTGCTCTGGCAGCACAGGCACCAGGGCGGCCAGCCCGTGGTGCCCGTGAGTGTGCGGGTGGGTCCGGAGCTGCGCGTGGTGGCGATCACCGGCCCCAACACCGGCGGCAAGACAGTGACCCTCAAGAGCGTGGGGCTGGCGGCGCTGATGGCCCGCGCCGGCCTGTTCCTGCCCTGCAGCGGCACGCCGCGGCTGCCCTGGTGCTCCCAGGTGCTCGCCGACATCGGCGATGAGCAGTCGCTGCAGCAGAACCTCTCCACCTTCAGCGGCCACATCCGGCGGATCGCGCGGATCCTGGCGGCCCTGCCCCTGGGGGGCGTCGATCCCCGCGGCGCCTCCCTGGTGCTGCTCGACGAGGTGGGGGCCGGCACCGATCCCGCCGAGGGGACGGCCCTGGCCATTGCCCTGCTGCGCCAGCTGGCCGAGCGGGCCCGGCTCACCATCGCCACCACCCACTTCGGTGAGCTCAAGGCCCTCAAGTACGCCGATCCGCGTTTCGAAAACGCCTCGGTGGCCTTCGATGTGGACACCCTCTCGCCCACCTACCACCTGCAGTGGGGCATTCCGGGGCGCAGCAACGCCCTGGCGATCGCCGCGCGGCTGGGGCTCGAGTCGGGCGTGCTGGAGCGGGCCCAGGAGCTGTTGGCCCCCCGGGGTGAAGGGGAGGTGAACCACGTGATCGCCGGCCTGGAGAACCAGCGCCAGCGTCAGCAGGAGGCCGCCGAGGAGGCCGCCGCCCTGCTGGCCCGCACCGAGTTGCTGCACGAGGAGCTGCTGCAGCGCTGGCAGCAGCAGAAGGAGCAGAGCGCCGAGCTGCAGGAGCAGCGCCGTCAGCAGCTGGAGCGCTCGATCCGCGACGGGCAGCAGGAGGTGCGCCGCATCATCCGCCGCCTGCGCCAGGGCCGCGCCGTCGACACCACGGCCCTGGGCGAGACGGCCCGCCGGGCCGGCCAGCGGCTCAAGAGTCTGGAGCAGGAGCATCGGCCTACGCCGGAGCGGCGCGAGCACCGCGGCTGGCGCCCCGCCGTGGGCGATCGGGTGCGGGTTCTCTCGCTCGGCAAGGCCGGCGAGGTGCTGGCCCTCAGCCCCGACGGCCGCGAGCTGAGCGTGCGCTGCGGCGTGATGCGTCTCAACCTGGAGCTCGCCGCCATCGAGGGGCTCAACGGCGAGAAGCCCGCGCCGCCGGAGCCAGCCAAAGCCCAGGTGCAGATCCGCAGCCGCCGCAACCCCGCCAGCCGCGGGCCCCAGGTGCGCACCGAGCGCAACACCGTGGACGTGCGCGGCATGCGTGTGCACGAGGCCGAGGCGGCGGTGGAGGAGCAGCTGCGGGCGGCCAACGGGCCGCTCTGGGTGATCCACGGCATCGGCACCGGCAAGCTCAAGCGCGGCCTGCGCGAGTGGCTGGCCACGGTGCCCTACGTGGAGCGGGTCAGCGATGCCGAGCAGGGCGATGGCGGCCCGGGCTGCAGTGTGATCTGGCCGAAGTGATCCGGGCCCCCTGGGGCGGGGTGGAACTGTCCGCAGCGTGAGGTCCGCGGCGTTTCGCCGGCAGACTTCTGCTCTCAGGAGGCCGGCAGCTCCGGCAGCACCGGCTCAGGGGCGCTGGGGCCGAGGGGCTCCGCGGGCCGCGGCAGGGCCTCCCCGGCCCCATCGAACAGCCGCCAGCCGGCTGGATCCACCTCCAGATGCACGGTCTGTCCCACGGCGACGGCCTGCTCCGGTGTGGCCCGCAGCTGCACCAGATGATCGCCCTCCAGCAGGCGGCAGGTGAGCAGCTGCTCATTGCCCAGGGCCTCGCGGTGGCTCACTTCGGCGGGCAGGTTGCGGTTGGTGGCCGGGGCCAGCTTCAGGTGCTCGGCCCGCAGACCGCCGCTGAGCTGCTCGCTGCCGCCGCCGCTCTGCCACTGCAGCAGGGCGTCGGCCGTGGGGCCCTCCGGCAGGAAGCGCTTGCTGCCCAGCTGAAGCTGGCCGCCGCCCACGCTCAGCACCGGCAGCAGATTCATCGGCGGGCTGCCGATGAACTGGGCCACGAACAGGTTCGAGGGCCACTGGTAGAGCTCGATCGGGGTGCCGAGCTGCTGCAGCCGGCCCCGGTTGAGCACGGCGATGCGGTGGCCCATGGTCATCGCCTCCACCTGGTCGTGGGTCACGTAGACCGTGGTGGTGCCGAGGCGGCGCTGCAGCTCCACGATCTGGGCGCGGGTGCCGGTGCGCAGCTTGGCGTCGAGGTTGCTGAGCGGTTCATCCATCAGAAACACCGCCGGCTGGCGGGCGATGGCCCGGCCCAGAGCCACCCGCTGCTTCTGGCCGCCGGAGAGCTCCTTGGGCAGGCGATCCAGCAGGGCGCCCAGCTCCAGGGTGTCCGCCACCGCGCGGATGCGCTGCTCGATCCGCTCCTCCCGCGCCGAGGGGAAGCGCAGGGCTCGCGGCAGGCGCCGGGTCGCCCGGTGCAGCCCGTCGCCCAGCTGCTGCAGCGGCGTGCGGGACCGCTGGCGCCGCAGCCCGAAGCCGATGTTGTCGGCCACGCTCAGGTGCGGGTAGAGCGCGTAGCTCTGGAACACCATGGCCACGTCCCGCTCGGCCGGCCGCAGCCCAGTGACGCAGCGATCGCCCACGAACACCTCGCCGGAGCTGGGGCTCTCCAGGCCCGCCAGCAGCCGCAGCAGCGTGCTCTTGCCGCAGCCCGAGGGGCCCACCAGCACCAGGAACTCGCCATCGGCGATGCTGAGATCCAGCTGACGCAGCACCTCCACAGGTGCGCTTCCCCGCCGCGGCGGATAGGTCTTGCTGACCTGCTGGAAGCGAACCTCTGCCACATCAGGCCTTCAGACGGGCAGATCCTAGGGTTGGCCAAATGCAGTTCATCGATCAAGCCCGCATCGGCGTGCGCGCCGGCCGCGGCGGCGACGGCATCGTGGCCTTCCGCCGTGAGAAGTACGTGCCTGCGGGCGGGCCCTCCGGCGGGGATGGCGGCCGCGGCGGCGACGTGTGGCTCGAGGCCGACCCCAACCTCCAGACCCTGCTCGACTTCAAGTACAAGCGCCTGTTCGAGGCCCAGGAGGGCAAGCGCGGCGGGCCCAACCGCAGCAGCGGCGCCAGCGGCAACCACCTCACGATCAAGGTGCCCTGCGGCACGGAGGTGCGCGACCGCCGCACCAACATCCTGCTGGGGGATCTCACCGAGAAGGGCCAGCGGCTGCTGGTGGCGGCGGGCGGCCGCGGCGGCCTCGGCAACGCCCACTACCTGAGCAACCGCAACCGGGCGCCGGAGAAGTTCACCGAGGGCCGCGACGGCGAGGAGTGGCACCTGCAGCTGGAGCTCAAGCTGCTGGCCGAAGTGGGCATCATCGGCCTGCCCAACGCCGGCAAGAGCACCCTGATCTCCGTGCTCTCGGCGGCGCGGCCCAAGATCGCCGACTACCCCTTCACCACCCTGGTGCCGAACCTGGGGGTGGTACGCCGCCCCACCGGCGATGGCACCGTCTTCGCCGACATCCCTGGCCTGATCGCCGGCGCCGCCCAGGGGGCGGGCCTGGGCCACGACTTCCTGCGCCACATCCAGCGCACACGCCTGCTGATCCACCTGGTGGATGCCAGCGCGGAGGATGTGGTGCGGGACCTGGCGGTGGTGGAGCAGGAGCTCACCGCCTATGGCCACGGCCTCGATGAGCGGCCCCGGATTGTGGCGCTCAACAAGATCGAGCTGCTGCTGGAGGAGGAGCTGGCGGAGAAGCTGCAGCAGGCCAGCGACCACTGCGGCCGGCCGGTGCTGGCGATCTCAGCCGCCACCTCCAAGGGATTGGATCAGCTCCTGGCCGCCACGTGGAAGGAGCTGGGGATCTGAGCCGGGCCGCAGCGGCATTGCCGCTGCGAGTCGGTCAGTCGCTGCAAAAGGACCAGTGGCTGCAAATGGATCAGTCGCCGCGAATCGATCCGCTGCCTGGTCTGGGGAAGCCGGTGGAGCGATGGCCTACCCAGCATGGGCGGGCCTCCGCTCCACCGGTACAACGGTTCAGATCCCGTTGCTCAGGCCGCGTTGCTCAGTCGTCGTAGACGCGGCACTCGGGGGCTTCGGGGTTGAGGTCGCAGTAAACCTCGAGGGAGTTGGGATCCCGCTGCTCATCGGGGTGGTGGGCCTTGTACTCCTCGAGGCTCTTGAGCTCCTCTTCCAGGTGGCGGACCTTGGCCTCGTCGCCAGCCGCCCTGGCTGCTTCGATCTCAGACTGGTCCTTGGCGATGTGCTCGTCGATGCTGTTCATGAATCAGACCTGAGCTGCCAGGCCGTTCGACATCGCCCACACCATACGGGTCGTGGGTGTCGCCTGGCGCCGAATGTGGCCGGCTTCTGATGCCGCCCGGCCCCTGCTCTGGCCCCCTGCCGCGGGCCGTCCTCTGGCGGTCTCAGCCCGCCAGCTCGCTCAGCTCCAGCCAGCGCTCCTCGCCCCGCTCGATCCGCAGCAGCAGCTCCGAGAGCTCGTGGGTGAGGGCTTCGAGGGCCGCATAGTCGCTGCCGCCGCAGCCCAGCTGTGCCTCCAGCTCGCCCCGCCGCTCCTCCCAGGTCGGCAGATTGCTCTCCAGATCCGCCAGCTCGCGGCTCTCCTTGAAGCTCCGGCGCCGCACCTTGGTGGGGCCGGCGGCAACGGCCATGGTCTCGCTGCCAGGGGACAGGGCGCTGCTGCTGTGGCCTGCTGAGGCACCTGGCGTCTTGCTGGTGCCCGCAGGGGCCGTGGCTGGGCTCGATGGCTCCTCCTGGCGCTCCAGGTAGGCGCTGTAGTTGCCCTCGAAGCGGTGCAGCTCGCCGTTCTCGAAGCTGAACAGCCGGTCCACGGTGCGATCGAGGAAGTAACGGTCGTGGGACACCACCACCACGCAGCCGCGGAAGTCCTCGAGGAAGTCCTCGAGCACTGTGAGGGTGTGCACGTCGAGGTCGTTGGTGGGCTCATCGAGCAGCAGCACGTTGGGCGCCTCGATCAGCAGCCGGCACAGGTGCAGCCGCCGCCGCTCGCCCCCCGAGAGCTTGCTCACGGGCTGGTGCTGCTGGGCCGGCGGGAACAGGAACCGCTCCAGCAGCTGGCTGGCGCTGAGCTGGCTGCCGTCCAGCTCCACACTGCTCGCGGCCTCCTTCACCACGTCGATCACCTTTTTTTCGAGGGCCTTGCCGCTGCCCAGCACCGCCTCGGAGTGCTGGTCGAAGTAGGCCAGCTTCACCGTGGCCCCCAGCTCCAGCCGGCCGCCGTGGGCCTGGCGCCTCCCGGCGATCAGATCCAGCAGGGTGGACTTGCCCGAGCCGTTGGGGCCGATGATCCCCACCCGATCCTCGGGGCTGAAGTCGTAACTGAAGTGGCGCAGCAGCGGCGGGGCACCGGCGGCCCTCGCCTCGTCCGTGGCCCACACCTCCAGGTTCTCGGTCTCGATCGCCCGCTTGCCCAGGCGCCGCTGGTTGCTGGCCAGGCTGATCTGCCCCTTGAGCTGGCGCCGGGGGGCCTCCTGCATCGCCTCGATCCGCTGGATGCGGGCCTTCTGCTTGGTGCTGCGGGCCTTGGGGCCGCGCTTGAGCCACTCCAGCTCGCGGCGCAGGGCCCCCTTGAACTTGGCCTCCGTGGCGGCGGCGGCGGCCTCCTCCTCGGCCTTGCGGGCCAGGTAGTAGGCGTAGTTGCCGCTGTAGCTGCGGGCCTCGCCCCGGTCCACCTCCACGATGCGGCGGGTCACCTGGTCGAGCACATAGCGATCGTGGGTGATCAGCACCAAGGCGCCGCTGAAGCGCTCCAGGTAGCCCTGCAGCCACTGGATGCAGTCGGCATCGAGGTGGTTGGTGGGCTCATCCAGCAGCAGCACATCGGGATCGGCCACCAGGGCCGCCGCCAGGGCCAGGCGCTTGCGGTAGCCGCCCGAGAGGTCGCCCACCCGGCGCTGGGTGTCGGCGATGCCGAGTTGATCGAGCACCTCGCGGATCTGCTGCTCCAGGCCCCAGGCCTGGCTCTGGTCCATGCGGGCGTTGAGGCTGCCCAGCTCCGCCAGCAGGGCCGTGTCGTCGATGACTTGCTCGGAGTCCGCGCCTGCGCCCTCGGCATGGGCGTGGGCCAGGGCGTCGCTCACCTCGGTGTAGCGGCGCAGCAGCTCCATCTTCTCCCCGCTTTCGGCGAACACCTGCTCCAGCACGGTGCGCTCGGGGTCCAGCTCCGGCTCCTGGCTGACCAGCACGATGCGGGCCTGGGGCAGCACCCGCCGCGCCCCGCCTCCCGGCGGCTCCAGTCCCGCCAGCAACCGCATCAGGGTCGACTTGCCGGCGCCGTTGGGGCCGATCAGCCCCAGCCGCTCCTTCTCGCCCACGTGCAGGGTGAGGTCCTCGAACAGGGTGCGGATGCCGAAGTCCTTGCGGACCCCCACCAGGCTGATCAGACTCACGCGTTGGAGGGCTGCCGTTGCGCCTCCAGATAAGCAAACACGCTCTTGTCGCCCACATCGGCGGCCGCCGGCATCGGGAACTTGCGCAGCGTGAGCACCAGCAGCAGGGCGGCCTCCAGCGCCAGCAGGGTGCCGGTGGCGCTGGCATCGAGCAGGCCGGTGAGGTGCCCCAGCAGGGCAACCGGCAGCAGCAGGGTCACGCCGATGGCCTCGGCCCGGCGGAAACAGAAGAATTCCTTGAAGCCAATCCCCGCCAGGGCGGCGAAGAAGGGGCCCACCGCCCAGATCCAGCGGCCATCGCTGGCCAGGGTGCTGGCCATGGCGCCGGTGCCGGCCGCCACCGCCAGGGCCACGAAGCCCGCGCTGCCCAGCAGCCAGAACAGCTGCAGGGCCCGGTGCAGCGGCCGCAGGTAGATGTGGATCCAGCGCAGGGCCAGGCCTAGGCCCGCCGCCATCGGCAGCAGCCAGGGCCAGAGCCAGGCCGTGCCGAACCAGTGCCACTGGGTCAGCAGCGCCGCCTGGGCAATGGCGACGGTGAACAGGGCCAGTCGGTAGCCCAGAACCTCGCGCCGGTCGGTGGCCGTGATCGTGAAGGGGCCGTAGACCCCCTCGAACACCGGATCAGGGCTGGACTCGGGGCCTGGGGAGGCGGTGGCGCTGGCACTGGTCATGGCGGGGAGGGGGCCTGGGGACCGCCGACGGGAAGGGCTCCCACCAGTGTGGCCAGCTCCGGGCCGGCTGGAACGATGCCAGAGGGATGCAGGGGAAACAGGGCGCCGAAGTAGTCGGCGCGCCAGGCCTCCGGGAAGCAGCTGGCCGCCACGCCGGGCAGGCCGTAGAAGCGCCGACGCCAGGCCCAGAGGGAAGGGAACTGCCACAGCGGTTTCCGGCTGACGCCAAACAGGGGCGCGTAGACCAGCTCCAGCCGGATCAGGGTGGGGAACAGCTGCACATCGGCCAGGCTGGGGGCCTCGCCGCAGAGCCAGGGCCCGGCCCCCGGGGCCCCCAGGGCCGCCTCCGCTTGCTCCAGGGCCGCGAACAGCGCGGCCTCGGCCCGGTCGTAGGCGGCCTGGCTGCGGGCGAACCCGCAGCGGTACACCCCGTCGTTGACCGCCTCCTGAAAGCTGGAGCGCCAGCGCCCGATGGCCGGCCTGAGCGCCTCCGGCTCCAGATCCGGTGCGCCATCGGAAGCGGGCCAGTGATTCAGCAGCTCGATCAGCCGCGCGCTCTCCCCCAGGACGATCCGTCCGCTGCCCCGGCTGAACAGCACCGGCACCGTGGCCCGCTGGCGCGGATCGGCCCCGGCGCGGCGGTAGAGCTCCGCCAGGGTTGAGGCCCCCTCGAAGGGCTCGGCGAAGCGCCAGCGGCCCGCCCGGGGATCGGGCTCGGCCACCAGCAGCCGGATGCTGTTGTGCAGCCCCCGCAGGGCCCAGGTGAGCCAGGCCCGGTGGGCCCAGGGGCAGCTGCGGCCCACGATCAGCACGTGGCCATCCGGGCTGGCGGCATCGGCGGGCAGGGCCGGCACGGCCGCGAAGGGGCTGGCCGGTCGGCAGTAGTTCCCCTCCGCATCGGCCGGCCCCAGGCCGCCCATCAGCTGACGCCACTGCCAGCGCCAGCCGGCCCGCGCGGCGGCCACCACCAGAGGGGGGATCGACATGGGCGCAGGCCGCGGCAACTCCTGCCAGGCTGGCCCAGCTGTGGCGGCGGGGCGAGCAATGGGGGGGCGGAGTGCTGGGCCGGCGGCGCGGGTGCTGGTGGTGGCGGCCACCCATGGCAACGAGCGCAACGCCGCCTGGCTGCTGGAGCAGTGGAGCCGCCGTCCCGAGCTGCTGGCCAGCGCCGGCCTGCCCCTGGAGCTGGTGATCGGCAACCCGCCGGCCTATGCCCAGAACCGCCGCTACCTCGACCGCGATCTCAACCGCAGCTTCGAGCCGTCCCTGCTCGCCGATCCGACGCGCCAGGAGCGGGAGATCCAGCGGGCCCGCGAGCTGCTGGTGGCCCATGGTCCCCAGGGGCAGGCCCCCTGCGCGGTGGCCATTGACCTGCACAGCACCACCAGCGCCATGGGCAACTCCCTGGTGGTGTACGGGCGGCGGCCGGCGGATCTGGCCCTGGCCGCCGGTATCCAGGCCCGGCTCGGCCTGCCGGTGTATCTGCACGAGGCCGATGCCGCCCAGACGGGGTTTCTGGTGGAGCGCTGGCCCGCCGGCCTGGTGATCGAGGTGGGGCCCGTGCCCCAGGGGCTGATCACGGCCCGTATCGCCCGCCAGAGCCAGCTGGCCCTGGAGGCCGCCTGCGCCACCCTGGCCGCCGCCCGCGACCGGTGCCTGCAGCTGCCCGCGGGCCTGACGCTGCACGTGCACCACGGCAGCCTCGACCTGCCCCGAGACGCGGCAGCAGGGCCGGGCGGGCACGGCCAGCGGCCGAGTTCCACCCTCCACCCCTTGCGCCAGGGTCGGGACTGGTGGCCCCTGGCCCCCGGCGATCCCCTGTTCTGGAGCCTGGACGGCGGCGTCCAGCTGTTTGACCCCGCGGCCGCGGCCGCGGTGGAGGCCCGGCCCGCTCCCGGAGCCCGCTGGCCCGTGTTCATCAACGAGGCCGCCTACGGCGAGAAGGGCATCGCCCTGAGCCTCACCCACCGGGAGCGGCTGGTCTGTGACCCCGGCTGGGGGGAGGCCCTCACGGCGCTGATGGCGGCCTGAGGGCCGGGCGGTTCCCCGCTCAGCGCGGTTTGCCGTTGTAGATCACGCGCAGCACCGATCGGCCGTCGCGGCTCACCTGCAGTTCGGTCTCGGTGGTGGCGGGCAGGCCCAGCTGCTGCCAGCCCGGGGCGCCGCCCAGGAAGCGGAACAGGTAGCCCTCGGCGTCGCGCTGGAGCAGGCACTCGCCACCGGCGATGTCGGTGGCGAACATGCAGGCGGCGGGCCGGTACTTCGTCAGGCCGCCGTTGAGATTGATGGCGGCGTTGCGGGCGGTGTTCAGGGCGCGCACGCCGGAGAAGGGTTCCACGCCCTGGGTCTGGATCTGGGTCTGGGCCAGGGCCGGAGCGCCGGCCAGACCCAGGGCCGTCAGCGCGGGCAGGCTGGCCAGCAGGCCCAGGCGGGCGGGAGACAGGTGGTGAGCGATCACGGCGGTGCCGGCGCGGGCCGGTGGGTGACGCTGCCGTTCTAGGCCTGGACCCCAGGGCCGCGGTAGCGGCCCTGGGACGCCGGCCGGATCGGGCTCAGCCGCAGGCCCAGGTGGCCTGCTCCTTGGTGCACTCCAGGTCAGAGGAGCTGCCATCGGCCCAGTAGATGCGCAGCCGGTCGGAGTCCGTGCCGCTGCGGAAGGTGAGCGACTTGACCACGCCCGCCGGCGGCTTGCCGGCCCGGTCGGCCGTGTCGTTGGCGTGGGGTTGGGACTGGCGCTGTTCCAGCTGCTGCACCCGCAGTTCCAGCCGATCCAGGCGCTGGCGCTCGGCGCCAGGGTTCCAGTCGCAGCCCCCCAGGCCAAGGGCCAGCACGGCCAGGGAAATCAGGGCCCCGGAGGGGAGTGCGCGCAGCCGCATCGGCCAGCACCAGCGAATGGATGGCGCTGAACTCCTAGCAGTGCCACCGGTGGGGCGCCAGCTTCAGGCCAGCCGCTCGCTCCAGTAGACAACCGCTCCCTCACGCTCCAGCTGTTCGCGCTGGGCCCGGGCCTCCTGGAGGGGGACGGTGATCTCGCCACGCTGCCCGTCCCTGTCCCACCGGATCAAGACCAAAGCACATCTCCGCACGATTCCAAGGAAAACCTTAAGCCCCTTGGTCGACTGCTGCTGGGCGGGTCCCCGGCGACCCGGGCGCCCGTCTCAGGACTTCACGGTCAGGCGACGCTGCTCAATCCCTCTTCACAGAACGCGCAATCTTCCGTTACAGTGCAGCAGGCGGTCGGCCCCGGGCTTCCGAGCCGGTTTCCCGCCCTACTTACCGCTCCTGG
>NZ_NQLA01000153.1 GCF_002252705.1 Vulcanococcus limneticus LL
AGTGATGCACGAGCGCAACGCTCACAACTTCCCCCTCGACCTGGCTGCTGCCACCGCCACCCCCGTGGCGCTGACCGCACCCGCCATCGGCTGAGGCCTAACGGCTTCTCCGATCCAGGGATGATCCTGCTCCTTCCACCACGCCCCTCGGGGCGTGGCTACGGCCCCCGCCTCGGCGGGGGCCTTTTTGCTATCTACCCCGCAGGCAATGCGGCGCTCTGATTGTCAGCAGTGCTCAGATCTCAAGGCAATTACTTATATTCATCGCGGGCACAGTGAGCCGCGGATCCTGGCACATTTAGGCGAATAATCCCATAATTTCCATGGATGTGTCCTAATACCCTGGAGGTTTTGGTATTCTGACGATTCATCCAGGTCGCCCAGCCACTTGAGCGAGCGCCGAAACGGTTTTCTTGCTTCCCTGAACCGTATGCCGCCCGCCTCGCTCAGGATCGGCCTCCTGCTCGGCGGAACCCTTGCCGGCACTCTGCTGCTCACTCATGTGCTGCAGAGCCAGATGAATCGGCATCTCGCCGACAAGCTCCTCGACAGCCAGACCCAGCGCATCCGCGAGACGGTGGATCGCTTCGACGCCACCCTGCGCCATGCGGAAGGCAGCGTGCAGCGCTATGCGGCACTGCTCTCCAGCAACCGTGATCCCATCCCCGCCCCAGCGGAGCGGTTCGAGCAGCTGTTGCGGCGTGATCCCGACGGCTCCTGGCTGGCGTCCCCTTCAGTGGTGTAATTCCCCCGGCACTCCCACCCCGGCGTAGCTGGGGTGGGCCGCGCACCTCAGGCGATCGGCTCCACAGCTGA
>NZ_NQLA01000154.1 GCF_002252705.1 Vulcanococcus limneticus LL
GCGACCTGGTGCGCTCCTACCTGCGCGACATCGGCCGTGTGCCGCTGCTGAGCCACGAGCAGGAGATCACGCTGGGCCGTCAGGTGCAGGAGCTGATGGCGCTGGAGGAGCTGGAGCAGGAACTGACGCTGCGCGCTGGGGGCCTGGAGCCGAGCGAGGAGCAGTTGGCGACGGCGGCGGGTCTGACGACGGTGCAGCTGCGCAAGCGGCTGAAGGGCGGCCGTCGGGCGAAGGAGCGGATGGTGGCGGCGAACCTGCGGCTGGTGGTGAGCGTCGCGAAGAAATACACCAAGCGGAACATGGAGCTGCTGGACCTGATCCAGGAGGGGACCATCGGTCTGGTGCGGGGCGTGGAGAAGTTCGACCCGACGCGGGGCTACAAGTTTTCAACGTATGCCTATTGGTGGATCCGTCAGGGGATCACGCGGGCGATTGCGGAGAAGAGCCGCACGATCCGTCTGCCGATCCATATCACCGAAACGCTGAACAAGCTGAAGAAGGGCCAGCGGGAGCTGAGCCAGGAGCTGGGCCGTACGCCCACGATCACGGAACTGGCGGAAGCGGTGGAGCTGCCGGAGGAGGAGGTGAAGGACCTGCTGTGCCGGGCGCGGCAGCCTGTGAGCCTGGAGACGAAGGTGGGGGACGGGGAGGATACGGAGCTGCTGGATCTGCTGGCGGCGGATGGCAGCCAGCCGGAGGAGCTGGTGGATGGGGAGTGCCTGCGGGGCGACATGCGGGCGCTGCTGGAGCGTCTGCCGGACCTGCAGGGGCGGGTGCTGAAGATGCGCTACGGCATC
>NZ_NQLA01000155.1 GCF_002252705.1 Vulcanococcus limneticus LL
GGCGATTTCGGGCACAGGGAGGAGGCGATACCACCGACCAAACCCCATGCTGGCAGCTCAGGCCAGAGCACCTGTGACACACTTTGAATCAGCCCTGCATGCTCATGCCCCTTGCAATGAGGTGAGTGTTGACCGTCTCAAAGATCTGCTCGCCCAGGGCGTTCTTCTCCAGCAGGTGGCAGAAGGTCAGGATTGTCGTCTCATCAGGGATCCGGTCGCTGATCAGGTCGATACCCGCAAAGCGGCGCATGGTCGGCACTTCGATCAGGGCCTCTTCCATGGCCGGATCACTCAGGGAGTACCACTGCTGCAACAGGTGGATCCGCAGCATGGTGGCCAGCGGGTACGGAGGGCGCCCACCCTTCTTGCTGGTCTTGGGGTAGTGGGGCTGAATCAGGGCGATGAGGGCATCCCCCCAGGGCACCACTTCCTCCATCTCCGCCAGGAACTTCTCGCGTTTTGTCTGCTTCTTGGCGGTCGTCTGCTCGTAGTCAGAGAAGCCGAGCTGCTTGCCGCCCATCAGTCCTGACCTGCGATCACAGGGCGATCCATGCGCGGGTTCGCCCGGTTTTCCAGAGTCTCCTTAGTAGTATTCGCGTAAGCTTCTCTGAAGAGAAAAGCAATCAATCCACATGCATAATGTAGCTATTGTAACCGTTGAGGGAGATGAGTCCTTGGCCTTTGTGACGTGGACCCCGGAAACCGGTCCAGGGTGAATGAGAGTCCTCATCCGGCCAGACTGGGCCGGGGACTCGACCATGAAACGCACCAGGCACACAGC
>NZ_NQLA01000156.1 GCF_002252705.1 Vulcanococcus limneticus LL
GGGGCGTACGCCCCTGGAGGCAGCTCAACAGGGAGTTGCAGCATGACCACATCCACCCACTCTCATAAGGACTGGACCGACAAAGGGGGTCACGTCATTTGATCTTGTGCTAGTCTCATCAAGGACGCGACTTTTGGCGCGTTCAGATTGCCTGTGCAAAACGCATAGTCATCTTAATTCACGAGATGGTTAGCTCTTGTCTTTAAGGGACATCGGGCAATCCCTCGTCGCCTAATCTTCCCTCAACCCCGAGAGACTCTTGAAGCAACCACTTCTCGTTTCAGTGCTTTTTACGGGCGTAGCAGTTGCATCTCTAAATAACCATTCTGTTTTTGCTTATTCGCCTAGCGACTTACAAAAGCTCAATACCACTGGAAGTTGCCCAGGCTGTGATCTTAGCGGCGCAGACCTCTCGAAAAGAAAGTTCACAGGGGCAAATCTGAAAGGGGCAAATTTGAGCAATGCTAACCTTACAGGCACCCAATTCATTGAATCTGACCTTAGAGGCATCAATGTTACAGGTGCTGCTGTAAGTAAAACCTACATTTGGAAAGGTCTAGTTGCTGCTGATTCTTTTTCCTCAGAGCAGAAGCTAAATAGGGCCTCCTGAGAAAGTCGGAGCCGCTGCCGCCAATACAGATTCTGGCAGTCAGGTGCCTTGCTGAGTGATTATCAAGCCGCAGCTGTCTCAACGCTTGATGGCAGTTTGTTGCGCCTCAGAGCTACAAGCTGGCTGCTCAGAATCTGCAGCCAGAAGGCAAACAAGGCAAAAAGAA
>NZ_NQLA01000024.1 GCF_002252705.1 Vulcanococcus limneticus LL
CCTGGAGCGTCTTGCGGCCACTGATCGCCTCCATGGCGACCTTGGCCTTGAACTCGGGGCTATGGGTGCGGCGTTTGCTCATGGGTGGGAGCCCCCTCTCAGGGGCGGTGCCCCGCCTCACAGGTTAACGATGGACCCTGTCCAGAAAACCCAGACCACCTCAGGCGGCTGCCATGGGCTTTCGCTTCAACCTCGGGATCGAGACCGAGTTCTTCGTGCTGCGGCGCGATGCCCAGGGGCGGGCGGTGCCGTTGAGTCCACGCGACACGCTGGATAAACCGGCCTACGACGTGCGCACCCTGCTCGACAACCTGCCCTGGCTCGATGAGCTGGTGAGCGCCATGAATCAGCTCGGTTGGGGGGTGTATTCCTTCGACCATGAAGACGGTCCCGGTCAGTTCGAGATCGACTTCGATTATGCCGATGCGCTCACCATGGCCGATCGGTTTACCTTCTTCAGGCTGATGGCCAAGGAGATCGCCCACAAGCATGGGTTGATCGCCAGTTTCATGCCCAAGCCCTTCGCCGATCGCACCGGCAGTGGCGCCCACTTCAACATGTCGCTGGCGGATCTGAGCAGCGGTGCCAATCTGTTTGAAACCGCTGACAAGGCCCCTGGCCAGGTGAGCGCGCTGGCCCATCAGTTCATCGCCGGGGTACTGCGCCACGCCCCAGCCATCTGTGCGGTGATCGCCCCCACGGTGAACAGCTACAAGCGGCTGGTGGCCCAGGGCAGCATGTCTGGTTTCACCTGGGCGCCGGTGTTCATCTGCTACGGCAACAACAACCGCACCAACATGCTGCGCATTCCCTCGCCGGGCGGGCGGGTGGAATGCCGGGCTGCCGACATCTCCTGCAACCCCTATCTAGGGGCTGCGATGATTCTGGCCGCAGGGCTGGAAGGCATCCGTGAGCAGCTGGATCCAGGTCCGCCCAACCTGGTGAATGCCTACACGCTCAGCGCTGAGGAGAGGGCGGAACGGGGCCTGCATCGGCTGCCGCGCACCCTGGGGGAGGCGGTGGAGGCCTTTGCCGCTGATCCGCTGTCGCGAACCGTATTTGGCGATGCCATGTTCGAGGCCTTCGTCGACTACAAGAGGGGCGAATGGGAGGCCTACCACTCCTCTGTGTCTGATTGGGAACAGGCGCGCTACCTGGAGTTCTTCTAAGCCATTTCCGCCTCCTCCTGCGGCCCCTCCTCTCGCCACTGCCTTCTCTAGACACTGCCTTCTCTCGCCACTGCCTTCTCTCGCCACTGTCTGCGCCATTTCCATCGCCAGCTTTTGCCATGTTTGGTCCCCATCGCTCCAGCCCTGCGCCGGCCCGTCGTAGGCGCCTGAAGGCTCTGGCCCTGATCACCGCCCTCGGGGCCGGGTTGCTCACCGCCTGTCAGAAACCGGCCACCGAAGGGCCGGCCGTGCGCATTGGTTACAGCGCCTGGCCCGGCTGGTTCCCCTGGGCTGTCACCGAGGCCAAGGGGCTGTTCGGTGCAGCCGGGGTCAACACCAAGCTTCAGTGGTTTGACGGCTACCTTGACAGCATCAACGCCCTCAATGCCGGCCAGCTGGACTGCAACAGCCAGACCCTCAATGACACCATCAGTTCGGTGGCTGGTGGCGCCGATCTGCAGGTGGTGCTGCAGAACGACTACTCCACCGGCAACGACCAGATCATCGTGGCCAAGGGCATCAACTCCGTGGCTGATCTGAAGGGCAAAAAGGTGGCCGCCGAGGAGGGCACGGTGGACCACTACCTGCTGCTGAAGGTGCTCAAGGAGGGCGGACTCCAGGCCAGCGACATCACCTTCGTGCCCCTGGAAACCGGCGCCGCCGCCGCTGCCTTCGCCGCGGGCCAGGTGGATGCCGCCGGCGTCTACGCCCCCTTCACCACCCAGGCCCTGAAGCGTCCCGGCAGCAAGGTCCTGACCAGTTCCCGCGAGCACCCTGGCGCCATCAGCGACCTGCTGGTGTGCCGCCGCGAGTTTGTGGAGAAGAACCCCGAGGCGATCCAGAACGTGGTGAATGCCTGGTTTGCCACCCTGCAGCTGATGCAGAAGGATCCGGCTGCCACCTTGCCGATCCTGGTGCAGCGCTCGGGTGTGTCGGAGCAGGAGTTCAAGGCCTACGACGCCGGCACCACGATTCAGACCCTGGAGCAGAACCGCGCCAACTTCAAGCCTGGCACCACCATGACCTCGCTTCCCTACGCGGCGGAGCAGATCAGCACCTTCCTGGTGGAAGTGGGCCTGGCCAAGAGCAAGCCGGATCTCAGCCAGTTGCTCAACCCCAAGTTTGTGAACAACGCCAAATAAGTCCTGCAGCCCTTGGCCATGCCTGCGTTCCGTCGTTTGATTCGGCATCCCTGGGCCCTTGGCATCCTGGGAATCGCCTCTGTGCTGCTGCTGTGGTGGTTGATCACCGCCAGTGGCGCCGTCAACAAGCTCTTCCTGCCCTCGCCGCAAGCGGTATGGCAGGCGGGGCAGCTGCAGTGGAACAGTGGCCTGCTGCTCAAGGATGCCGTCGCCAGCATCCAGCGGGTCTTCATCGGCTTTGCCCTCTCGGCGGGGCTGGCCCTGCCGGTGGGTATCGCCATGGGTACCAACGTGGTGATCTGCCGGCTGCTGGAGCCCCTGATGGGCCTGATCCGCTACATGCCGGCGCCCGCCTTCATCCCGCTGTTGATCATCTATTTCGGGCTGGAGGAGCTGCCGAAGGTGCTGTTGATCTTCATCGGCACCTTCTTCTTCAATACGCTGATGATCATGGATGCGGTGAAATTCGTTCCCCGCGAGCTGGTGGAAACAGCCCTCACCCTGGGAGGCCGGGGCTTGCCGATTCTCACCAGGGTGGTAGCTCCCTTCATCGCCCCCCAGGTGCTGGACACCTACCGGATCAACATGGCTTCAGCCTGGAATCTGGTGATCGTGGCCGAGCTGGTGGCGGCCACCGAGGGCCTGGGCAAGCGCATCAGCCTGGCCCAGCGCTTTCTGCGCACCGATGAAATCTTTATGGGTCTGATTGTGATTGGTCTGATCGGCCTGGTGATTGATCTGGGCTTCCGCGCCCTGATGCGCCGTGCCTGCGCCTGGGCCACCTGAGCACACCACCATGCATCTGCAGATTGCCAACCTCTGTAAGAGCTTCGGCTACGGCGCCCAGCGCAAAGAGGTGCTCAGAAACGTGAGCTTCGATGTGAACGCCGGTGAATTCGTGGCCCTGGTGGGCAGCTCCGGCTCCGGTAAATCCACGGTGATGCGCCTGATTGCCGGCCTCGACTCCCCCAGCTCCGGCGTGGTGAGTCTCGATGGGCGCCCGGTCACCGGTCCCGGCTCCGATCGGGGCATGGTGTTCCAGAAGTACAGCCTCTACCCCTGGCTCACGGCGGCACAGAACGTGGCCTTCGGCATGGAACTGCAACGGCGCAGCCGCCAGGAGATTCGCGAGCGCACCGCCTACTTCCTGGAGGTGGTCGGCCTGGCCGATGCGGCCAGACGGCTGCCGCGAGAACTCTCCGGCGGCATGCAGCAGCGGGTGGCCATTGCACGGGCCCTGGCCGCCGAGCCGAAGTTACTGCTGCTGGATGAACCCTTCGGCGCCCTCGACATCCAGATCCGCGAGTCGATGCAGGAGTTTCTGTACAACCTGTGGCAGCGCACCGGCCTGACGGCGCTGCTGATCACCCACGACCTGGAGGAGGCCCTGCTGCTAGCGGGCCAGGTGCACATCATGGCCCCCTCGCCGGGGCGGATCGTGCGCAGCGTGGCCGTCGATCTCGACCGCTCCGCCATGGGCCAGCTGCGGCTCTCCCGCCCCTTCCTCGACCTGCGCGAGGAGTTGGCGCAGTGCCTGCGCGGCCTGGAGCCGGCCCTGCCCACCTGATCCCCGTCACCTGCGAGGCCCCCGTTGGCGCTGCCCCCTGCCCGCTTTCTGCCCGGATGGGTCTATGGCTCTGCGGCCGTGGCCCAGCGGGAGCGCAGCCACTACGCCGGCCGCTGCTGGCACCCGGTGGCCGCCAGCGCGGAGCTTGGCAGTGGTGAGGCCCTTGCCCGCGAGCTGCTGGAGCTGCCGCTGCTGATCACCCGCCCGGCCGAAGGCGCGTTGCCCCAACAGCCCCGGGCCTTTCTCAACCGCTGCCCACACCGGGGCGTGGCCCTGCTGGAGGGCGGCGGCCCTGCCCAGCCCTGCCGCCGGCTGATCTGCCCATACCACGGCTGGACCTACGACCTGCAGGGTCAGCTACGGGCGGCGGCCCGGGAGGGGGAGTTCCTCGAGCCCTTCTGCCGCGACGACTGGCCCCTGATGGAGCTGCCCTGCCGGCAGCTGGGTCCGCTGATCTGGGTGGCCCTCGGGCCCGAGCCGCTGCCCCTGGAGCAGCAGCTGGATCTGGTGCTGGCGGAGGCCGGCGCGCTCTTTGACCAACCCCGACAGCTCCTGGCGCGGCAACAGCAGTCCCTGGCCTGCAACTGGAAGGTGGCCCACGACAACACCCTCGACGACTACCACGTGGCAATCGCCCACCCGAGCACCCTGCACAGGGAGCAGGGCCCGGTGCGCCACTACCGCCATGGCCTGAGCCACCACGGCACCCTGCTGGCCACTCCCTGGGGCGAGGGCGGCACCTTCTTCACCTTCGGCCTGGCCCCCTGGACCCACCTGCTGCTCTGGCCCGATGGCCGTCTGGCCCTGATCAGCTTCCTGCCGGAGGCCTCCGGCCTGGATAGCTGCCGCATGGAGGTGTGGCTGCTGGGCCTGGAGCAGCACGCCGGCGGCGCTGAGGCCTGGATGGCCGAACTGCAGTGCTTCCTGGAGGAAGATCGGCGCCTGGTGGAATCGGCCCAACGGGGCTACGCCAGCGGGCTGCAGCCAGGGCCTGCCCACCGCCTGGAGCAGCGCATCCTCCAGTGGCAGGCCCTCTATGCCAGCTGGATGGAGCTCGACGACCTGGCCCCGGAGGCCCTCACCACGGCACCTGGCGCCGCAGCCACGCCGCCATGGCGGCATTGATCTCCAGCAGATCGGCCACGGGCTGGCGGGTGAAGGGCAGCAGCGGCAGGTAGCCGTCGGGGCCGAATTCCGGGGTGATGGTGAACGGCCCCTCGCTGGCGGCCGAGCGCTCCCGGGCGAACAGCTGCCAGCAGCGCCGGTGGGCGGTCAACGCCTCGGCCGACTCGGGCGCGAAGGGATGGCCCACCGACGGGCCCTGGGCATGGCCCACCCGGGCATGGATGTGGTCCACCCGCGAGGCGATCGCCCGCACCGGCTCCAGCTCGGGGGTCATCAGCCGTTCCGCCACCGCGCACCAGTGGCTGAGATCGGCAGTGAGCCGAAGCTGCGGGAAGGCCTCCAGGTAGGAGCCGATCAACCAGGGGCTGTAGAAGCTGCGGGAGCGGTGGGTCTCGAAGCTCACCGGCAGCGGGCAGGTGGCAGCCAGCTCCAGGGCCCGGCTCCAGAAGCGCTCCTGCACCGGCCAGGGCCAGCTGTCGCTGCCGGTGAGAACCGTGACCCGCAGCGGCGCCAGGGCCGGCGCCAGCTCCAGCTGCTGCTCCAGCTCCTCCAGGTGCTGGGCCGGGGTGCAGTCCAGCCGGGGTACGTAGTCGCCACCGGTGAGCAGCTCCAGCACCAGGGCCTGCCCCGCCGCCGCCAGCTGCTGGGCCACGGCCCCAGGCTCGACGGCCGCCAGGGCGGGGTGGGCCAGATTGGCCTCCAGGCCGTCAAAACCATGGCCGCGGGCCAAGGTACTGGCGGCGGCCAGGTCGCCAGCAAACCCCCACAGGCTGAACAGCAGCAGGGGGGCGGGGGCACCCACCGTCAGCGCGCCTGGGTGAATTCCTCGGGCTGGATGCCCAGGTACACCGCCTCCTTGAACAGGGCCTGCTTGGCCTCGGCGTCGTGCTGCTGCTCGGCCTCCTCGTAGCGACTGCGGAGCGAATCCACCAGCGCCTGCCGGCGGGGATCGGTGGTGGCCATCAACAGCTGCAGGGGTTTGATCCCGCAATCTAGGCAGCCCCACCGCAACGCCCGCCACAGCGGGGGGGGGGCGGGGCGAGGGGGGCGATGGCGGCAACGGTGCGATTGCCTACCGAAGCCGAGGCCCATCCGCTGGTGAAGTGGCCCAGTGCTGCCCACCGTCCTTGACTGCGCCTGTCGCTGCCAGCTCTGCCCTGATTCCCCGTCAGGCGCTGGCCGACCTCAACCAGCTGCGTAACGGTCCGGCCTTCCTGCGCCTGCTCAGCCAGCTGGTCACCATCGTCGCCGGCGGGCTGGTGTGGGCCCAGTTCAGCTGGCCACTGGCCCTGCGGCTGGCCGGCCTGCTGCTGTGCGGGGTGGGCCTGGCCACCTGCTTTGCCGGGCTGCACGAGTGCAGCCACCGCACCGCCTTCAAGAGCCGCTGGGCCAACGATGCGGCGGCCTGGCTGCTGGGTCTGTTGAGCTTCTACAACGCCACCGCCTACCGCCGCTATCACCAGTGGCACCACCGCTACACCCACCTGCCGGGGCTGGATCCCGAGCTGGACGATCCCCTGCCCACCACCGCGCTTGGCTACCTGCTGGAGCTGAGCGGCTGGAACTGGTGGACCGGCAAGCTGCGGGGTACCGCCCAGCTGCTCTGGGGTGACCTCTCGGCGGTGCCCTACCTCAACGCCGAGCTGATCCCCAAGGTGCGCCGCTCGATCTGGCTGCAGTGCAGCGTGTATGGGGCGCTGGCGGCGCTGTCGCTGATCGAGGCCAATGGCTTTCTGCTCTGGTACTGGCTGCTGCCCCTGGCGCTGGGCCAGCCCTTCCTGCGCTTCGTGCTACTGGCGGAGCACACCGGTTGCAGCTTCAGCAGCGATGGCACCGCCAACACCCGTACCACCCTCACCACCGCTCCGGTGCGCTGGCTGATGTGGAACATGCCCTTCCACGCCGAACACCACCTCTACGCCTCGATTCCCTTCCACGCCCTGCCGGCGGCCCACGCGCACATCGCCCCCCACCTTCAGCACCTCGACCACGGCTACCTGCAGGTGCATCGCCAGCTGCGGGCCCAGCTGCCGGCCCTGGGCCTGCCGGCATGAGTTCCCTCACCGTCCCGCTCAGCCGCGCCCAGCGGCAGGAGCACGCCCTGGGCCCCTGGCCCCTGGCCTGCGGCCACACCATCCCGGACGCCCAGATCACCTACCTGCAGATCGGCGCCCTGAACGCCGATCGCTCCAACCTGATCCTGGTGCCCACCTCCTACGGCGCCCGGCCGGAGGATCTGGCCTGGCTGGCGGGGCCGGTGCTCGATCCGGAGCGCTGGTGCATCGTGATCGCCGGCATGTTCGGCAACGGAGCCTCCAGCAGCCCCAGCCACGGAGCCATGGGTCTGGCAGAGCAGGGCTGGGTCGTCAGTCATCACGACAACGTGGCCGCCCAGCGGCAGCTGCTGGCGGAGGCGTTCGGCGTGGAACGGCTCCCCCTGGTCTACGGCTGGTCGATGGGGGCCCAGCAGGCCTACCAGTGGGCCGTGGCGTATCCCGAGCAGGTGGAGCGGATCTGCTGCGTGTGCGGCAGTGCCCGCACCTCCCCCCATAACCGCCTCTTCTGCCTCAGCCTGCGCCAGGCCCTCACGGCCGATCGCCACTGGAATGGCGAGGGATTCGATGCCACCCCCGACCAGGGATTGCGCACCTATGCCCTGATCTACGCCAGCTGGGCCGCCAGTCAGCCCTTTTTCCGCACCGTCGCCGAGCCGATGGAGGAGCACGTGGAGCGCCAGTGGCTGCCCCACTACCAGCGCCACGATCCCCGCGATCTGATCGCCATGCTCGACACCTGGCTGGCCCACGATGTGGCCGCTGGCGGCGATCTGGCCGAAGCCCTGGGTCGCATCCAGGCGCGCACCGCCGTGGTGGCCGGCAGCCACGACCTCTATTTCACGGTCGACGATCTGGCCGCCGATGCCGCCGCCATCCCCGGGGCCCAGCTGCACGTGATCGAATCGATTCTGGGCCACCGCGCCGGCAATCCCCACAGCAGTCCGCCGGAACAGTCGCAGCTGCGCCAGGTCGTGGATCAGCTCCTCGCCGGCTGACGGCAGCGGCCCCTTGTTGTTTCCCATCTTCTTTGCAGAGAGCCCATGGCTGATCTCGCTGGCCTGATGAAAGAGCGGGGCCTCCGCTTTCTGTTGATGTCCTTCACCGACCTGTTCGGGGTGCAGCGGGCCAAGCTCGTGCCGGCCTCAGCGGTGGAGGGGATGGCCACCGCGGGTGCCGGGTTTGCGGGGTTCGCCGCCTGGCTTGACCTCTCCCCGGCCGATGGCGACGTGATGGCGGTGCCCGATCCCGCCAGCCTGATGCCGCTGCCCTGGCAGCCCGAGGTGGGCTGGGTGGCCACGGAGCTGCTGCTGAATGGGGAGCCGATGGCCCAGTGCCCCCGGCGCTTGCTGCGCCGTCAGCAGGAGCGGGCCCAGGCCCTGGGGTTCGAGCTGCGCAGTGGTGTGGAGGCCGAGTTCTTTCTGCTGGATTCCAGCGGCGAGGCGCCCGCGGATCGCGCCGATACCCAGCAGAAACCCTGCTACGACCAGCTCGCCCTGATGCGTCACTACCCGCTGGTGGCGCCACTGCTGGAGGCGATGGAGGCGTTGGGCTGGGGGCCGTACCAGGCGGATCACGAAGATGCCAACGGTCAGTTTGAAATCAACTGGACCTTCGCCGATGCCCTCACCACCGCCGATCGTCACGCCTTCTTCAAGGTGATGGTGAAATCGCTGGCGGAGGAGCAGGGGCTGCGCGCCAGCTTCATGCCCAAGCCCTTCGCCCATCGCACCGGCAATGGCTGCCACACCCACCTGTCGCTCTGGGGCGCCGCCGGCACGGCGCAGGCAGGTCGCAATCTCTTCCACGATCCAGGCGGCGCGTTGGGATTGTCGGCGCTGGCCTATCACTTCCTGGCTGGACTACTCGCCCATGCCCCAGCCCTCTGCTGCCTGACGAATCCCAGCGTGAACAGCTACCGGCGACTGGCGGCGCCCCCCACCACCTCCGGCTCCACCTGGGCGCCGGGAGGGATCAGCTACAGCGGCAACAACCGCACCCACATGGTGCGCATTCCGGATGACCAACGACTCGAACTGCGCCTCCCCGATGGTGCCGCCCACCCCTATCTGCTCCAGGCCGCCGTGCTGGCCGCGGGCCTCGATGGGATCGAGCGCCAGCTCTCACCCGGGCCGCGCCACGACAATGACAACTTTGCTGAGCCCCTGAAGTCTCCAGGGTTCGGCCATCTACCCAGCGATCTAGGTGAAGCCCTGGAGGCCTTTGGCCAGGATGCCGTGCTGCGATCCGCCCTCGGCGATGCGTTCTGCAGCGCCTACGAACGCCTGCGTCGTCGTCAGTGGCAGGAGTATCGCGCCGAGGTGACGGATTGGGAGCGTCACACAGGGCTGGATGGTTGAGATGAATGGATCGCCAACACAGCGAGGTGGTGGAGGCGCCAGCTGAGGACCATCCCATCAGGCGCTGGGCGTAGCGATCCCCACGATTGAGGATGCTGACGGGGCTGGGCCGGCTCCTTCATGGGCCCGCCATGGGGCCCACCTCCGGCTGTTGACAGGGGGCAGGCCCTTCAGCCGGGGGGCCAGACCGGCAGCTCCAGCCCCGCCGCGGCACAGAGCTGCTCGCTCACCGCCCACAGCCGTTGGCGGTCACTGGCCACCAGGGCGGCCGGGGCGATTCGGCAGGGCACCGGCCAGCCCCGCAGGTTGGCCAGGCCGCCGGGGCCGATGAAACTCCCGCCCGGCAGCTCCGGCGCCGTGGCGGCGTGCAGCTGGGGCAGGGCGCCCAGGGCCGCGCTCTGGAAGAGGGGGTCCATCAGCCGATAGGCCAGCGCCTCCAGCTGGGAGCCGCGGGCCGCCACGGAGGCCGGTTGCAGGTTGGTGCGGGCCAGGCCCGGATGGGCCGCCACCGACAGCACGCCGCCGCCGGCGGCCTCCAGCCGCTCCTGCAGCTCCAGGGCCAGCATCACGTTGGCGAGCTTGCTCTGGGCGTAGGCGGCCCAGGCGTCGTAGCGGCGCTCGCCCTGCAGGTCGTCGAAGGCGATGCGGCCGAAGTAGTGGGCGCCCGAGCTGACGCTCACCACCCGGGCGCCGGGGGCCTGCTCCAGCAGGGGCAGCAGCAGCCGCACCAGGGCGTAGTGGCCCAGGTGGTTCACACCGAACTGGAGCTCGTGGCCGTGGCGGGTGAGGCGCCTCGGCGGTGCCATCACGCCAGCGTTGGCGATCAGCAGATCAAGCCGGCCGAACTCGCGCTGCACCCGCTCGGCGACGGCGGCCACGTTCGCCAGGTCCGCCAGGTCAAGCGCCAGCAGCTCCAGGCCGGCGCGGGCCTGGGGCAAGAGCTCCTGGCGGGCCTGTTCGCCGCGGCGAAGATCGCGGCAGGCCAGCAGCACCGTGGCCCCGCGCGCCGAGAGGGCCCGGGCGGTCTCCAGGCCCAGGCCGCTGTTGGCGCCGGTGATCAGGGCGATCCGACCGCTCTGGTCGGGGATGTCGGCAGTGGTCCAGGGCATGGGGCCTACTTTGTCGCCCGCAGCTCCAGCAGCGTGGGTCCCACCCAGTAGCTGCCGGCGTCCCGTTGGGCCTGGGCGATCTCGGCGGTGGCCTGGGCGGCGTCGGCGGCGCTCCACAGGCCCAGCCGTTGCAGCTGCGGGCCGTAGACCACCACGAAGGATTCCATCCACTGCGCCGCCATCGAGCCGGCCTGGCCCAGCACCGGCAGCGGCCGCAGCTCATTGATCTGGAAGCCCCGCTGGGCCAGCAGCGAAGGCAGGCGCCGGTTCACGTTGGGATCGCCGCCGGCGTCCCGGAAACTGCGCTGCGCCGCCTGGCCGAAACGCCGGATCGCCGTGCCGTGGGGGTGCAGGCCGAAGGTGTCCCAGTGCAGGTACTCGTGGAACACCACGCGGCCCCCGGGCCGCAACGCCGGCGCCAGCTGATCCAGCACCCCATCCAGCTCGGGCAGGAACATCGCCACCCAGCGGCACCAGATGAGATCGAAGCCTTCGGCCGGCAAGGGATCCGCGAGCAGATCGTGGCGGCGCAGCTCCAGCTGATCCAGCCCCTCCCGCTCGGCCAAGGCCTGGCCGGCGGCCACGTAGGCCGCGCTGAGCTCAAGGCCGAGCACGCGGCCTTCGGGCCCCACGGCGCGGGCCAGCTCCAGCGCCGCCAGGCCCGGACCGGCCCCCAGTTCGAGCACCCGCTGGCCGGGGCCGAGGCCAGCCCGCCGCCAGGCGGCCTGGGCGGCGGGCCTCCAGAGCTCATGCTGCAGGCCCAGCCTGGCCAGCTCGGCGTCGTGGGTGCCGAGGACGTAGTCGCTCACGGCCGTCTCACCAGAGGCACTACCTGGGCGCTCCGTCCTCCTGGAAGCTCAGTCCTCGGGGAACAGCAGCGAGGCCAGTTCGTCGGGATCCACGTCGTAGACGCGGGCCAGGCTGGTCTCGATCGCGGCGGTCACCTCGCCGGGCAGGAAGCGCATGGCGTTGAGGGCGTCCTCGGCGATCTCGTCGGTGAGCACCTTCTCCTCGCCCTCCAGCTTCTCGTCGTTGATCACGGCAAGCACCCAGCTCAGGTAGGCATCGACCAGATCGGAGAACTCCAGTTCGGGATCGTTGAAGTCCAGGGCCATGGTGCGACAGGCGCATGCCCCCGCAGTTTGCCCGGTGGCGGGGAAGATGGCAGGCATGAGTAGCCCATCCCCTGACCCAGCCGCCCTGCAGGCCACCCTGTTCGACTTCGCGATCGGCGAGCTGGTGCGCCAGCACCGCGAGAGTTTTCAGCCGCTCTGGAGCGCCGAGGCCTGGGCCAAGCTGCTGATCTGGCTCTCGCTCAACTGCGGCTGCAGCGGCGATCGGCAGGGCCTGGAGGCCTTCGCGGCCGCCCTCGGCCCAGTGCTGACCGGGCGGATGCGGCGGATCTACTTCGAGCGGGTGCTCGACGACCTGGACCTGCAGCTGCTGGCCGATCCGGCCGAGCAACAGGTGCTGGCGCTACCCCTGGGGCCCTCCGGCGCACCGCCGCTGGAGGCCGTGGCGGCGGCCCTGGAGCGGGTGGGGCTGGCCGGTCACGTGGTTGCGGACCGCAGCCGCTGGCAGGGCCTGGAGTCGGTGGTGGCCGTGCCCTGGAGCCAGCCATGCGCCTGATCGCCAGCTATCGCAACGCCGGCTATGAGGCCCTGGCCGATGGGGTGATGGCCTTCTTCGATCGCCGCCCGGATCTGCAACGCCCGGGCGTGGCCTTCGGGCCCGACGCTGGCGCTGGGGGCGAATCCGCGGCCGAGCCCGCCAAGATCTCCACCGACATCAGCCTGGTGGCGATCGACCGCTCCGATCCGGAGGCCTTCGCCCTGGCCGAAGTGATCGTGCGCGGCGTGAGCGCCGGCCTGAACCGCTACCTGCAGGAGCGGCCGCTGCTGCGCCAGTGCTGCCCGGAGCAGGGCCTGTTCGTGAACCCGATCTTCAATCTGCAGCGCTACGCGCCCGGCGAGGGCTTCCGCAGCTGGCACTGCGACTGGAACACCACGGTCGAGGCCACCGAGCCGATCCGCCGCGTGCTGGCCTGGATCCTCTACGCCAACACCCTGCCCGAGGGCGGCACCGAGTTCCACTGGCAGGAACACCACGAAGAGGCGGAGCGGGGCAAGCTGCTGATCTTCCCGGCGGGGCTCTCCCACATCCACCGGGGCCGGGTGAGCCACAGCCACAGCAAGACGATCGCCACCGGCTGGATCAACGCCGGCAGCCTGGAGGCCTACCTGGGCCGCCTGGCCGCAGAGCCAGTGGATGCTCCTTGAGGCCGATACCGGCTGCATGCGGGGGTGGTAGACCTGCCGCCACCAAGGCCGTCGCCCACCCTGTCGCTCCAGTCCCTCGCCGATTTTGCGGTCTACAGCCGGCGGCGGCGGCGTGCGGCCGCACGCCGCCGGGCGCTCAAGCTGCTCAAGGTGCTGCTGCTGGTGCTCATGATCGGCCTGGCCAAGCTGCTGGTGCACCGCCTGGGCCTTGAGCCCATTCAGGTGAATCCCCTGTTCACCTCCCTGGTGGCCTCCACGGTTTTCCTGCTGGGCTTTCTGCTCAATGGGGTGCTCTCGGATTTCAAGGAGAGTGAGCGGCTCCCCGGCGAGCTCGCCACCGGGCTGGAGGTGCTGAGCCTGGAGATCCAGGCCATTCCCGCCTACAACCACGAGGCTGTGGTGGACAGGCCGCTCACGGCGGTGGCCGCCTTCGCCGATGCCCTGCTCGCCTGGTTGCTGGAGCGCCTCTCGACCCAGGAGCTGCTGCTGCAGTTTCACCAGTGCCATGCCGCCACCGTGGAGGCGGCCGTGCTGCTCAAGGGCAATGCCACCCTCCAGGCCCGGCTGATGGGGGAGATGGGTGGCCTGCTGAAGTTGATCAACCGCATCGACACGATCCGCCAGACCTCCTTCGTCCCCTTGGTGTACTGGCTGGCCTATGCCAGCACCGCCCTGCTCTGCACGGGGTTGGTGTTCATGGCGACCACCAGCATCCTCGAGGCGATCTTCTTCATCTTCGTGATTGCCTTCCTGCTGATCTTCCTGATCCGTCTGATCGCCGATATCGACAATCCCTTCGGCTTCGCCGATCCCAATTCGGCCGAGGATGTGGCCCTGGATGTGCTGGTGGAGGCGATGGGGCGCCTGGTGGCCATCCGCGATACCGCCCGGGCCGCAGTTCGCACCTGAGCCGGCGTCTCAGCGCAGCGCCAGAGGGATGATCGGACCACTGCCCCGCTTCACGCCCAGGCGGATCGGCCGCGGGGGACCTTCCGCCGGCAGGGTCACCTCCACCCACAGCTGCTCGCCCGGTGGGCGTCGCGAGGGATCCGCCACCTCGGGCGGGATGAAGAAGGCCACGCGCGGCTCCAGGCGCCAGAGCTGGGCAGGGGCTGGGCCGGGGCTTGCGCCTGGAGTCCAGGAGGCGCCCGGGAACGCCTGGAGGCTGCGGGAGCGGGGGGTGGCCGCACCGGCCGGCTCGGCCCGCACCTGGCCATCCTTGGCGCGCAGTACCACCGGGACGCCCGAGGGGCCGGCCTCGGGCGCCCCCGCCGGCGCGGGGGTCACGAGGGCCAGGTCCACATATCGGCCCCGGATTGGCAGGTGGGGATCCACCGGCTCGGTGCGGATCCAGCCCCGGGGCCGGGTGACCCGATCCAGCAGCAGCTGGCCAGCCAGGCTGAGCAGCAGGCAGGCCTGGAGCAGGGCCAGCCCCAGACCCCGGCGCCATCCGGGAGGTCCGCCTGCGGTCATGGGGCCTCCGGACGCACGGCGCGGGCCACGAGCCGGCGGCGCAGCAGCTCCAGCCCCCAGCCGCCGCCCAGGAACAGCACCCCCAGGCCGATCAGGCTGGCGGAGCGGCCCAGGGCGCCCATCACCTGCGACACGTAGAAGGCCAGCACGTCGAGGGCGATCAGGGCCATCCCGAAGTTGATGCGCTCGCTGCGGCCCTCGGCCACGCCCCAGGCGAGTAACAGCAGCCCGCCCACGGCCCACCACAGGTAGGTGAACAGGCCAACCGCGTCCTGGTCCCCCCAGGCCATCGCCAGGCTGGGCAGCAGCCAGCCGAGCGCCACCGCCACAGGCCAGGCGCGCGCGCCCCGCAGGCACCAGCCCATCAGCAGGGGCCCACCCAGGGCCAGGGCCCATCCGAAGAACGCCAGGGGTAGCGGCAGGGGCATGGTGTTGCCTCCCCAGAGGCTCACGACCAGCCAGAACAGGGCCGTGGGCAGCAACCCCAACCCACCGATCCACAGCAGCACCCGTCGGGCCGGAGTTGCGGGGCCCGCTCCGATCGGGGCCGCGAGATAGCTGAGGCAGGTGAGCAGCAGGCCTGCCGCTGGCACCGCCAGGGCCGTGGGGTCGCCGGCGCCGTGGTGGAGGCCGTTGGTGCGCTCCTGCACAGCCACCGCCCACTCACTGCCCAGCCAGGCCGGCACCAACAGCGCCAGCAGCGCCAGCTGGGGCCACTGGCGCAGCAGGGCCCAGCCCAGGCCGGCGCCGATCGCCCAGAGCAGCAGCCCCAGGGGCCAGTGGGCCTCCAGGTGGAAGATCTGGGCCGCCAGGAAAATGCCGGCCCCCAGGGTGACCGTGCCCACGCCGTGCAGGGCCACCGCCAGCGGCGGAAAGCGCTCCTCCACGGCTGCACCGCCCCCGTGCAGGCCCACCACCAGCGCCAGCAGCAGGCAGAAGCGCTGCGCCGGCCCCAGGGCTTCCCAGTGGGTGGACACGAACAGCAGCAGCCCGGCCGCCACCAGCACGCCCCCCAGGGCGATCGCCACCAGCACGGGGATGCGCAGCCGCGCCGGCTCCGGCCGGGCCTGCTCCCAGGCGCGGATGGCGTCGGCGGTGGCGGGCTCGATCAGCCCCGCCTGCCGCCAGCGCTCCAGCTGTGACTGCCAGCTGCGGGCCATGGCCGCAAGCTAGGCGGATCCGGCCGCGCTGACCGCGGCACCGGCACTGGCCGGGCGCTGGCCATGATGAAGTGGCTACCTGTCCCGTCGCCATGCCGGCCATGGGGGGCCAGGCCCGATCCTCTGCCCTGCGATCCGCTGCCCTCCGATTCGCCGCCGTCCGGGCCCTGGCGCCCTGGTCCTGGCGATGCGATCGCCCGGGCCGAGGCCGCCCTGCGCGAGAGCGAGGAGAAATTCCGACTGGCCTTCGCCTCCGCCAACACCGGCATGTGTCTGGTGAGTCCGGAGGGGCGGCTGCTGGAGGTGAACGCCCGCATGGCCGACATCTTTGGCTACAGCCAGGTCGAGCTGGAGCGGATGTCCGTGAACGACATCGCCCTGCCGGACGATCTCTCGATCAGCCCCGGCTACATCCAGCGGGCCCTTGAGGGTGAGGACGCCACGGCGGTGTTCGAGAAGCGCTACCGGCACCGCGATGGCTCCATCGTCCACGGGCTGGTGTCCTCCAGCCTGGTGCGCGATGGCCAGGGACGGCCCCGCTACTTCATCTCGCAGGTGCAGGACATCAGCGAGCGCAAGCGCCAGGAGGCCCAGCTGGAGCTCCAGCGCCAGCAACTGACCGAGACCAACCGGGCCCTGGCCGAGACCCGCGATGCCCTGGCCCAGGACCGCGCCCGCCTGGCGGCCACCCTCAACGCCCTGCTCGATCCCCACGTACTGCTGGGCCCGGTACGCGATGGCGAGGGGCGCATCGTCGACTTCCGCTATCTGGAGGCGAACGCCGCCGCCTGCGCCTACAACCAGCTCTCCCGCGAGCAGTTGCTGGGCAGCTCGCTGCTGGCGCTCCTGCCGGCCCATCGCACCACGGGCCTGCTGGAGCAGTACCTGGCCGTGATCGAGACGGGCCAGGCCCTGGTGATCGACGACGTTGTCTATCCCCATGAGATCCACCAGGAGGAGCGCCGCTTCGACATCCGCGCCGTGAAGGTGGGCGATGTCCTCAGTTACACCTGGCGCGATGTCACCGAGCGCTACCGCTCCGCCCAGCGGCTGGTCGCCTCGGAGGAGCACTACCGCCTGCTGGCCGAGAACTCCGGCGACGTGGTGCTGCTGCTGGACGACGGGGGCCTCATCCGCTGGGTGTCGCCCTCGCTCACGGCCGCCCTGGGCTGGGACCCCGAGGCCTGGATCGGCCAGCCCAGCCAGGAGCGGCTCAGCCCTCGGGGTGAAGCGCTCCAGAGCGAGGCCAACCGGGAGCGGCTGCGCCAGGGCCAGACGCTGCGGATCCGCCAGAAGGTGCCGGCCCGCGATGGCCGGCTGCATTGGATCGACATCCATGCCAACCCGTTCCGCCGCGCCGATGGCCAGCTCGACGGTGTCGTGGTCACGTTCCGCACGATCGACGCCGAAGTGGCCGCCGAGCGGGAGCTGCGCCTGAGCGAGGAACGCCACCGGCTTCTGGCCGACAACGCCCTGGACGTGCTCTGGACCATGGCCCCCGACGGCACGATCACCGACGTGAGCGCCGCGGTGGAGGCTGTGCGGGGCCTCACGCCCGCCGAGGCGATGGTGCAGCCGCTGGAGGCGATCCATCCCCCCGCCTCCGCCGCAATCTCCCGGGGTTACTTCAGTCAGCTGTTCAACGACCTCCGGGCCGGCCGGCCCCTGAAGCCCTTCCGCGGCGAGCTGGAGTACTTCCATCGCGATGGCTCCACCGTGTGGATGGATGTGATCGCCCTGCCGCTGCTCGACGACCAGGGGCAGATCGTGGAGCTGCTCGGCGTCAGCCGCGACATCACCGAGCGCAAGCGCACGGCCCTGGAGCTGCAGCGGGCCCGCGACGCCGCCGAGGCGGCCAACCGGGCCCTGCAGGCCGCCAACCGGGAACTGGAGCTGCTGGCCACCACCGATGCCCTCACCGGCCTCTGGAACCGACGCCAGCTGGATGAGCGGGTGCGCAGCGAGCTCGATCGCGCCGACCGCTACGGCGACGAGCTGTCCCTGGTGCTGTTCGACATCGACCACTTCAAGGCGATCAACGACCGCTTCGGCCATGCGGCGGGGGATCGGGTGCTGGTGGAGCTGGCGCGGTGGGTGCGGGGCCAGCTGCGCGAGAGCGATGGCCTGGGCCGCTGGGGCGGCGAGGAGTTCCTGGTGCTGATGCCCCACAGCACTGGCGAGGAGGCGCGCCAGCTGGCGGAGAAGCTGCGGCGGCTGGTGGCCGAGACCCCCATCGAGGACGTGGGCACGGTGACGGCCAGCTTCGGGGTGGCGCAGCGGCGGCCCCTGGAGTCGGCGGAATCCTGGTTCCGGCGGGTGGATGGGGCGCTCTACCGCGCCAAGCAGGCCGGGCGCAATCGGGTCGAGCTGGACCCGGTGCTGGCGCTGCAGGAGCCGCTGCAGCCCGCGCCAGGCGCCTCGGCCCCTGGCCCACTTTGAGACCATGGGCCCACTGCTCGCGCCCAGCCCGTGACCGAGGCCTCCCTGCCCAAGACCTACGACCCGGCCGGCACCGAGAGTCGCTGGCAGCAGGCCTGGGAGCAGGCCGGCGCCTTCCACCCCGACCCCAACGCCCCCGGTGAGCCCTTCGCGGTGGTGATCCCGCCGCCGAACGTGACCGGCAGCCTGCACATGGGCCACGCCTTCAACACGGCCCTGATCGACACGATCGTGCGCTTCCAGCGCCTGCAGGGCAAGAACGTGCTGTGCCTGCCCGGCACTGACCACGCCTCGATCGCCGTGCAGACGATCCTGGAGAAGCAGCTCAAGGCCGAGGGCACCAGCAAGGAGACCCTGGGCCGCGAGGCGTTCCTGGAGCGGGCCTGGGCCTGGAAGGCCGAGAGCGGCGGCACGATCGTGGGCCAGCTGCGGCGCCTGGGCTACTCCGTCGACTGGCGGCGGGAGCGCTTCACCCTCGATGCCGGCTGCAGTGAGGCGGTGATCGAGGCGTTCGTGCGGCTGCACGAGCAGGGGCTGATCTACCGCGGCGAATATCTGGTGAACTGGTGCCCCGCCTCCGGCTCGGCGGTGAGCGATCTGGAGGTGGAGATGAAGGAGGTGGATGGTCACCTCTGGCATTTCCGCTATCCCCTCAGCAGCGGTGCCGGCTTCCTGGAAGTCGCCACCACCCGTCCGGAAACCCTGCTCGGCGACACCGCCGTGGCGGTGAACCCCAAGGATCCGCGCTACGCCGATCTGGTGGGCCAGAGCCTCACCCTGCCGCTGGTGGGGCGCGAGATCCCGATCGTGGCCGATGACCACGTGGATGCCGAATTCGGCACGGGCTGCGTGAAGGTGACCCCCGCCCACGATCCCAACGACTTCGCCATCGGCCAGCGCCACGACCTGCCGCTGATCACGGTGATGGCCAAGGACGGAACCATGAACGCGGCGGCCGGCCGCTTCGCCGGCCTGGATCGCTTCGAGGCCCGCAAGGCCGTGGTGGCAGCGATGGAAGCGGAGGGGTTCCTCGTGAAGGTGGAGCCCTACCGCCACAGCGTGCCGTTCTCCGATCGCGGCAAGGTGCCGGTGGAGCCACTGCTCTCCACCCAGTGGTTCGTGCGCACCGAGCCCCTGGCGGCCCGTTGCCGCGAGGCCCTGGAGCAGGCCGATCCCCGCTTCGTGCCGGAGCGCTGGAGCAAGGTGTATCGCGACTGGCTCACGGGCATCCGCGACTGGTGCATCTCCCGCCAGCTGTGGTGGGGCCACCGCATCCCCGCCTGGTTCGTGGTGAGCGAGACCGGCGGCACCATCACCGACAGCACGCCCTACGTGGTGGCCCGCAGCGAAGCCGAGGCGCGCGAGAAGGCGGAAGCGCAGTTCGGCGGCGGCACCCACGCCCACCCCGTGGTGCTCGAGCAGGACCCCGATGCCCTCGACACCTGGTTCTCCAGCGGCCTGTGGCCCTTCTCGACCCTTGGCTGGCCCAACACGGACGCCGCCGATCTGGCCCGCTGGTATCCCACCAGCGTGCTGGTGACGGGCTTCGACATCATCTTCTTCTGGGTGGCCCGGATGACGATGATGGCCGGCGCCTTCACGGGGCAGATGCCCTTCCGGGACGTGTACATCCACGGCCTGGTGCGGGATGAGAACAACCGCAAGATGAGCAAGTCGGCGGGCAACGGCATCGACCCGCTGCTGCTGATCGATCGCTACGGCACCGACGCCCTGCGCTTCGCCCTGGTGCGCGAGGTGGCCGGCGCCGGCCAGGACATCCGCCTCGACTACGACCGCAAGAGCGACACCTCCGCCACGGTGGAGGCCTCGCGCAACTTCGCCAACAAGCTCTGGAACGCCACCCGCTTCGCCCTGATGAACCTGGGCGGCGAGACGCCGGCTTCCCTGGGGGAGCCCGATCCTGCGGCGCTGCAGCTCGCCGATCGCTGGATCCTCTCGCGCCTGGCCCGGGTGAACCGTGACAGCGCCGAGCGCTATGGCAGCTACGGCCTGGGGGAGGCGGCCAAGGGCCTCTACGAGTTCGCCTGGAACGAGGTGTGCGACTGGTATCTGGAGCTGATCAAGCGGCGGCTGAATCCAGGCGAGAGCCCCAGCGCCGCGGCCCTGGCGGATCAACGCACCGCGCGCCAGGTGCTGGCCAAGGTGCTCATGCAGTTGCTGGTGCTGCTGCATCCGCTGATGCCGCACCTCAGCGAGGAGCTGTGGCATGGCCTCACCGGCGAGCCGGAAGCCACCTTCCTGGCCCTGCAGAGCTGGCCGGCGCTCGATGAAGCCGCCCTCAACGACCAGCTGGAGGCGAGCTTCGCCGAGCTGATCGAGGCGATCCGGGTGGTGCGCAACTTGCGGGCCGTGGCCGGCCTCAAACCCGCCCAGCCCGCGCCCGTGCACTTCGTGACCGGCCGCACCGATCTGGCGGCCCTATTGCGCGAGGCCACCCCGGACATCACCGCCCTCACCCGCGCCGAGAGCGTGGCGGTGCTCAATCCCGCCGCCGCCGAGGCCAGCCGCGGCCAGCGGGCCCTGGCCGGGGTGTGCGGCGAGCTGCAGGTGCTGCTGCCGCTCGAAGGGCTGGTGGACCTGGCGGCCCTGCGCAGCCGTCTGGAGAAGGACCTGGCCAAGGCCACCAAGGAGATCACCGGCCTGACCGGCCGCCTCGCCAACCCCAACTTCGCCGGCAAGGCGCCACCGGAGGTGGTGGCCGAGTGCAGGGCCAACCTGGCGGAGGCCGAGGCCCAGGCGGAGCTGGCCAGGACGCGGTTGGTGGAGCTGGGCTGAGGCGCCACAGGAACTGGCGTACCGTGTTTAGGGGTGCCAGGGGGGATCGGCTGACCATGGTTGCGACAGTCCGTTCGCTGCCGGTCACCGGGCGTCGGCCGGAGCAGTAACCCGGCATGTCCGTCTCGGCGCGAGGACGGTTCCTCCTTGCCCATGGCCTGGGGACCGGCACCCTGGTGATCGGCGCCCTGCTGATTCCCGGCCAGGCTCTGCCCGGCCAGCTGGCCTCCATCCCGGCCCGTAACTGGCCGCTCACCGCTGACCGCGGCCGCGACGCCGGCGCCCTGTTGGCGGGGCTGGCCCTGGGCGCCGGCGCCGCGGCGGCACTGCTGCTCCGCAGCCGTTCGCGCCGG
This sequence comes from Vulcanococcus limneticus LL, assembly GCF_002252705.1. Lineage (GTDB taxonomy): Bacteria > Cyanobacteriota > Cyanobacteriia > PCC-6307 > Cyanobiaceae > Vulcanococcus > Vulcanococcus limneticus. The sequence continues at coordinate 21,027 of NZ_NQLA01000024.1, forward strand.
GAACGCCTCGTGCTGGCGGCGATGCGCCGCGATGGCCCCAGCGCCCTGCTCTCGCGCTTCGCGCTGGAGCATGACCTGCAGCGCCAGGCCGCCGCCCTCGCGGCACCGGGCCCCGCTCCCGTCGCCCTGTTGGTGACGGTCCACTGCCGCTGCCTGGGGAAGCAGCGGCTCCTGATGGAACCCACCACCTCCATCGCCGCCATCCTCTCGGTCCTGCATCGGGACCTGGGGGCGGCCTTGCCGCCGGGCTGGTCCTGGAGTGGCTACAGGGCCGGCGACGACGCCCTGGCGCTGCGGGTCGGGCTCGGACCCGACAACCCCCTGCTGGATCCCACCTGGTGCCAGAGCTGGCTGGAGCGGGTACGTGCGATCGCGGCCGAAGTCTGCGCCCGCTTCCTGGCGGGTGCCGGCCAGGGCGAAGACATCCGCATCGTGGCCCAGTACCTGCGGGGCGGCGAGAGCGCCCAGGCCTGGCTGCGGCTGCAGACCTTCGGGGAGACCCTGGCCGACGAGCACCCGCGCGCCCTGCATCTGCTCGGGCCCGGCGACCGCCGGCGGCTCAAGGCCGACGACGCGATCCAGCGCGCGTTGCTCGGCCTGGGCGCCGAGGACCTGGAGCTGCGCTTCCAGCCGATCCTGCTGCTGGCCAATCCGGGCCACATCGGCCTTGAGCTGCTGCTGCGCTTCCGGCCCCCAGGCCTGGCCAAGCTCGGCACCGAGGCCGTCTTCCAGCGGGCCATGGCCATGGGCATCGCCCATCGCATCGACGCCCTCCTGCTGGAGCGCCTGGCCGGGGTGCGGGAGGCGCTGCAGGAGCTCGGGCCCCTGGCGGCGCGCATCGACTACATCTCCGTGAATGTCAGCAGCGCCTCGGTGGCCACACCCCAGCGCCTGGCGGAGTTGATCGGCCTGCTGCGCACCCATCGGGTCGATGCGTCGCTGTTCTGCCTGGAGCTCACGGAGACCGCGGCCACGGACCTGGTCAAGGAGCAGCGGAGTCTGGTCTCCACGTCGCAGCGGCTGATGAACGAGCTGGATTTCCGGCTGTTCATCGACGACTTCGGCTCCGGCCTCTCCAACTACCGCCGGGTCAGCGAGGCCTGGTACGACACCATCAAGCTCGATCTCGGTCTGGTGCGGGGGATCGGCCGCTCCTTCCGCCTGCAGCGGTTCGTGGGCTCCCTGATCACCACGGTGCACCAGCTCGGCAAAACCGTGATCGCCGAGGGGGTGGAGAACCACCGCGACCTGGCCGTGATGCTCAGGCTCGGGGCCGACGCCGTGCAGGGCTTCCTGATCGCCAGGCCCATGCCCTGGGAGGCGTTGGCCGGCTTCTTGCAGGACTCCCCCTGGACCTCGCCCGCCGGGATCGCCGAGCTGCAGGCCGAGCTGCGGGCCGCGGATCGCGGCCTGGCCCTGGCGGATCCCGAGGCCAGTGGCCAGGCAGCCACACCCGACGCGGTGCCGCTGGAGCGCTACATCCTCGACAACTGGTCGACCCTGCGCAGCTTCGAGGAGTTCGTGCTGCTGTTCGTCCAGGAGCTCCGGGCCTGGGGGCTGGAGGTGCTGCGCCTGTCGCTGGCCTTCCTGCCCGACCAGGACGACATCGACTGCAGCCAGTACGTATGGCAGCGGATTCGGCCGGGGGAGGTGACGACCCTGCGGATGCAGCGCGATTTCCTGGAGACCGAGGAGCACCTCGCCAGTCCGCTGCATTTCCTCGCCAGCCGCAACCGGATCCTGCGCCTGCGGCTGGCCGCAGGCGCCGAGCCGCCCTTCCCCTTCCTCAAGCTGCTCCAGGCCGAGGGCGGCAGCGACTACCTGGGCCTGCGGCTCGATTCGCGGGGAATCTCGATTCCGGTGCTGAGCGTGTGCCTGGCGGGCAGCAGCCGCTTCTCCGAGCAGCAGGTGGAGCGGATCGAAGCCATGAGCAGCCTGCTGAGCCTGCTCTTCCACGCCTATGAAAGCGAGCGCTCCAAGCGGCTGGCGCTGCTCGATGCCCTGACCCAGCTGCCCAATCGCCGCCGCTACGACTCCCAGCTGCAGGCGGCCCTGGTGGCCTCCGCCACGGCGCGATCCCCCCTGGCCCTGGCCCTGATCGACATCGACCGCTTCAAGGCCGTGAACGACACGATGGGCCATGCCTACGGCGACACCTGCCTGATTCAGGTGGCCAAACTGCTGGCCCAGCACCTCCAGCGCGAGAACGATCTGGTGGCCCGGCTTGGCGGTGAGGAATTCGGCGTGATCTTCTCCCAGACCGATGCCACCAACGCCGCGCGGATCTGTGAGCAGGTGCGGGTGGCCGTGGCCGGCGCCGGCATTCACCATCCCTCGGCGCTCTGCGACCATCGCCTCACGATCAGCATCGGTCTGGCCGTGTGGTGCCCGCAGACCTCGCCGCGCTGCGACGCCGATGCCCTGCAGCAGCTGGCCGACGATTGCCTCTACGCCGCGAAGCACCAGGGGCGCAATCGGCTGGTGGTACGCCAGCTCGACCCGGCCTAGGGCCGCGCCGTTAGGGTCGCGCCATGGCCCCCAGCGATCTGCTGCCCCAGCTCCTGCCCGCCCTGCAGTCCCCCTGGGGCGCGGTGGCCTTCGTGCCCCTCTATGCCCTGTGGGTGACGCTGCTCCTGCCCGGAGTCTGGGCTTCGATGCTGGCCGGGGCGCTCTATGGCCCCTGGTGGGGCAGCGTCCTGGTGTTCGTGGGCGCCTGCCTGGGGGCAGAGGCAGCCTTCCTGCTGGGGCGCCACTGGCTGCGGGAGTGGTCCCGGCGGCGGCTCCGTGCCCTGCCCAAACTGCTGGCCGTGGAGCAGGCGGTGAGCCGCGAGGGGTTGAAGCTGGTGCTGCTCACCCGCCTCTCGCCGGCCTTTCCCTTCAGCCTGCTCAACCTCGCCTACGGCCTCAGTGAGGTGAGCCTGCGCGACTACAGCATCGGCCTGATCGGCATCCTGCCGGGCACGGTGCTGTTCTGCGGCCTGGGGGCCCTGGCGGGGGATGTGGCCCGCTTCGGGGAAGTGCTCTCCGGCGAGGCGGACGCCGGCACCTGGGCCCTGCGCATCGGGGGCCTGCTGGCCACGGTGGCTTCGGTATGGCTGGTGGGCAGGGCGGCCCAGAAGGCGCTGCAGGGGGCCGAGCCCGGTTGAGGTGAGGGCTGCCAGGGCCTGCGCCGGTTGAGGCCTGTCCTGTCTCTGGCCGGTCTCGGCGGCTCAGGCGATGTCGCCGGGCTCTGGGGGTGGGGGGAGCCGCCAGTCCCGCAGGGCCGCGATCGCCACGAACCAGGCCAGCCGCAGCGGGGCCCAGGGGCCCGTGCGCGCCGCCAGCTCGTCGTACTGGGCGCGGCCGCAGGCGGTCTTGATCCAGCGGTAGGCGCCGGGTTGCCGGGGACTCATGGGGGCGCTGGCAGGAGCGGCGGGGCCGCGAGGGGGCCTGGAGACAGGCTACGGACGTCGCTCGGGGGTCGTGGATCCCGTCCCAAGCGGGGGCTGGGCCATGCTGGAACTCCCCCCCTCTCCTGGAGTGGCCCCATGGCCCGCCTGCAACGCATCCGCTCCCAGGGCCTTCCCAGCCTCCGCCCGCTGAATCCGCAGCCGCTGCACGTCCAGCCGCTCCGCTCGGCCCTGCTGGTGGCCGCGGCCCTGGCCCTGGGCGGTGGGGCCGCCCAGGCCGCCGTGTGCGTGCGGCCCGGTTTTCCCGTGGGCTGCACCGTCGGTGCCGACCCCGTGGTCAACCCCACCCCGGGTGTCGGCTACGGCGCTCCGGGTGTCGGCGTGCGGCCGGGGGCCGGCCCGGGCGTGGGTCCGAACTACGGCGGCCCGGCCAACTACCACCCCGCCGCTGGCCCCGGCGTGGGGCCCAACGCCGGTGGCCCGGTGAACCGCGCCGGCTGGCGCTGAGGCCTCAGGGGCCCGGCTCCAGCAGCGCCCGCAGCCCCGCCTCATCCAGCACCGCCACCCCCAGGCTCTCGGCCTTGGTGAGCTTGCTGCCGGCCTCCTCGCCGGCCACCACGTAGCTGGTCTTCTTGCTCACCGAGCCCGTCACCTTGCCGCCGGCCGCTTCAATCAGGGCCTGGGCCTGGCTGCGGCTGAGGCTGGGCAGGGTGCCCGTGAGCACGAAGGTCTGGCCGGCCAGGGGCGCCGCCTCAGCGCTGCCCGGGCCGTTGCCTGGTCCGCCGCCTGCCGCGGCCAGCTCTCCGGGGCCGGCCGTCAGGCAGAAGCCCAGCCGCTCCAGCTGCCCCAGCAGCTGCTGGTTGGCCGGTGTGGCGAACCACTGCTGCAGCGATTGGGCGATCTCGCCGCCGATGCCGTACACGGCGGTGATCAGCTCGGGCGTGCCTTCGGCGGCAGTGGCCAGCTCGGCGGCGCTGGGGAAGGCCCTGGCCAGGGCCTTGGCGTTCACCTCGCCCACGTGGTGGATGCCCAGGCCGTAGAGCTGGCGATGCCAGGGCTGGACCTTGGAGGCCACCAGGGCCGCCACCAACTTCTCAGCCGATCTGGCCCCCATCCGCTCCAGGCTGGCCAGCAGGGCCGCATCGAGCCGGTAGAGATCGGCGATCGAGGCCACCAGGCCCCGGTCCACCAGCTGCTCGATCAACTTGGCCCCCAGGCCATCCACATCCAGGGCCCCCTTGCTCACCCAGTGGCGCAGGGCGCCCCGCAGGATCGCCGGACAGCTGCTGTTCACGCAGCGGGTGGCCGCCTCGCCTTCCTCCCGCACCAGCTCCGAGCCGCACTCGGGGCACACGTGGGGCAGCTCCAGCCGCCGGGCCCCCGCCGGTCGCAACTCGCTCAGCACCCGCACCACCTCGGGGATGATCTCGCCGGCCTTGCGCACCACGATCGTGTCGCCGGCGTGGAGATCCAGCTCCGCCAGCCGATCGGCGTTGTGCAGGGTGGCGCGGCTCACGCTGGTGCCGGCCAGGGGCACCGGCTCGAACTCGGCCACGGGGGTCACCACGCCGGTGCGGCCCACCTGGCAGGCCAGCCGCAGCAGCTTGCTGGGGGCTTCTTCTGCCGGGTACTTGAGGGCAATGGCCCAGCGCGGCGCCTTCTGGGTGAAGCCGGCGGCATCCTGCAGACGCAGGTCGTTGAGCTTCACCACCACGCCGTCGGTGGCGTAGGGAAGGGCGCGGCGGCCCGTGTCCCAGTGGGTGAAGAAGGCCTCCACCGCCGCCAGATCCGGCAGCAGCGCCGCGTTGGGGTTCACCTTGAATCCGGCGGCCTGCAGCCAGCTCAGGCTGTCCCACTGGCTGGTGGGCCGCGCCGGATCGGCCGGTTGAGCCTTGCCGGCCGCGCCCGCTCCGTGCCCGGGCTGCCAGCCGTCCGGCAGGTGCAGGGTGTAGGCGAAGAAATCGAGGCGCCGGGCCGCCACCACCCGCGGATCCAGCTGGCGCAAGGTGCCGGCGCAGGCGTTGCGGGGGTTGGCGAACAGGGCCTCCCCCCGGGACTGCCGCTCGGCGTTGATCGCCGCAAAGGTGGCGTCCGGGATCAGGGCCTCGCCGCGCACCTCCACCCACTCCGGCGGGTGTGCCAGCTGCAGCCGCAGCGGCACGCTCTGGATCGTGCGCACATTCGCGGTGATCTCTTCGCCGCGCTCGCCGTCGCCGCGGGTGGCGGCCCGCACCAGCAGGCCCCGCTCGTAGCTGAGGGCCAGGGCGTTGCCGTCGATCTTCAGCTCGCCCACCATCGGCAGGGCCGGCGGCGGAGCATCCTCGGCGGGTTCCCGGTCCAGCACCTTGAGCAGGCGGCCATACCAGGCCTCCAGCTCCGCCAGGTTGAAGGCGTTGTCGAGGCTGAGCAGGCCGATGCGGTGCTCCACGCTGGTGAAGCCCTCGGCCGGCGTGCCACCCACGCGCTGGGTGGGGCTGTCGGGGGCGATCAGCTCGGGGTGCGCCTGCTCGAGCTCCAGCAGCTCCCGGTAGAGCCGGTCGTAGACCGGATCCTCCATCTCCGGAGCATCCAGCACGTAGTAGGCATGGGCGGCGCGGCTGAGCAGCCCGCGCAGCTCAACGGCCCGTGAGCGCGCTGGTCCAGGGGCGGGGCCGCCGCCGTCGGGGCCCATGCCCTTGGGGTCCGTCGTGCTCACGGCGGCGATCCTGCGCTGGCGATCACGCTGGGGCGATCAGGCGGCCGCCGCCACCTTCTGGATGCGGTCCACCCGCCAGGCGTCGTCCACCTTCACGAAGGTGAAGTCCAGGGGCAGTTCGTCGTTGTTCTCGGCCTTGAGCTTCACCGTGAGGATGATCTGCTCCTCCTGGATGCGCGGCCGACCCGATTTGAGGTTGTTGTACTTGTTGAGTTGCAGGCCGGCCAGGAAGCGGATGAACTGCTGCCGGTTCACGTGGGAGCGGTAGTTCTTGGTGGTGAGCAGGTAGGCGGCATCGATGCGGCCCGAGGCCACCTGGGTGAAGAACTGCTTGATCACCGGGTTGATGCCCCGGGCGTTCAGCACCAGCTTCACGGCATTGATGGTCCAGTACAGAAGCAGGGCGCCCAGACCGGCGGCCAGCGCCTTGGTGCCGATCTGCTGTACCAGCCCCATGTCCAGGTCCATCGCGCGCTCGTCACAACTCGGGCCCCCGAGTCTGCCGGACAACCACGCCACACTGGGGCCGAACCGCCGCCGCGCCCGCCGGCATGCCGCTCGAACCGCTGCTGCCCCTGTTCCACCGGCTCAACCGGGAGCACTTCGCCGGTGCCCTGGCCCCCGGCGGCACCAGCCTGGTGGCGGTGCGCTGGAGCGACGGGCGCATGCGCCGCACCGCCGGCCTCTACCGCAGCGGTCGCCAGGCCGATGGCAGCGACCTCTGCGAGATCGTGCTCTCGCGGCCGCTGCTGGAGCCCCTGCCCCGCGAGGCCACGCTCAGCACCCTCTGCCACGAGATGATCCACACCTGGGTCGACCGGGTGCTGGGCCTGCGTGAGGTCCATGGGCCCCAGTTCCGCGCCCGGATGGCCGCCATCAACGCGGCCCAGGATGAGTTCCGGCTGAGCGTGCGCCACCGCTTTCCCGTACCGGCGCGGCCGCCCCGCTGGATCGCCCGCTGCCCCAGCTGCGACCTCGCCGCCCCCTACCGCCGCCGGGTGAAGGGAGTGGCCTGCCGCCTGTGTTGTGAGCGCTTCAGCGGCGGCCGCTGGGACCCGCGGTACCAGCTGCTGTTCGAAGCCAGCGCGGCGGCCTAGGTTGCTGCCTGCTTCGGGCGGGCCGGCTCCATCGCCACCTTTCTCTGGGTGCTGCAGTTCAGCGGCGTGGGCATCGCCGTAGTGGGGATGGGCCGCGAGCGCTGGCTGCGGGGCCGCTCCCTGGCGCGCAGCGGGCCGCGCCGGGCCGCGCCGCGCTGAGGCGGCCAGGGCCAACCGGCCCGGCCCGGCCGCTGCCTGGCGCGCTCGCCTTAGCCTGGACCCATGGATCCGGATCGCAACTCCTACCGGCGCGAGCCGCGTCCCGACTCGCGCGATCAGCCCCGCCGGGAGGGTCGCCGCGAGCCTGGCCTCTTCGAGCCGGGCCGGCTGGATCAGTGGATGAACGCGGGACGGCAACTGGTGGATGGGGTGGCCGGGGCTCGCCCGGGCTCGCGTCCGGGAGGGCAACCAGCCGAGGGCCGCGCCGGCGGGCGCCCGAGCCTGGAGGGCCTGGGCCGCTGGGTGGAGACCCGGCTCGATTGGCTACTGGAAGACGACGACGACTGGCGCGAGCCCTGGGAGCCGCCTGCGCCGCGCCGCTCGGCCCTGAACCGCCACGACCAGGAGCGCTGGTCCGACCCAGCTGACGCGACCGTCCCGGAGACCCGCCGCTCCGGCCGGCCCGCGCCACCCGACCCTTGGGATCGGGCCGCTGCCCCTACAGACCCTGGTGGCCCGGCCTGGGGCGCAGCCCGTGCTGCGGGCCGCAGCACCGCCGGTGACGCGGCGGCGGTGACGGTTCAGCCCCGGGGCCAGCGCCGGCCCCTGGAGGCGATCTCCCGCCGCACCACGCCGCTGCTCTCCCCCCGCAGCGGCGCGGCGGCCCCCGCTGCCGGAGCGCCGGCCTACGAGCCGGCTGGCGACGACTGGCCCGATGACGCCAGCTTCAGCGTGCCCCGCTGGCAGCGGGAGCCCCAGCGGCCCGAGTTCAGCCAGGGGGTCGGGGCAGCGGCTCCCCGGGAGTCCAGACCCGCTGCGGGCCCAGGCGCGGCGCCCGGTATCGCACCAGGCCCAGCCTCAGGCGCTGCAGGGCGGGCGGCACCGGCCCGGCCCCTGCCCCGTTCCACCCGCCGCCGCCAGGCCTGAGGCGATCGTCAGGAGATGCTGCGGCTGCGGCGCTTGTGGTTGCTGTGCTGGGTGCTGGCCGGCCCCGGGGCCTGGCGCGCCTGGCCGCCCTTGGTGCCTGCCCGCCGGCGATGGCTGGGGCGCACCGCAGGTTTCGCGGGGTCAGACTGACCAGGCTCCGACTGACCAGGCTCCGACTGACCGGGCTCCGGCAGGCCTCGCTCCAGCTGGCACGGACTGGGCCGACCCACCTGGAACGGGCAGCCCATTGCCCGCAGCTGCCCGTTCACGGCTTCCACCAGCTCCGGCGGCAGCTCCTCGGCCATCTGGGCCGCGGAGGTGCTGATGGCGGCCGCTCCCTCCGTCAGGGCCGACAGCAAGGTGGCCCACTGCTCTACCAGGGTGCTGCGGCGCAGGGGCGCCAGACCGCTGCTCTCCAGCACCGCGCCGCAGCCGTCGCGGTGCCAGAGCACGGCGCGGCCGTGGTGCCTGGGCGCGCGGCTGAAGGCCTGGCCGGCCGCCACGGCGGCGGCGCTGGGCTGGCCATTGGCGCCGCGCAGGCCCGCCTCGGCCAGCAGATGGCCGCAGTGCACCGCGGAGATGCCGTAGAGACGGCCCAGGTCAGTGAGGGTCAGCCAGGGGCTGGGGGTGGTCTCCATGGTCATGGGGCGTGATGCGCCAATCGTGCGGTCAGCACGACAGGACGCAAGCTGTCAAGCCACGACCGCTGCAAGCTGTTACAGACGTTGCGAATCGTTATGACGTTCTGTGGGCGGACGGCTGAACCGAAGGCAGCTGCCTGCGTCTATCCCGGGCGGTTGGCCTCAGGCTGGCTGGGCGGCCCCAAGCCAACGCTCCAGGGCCGGGGAGAACACTTCGCGGATCACGGTGAGTTCCCGGCCGCTGCGGAAGAAGCGGTAGTGGCGGCTCCAGAACGGACCCGCCGCCCCGAAGCGTTCCGCCAGCCAGGGGGCCTGCACCTGGGCCAGGCCGTCGACCTCCCGGTAGAGCTCGGTACGGCCGGCGGTGAGGCTGCGCCAGATCGGCTGGTCCCGCTGGCGCAGGTGCTGCTCCGCCTCTGCCTGGTTCCACCAGCTCTCAGCCCAGGCCAGGGTCTGGCCCCCGCAGCGCAGCCACACCTGACGCCGCAGCAGCGGACGCTCCAGCTCCGCCACCTCCGCCGGCGCCCCCGGCCCCGCCGCCGGCTCCCGCTCCATCGCGATCAGATCCACCTCCACCGGCAGGCCAGTGAGCAGCTGCAGGTGGCGGGTGGGACTGCCATCCCCCAGCAGAAGCAGCTTCCAGGCGCCGCTGAGACCCTGGCCGGCCTGGGCCTCAAGCACCTCCGCCAGGGGTGCCTGCCAGAGCGGAGACGGGGAGGGCAGCAGCAGGGCGCTGGCCGGAGCCATGGCGGCCATCCAGGGGGGTCAACCCTAGGCAGAGGGGGCGGTGGGGTGCTGCACAGGCATGCAGCGGCTCAGGCCAGTTCTCTGGTGCCAGCCTTCAGAAGCCGCTGCTGATGCTGATGCGGCGCTCCACGCCGCCCTTCTCGATCACGGCCGAGTCGCCCGAGGCCGAGCGCAGCCGCCAGCCGCTGCCGCCGATCTGGTCGCCCACCAGCGCATTGGTGGAGCTGCTGCCCACCTGGAAGATGGCCGAGCCCGAGCGGCCGGGTATCTGCACCACCCCTACCAGCTCAGGGTCCGGACCGCTCGGGACAGCCGCCGGCGCCCCGCCACTGCGCCCGCCGCCGCCACCACTGGCGGCCGGGCCACCACTGGCGGGGGGCGCGGGTCGGTTGAGGGTGCCGCTGACCGGAACCCGCAGTACGGCCGCCTGGTTGCCCCCCTCGCCGCCGGGGAGCTGGCCCAGCTCCTGGATCCAGGGCTCATCGGGCGGCGGCGGCGGCACAGAGCCGTCGGCGCTGGCCCCGGACTTGGCGGCACCGGCCTTGTCCGCGGCCACGGCCGCCGGTGCGCTGGCCTCGGTGCCGATGCCGCGCAGGTTTTCCAGCAGCCGCACGGTGCGCTCCTGGCGCAGGTCGAAGCTGGCCTCGCTCCAGCCCTTCCAGAACACCAGGGAGGCGCCGGCGGTCATCACGACCACCGAGCCCAGGCTGGCCATGACCAGCCGCGGCGAGAGGGTGAGGCCCGCCACGCTCCAGCCTGGGGCAGGGCTTGCGGCCTTGGCGCCGCGGCCCAGGGGTCGGCTCGGGCTGCGGGGGGCGGCGGTCGGAGGTGGTGGCGGCGGTGCCGGGATGGCGGTCGCAGCCGCAGCGGCGGCCGTGGTGACGCTGGTGGCGACGGAGCGGGGTTCCTCGCGCACCTCCACCAGCTCGATCGGAGCCTCAGGGGCCGGCGCGGTCTCGGCGCTGCCCGGGACCTCCGCCCCCTGGCGGCGGTAGCTGTGCAGCGCGTTGGCGAAGACGCGATCCATCACCTGCTCGGCCTTCATCTCCCAGAAGGCCCGTGAAGTGGAGGTGGCGGGTCCGGTCACCAAGGGAGCGCCTGCTGCGGAACGGTTCGATCTGGGCGCCACGGTACCGGCCGCAGTCGGATCTGACGAGAGGCGAAGGTCTCAAGCTGGGCTGGTTGCCTCAGCCGCCCTGTCCAGCCCGCGTGCTCAGACCGCGCCCTGGGCCGCGCCCCCCGCCCCGGCTGTGGCGGTGTCGCTCTCGGTGGCCTGGGCCCGGCGGCGACGCTGCAGTTCCAGCCACAGCAGCAGGGCGGTCACATCGGCGTGGCTGACGCCTGGCACCCGCGAGGCCTGGCCCAGGCTGAGGGGCTGCACGGCCGCCAGCTTCTCGCGGGCCTCCGCCGAGAGGGTGGCGATGGCGGCGTAGTCGAGGCCGGCGGGAATCGGCCGGTGCTCCTGCTTCTTCACCTGGTCGATCTGCTGCTGCTGGCGGGCCAGGTAGCCGCTGTACTTGATGTCGATCTCGGCGCCCTCGCGCACGTCGGTGGGCAGGGCCGGATCGGCGAGGCCGTGACGCACCAGATCGGCGCTGTGGAAACCTGGGCGGCGCAGCAGATCCGCCAGGGTGATCGAGCCCTTGATCGGCGCCTTGGTTTCGGCTTCCACCGCGGCCGCGGCGGGGTCGCTGCCCTTGAGCCGCACCGTATCCAGCCGCTGCTTCTCAGCGGCGATCGCCTCCTGCTTGCGGCTGTAGATCTGCCAGCGGCGCTCGTCGATCAGGCCCAGCTCGCGGCCCAGGGGAGTGAGGCGCCGATCGGCGTTGTCACCCCGCAGCACCAGCCGGTATTCGCTGCGGCTGGTGAGCACCCGGTAGGGCTCGCGCAGGTCCTTGGTGATCAGGTCGTCGACCATCGTGCCGATGTAGCTCCCCTCCCGCGGGAAGTGCACCGGCTCCTGGCCGCGCACCAGCCGGGCGGCGTTGAGGCCGGCCACCAGGCCCTGGGCAGCGGCCTCCTCGTAGCCGGTGGTGCCGTTGAGCTGGCCGGCACTGAACAGCCCGGCCACCCGCTTGGTTTCCAGGGACGGCTTGAGCTGGGTGGCGGGCAGGTAGTCGTAGTCGACCGCGTAGGCGGGCCGCAGCATCACGCACTGCTCCAGGCCCGGCAGGGTGCGCAGCAGTTCGAGCTGCAGCCGCTCCGGCAGGCCCGTGGAGAAGCCCTGCACGTAGATCTCCGGAGTGTCGCGGCCCTCGGGCTCCAGGAAGATCTGGTGGCTGTCCTTGTCGGCGAAGCGCACGATCTTGTCTTCGATCGAGGGGCAGTAGCGGGGGCCCTTGCTGTCGATGACGCCGCCGTAGATCGGCGTGAGGTGCAGGTTGTCGCGGATCAGCTGGTGGGTGGCCGCCGTGGTGCGGGTGATGTGGCAGCTCATCGGCTCGCCGCTCACCCAGCTGGTGGGATCAAAGGAGAAGAAGCGGCCCTCGGCATCGCTGGGCTGCTCCTCCAGCTGGTCGAGGGCGATGCTGCGGCGATCCACCCGCGCCGGGGTGCCGGTCTTGAGGCGGCCCATCTGGAAGCCGAGGGCTTCGAGGGCCTCGGTGAGCCCCTCGGCGGGCTGCTCGCCGGCGCGGCCCGCCGGCATCGACTGGTGGCCCACCCAGATCTGGCCGCCCAGGAAGGTGCCGGTGGTGAGGATCACCGCGCCCGCCGCGTAGGTGCTGCCGAAGTAGGTGCGAACGCCGGTGATCCGGCCCCCGCCGTCCGCGGCCCCTTCCACCTCCAGCCCCGTGACCATCGCCTCGCGCAGGGCCAGGTTCGGGGTGTGCTGCAGCAGCTGCAGCATCTGGCGGGCGTACTGGCGCTTGTCCGTCTGGGCGCGCAGGGCCCAGACGGCCGGGCCGCGGCTGGCGTTGAGCACCCGCTTCTGCAGGGCCGTGGCATCGGCGAGGCGGCCGATCACACCGCCGAGGGCATCCACCTCATGCACCAGCTGGCTCTTGGCCGGACCGCCCACCGCCGGATTGCAGGGCTGCCAGGCGATGCGGTCAAGATTCAGCGAGAACAGCGCCGTGTTCAGGCCCAGCCGAGCCGCGGTGAGGGCCGCCTCGCAGCCGGCATGGCCGCCGCCCACCACGAGCACGTCGAAGGCTTCGGTGGGGGGAGTGGAGAAGGCCATGGATCCATTGTCCCTGGCGCGTGGCCGGCCTGATGGCCTGGGGCCGCGACGGCTCAGCGCAGGGGGTGGCCCCTACGCCGCCCAGGACTCCTGCAGGAAGTTAGCCAGAAAACTGTTCTCGAGCACCCCGCTGGCGGCGAACTGGAGACCGATGAAGGTCTGCTTGCCTTCGGACTGGGACCAGCGGGTGGCCACCGGGATCGTCACCGCCTCGGCGACGCCGAGGCTGGGGCGAAGCACGAGCTCCAGCTCCTGACCGGCGGCGTGCAGCAGCTGCAGGGCGCCGCGGGCCAGCAGGCAGGCCCCCGTCCAGCTCAGGTCCCAGAGCAGGCCGTGGTGCAGCGGCTCGCCGCCGACCCGCAGTTCGGCACTGATCGCGCCGGCGCCGAGGGGAATCGAATGGCGGGCTTCTGCCCGGGGTGTGTGGGTTGCGGGTGTCGTCGTGGCCATAGACGTTCATCCCCGTGCGCCTGAACCAAACCATCGCTGATGGCGCGGGTGATTGGACGTATCCGTGGAGACCGTGTGCAATCCCCAGGCCTGGCCGTTGCCGCGGCTGGCGGGTGAAATCCAGTAGTGAAGCGGCTTCTGGCTCGACTCAGATCTGCACACTGGTCGTGATTAGACATGAAGCGATGTTGCCCGACTCCCTCTCAGGAGGTAGAGGACCTGGCCTACTTCGTGTCATTTCAGGGTAGTCAGGCCAGCAGGGCCCTCGCATGGTGGTTGAGGTGATCGTCGATGAAGCTGGCGATGGCGAAATAGCTGTGGTCGTATCCGGGCTGCAGACGCAGCTCCAGGGGCTGGCCTGCGGTGGCGGCGGCCTCGGCGAGGGCCTGGGGGTGCAGCTGGGCCTCCAGGAAGGGATCGGCCGTGCCCTGGTCCACCAGCAGGGGCAGGGGGGCGTCGCCGCCGGGCCCCTGGGCGGTGTGGCCCGCCGCCAGAAGCCGGCAGGCGTCCCAGGCCGCCCAGGCGTCGGGATCGGGCCCCAGCAGGTGGCCGAGGGCCTTCTGACCCCACGGGCACGTCGAAGGGTTAGCGATCGGCGCGAAAGCCGACACGGAGTCGTAGCGGCCAGGGTTGCGCAGGGCGCAGAGCAGGGCGCCATGGCCCCCCATCGAGTGGCCGCTGATGCCGCGGCGCCCGTTCAGGGGCAGCTGCGCCTCCAGCAGCTGGGGCAGCTCGTGCACCACGTAGCTGTGCATGCGGTAGTGGCGTGCCCAGGGCTCCTGGGTGGCATCCACGTAGAAGCCGGCGCCGTGGCCGAAGTCCCAGCTGCCCTCGGGGTCGCCGGGCACCTGTTCGCCGCGGGGACTGGTGTCGGGGGCCACCAGGGCCAGGCCCAGCTGGGCGGCCCGCCGCTGGGCGCCGGCCTTCTGCATGACGTTCTCGTCGCTGCAGGTGAGGCCGGAGAGCCACCACAGGGCCGGCACCCTGGCGCCGGCCAGGGCCGCCGGCGGCAGGAACACCGCGAAGACCATGGCGCAATCCAGCTCCCGCGAGTGGTGCCGGTAGCGGCGGTGCACGCCGGCGAAGCAGCGGTTTTCGCTGAGCAGTTCGAGCACGGGCGGCGCCTCGGCAGGGGATCGGGGGTCGGGGCTGAAGGCTCAGCCGTGCGGCGTCAGAAGTGAATCACCGTGCGGATGCTCTTGCCGGCGTGCATCAGCTCGAAGGCCTCGTTGATGTCGTCGAGACCCATGGTGTGGGTGATGAAGGCATCCAGCGGGATCTCCCCCTTCTGGGCCCGCTCCACATACAGCGGCAGCTCCGTGCGGCCGCGCACGCCGCCGAAGGCCGAGCCGCGCCACACCCGGCCGGTCACCAGCTGGAAGGGACGGGTGCTGATCTCCTGGCCCGCTCCGGCCACACCGATGATCGTGGATTCGCCCCAGCCCTTGTGGCAGGCCTCCAGGGCGGCGCGCATCACAGCCACGTTGCCGATGCACTCGAAGGAGTAGTCCACGCCGCCGTCGGTGCGGTCGATGATCACCTGCTGGATCGGCGCGTCGAAGTCGCGCGGGTTGATGCACTCGGTGGCTCCGAGCTGTTGGGCGATCTCAAACTTCTCGGGGTTGATGTCGATGCCGAGGATGCGCGTGGCGCCGGCCATCACCGCGCCGATGATCACGGCCAGGCCGATGCCCCCCAGGCCGAACACGGCCACCGTGCTGCCCGGCTCCACCTTGGCGGTGTTGAGCACGGCGCCGATGCCAGTGGTCACGCCGCAGCCCAGCAGGCACACCTTCTCCAGGGGGGCGTCCTTGCTGATCCTGGCCACGGCGATCTCGGGCAGCACCGTGTATTCCGAGAAGGTGGAGGTGCCCATGTAGTGGTGGATCCGCTGGCCGTTCTTGGAGAAGCGGCTGGTGCCGTCGGGCATCAGGCCCTGGCCCTGGGTGATGCGGATCGCCTGGCAGAGGTTGGTCTTGCCCGAGAGGCAGAACTTGCACTGCCGGCATTCCGGCGTGTAGAGGGGAATCACGTGGTCGCCCACCGCCACCGAGCTGACGCCCTCGCCCACGGCCTCCACCACGGCGCCGCCCTCATGGCCCAGGATCGCCGGGAACAGACCCTCCGGATCGCTGCCTGAGAGGGTGTAGGCGTCGGTGTGGCACACGCCGGTGGCCACCAAGCGCAGCAGCACCTCGCCGGCCTGGGGCGGCGCCACATCCACCGTGGTGATCTCCAGGGGCTGGCCGGGGGCCCAGGCCACGGCGGCGCGGGAGCGGATCATCGGCGGGGAGGAGAGGCTGTGCCCCATCCTCGCGCCGCGGCGGATGGGGCACAGCCGCGGGCTCTGCTGCTGGGGCTGGCTAGGGCGCCGCCAGGTTGCGGAAGCGGGTGAACTGGGGTTCGAACAGCAGCTTCACCGTGCCCACCGGGCCGTTGCGGTGCTTCGTCACGATCACCTCGGTGATGCCGCGATCGGGGGTGTCCGGGTTGTAGTACTCGTCGCGATAGATCATCAGCACCAGGTCGGCGTCCTGCTCGATCGAGCCGGATTCCCGCAGATCGCTGAGCATCGGGCGCTTGTTGGTGCGCGACTCCACGCCGCGGCTGAGCTGGGAGAGGGCCACCACCGGCACGTTGAGTTCGCGGGCCATCTGCTTCAGGCCCCGCGTGATGCGGCTCAGCTCCTGCACCCTGTTGTCGGATCCCGAGCCCTCCATCAGCTGCAGGTAGTCGATCACCACCAGGCCCAGTTCCTTGCCGGATTCAGCCATCAGCCGACGGCAGAGGGAGCGCATCTCCAGCACGCCCGCATTGGGCTTGTCGTCGATGAAGATCGGCATCTGGCCGAGGGTGTTGATGCCCTGGCCCAGCAGCGGCCACTCCTCCTGCTGCAGCCGGCCAGTACGCAGCCGCCCGCTCTCGATCCCCACCTCCATCGCCAGCAGCCGGTAGGTGAGCTGCTCCTTGCTCATCTCCAGCGAGAACACGCACACCGGCAGGTTGTGCAGCTGGGCCACGTTCTTGGCCAGGTTGAGGGTGATCGCGGTTTTGCCCATGGCGGGGCGGCCGGCGATGATGATCAGGTCGCTGCGCTGCAGCCCCTGGGTCATGGCGTCCAGGTCGTAGAAGTTCACCGGGATGCCGGCCACGGCCGTGCCCAGGGAGCGGCTCTCGATCTCGTTGAAGGTGCTGGTGAGGATCTCGGCGGTGGGGGTGAGTCCCACCGAGGGCTTCTCCTGGCTGATGGCGAAGATCTTGGCCTCGGCCTCGTCAAGCACCTGCTCCATCGGCTTGCTCTGGTCGAAGCCGAGCCGGATCACCTCGTTGCCGGAGCGGATCAGCTGGCGGCGCAGGTATTTGTCCATCACCAGGCGCGCCACCTGGTCGATGGAGGCGGTGGAGAGGGTGCCCTCCACCAGCTGCACCAGCCTGGCGCTGCCGCCCACCTTCTCCAGGGCACCGGTGTCCGCCAGCCAGGCGGTCATGGCGGTGAGGTCGGTGGGCTTGCCCTGGCTGTGCAGCATCAGGGCCGTGCGGTAGATCTCCCGGTGGGCGTTCAGGTAGAAGGCCTCGGGCTGGAGCACGTCCGCCACCCGGCCGATCGCGTCGGGATCCAGCAGCACGCCGCCGAGCACGGCCTCCTCGGCCTCCAGGTTCTGGGGCGGCACCGAGTCGGGCAGGGCCTCGAAACCCGCCTCCTCGCGGGGCCGGCCCCGGCCACCGCCGCGCCCCCAGCCGGGACCTTCGCCGGAGGGATCGGAACTGGACAGGGGAACGCTCACCATCGCCGCAGAAGAGAAGGACCGGGTCGCGGGATCCAGGCACCGCTCCAACTGAAACGCCGCCAAGCCCCGAAGGGCCTGACGGCGTAGGGGATAGTCATCCTGCCGTCAACGGCGGCGTCAGAACTCAGTGGCTGACCACTTCCAGGTTGATCTCGGCCACCACCTCGGGGTGGAGCTTCACGGTCACCTGGTAGGTGCCGGTGCGGTGGATCTCGGGCACCAGGATGTCGCGGCGGTCCACATCCTTCTTGGTGGCGGCCTCGATCGCCTCGGCCACGTCGCCGTTGGTCACGGTGCCGAACAGCACGTCGTCACCGCCGGTCTGCTTCTTGACGGTGAAGCGGCCGATGGTGGTGAGGGCCGTGCGGAAGGCGATCGCCTCGGCCTTGAGGGCGGCCTGGCGCTCGGCCTCCTTGGCGCGGCGGTGCTCCACCTGGCGCAGCACCGCGGGGGTCACGGGCACCGCCTTGCGGGTGGGGAGCAGGAAGTTGCGGGCGTAGCCGGGGGCCACGTCCACCAGATCGCCGTTCTTACCCAGGCTGAGGACGTCCTCGCTGAGGACTACGGAAACGCGCTTGGCCATGGGGGTCGTTACGGACGGTCTGCGTCTGGGCGATGGGTCAGCCTACGGCACCGCTTGCGGCCTGTGCTACGAGGGCGCCGGGCAGGCGGACCTGGGTGGCCAGGCCGAGGCGGCGCAGCAGCCGGATGTGCAGCCAGGTGAGGTCGGGCTCGCGCAGGCCCCAGCCGTGGCGGGCCGAGTGCGGATAGGCGTGGTGGGTGTTGTGCCAGCCCTCGCCGAAGGTGAGTGCCGCCACCCAGGGGTTGTTGCGGGAGCCGTCGCCGCTGGCGTGGCGCACGTAGCCCCAGCGGTGGGTGGCCGAGTTCACCAGCCAGGTGCAGTGGTACACGAGCACGAGGCGCAGGGGGATGCCCCAGAGCACCAGGGCCCAGCCACCGGCGCCGGTGGCGGTGCCGATGGCGAACAGCAGCAGCGCCAGGGGGATCTGCAGCAGCAGGAAGTTCTTGTTCAGCCAGCGGTAGTAGGGGTCGGCGGCCAGGTCGCCCGTGAGGCGGGGAACGGCGGCCATGGCGGGGATCTCCTCGAACATCCAGCCGATGTGGCTCCACCAGAAGCCGCGGTGGCTGTTGTGGTGGTCGGGGTCGGTGTCGGAGAACTTGTGGTGGTGGCGGTGCAGGCCGGCCCAGTCGATCGGGCCGTGCTGGCAGCTGAGGGCGCCGCAGGTGGCGAAGAAGCGCTCCAGCCACTGGGGCACCCGGAAGGCGCGGTGGCTGAGCAGGCGGTGGTAGCCGATGGTCACGCCCAGGCAGGCGGTGACCCAGTAGAGAACCAGCAGCGAGCCCACGGCCGGCAGGCTCCAGAACTGGGGCAGCAGGGCCACCACGGCCAGGACGTGGATGGCGACCATGAAGCCGACCACCGTCCAGTTGCGGCCCTTGGCGGGCACCAGGGCGGCCTCGCCGCGGCGGGGGACGTGCAGGGCGGCGGCGCGCCGGGATGGACTGATGGCGGCGCCACCGGGCGCTGCCGGTGCCGCGAGGCTGGAGGCCGTCATGGGCCTGCTCCGGGAAGGGATCGGTACAATAGTAGCAATACGGATCCGTATCGCGTGGGGCACCGGGAAGAACTCGAAGCAGGGCGCGATGCATTTGGGCATCTGATCAGGGTCTGGCACGAGCGCAACGGCTGGTCGCTGCGGGTGCTGCCGGCCCTGGCCGAGCACCTGGATCTGGGCCGCGTCCACAACTCCCAGCTCTCCAACCTGCGCAACCGCAAGCTGGCCGCACCGGGCCCGGAGCTGTTCCTGGTGCTGGGGCGCCTCAACCAGCTGCTGGCGGAACGGGGCGGGCCCGCCCTGGCGGAGGAGCTGGCCGACCAGCCCGACCTGAGCCAGGCCCTGCTGGGCTCGGGCCTGGCGGTGCTTGCCGACGACGGCCAGCCCCTGGGGCCGGCCCAGCTGTTCGAGATCTTCGTGGGCCTGCGCCAGCCGCCCCGGGCCTTCGACCTGCGCATCGCCGAGGACGAGGCGGTGGCCCTCAGCGCGGCCCTGGCCGAGCTGTTCACCGCCGGCCGGCCCTGGCGCCAGTGCCGCGAGGCCGTGCTGGCGGCCTACCCGGCCGAGAAGCGCCAGCGGCGCGAGCAGTTCGCCGCCGTGCTGGCCGGCCAACGCGACTACACCGCCTCCGAGCTCGACGCGGAACTGCCGGATCTGCGCCGCACCGTGATCGCCCTGGGGGCCGCCAGCGAGGCCAGCTTCAGCGCCGACCAGTTCCTGGAGCTGCTGCGCCAGAAGGCCCGGCTGCTGGAGCAACCGGGCCGGGGCGAGGAGCGCGATCCGCGCCAGGCGCTGGCGGCGGCGATCCGGCGGGAACTGGAGGCGGCCTGAGGCGGGCCTGATCGGACGGCCACCCGGAGGACCGGCAGCCTCAGCCCGGGTAGCGCGCCTCGCGCACCCGCTTGGCCCAGCCCAGGGCCTTCAGCAGCTTGATGTGCTGCCAGGTGATGTCGAACTCGAACCAGCGCAGGCCGTGGCGGGCGCTGGAGGGGTGGGCGTGGTGGTTGTTGTGCCAGCCCTCGCCGAAGCTCAGGATCGCCACCCACCAGTTGTTGCGCGAGAGGTCCGGGCAGTCGAAGTTGCGGTAGCCCCAGGCGTGGGTGGCCGAGTTCACCAGCCAGGTCACGTGGTACACGAGCACCAGGCGCAACGGGATGGCCCACAGCACCAGGCCCAGGCCGCCGCCGCGCACACCGGCGGCGTTGCCATACCAGTAAAGGGCGGCGCCCAGGGGGACCTGCAGCAGCAGGAACCAGCGATCCAGCCACACGTAGAAGGGGTCCTGGAGCAGGTCGCCGGTGAAGCGGTGCAGCTCACGGATCGCCGGGATGTCGTGCAGCATCCAGTCGCTGTGGGCCCACCACAGGCCGCGGGCGGCGTCGTGGTGGTCGTTGGGCTGGTCGGAATACTTGTGGTGGTGGCGGTGCAGACCCACCCACTCGATCGGACCGCTCTGACAGGCCAGGGCTCCCATGAACACCAGCACCCGCTCCACCCACTTGGGGGCCACGAAGCTGCGGTGCGATACCAGCCGGTGCAGGCCCAGGGTCACCCCCAGCACCGTGGTCCAGTACAGAACCGCCAGCACCACCACGGCCTGCCAGCTCCAGAACTGGGGCAGCAGGGCGAAGACCGCGCCCACGTGCATCGCCAGCATGAAGCCGGTGGTGCCGGCCTTGTACTTGCGCTGGCTTGGGGACAGGGGAGCCCGCGGCACGACCAGGGAGGCGCGGATGCGGGCCTCCTGGGCCGCCGTGAGGCCTGCGGTTCCGCTCGCTTCGACCTGCGGCCGAGGATTCGAGCGGGCCGCGGAGGCGGCATCAGGTGCAACGACCAAGACAATCTCCGGTGGAATGCGCAGGCTCCGGTCCGCGGGGCCCCGGCGAAGGGGATGACGCACCACTGGCCTGGGACGCGGGCTGGAGCCACGACATCGCCGGAAAATCTAGCCGTGGGCGATTCGCTGCCAGGCAGCATGGCCGCGCAGCGCAGGGCTCTGATGGAAGCCGCAACAGTTGATGTGGCCTCCGGCGGCTGGGCCGCCGAGCGCCTGGCCCGCGCCCAGGAGCGCATCGCACCCCTGGCGGCCGCGCGCACCGCCGGCGTGAAGCCCAGGCTGGAGCGGGTGCTGGCGGCCTTCGCCGCCGAGCGGCTGGGGGTGCACCACTTCGCCTCGGTGAGCGGCTACGGCCACGGCGATCTCGGCCGCGAGGTGCTCGACCGGGTGTTCGCGCGGGTGCTGCAGGCGGAGGCCGCGGCGGTGCGGATGCAGTTCGTGAGCGGCACCCACGCCATCGCCGCCGCCCTCTACGGGGTGTTGCGCCCCGGCGATCGGCTGCTGGCCCTCACCGGCCGCCCCTACGACACCCTCGAAGAGGTGATCGGCATCCGCGGCCGCGGCCAGGGCTCCCTGGCCGAGTTCGGCATCGCCTACGACGAGCTCGATCTGCTGCCCGACGGCACGGTGGATGAGGCCGGGATCGCCGGGGCCCTGGCGCCACCGACGCGGATGGTGCTGATCCAGCGCAGCTGCGGCTACAGCTGGCGCCCCTCACTCCCCGTGGCGCAGATCGGCCGGCTGGTGGAGCGGGTCAAGGCGATCCAGCCGGACTGCCTGGTGTTCGTGGACAACTGCTACGGCGAACTGGTGGAGCTGCGGGAGCCCACCGCCGTGGGGGCGGACCTGATGGCCGGCTCGCTGATCAAGAACCTGGGCGGCACCATCGCCCCCACCGGCGGCTATGTGGCCGGCCGGGCCGAGCTGGTGGAGCAGGCCTGCTGCCGGCTCACGGCCCCGGGGATCGGCAGCGAGGGCGGCACCGGCTTCGACCTGCACCGGCTGATCTTCCAGGGCCTGTTCCTGGCGCCCCAGATGGTGGCCGAGGCCCTGATCGGCGCCGAGCTCACCGCGGCGGTGTTCGACGACCTGGGCTTCGCGGTGAAGCCCCTGGTGGGCGGCCCCCGCAGCGACGTGATCCAGGCGGTACGCCTCGGCGCGCCCGAGCCGCTCAAGGCGGTGTGCCGGGCCTTCCAGGCCTGCTCGCCGGTGGGCTCCTACCTGGATCCGGTGCCGGCGCCGATGCCCGGCTACGCCAGCGAGCTGGTGATGGCGGGCGGCAGTTTCATCGATGGCAGCACCAGCGAGTTCAGCGCCGACGGCCCGCTGCGGGAGCCCTACGTGCTCTACGCCCAGGGCGGCACCCACCACAGCCACCACGCCCTGGCGCTGGAGCGGGCGCTGCTGGCTCTGGAGCAGGCGGGGCTGCTGCCGGCCGCGTAACCATCGGAGCCGTCGGAGCCGATGACGGTGCCTTGCTGCCCCCCAGTGCCTGCCCGCTCCAGGGAGGCGCGCCAGGCACCCACCCGACAGACTGGGGGCCCGACTGCAGCCCGACCCGATGGCGCTGAGTTTTCCCGACGACCTCCGCTACGCCGACAGCCACGAATACGTGCGGCGCGAGGGCGAGCTGGTGCGGATCGGCATCAGCGCCTTCGCCGTCGACCAGCTGGGCGACATCGTGTTCGTGGAACTGCCCGAGCCCGGCGGTGCGATCCGCCAGGGCGAGAGCTTTGGCACGGTGGAGTCGGTGAAGGCGGTGGAGGAGGTGATCGCGCCGATCAGCGGCACGGTGGAGGCCCGCAACGAGGCGGTGCTGGCCAGCCCCGAGGAACTCCAGAACGACCCCTACGGCGAGGGCTGGCTGCTGCTGGTGCGGCCCGCCGATCCGGCCCAGCTGGACGGGCTGCTGGAGGTCGGGACCTACCGGGCCAAGGTGGAGGGCGCCTGAGCTCCTGGCTGCCCTTCCTAGGATCCCGCCCATCCTGGGATCCGGGCCTTGACGGCAGCACTGAGCCCCTTCGTGGCCCGCCATATCGGCCCCTCCGCGGCCGACCGGGCCCGCATGCTCGCCGACCTCGGCAGCCCCGACCTGGAGGCCTTCGTGGCCGAGGTGGTGCCCGCCGGGATCCTGCTGGAGCCCGCTGAGGCCGCCGCTGGATTGCCCGAGGGCTGCGGCGAGGCCCAGGCCCTGGACGAGCTGGCCCAGCTGGCTGGCGCCAATGGGGTGCGCCGCAGCCTGATCGGCCTCGGCTACTACGGCACAGCCACCCCGGCCGTGATCCAGCGCCAGGTGTTCGAGAACCCCTGCTGGACCACCGCCTACACCCCCTACCAGGCCGAGATCGCCCAGGGGCGCCTGGAGGCCCTGCTCAACTTCCAGACCCTGATCAGCGAGCTCACCGGCCTGCCGATCGCCAACGCGTCGCTGCTGGATGAGGCCACGGCGGCGGCCGAGGCCATGGCCCTCAGCTATGGCGTGGCCGGGAGCGCGGCGGCCCAGGAGGGCACCGGGGCAGACGGCACCGCGGCCGCTCCGCGCTTCCTGGTGGATCGGGATGTCTTCCCCCAGACCCTGGCGGTGCTGCAGACCCGGGCCGAGCCCCTGGGGATCGCCGTGGAGACCGTGGACCCAGCTGAGCTGCTGGCGGCGGCTGCAGGGCCCGCCGCCCCCTTTGCCGGCGCCTTCGGCCTGCTCCTGCAGCTGCCCGGCGCCAGCGGCCGACTCTGGGATCCCTCGGCCCTGATCGCCGCCGCCCAGGCTGCCGGCCTGCTGGTGACTGCGGCGGTGGATCCCCTGGCCCAGGTGCTGCTGGCCCCGGTGGGCGAGCTCGGCGTCGACGTCGCCGTGGGCTGCAGCCAGCGCTTCGGCGTGCCGATGGGCTTCGGTGGCCCCCATGCCGCCTTCTTCGCCACCCGGGAGGCCCACCAGCGGCGGATCCCCGGCCGGCTGGTGGGGCAGTCGCTGGATGCGGAGGGCCGGCCAGCCCTGCGGCTGGCGCTGCAGACGCGCGAGCAGCACATCCGCCGCGACAAGGCCACCAGCAACATCTGCACGGCCCAGGTGCTGCTGGCTGTGATGGCCGGCTTCTACGCCGTGCACCACGGTCCTGAGGGCCTGGCGGCCATGGCCCGGCGCCTGCTGGTGCTGCGAACCGCCCTGGCGCGCGGGCTGGCGGAGCTGGGCCTGGAGCCGCGGCCGGAGCCCGGCTTCGACACCCTCACGGTGGACACCCCGCGGGCAGCGGAGCTGATCGAGCGGGCGGCGGCGGCGGGCTTCAACCTGCGCGTTGGCCCAGGTGCCGAGGTGGTGGCTCCCGACGCGGTGCCGGACGCCTTCGGCATCGCCCTCGATGAACTGAGCGATCCGGCCGAACTGGAGCGGCTGCTGGCGGCGCTGGCGGGGGACGACCCCAGCGCTGGCCCTGGCGCCGGCGGCCCCGCCGGGACCCTCCGCTCCCCGGCCGCGGCCCTGGTGGCGGCGGTGGAGGCCGAGCTGGCGGCCGCCGGCGCCGCAGCCGCTCCGGAGCAGCTGCTGTGGGCGGCGCCTGGCGACCAGGCCGGCATCCCCCTGCGCCGCGGCCCCTGGCTGGGCCAGCCGGTGTTCCACCGCTACCGCAGCGAGAGCGAGCTGCTGCGCTACATCCAGCGCCTGGTGGCCCGCGACTTCTCCCTGGTGCACGGGATGATCCCGCTGGGCAGCTGCACCATGAAGCTCAATGCCAGCGCCGAGCTCACGCCGGTGAGCTGGCCGGCCTTCGCCGCCCTGCACCCCTTCGCCCCCGAGGCCCAGAGCGGCGGCTACCGCCGCCTGATCGCCGACCTGGAGGGCTGGCTGGCGGCGATCACGGGCTTTGCCGGCGTGTCGCTGCAGCCCAATGCAGGCTCCCAGGGTGAGTACGCCGGCCTGCTGGTGATCCGGGCCTGGCAGCGCAGCCGCGGCCAGGGGCATCGCCGGGTCTGCCTGATCCCCACCAGTGCCCACGGCACCAACCCCGCCAGCGCCGTGATGGCCGGGCTGCGCGTGGTACCGGTGGCCTGCGACGAGCAGGGCAACATCGACCGGGCCGACCTGGCCGCCAAGGTGGAGACCCACGCCGACCAGCTGGCGGCGCTGATGGTCACCTACCCCTCCACCCACGGGGTGTTCGAGTCGGGCATCGCCGAGATCTGCGACCTGGTGCACGCCCACGGCGGCCAGGTGTACCTGGATGGGGCGAACCTCAACGCCCAGGTGGGCCTGGCCAAGCCGGGTCTCTACGGCGCCGACGTGTGCCACCTCAACCTGCACAAGACCTTCTGTATCCCCCACGGCGGCGGCGGCCCTGGGGTGGGCCCGATCGCCGTGGCGGCGCACCTGGTGCCCTTCCTGCCGGGCCATCCCCTGGCCCCCGGCTGTGGCGGCGAGCAGGCCATCGGCCCGGTGAGCGCGGCCCCCTGGGGCAGCGCCTCGATCCTGCCGATCAGCTGGATGTACATCCGTCTTATGGGTGGCGCGGGTCTGCGCCAGGCCAGTGCGGTGGCCCTGCTGGCGGCCAACTGGATCGCCGAGCGGCTGGAGCCCCACTTCCCGGTGCTCTACCGCGGCGCCGGCGGCCGGGTGGCCCACGAGTGCATCCTCGATCTGCGCCCGCTCAAGCGCGGCGCCGGCCTGGAGGTGGACGACCTGGCCAAGCGCCTGATGGACTACGGCTTCCATGCCCCCACCGTGAGCTGGCCCGTGGCCGGCACGGTGATGGTGGAGCCCACCGAAAGCGAGGCCCTGGTGGAACTGGAGCGCTTCTGCGACGCGATGGTGGCGATCCGGGCCGAAGCCGCGGCGATCGAGGCGGGCCAGGCCGATCCGGCCGACAATCCGCTCAAGCGGGCACCCCACACCCTGGCGGCCGTGACGGCCGACGACTGGGCCCGGGGCTACAGCCGCCAGCAGGCCGCCTTCCCCGCCGGCGAGGCCCAGCGGGCCAGCAAGCTCTGGCCCGCCGCGGCCCGGATCGACAATGCCTACGGCGATCGCCACCTGATCTGCACCTGCCCGACGCTGGAGGAGCTGGCGGAGGACGGGGAGCCGGCGGAGCGCGGGCAAGGGATGGGGTTGGAGCAGCGGGCAGCGGCCAATGTGTAGCGGGGGCTGCCGGGCGGCCTGGGTTTAGGGCGCTACATTCGTACCAGTTCAGGAAACGACAGGATTTCTTCCTGATCTTTCCCTTGTTTTTCCATCACCATCTGCTGCAACTGCAGGCAGTGCAGGGGTTCCTGGGGTCATGACGATCGGCGACACCACCGGCCACACCAACAGCAACGGCAAGCGCGTCGGCAACGGCGACGGCACACCCGCCGTGGGGCGCCCAGGGGCTCGCTTTCAGACGCCGGCCCAGGCGCCGGAGATCAGCCTGCCGCCGCTGCCCGGCTCCCTGCCCCACTCCACCAGCCAGGGCCACACCCTGCGGGTGGAGGGCACCAATGTGCTGCGTGTGCCCTTCGGCGTTCGCCAGGCCCGCCGCCAGCGCCCGCAGCGCCCGCAGCGCTGGGCCACGCTGGTGCTCCCCTTCCAGGCCGCCGGCCCGACCCCCCCGCCACCCCGGGCGGCCTGAGGGAGGCTCAGGCCGCCGCGGTGAGGCGCCAGTCGATCAGGGCCTTGACGTCGTCGACGGAGCTGGCCGGAGCCCGGAAGGGCAGACACCGCATTGGACTGCGCTCCGGGCGCACCACCCAGGTGAGATCGCTCTGGGGAATCAGCACAAAGCCCCGATAGCGGACGACCCAGCGCTGGGAACCCGAAGCGGCGCTCATCGTCCATTGAGGCAGAGGTCCCCATTGCAGCCAGGGCTGCCTAAAGGTCTGTCCATGTGGCTCTTGCGAGGCCTGTCAGCATTGGGTTTGGTCAGCGGGATTCCTCCCTTCCAATGGCCGAAACCA
>NZ_NQLA01000157.1 GCF_002252705.1 Vulcanococcus limneticus LL
CCCGGATGGCACAAGCGAGGCAACGCGGGAATCCTCCTGGCGGCCGCCACCCGGTGGCCCCGCTCCCTGCCCCTGCTGCATGACCCTGACCCCCACCGCCCCCGCCGCCTCGGTCTGCGCCTGGCTCTCGGCCAGCAACCGCCACCACCCCCTCACCGAGCGCACCGTGCTTGAGCTCTCGCGCCGCATCCAACGCTGGCAGCACCACCCGGAAGGTCCCGCCAAGGCGCCGGCGGCCGTGCGCCGCAGCGCCCTGCGCGCCCGCGACCGGCTGGTGCGCCACAACCTGCGCCTGGTGTCCCACACCTGGGGGCGCCATCGCCACAGCCTGCCCGCGAGCGATGAGGCCACCGCCGATGCCCTGCAGGAGGGGGCGCTGAACCTGATGCGCGCCGCCGAGAAGTACGACCCCGCCCGCGGCTACCGCTTCTCCACCTACGCCACCTTCTGGGTGCGGCGCGGCTTTGCCGAGATCGAGCAGCGCGGCAAGCGCGCCATCCGCTTTCCCGCCGAGAAGGCCGCGCTGGTGCTGAAAGTCCAGCGCCTCAGCCAGGAGCAGGAGGCCACCACCGGCCGGCCGCCATCGCTGGCCTGGCTGGCGGGCCAGTGCCGCCGCCATGGAAAAACCCTCAGCGCCCAGGCCCTGGCGGCGTTGCTGCAGCAGTGGCAGCTCACCCGCACTGGCTCGCTGGAGGCCTTCAGCGCGGACAGCAAGGACAACA
>NZ_NQLA01000025.1 GCF_002252705.1 Vulcanococcus limneticus LL
CCCATGAGGTCTACACTGAGACCAAACCCTGTTCTTCCCGCTCGGGGTTAACGATGTCAGGGGCCGAATCTGTCCAATAAAAGCCATCCACCTCAGTCTCTAACCCCGGGCTTCGAGTGGTCACCACCAGAGAGAGGAACACAAGCTTATTGGAGAGGTTCGAGATCGTCAGGAAGTAGCCCTGGAGGATGGTTCGGGCGAGAGGAGCGAGTTCAGGTCGAGCTTCGGTGATCGACTTTGGCAGCTGTGGCTTGAGAAGAATTTCGAACGTGGAGACGTGAGCCATGTCTTTCCATGAGGGAATAAATCTTTATTCCGACTCGGGCAGAGGCGTGTAGCCTGGCCCACGCCGAGACGTGCCGTTAGCAATATCTGCTATAAAGTAGCGACCCAAAGAGCCATTGGCTGTCATGGCCAATGCTGCGCAGGGATTGCCTCTGCTCCTATCCTAATCATTCTAGTGATGACCATTTGACGTTTACCTTCTCTCTGGGCGATTGAATACGCGTCAACCAGAGACAGATGGGCCACCAACTCTTCGGTCAGCCATTGCCGCTGGCCACGGTAAGGCGACATTCGACCAACGCCAGTGAATACCTAGGCTGGTTGTAGGCTGCTGTCTTTAGCGCTGTCACCCCAGTTGAGCGGGCAGGCTAACTCCCCTTCTTTTCCTTAGCGAATGAGCTGACATGGCTGCTTGCCCTAAGCTCAAGGGCAATGAAGCAGCTGCATGATGTGCCCAGTTCAGCCCCTCGGGGATGCGCCCGCCTCGGCGCTTGGGCACCTGCGCGCTACATCATAGTCACGAGGACTCATTGCATGTCAATCATCAACATTGCCTCAGCAGAGGAGATGCTATTTCAGTCACTCTTTCAAAGACGAGCAATAGAGATAGATGCCTCAGTCAAGAGCAAAACCCTGGACCTCGGGTGCGGCCAGGTGCCGCGCAATCCATTTAAGTGCAACACAACTGTTGGGTGCGACATCAATAGCGGTCATCCCCTGGTTGTCGAATGTGACTTATTTCGAGAAAAGCTTCCATTCGAGACCGGTGATTTCTCAGCAATAACCGCATTTGACTTTGTAGAGCATGTGCCCCGGGTGTCAATAGGCGAGACGACTCGGTTTCCCTTTGTAGAGCTAATGAATGAGATCTTGAGGGTTCTCAGAACCGGTGGCTACTTCTACAGCAGAACGCCGGCCTACCCTCACGCCGAGGCGTTCCAGGATCCAACCCACGTCAACATTATTACGGATAAGACTTGGCCAACTTATTTCTGTGGGGACAATCCCGTGGGAGCATTGTATGGCTTCAATGGGGGCTTCAAGCTAGTATTTCAAGGCTGGCATGGCTTTTATCTGCTTACTATCCTGCAAAAGATATGACTGAAATTTCACTGAGCCGGCCTTGGCATTCGCGAGAAGCATGAAGAGAGCAGAGTCTTGCAAAGATGCTTCTTGATGAACCTTTGAGCATTCAGGTTCTGGTCCGCTGCTGCGCGCGGATAGTGCCGATACTGGCCTACGCCTACGATCAGTAAGTCGTTTCTACTACTTTTCAAATTCGGCTCCCTTGGGGCTGCATTGATGGCCAGCTTGGCTTAACTCAACACGCTACCCCTGAGGCTAGTGATCACTCGCAGAGGCTGTGAGTCGTGACGGTGTTAGCGACGCTCTAGGGATTGGACACTTTGCTCGCCCCTTTGGCCTTGGCTACATCCGTCAATGAGGCCCATCGCACCAGCTCCATGGAGTAAGCCACCTCAACGGCTTGTCTGGTCTGGGGCTTGACTAGGGTGCCCTCGTCGCCCAAGGCGCTGTCCAAGCTCTTTGCCACAGTATCCATGGTCTGCGAATCCAGGTCGTCCAGCTCTCCACTGGCCTAAACGGAATAGGTTCCGTTCAAGCCGCCGGCCATCTCCCAACGGCGCTCGACCGCTTCGAGCATGCGGTCCACTGCAGGTTTGCTGACATGCTCCTGCCAGAGGGGCAGGGACTGGCGAAGCGATTTGAGGGGGTCGACTGGCAGCCCCTGAAGGGGCACATCATGGCGAAGAACCATGGCCGTGCAGTTGGCCAGGGCGTTCAGCTTGTCCTTAGCCGGCCTGCCGAGGACATCGAGACAGCACTCCCCGATGCAAGCGACAGGGAAGGCGGCCGGCCACAGACGGTGTTGGTACTGCGCCACGTTCTTCCCAAACCAGAGCCCCATACCGCCCATGCCACTGACGGCAGCAAGAGCCCCACGGGCCTACGCAGATGGAGCGGCCACGAGCCACCCCTCCAGGGGATTCGACCCTCGTCTAGCCGCCCAATCCAGCCCGCTTTCTAGCCCCCACAAGTAGCCTCGTAGGGTTGAGGAGGCCAGATAAGAGCCCCCTTCTCAGAGGAGGCTTTAGGCGGGAAAGCGTGATAATCACGCGTCGTAATACATGGTGAACTCGTGGGGGTGGGGCCGCTGGCGCAGCTGCTGCACCTCCTCGTACTTCATACCGATCCAGTTGTTGATGAAGTCCTCGCTGAACACGCCACCGGCCAGCAGGTAGTCCTTATCGGCATCGAGGGCCTCCAGGGCGCCATTGAGCGAGGCGGGCACGGTGGAGATCCGGGCCAGTTCCTCCGCCGACAGCTCGAACAGATCCACATCGGTGCCGTCACCGGGGTCGATCTGGTTGCGGATTCCGTCCAGACCCGCCAGCAGCATCGCCGAGAAGGCCAGATAGGGATTGGCCAGGGCGTCGCCGGAGCGGAACTCCAGGCGCTTGGCCTTGGGGCTGGGGCCGGTGAGCGGAATGCGCACGGCGGCCGAGCGGTTGCCCTGGGAATACACCAGGTTCACTGGCGCCTCGAAGCCAGGCACCAGACGCTTGTAGCTGTTGGTGGTGGGGTTGGTGAAGGCCAGGAAGCTGGGGGCGTGCCTGAGCAGGCCGCCGATGTACCAGCGGGCCGTCTGGGAGAGGTTGGCGTAGGTGCCCTCGCCGAAGAACAGGGGCTGGCCGCCTTTCCAGAGGCTCTGGTGCACGTGCATGCCGCTGCCGTTGTCGGAGAACACGGGCTTGGGCATGAAGGTGGCCGTCCTGCCGTATTTCTTGGCGACGTTGCGCACCACGTACTTGTAGATCATCACGTTGTCGGCCGCACTGATCAGCTCGGCGAACTTCATGCCCAATTCATGCTGGGCCGTGGCCACTTCGTGGTGATGCTTTTCGATCGGTACCCCCAGGGACCCCATGGTGAGGATCATCTCGCTCCGCATGTCCTGGAGGGTGTCGTTGGGGGCCACGGGGAAATAGCCCTCCTTCAGCTGGATCTTGTAGGCCAGGTTGCCGCCCTCCTCCAGGCGGGCGGTGTTCCAGGGCGCCTCGATCGAATCCACGGCGTAGAAGCTGCTGCCGGGGCTGGAGTTGTAGCGGACGTCATCGAAGATGAAGAACTCGGGCTCCGGGCCGAAGTAGGCGGTGTCCGCCAGGCCCGTAGAGGCCAGGTAGGCGAGGGCCTTCTGGGCCAGGGCCCGGGGGCAGCGGCCGTAGGGCTGGCCGCTGCGGGGCTCCTGGATCGAACAGATCAGGCTGAGGGTCTTGTGGCGATAGAAGGGGTCGATCCAGGCGGTGGCGGGATCCGGCACCATGGCCATGTCCGACTCGTTGATCGCCTTCCAGCCGCGGATCGAAGAGCCATCGAAGGCCAGGCCCTCCGTGAAGGCGGCCCCATCGACCAGGTCGGCACAGACCGTGAGGTGCTGCCACTTGCCGTGCAGATCGGTGAACTTCAGATCGATCAGTTCGATGCCCTCGTCCTTGATCTGACGGAGCACGTCCTGGGCGGTCTTGGCCATGACGGTGGGTACGGGGTGGGTGCGAAAGGGATGAACGGGCGAAGCTGGAAACGAAGGCGGTGGGGAGGCAGATCTCGACGGGAGGTGGGGCCGGATCCCGAAGGGATCGCCCGGGCCGCCTGAGGATTCCGCGACGCCGCCGCCGCCGATCTGAAATGACGCCGCCGGACGGTACGGAGCGACCCGCGCAGCCCTGTGTAGCGCCTGTAACCAAAACCCGCCCCTAGCTGCGATCGGCGTTTGCGTAACCGTTTCTGTCAACTTCACCAGAACCGGGGCAGGGCAAGGGATCTGCCCCTTCACAGGTGCTACGTTCCGGCTCAGGTGCGTCGATTCTTCACGCCATGCGCGATGCCATCACCGGTCTGATTGGTCGCTACGACCAACTGGGGCGCTACCTCGATCGCAACGCGATCGATCGCATCGCCACCTACTACGGCGAGGCCGAGCTGCGCCTTGCCGCCGTGGAGACGATCAACCGCGAGGCCGCCGAAATCGTGCGCGAGGCCAGCCAGCGCCTCTGGCAGGCCGATCCCGAGCTGCTGCTGCCCGGCGGCAACGCCTACACCACCCGTCGCTGGGCTGCCTGCCTGCGCGACATGGACTACTTCCTGCGCTACGCCAGCTACGCGTTGGTGGCCGACGACAGCACGATTCTCAACGAGCGGGTGCTCAACGGTCTAGACGACACCTACAAGAGCCTCGGCGTCCCCACTGGCCCCACCGTGCGCAGCATCGCCCTGCTGGCGGATGTGCTGGTGGAGAAGCTGGCCGATGCCGGCGTGGCCGATGGCGCCAGCCTCGAGGCCGTGGTTCGCGCCCCCTTCACCCATCTGGCCCGCGGCCTGGGCGACACCAACGTGCGCGCCCGCTGAACCGCACGCTGGATCTTGCCCATCCCTGAACATCGTGTCCAGGCGGACACTGTTCCAGGCCAGACAGAGCCCAGGCCTGGGCTCTGTCTGGAGCGGCTGCCCGCCGAAGCGGCCGCTGTCCGGGGCACCCCCCGGCCGCTGCTTAGGCTTCCCCCACCCTGTTTGCCCCCAGGTCTTGGCTTCCCCCATCCCTGCTCCCGTGTCCGATCGCCATCGCCTGAGCCTCGGGCCGATCGCCACGCCAGATCGGCTGCTGCTGGGACCAGGACCCTCAAACGCCCACCCCACGGTGCTGCAGGCCCTCAGCCGCACACCGATCGGCCACCTCGACCCGCTGTACGTGGCCCTGATGGGCGAGGTGCAGGAGCTGTTGCGCTACGTGTGGCAGACCGACAATCGCCTCACCCTGCCGATGAGCGGCACGGGCAGCGCGGCGATGGAGGCCACCCTCGCCAACATGGTGGAGCCGGGCGATGCGGTGCTGGTGGCGGTGAAGGGCTACTTCGGCCTGCGCCTGCAGGACATGGCCGGCCGCTACCGGGCCGATGTGCACACGATCCAGAAGCCCTGGGGTGAGGCCTTCAGTCTGGAGGAGATCGAGGCCGGCCTGAAGCAATACCGGCCCAAGATCCTGGCCATGGTCCACGCCGAGACCTCCACCGGCGTCTGCCAGCCGATGCAGGGCATCGGCGATCTCTGCCGCCAGTACGACTGCCTGCTGCTGCTCGACACGGTCACCTCCCTCGGGGCGGTACCGCTGTATCTGGATGAGTGGAAGGTGGACCTCGCCTACAGCTGCAGCCAGAAGGGGCTGAGCTGCCCGCCGGGCCTGGGTCCCTTCTCGATGGGGCTGCGCGCCGAGGAGAAGCTGGCCAATCGTCAGAGCAAGGTGCCCAACTGGTACCTGGATGTGAGCCTGCTCAACCAGTACTGGGGCAGTGACCGCGTGTATCACCACACGGCGCCCGTGAACATGAACTTCGGCATGCGCGAAGCCCTGCGCCTGATCGCCGAGGAGGGACTGGAGAACGTCTGGGCGCGCCACCGGAGCAACGCCGAGCGGCTCTGGACCGGCCTCGAGCGGCTGGGCCTGGAACCCCACGTGCCCCTGGAACTGCGCCTGCCGACCCTCACCACCGTGCGGATCCCCGATGGCGTGGACGGCAAGGCCTTCAGCCTCCACCTGCTCAACAAACACGGCATCGAGGTGGGCGGCGGCCTCGGCGCCCTTGCCGGCAAGGTGTGGCGCATCGGCCTGATGGGCTACAACAGCCGGGCCGAGAACGTGGACCTGTTGCTCAACCTGCTGGAGGAGGAGCTGCCCGCCTTCAAGCCCGCTTCCCCCGCTGTTGCCGCCGTCGCTGCCTGAACCACTGCTGCAGTTGCTCCTGGCACTCCACTGAGCGCAGACCGCCCACTACCTGCATGGCGTGGTGGGCGCTGGGGTCATGGACGAGATCCAGGCAGCCGCCCATGGCGCCGCGCTTGGGGTCGCCAGCACCGAAGACCACGCGGCCCATGCGGGCCTGCACCAGGGCGCCGGCACACATCGGGCAGGGCTCCAGGGTCACCAGCAGGGTGCAGTCGTTGAAGCGCCAGTCCTGACGCAGGCGTGCCGCCTGGGCCAGGGCAGCCAGCTCGGCGTGGCCGAGGGGATCCTGATCCCGCTCGCGCCGGTTACTTCCCCAGCCGATCGCCCGACCAGCACCATCGAGCAGCACCGCCGCTACGGGCACCTCGCCGCGCTCGCCCACCCGGGCGGCCCGGCGCAACAGCCGCTCCATCCACAGCGCCTCGGCGGGGGTGGGGTCTGGACTGGAACTGGGGCTGCTCAGGGCCGGCTCGGGTGCTGCGGGCAGATTGGCACCGGCAGCCACGAGCTCCGGGACCCCGACAGCGGAGAATGGGGAGCCTTGATGCCAGGTCGTTGGCTCCAGCCCCCCAGCCCGAGCCAGCGGACTCCATGCCGGGCCTGAGGTCAGCCCCGAGCCGCGCAGGCGCGGGATTGCAGGCGCCCGGCCCCGCCCTGTCGGTCCCGCCTGTGGCAGCTAGGCCCCTGGTGGCCTTTCCAGACCCCGCGACCCTCGATCCGGCCCTGGGCGCCTTCCTCAACCAGGCCAGCGAACAACTGGGCCGCTGGTGGGCCACTGCCGCCGAACGACCACCGCTTCCTGCACTGAGCGTGCTGCCGGAGGTGGCTCCCCAGGCCCGGGGCCTGGAGGCCGCAGCCCTGCTGGAGGATCTGCAGCTGGTGATGGACGGGGCCTACAACCCCTGCCACCCCGGTGCCCTGGCCCACCTGGACCCTCCGCCGTTGACCGCCTCGGTGGTGGCCGACCTGGTGGCAGCCGGGCTCAACAACAACCTGCTGGCCGAAGAGCTCTCCCCCAGCCTCAGCCGGCTGGAGCGGGCCCTCTGCAGCTGGATGGCCCAGACCCTGGGCCTGGGGGAGCGGGCCGGCGGGGTGTGTGCCAGTGGCGGCAGCCTCAGCAACCTGATGGCCCTGGTGGTGGCCCGCCACCACGGCGGCCTGCAGGGCCGCAGCGATGCGGTGGTGTTCTGCAGCGCCGATGCCCACGTGTCGATCGGCAAGGCCCTGGCGGTGATGGGGCTGCCGCCCAAGGCCCTACAGCCAATCCCCGTGGACGCGGAAGGCCGCCTGCAGGTGCCGCTGCTGGCCGAGGCACTGGAGCAGCAGACCCGCCGCGGTGAGCCCACCCTGGCGGTGGTGGCCACGGCCGGCACCACCGTGCGCGGGGCCGTGGATCCGCTCGGCCCCCTGGCGGAACTGTGCCGGAGCCACGGCGCCTGGCTGCATGTGGATGGAGCGATCGGTGCCGTCTGCGGGCTCACGGGGCGCCATGCACAGCGCGTGGCGGGGCTGGGCCTGGCCGATTCGCTCACGGTGAATCCCCAGAAGCTGCTCGGCGTTGCCAAGACCTCCTCGCTGCTGCTGCTGGCGGACCCACAGCGACTGGCCTCCTGCTTCGCCACGGGCCTGCCCTACATGGAGCCCAGCTGGGGCGAGGCCCACGGCGGCGAGTGCGGCCTGCAGGGCACCCGGCCCGCGGAGGCGCTCAAGCTCTGGCTCGGCCTGCGCCAGCTGGGCCTCGAAGGGATCGAGGCGGTGCTGGATGGGGCGATCGCCCGCCGCCGCCGGCTGCGACAGTTGCTGGAACCCCTGGATCTTGAGCTGCTAGGCGGCCCATTGCACCTGCTGGCCTTCACGCCACGGGGCTCGACGCCGCGCCAGGCAGAACTGTGGTCGGCGCTGACGCGGCAGCGGCTTCTGGAACAGCAGCTGATGCTCTCTAGGCCGCTGCATAACGGCCGCCACCACCTCAAGGCGGTGCTGGGCAACCCCCACACGGGCGAGAGCCAACTGCAGGCCATCGCCCGAGTGGTAGCCGCCTCCCTCCAGGAGCCTCTGGCATGAACGACGATCCCCGCCCCCAGACCGCTCCGTTGAGCCCAAACCCCCGCGGCCGCTGGGTTGCGATCGTGACCGGTGCCCTGTCGGTGCTGATCGGAGTGCTCTATCTGGTGCTGATCACGGTGCTCGATTCCCGGGGCCCCCTGCTCCCCCCTCCGCCTGAGGCCCTGGGGATCGCGGTCCAGCCGGCGGCGGGCCCGGTGGCCGAGCGACCGGCCGGGGCGGCAACTGGGGATCCTTCCGCCGTTGCAACGGCTCCACCACCCGCCTGAGGGCGGCATCGAGGAACAGGCGCAGGGCCGAGTCGCGCCGGTTGAGGTCGTACTGGCGCTGCACCACCTCCTGAACGCCGCCGTCGCCCCAGTCCTGGTCCTGCTGGAAGTAGGTGATGAAGCTGCGGCCAGCGACCCGCGTCAGCCAGGCAGCCCCCACGGCCTGTACCGCGCGGCTCAGCAGCAGGGCCGGCAGATTGAGGGTGAGCGCGGCCCCGATCAGGCTCAGGCCCCCCTTGATCACCCCCAGGCTGGCCAGGGTGCGCCCCACTGACACCGCCAGCTCCTGGGCCGTGGCCTTGCTGAGCGTCACGCCGTAGACCCGGCCAATCTCCACCACCATCTGGGCGTTCACCGCCGCGGCACCAAGCAGATCCACCACCGGCAGGGGCGTGGCGGCCAGCACACCGGCGCTGATCCAGGCGTAGCGGTCCACGATCGCCTCGGCGTCGCCCTGGCGCTGCTGGCCGAGCAGCTGGCGGCCTGCCTCGCTGAGGCGGCGGCTCTGCAGCAGGATGTTGTCGGCGATCAGCTCCTCGCCATCGCTGTGCAGCACCTGGGCGAGGCGACGCAGCAAGGCATCGAGTTCCGGCGGCGGCTGCACAGGCCGGCCACCGGGCATGGGCACGCTCTGGGGGGCGGCGCTGGCGGCCACCACGTCCTCCGGGGCGATGCGGCCGAGGCAGCGCTGGCGCAGCAGGGCCAGCAGGCGGCGCTCCTCCTCCTCGCCGCGCAGGTCAGCCTTGTTGAGCACCAGGATCAGCCGTTTGCCCAGGCTGGCCAGGGCATCAAACACCTCCTGCTCGGCGGCCCGCAGATCCCCATCCACCACCAGCAGCAGCAGGTCGGCGTTGGCGGCCTGCTGGCGGGCGACCTGCTCCCGATCCCGGCCC
This sequence comes from Vulcanococcus limneticus LL, assembly GCF_002252705.1. GTDB lineage: Bacteria > Cyanobacteriota > Cyanobacteriia > PCC-6307 > Cyanobiaceae > Vulcanococcus > Vulcanococcus limneticus. The sequence continues at coordinate 9,309 of NZ_NQLA01000025.1, forward strand.
GCGCTGCCGGCCTCGAGGATGCCGGGGGTGTCCACCAGCTGCAGACCCCTCGGCAGATCCCGAAGCCGCAGCCGGTAGGTGCTGCACACCCCGGTGGAGCCCATGGGGGCCCCCACCTGGCCCACCACCTCCTGGAGCAGGGCTCGGATCAGGGAGGTCTTGCCGGCGGATCCGCTGCCGAACAGCACCAGCACCAGGTCGCCGCGCTGGAGTTCCGCCGCCACCCGCGCGCGCTCCTGCTGCAGGGCCTGGCGACCCACGTCGTCACGGATGCGGTTGAGCAACTGATCGATGGCTTCGAGGTTCTGCTGGGCCGCCTCCTGGCGGCTGCCGGGAGCCGACGGCAACGGACGGCCAGTGGCCGACGCCGAGCCCTTCCAGCTCTGGCGGCGCAAGTCCACCAGCCAGGGCCAGGCCAGCCGCGCCAGCAGCAGGGCCCCGCCGCCGAACAGCAGCAGGGCAACCGGCCCCACCAACCAGCCCGGCAGCAGGTAGCTGAGCTGCCACAGCAGATTGTTCAGAGCCTGCAGCGCGGCCGTGATCGCCACCAGGGCAGCCAGCGCCACCCCAAGCCAGATCCACAGGCGCGGCGGGGTCTTCACGGGAATGGCGGGGTCACGGGGTCACGGGACCGGGTCTCACAGCTTGGCGCTGGCCGGGAGGCTGCCGCTGCCAGCGGAGCGGATGATGGTGCTCCATAGGCCGGCCGCCAGGGCACTGCTGCTGCCGGTGGGGCGGTTGTCGTCGTTGCCGAGCCAGATGCCGATCACCCAGTGGCGGCGTGGCTCGTAGCCCACGAACAGCAGGTCGCGGCCCTCGTTGGTGGTGCCGGTTTTGCCGCCCTCCTCGCCGCCGAGGCTGGCGGCGCCCCCGGTGCCGGCCCGTACCACCCCCCGCAGCAGGCCCTGCATCTGCTGGGCCGTGGCCGCCGCTGTCACGCGCCGTGCCGGGCTGATCGGCCGCTCGCTGGCTCCCTTGCGGCTGCGGCAGCGGCTGCTCTCGAGGCCGCCGCAGGTCTCGGCGTCGGTGAGGCGCCTCACCGTGCGCGGTGCATGCCAGACGCCGTTGTTGGCAATGGCGGCGTAGGCGGCCGTGAGTTCGATCAGGCGCACTTCGCTCTGGCCAAGGGCCAGGCCCGGCACGGGATCCAGGGGGGTGCTGATGCCCAGGTCGCGGGCCTTCTGGACCACCGCATCGAGCCCCACCCGCTTGGCCAGGCGCAGGGCGGCGGTGTTGCTGCTGGCGGCGAAGGCGGAGCTGAGGGACAGGCGGCCGCCGCAAGCGCTGGCAAAGGCCTGGCCGCCCCAGTCCAGGGGGGCACAGCTCACCGTGTCGCCCGGGCGGAGGCCCTTCTCCAGGGCCGCGAGATAGGTAAACAGCTTGAAGGTGCTGCCCGGCTGGCGCAGGGCCATCGAGGCCCGGTTGAACTGGCTGCGCCGGTAGTCGCGGCCGCCGGCGATGGCCAGCACGCCGCCGCTGCGGGAATCGAGCACCACGACGGCGCCCTCGCTGACCGCCGGGGCGGTGCTGGCCAGCAGCTCCCGCAGGCGCCGCTCCACCACCTCCTGCAGCAGCGGATCGAGGTGCGTCTCCACCAGGAAGTTGCCCTCGGCGGCCACGTCTGGCCCCAGCAGGGCATCGAGGTCACGGCGTACCTGATCGGTGTAAAACGGCATGGGCCGGCGGACGGCGCTGCCGGAGCCGCCGCCAGCTGGGCCAGCTGTGGCACCTGCAGAGGCTCCACCCCCACTGCAGGCCGTGGGTGCGAGGGTGATCGGCTGCCGCCGGGCCCTGCGGGCGGCACCGGAATCGAGCCGGCCCGTGTCCGCCATCTTGTTGATCACGGTGTTGCGGACTTCCAGGGCCACCTGGGGGTTGACGCAGGGGTCATGGCCGTTGGGGGAGGGCAGCAGAGCCACCAGCAGGGCCGCCTCCTCCAGCCGCAGCTCTCGGGCCGGTTTGGCGAAGAAGCTGCGGGCGGCATCCTCAAAGCCCCAGCCCACCCCCAGGTACACCCGGTTGAGATAGCTGAGCAGCAGGTCTTGCTTGCTGAAGCGTGCCTCCAGCTGCAGGGCCACCAACAGTTCGCGCCACTTGCGCGCCAGGGTCTCACCCTCGCCCACCTGCTCGGGATAGAGGCTGCGGGCCAGCTGCTGGGTGAGGGTGCTCCCCCCCTCCAGTACCCGGCCTCCGAGCACATTGGTCACCAAGGCGCGGCCGGTGCCGATCGGATCCACGCCCGGATGCCACCAGAAGCGGCTGTCCTCGCTGGCCAGCAGGGCGTCCACCAGCACCGAGGGATAGCCATCAAGACTGCGGTTCTCGCGGTGCTGGCTCGTGTCGGCCGAGGGGATCGGCCGGTTGGCGCCATCGAACAGGGACAAGGGGCCTCGCACACTGGCCAGATTGCCCCGCAGCGGCTGGCCCAGCAGCGAGAGGCCCAGCAGGGCCAGGCCGGCAGCGGCCGCCGCCGCCAGACCCAGGCTGGCAACGCGGGCCAGGGGCACCAGCGGCGAAGCCTGACGGCCGTGGAACACCAGTTCCGGCAGGTCGGGCTCAGAGGCGGGACCGAAGCGCACCCGATCGCCATCGGCCAGCAGCAGCTCGCCCACACGCCGGCCGCGCCACCAGAGGCCGTTGGTGGAGCCGGCATCCCGCAGCAGCCAGTGGCGGCCCAGCTGCTCCAGCAGGGCGTGCTGCTTGCTCACGGCCCCGTGGGGCAGGCAGATCTCCTGGCGCGGGTCGCGGCCGATCCGGTAGGTGCCGCCATGCAGCACGAGCTGCCGCGGCTCCTGGCCCGGACAGTGCAGCTCCAGCTGGGCCGCGGCGTCCGGACGGGCTGGCAGCAGCCAGCGGCGCAGGCCCTCAGCGGTCATGGGGGGCTTGGTCGCCGGGGCCATCACGTCGCAGCAGGTCGATCAGCAGGCAGAGCACCGCCAGATTGATGGCCACATCCGCGCCGTTGAAGATCGGGAAGCGGACGGGCACGAACTCCAGGAAGTCGACCACGGTGCCGAGGCGCCAGCGGTCGATGCCGTTGCCCAAGGCACCCCCGAGCAGCAGGCCGGCCGCCGGGAGCTGCCAGCGCCGCAGCGGCCCGCTGCCCTGGATCCACACCACCAGGGCCAGGCTCACCGCCAGGCTCACCAGGGCCAGGGCCAGGGTGGAATCCCGCAAGAGGCTGAAGGCGGCGCCCGTGTTGTAGGCCAGCTGCAGCCGCAGCACACCCGGCAGCAGGGGGGCGCTGCCGCGCACGGCCAGGTGCTCGACCACCCAGGCCTTGCTGAGCTGATCCGCAAGCACCACCCCCAGGGCGATGCCGTAGGCGGCCAGGCGCCGACGGCCAGCCATGGCGCTGCGCGGGAGACCGGGTTGGCTCATCGGGTCTGCCTCATCGGGCCTCGATCAGCAGCAGGCGCCGCAGGGCCCGGGCCAGCACCGCCACCGCGCAGCAGAGCAGCACCTGGGGCAGCAGCGGGCCCACGCTGTAGCTCAGCAGAAGCTGGGGCAGGCCGCCGCCCCAGCGGCCCGCCAGGCCCCCGATCAGCAGGTTGGCGATGCCACAGAGCTGCAGCACCGCCAGACCCACCAGTGCCGCCATCGCCAGGCTGAGCACGTTGTCCATGCCCTGTTGCTTGGACAGCCGGCCCGTGACCCAGGCCGCCGGCAGGAAACCTGCCAGGTAGCCGAAGCCGGGATCCAAGAGGTAGGCCAGGCCGCCACCGGTGTGGAACACGGGCAGCTGGAACAGGCCGAGGCTGATGTAGGCCACCCCGGCCAGCAGGGCCGGCCGCGGGCCGCAGACCAGCGCCGTCAGCAGCAGGGCAGGCACCTGCAGGGTGATCGGCAGGCTCACCAGCTGGACCCCACCCGCGCCTGGCAGGGGCAGGGCCGCCTGGATCAGTCCACCTGTGAGGATCAGCAGCAGGCCGGCGACGGCACCAGTCCAGTTGGCAAGCGCTCGCAAAGGGGGGCCGAAGGCTGGGCCCATCCTGCAGGAGAGTGGGGCGGCTGCAACCCCGGATTCCATGGACGGCACCGCCCCCGAGCCGCAGCCCACGCCAACGTCTGCCGCGGACGAAACCTCCCCCACGGCCAGCGACACGCCGCCGCCCGCCCCGGCAGCGGCCCTGGAGGTGGGGGCGGCGGTGCGCCTGATCGCAGCTCCGGCCTACCTCAAGACGGCCGATCCGATGCCGATGCTGCGGCCACCCGATCTGGTGGATGCGGAGGAGGTGGGCCAGGTGGTGGGCCTGCGGGCCCTGGAGCAGCTGGCCGTGCGCTTCCGGCGCGGCACCTTCCTGCTGGAGCGCAGCCAGCTGGAGCTGGTGGCGAACTGAGGCGGGTAGGGGCAGTGCCCCTCAGCGTGCAAGTCCTTCCCCTTCAGCCACCAGCGGCGTGGCGGCTCCAGGCCCGCTCCGCCTCCACCAGGGCCTGCTGGGGCCCGCAAAGGCTGAGGCAGGGCCGCGCCAGCAGCTGCCGCGCCGCTGCCTGGAGATCCGCCGCCGTGAGCGCCTCAGCGGCGGCCAGGGAGCGGTCGGCGAAATCGAAGGGGAGGCCGTGGCCCAGCACCAGGGCGTGGCGGTCGGCCACCTGGCTGCAGGTCTGGCGGCCCAGGGCCTCCTGGCCGCGGAACTTGGCCTTGGCCAGCGCCAGCTCCGCGGCGCTGAGGGGCTGCTCCAGCAGCCGCTGCCACTCGTTGAGCAGCTCCCGGGTGGCCAGGCCGGCCCGATCGGCGGAGCTGGAGAGATGGAACACGAACGGGGCCGCCCCAAGGCGAGCCGGGTGGTGCACACCCACGTCGTAGGCCAGGCCATGCTCCTCGCGCAGGGCGACGAACAGGCGGCTGGACATGCCGATGCCCAGATGGCAGTGCAACAGCCGCAGGGCCAGGGCCTGGGGTTCGCCCAGGGCCGTGGTGGTGGCCCCAAGCATCAGCACCAGCTGCTCGGTCTCATCGCTGGCGCTGGTGAGGCGATCGGCGCTGTGCCCCGCGGGCCCGGGCCGCCGCGCCGGAGCCTGCACCGCCCAAAGACCATCGCCCTGGCCCTGCAGCAGCAGCGGCTCCAGATCCGCGGGGGCCTGACCGGCCAGCACCAGTACGGCCCCCGCCTGGCCCAGGGCGCCCGCCTGGCTCAGCAACGCCTCGCGACCGAGGGTCTCCAGCTCCGCCTCCACCCCCAGCGGATCATGGCCGTAGGGACCGGTGCCGTAGAGCAGCTCCCGCAGGCCGTCATGGGCCACCTGGAAGGGATCCTCCCGCTGGCGCTGCAGGGTCTGGAGGTTGAGCTGGCGCTCCAGATCGATCTGATCGGGCACCAGCCAGGGCTGCTGCACCAGGCTGAGCAGCAACGGCAGCAGGGCCGGGGCATCCGCCGAGGCGCATTTGAGGCTCACCAGCAGGCCATCCTCGGCCGCCTCACAGCGCAGGCCGGCCCCGCGGCCCTCCACCAGATCCGCCAGGGCCTCGCCGCTCCAGGGACCGCAGCCGCGGCTGAGAACGCCGGCAAGCAGCTGGTGCACGCCGCGCTCGCCGGCGGGGTCGGCGCTGCTGCCACCACGAATCCAGAGTTTGGCCGAGAGAATTGCCGGGCCGCTGCGCTCGATCACCCACACCGGCAGCCCGCCAGGCAGATTGAAACGGCGCAGGCCGGAGACCGCCACGCCAGGTTCGGGGAGAGTGGAGCTGGGACGGGTACTGGTCATGCCGGCAGGGCCCGCAGGGTGAAGGCGCGGCGGGGATCCAGCTGCGGCACCAGCTCCCGCCAGAGCCGCTCGGCGCTCCAGCGCTGCATCAGCTCCAGCGGCGCCGCCAGCCCCTGGCGGCGGCCCCAGACGCTGTTGTTCCCAAGAAGCCCGGCCACCGAGCCCGCGGCCTCAAGGCCAAAGCGGTAGCCGTTGCCCACCAGCCGCTGGGCCCGCTCCAGCTCCGCCTCGGGAGGTGGCGTCTCCGCCAGCTCCTGCCACACCTGCTGCACCTCCCGCTGCACCGCGTCCAGGTGTTCGGGGTCGGCCACGGCCTCCAGCAGGACCAGGCTGCCGGCCTCCAGCACGTTCAGATCCAGATCCACGCTCTCCACTAGCCGGCGCTGCTCCCGCAGCCGCTCCACCAGCCGGCTGCGGCGCCCTTCCGCCAGCAGGGTGGTGAGCAGGTCGGCGCCCACCACAGCCTCCTGATCATGGGCGGGGGCCAGCTGCCAGGCCATCAGCAGCCGGGCCGCCTCCAGCCGGGGCAGCTCCAGCGTGTGCTCGCCGGGTTGCAGGTTCAAGGGCTGGGGACCGGCCAACGGAGCCTCGGGCCCCAGATCCGCGGCGGTCTGCAGGCCGGCCAGGGCGGAGTGGCGCACCCCCTCCAGCAAACTCTGACCTGATGCATCCCCCAGGGGCCCGGCCAGGGCCAGGCAGACCCGATCGGAGCGGTAGTGGCGCCGCTGGAAGGCCGCCATGGCCGCGGGGTCATGCCCCTCCAGGGCCTCGCGGCGCCCCAGGATCGGCCGGCCATAGGGATGGTCGGGGCAGGCCCGGCGCAGCAGCTCCTGGAAGGCCACCTCCTCGGGCTGGTCCTCGCTCTGGGCCAGCTCCTCGAGCACCACTTGGCGCTCCATGGCGAAGTCGTCCGCGTCGAGGCGGGGGTGCAGCACCAGATCCAGCAGCAGCTCCAGAGCCCCAGCGGCGGCCGCCGGCGGGATCAGCACGTGGTAATGCACGTCGTCGAAGCCGGTGGCGGCATTGCTGGTGCCACCGAGGGCCTCCACCTGCAGGTCGAACTCACCGGCCGCCAGGTGCTCGCTGCCCTTGAACACCATGTGTTCCAGGAAGTGGGCCAGGCCCGATTCCGCCTGGGTCTCACTGGCGCTGCCTGCACGGCACCAGAAGTCGAGACACAGCACCGGAGCCTCGGGCAGATCCAGGGCCACCAGCTCCACCCCGTTGGCGAGCTGCTCGCGCTGGGGGTCCGGCAGGCCGTTGCCGGCCCCGCTTGGGCCGGTCCGGGCCGAAGTGGAGGGGCCGGAAGGGTTGGCCGTGGGGCCTGGGGGTTGGGCCTGGGGGCCAGGGGCCGGGGCCGTGGGGGCTGGAGGCAAAGCCGGTGGGGCCGTGTCGGAGCCCGCATTCTGCTGGCAGGATCGCGGCACTGCCGCCGCTGCCGCCATGACCTCACCCGCCCTGGGGGTACACCCACTGGTGGACGCGCTGGCCGAGCGGATCCGCCAGTGCTGGGCTGAGCTGCCGGAATTGGAGCCCCTGGCGGTGGATCCGGCCCTGGAGGCGATCAGCGGCAGCCTGGACGGCGAGGACCTCTACATCCGCAACGAGCTGTGGCGCAGCCGTGGCCTGCGCAAACTGCACCTGGAAACCGCCCGGCTCGGGGCCGGCCTGCAGATCCTGCACTGCGTGTTCTTCCCCAACCCCCGCTACGACCTGCCGGTGTTCGGGGCCGACATCGTGGCCGGCCGTGGCGTGGTGTCCGCCGCGATCGTGGACCTCTCACCGGTGACCGGCAACCTGCCCCAGCCGGTGGAAGCGGCGCTGGAGGCCCTGCCGAAGCGCAGCTTCAGCCAGGAGCGGGAGCTGCCGGCCTGGGGCACGATCTTCTCCCCCTACGTGCGCTTCATCCGTCCGGCCGACCCGGCCGAGGAGCAGCTGTTCGTGGATCTGGTGGCCGACTACCTGCAGGTGCTTGCCGAGGCAAGCCGTCGTTGCGAACCGCAATCAGTGGACCATCCCTCTAGCGTTGTACGCCATCAGGGCCAGCTCTCCTATTGCCAGCAGCAGAAACGCAACGACAAGACCCGCCGCGTGCTGGAGAAGGCGTTCAACCCCCAGTGGGCGGACCGCTACATCGAGGAGCTGCTCTTCGACGACCCGGCGTCCCTAACCTCCTTCGCGGCATGAACCCCGAGGGCGGCTGGCCCAAACCGGCCCTGATCGGCGGCGTCGCCGTGCTGGCAGTGCTCACTGGGGCGCTGCTGCTGCGCAGCCGGCCGCCGGCCAGGCCCGCGGCGGCGCCCGCCCAGCCCCCGGCGACCCGCATCGAGGCGGTGTCCGCCCTGGGCCGGCTGGAGCCGGCCGGGGATGTGCGCAAGCTGGCGGCGCCGATCAGCGGCATGGGCGGCAGCCCCCGACTTAGCGCGCTGCTGGTGCAGGAGGGCGACCGCGTCAGCCAGGGGCAGTTGCTGGCCAGCTTCGACAACCGCCCCGGCCTGCAGGCCGATCGCCAGGTGCTGCGCACCCGCATCGCCAGCCTGGATCGCCAGCTGGTGCTTCTGGAGCGCGACACCGCTCGCTACCGCCAGCTGGCCCGCCGCGGCGCCACCGCCGCCGGCGACCTGGAAAACCGCGAGATCAGGCTGCTGGAGCTGCGGGGCCAGCGCGACGAGGCCCGCGCCTCCCTGGCCAAGGTCGAAACCGACCTGATCCAGAGCGAGCTGCGGGCCCCGATCGACGGCACCGTGCTGCGGCTGCACGCCCGTACCGGCGAGCGCCCCGGCGACGATGGCATCCTCGAGCTGGGTGCTGGCACGGCCATGGAGGCCGTGGCCGAGGTCTACGAGAGCGACATCGGCCGTGTGCGACCCGGCCAGGCCGTGACACTCACCAGCGAGAACGGCGGCTTCAGCGGCCAGCTCAGGGCCCGGGTGATCCGGATCACCCCCCAGGTGCGCCAGCGCCAGGTACTCTCCACCGACCCCACTGGCGACGCCGATGCCCGGGTGGTGGAGGTGCGGCTGGCGATCGATCCGGCCGACGCCGGGCGCGTGGCGCGGCTGGCGGGGCTGAAGATCATCGCCCGCTTCCAGCCGTGAACCCCCTGGCCTTGCTGCGCGGCTGGTGGGGATCGCGGCGCATCCCCCTGGCCTGGCTGCTGCTCACCCGCCAGCCGGTGCGCCTGGCGGTGGCCCTGGCGGGCATCAGCTTCGCCGGGATCCTGATGTTCATGCAGTTCGGCTTCCGCGACGGACTGTTCGACGCCAGCGTGACCATCCACAAGCTGTTCGACGCCGATCTGGTGCTGATCAGCCCCCGCTCCAGCAGCTCGGTGAGCATGGCCGGCTTCCCGCGACGGCGCCTGGTGCAGACCCTGGCCGACCCCGAAGTGACGGGCGTGACGCCGGTGCACTGGAGTCTGCTGCTCTGGCGCAACCCCCAGACCCGGGCGACCCGCTCGATCCTGACCCTGGGCTTCGAGCCCACCGATCCCCTGTTCACCGATCCGGGCCTGGCCGCCAAGGCGCGGGTGCTGAGCGAGCGCGGACGGGTGCTGTTTGATGAGCTGTCGCGGCCGGAGTTCGGCCCGGTGGCCCAGTGGTTCAAGCAGGGCCGCACGGTGGAGAGCGAGATCTCAGGCAAGCGAATCCGTGTCGGCGGCCTGGTGAGCCTGGGCACCTCCTTCGGCGCGGACGGCAACCTGCTCACCAGCAGCGAGACCTTCCTGCAACTGATGCCGAACACGCCCCCCGGCAGCATCGAGGTGGGGCTGGTGCGGCTGCGGCGCGGGGCCGATGTGGCGGCGGTTCAGGCCCGCCTGCGCCGCGAGTTGCCATCCGATGTGCAGGTGCTGACCAAGGCGGGCTTCATCGCCTTCGAGCAGGACTACTGGCGCAGCAGCACCTCGATCGGCTTCATCTTCAGCCTCGGAGCCGCCATGGGCTTCGTGGTGGGCTGCGTGATCGTGTATCAGATCCTCTATTCAGATGTGAGTGACCACCTGCCCGAATACGCCACCTTGATGGCCATGGGCTACCGGCTCACCCATCTGCTGGGGGTGGTGGCGCGGGAGGGTCTGCTGCTGGCGATCCTTGGCTACATCCCCGCCTTCGCCGCCGGCCAGGGGCTCTATCTGGTGGTTCGCAACGCCACCAACCTGCCGGTGGCGATGGACACCAGCCGGGCCACGCTGGTGTTCAGCCTGATCCTGGTGATGTGCATGGGCTCGGCGGCTCTGGCGATGCGGCGGCTGGGCGATGCCGATCCGGCGGAGATCTTCTGATGGCCGACAGCCTGCTCACGCTCGCCCCCCAGGCCCCACCCAGCGGCGCCCCGATCGCCATTGCGGTGGAGGGCCTGAGCCACTGGTATGGCCACGGCAGCATGCGCCGCCAGGTGATCGATGGGCTCAACTTCCGCGTCGCCGCCGGCGAGGTCGTGCTGCTCACGGGCCCCTCGGGCTGCGGCAAGACCACCATCCTCTCCCTGGTGGGGGCCCTGCGCTCGGTGCAGCAGGGGCAGGTGCGGGTGCTGGGCCAGGAGCTGAACGGCTCTGGCCGGCGGACCCGCCAGCAGCTGCGCCGCTCGATCGGCATGATCTTCCAGGGCCACAACCTGCTCCGCTGCCTCTCGGCCGAGCAGAACGTGCAGATGGGTGCCGATCTGCTGCCGGGGCTCAGCTATCGGGTCCGCCGCGACCAGGCGCGGGAGTGGTTGCGGGCGGTGGGCCTGGGCGATGAGCTGCACAAGCTGCCCCATGACCTCTCGGGCGGCCAGAAGCAGCGGGTGGCGATCGCCCGCGCCCTGGCGGCTCAGCCGCGGCTGCTGCTGGCCGATGAGCCCACGGCCGCCCTCGACAGCCGCACCGGTCGCGAGGTGGTGGAGCTGCTGCAGCGGCTGGCACGGGAGCAGGGCTGCGCCGTGCTGATGGTGACCCACGACCCCCGCATCCTCGACCTGGCCGATCGGGTGCTGCGGATGGAGGACGGCCGCCTCGTGGAGCCGGGCTCGGGCCAGCGCCTGTGGGGCCGTGATCAGCTGGCGGATGTCCCTGTTCAGTAGGGTGGAGGTTCTTCCACCCGATCCGCCGCCGCCATGGCCAAGCGCCGCAACCTCAAGAAGGAAAAGCAGGAACGCAACCGCGCCTACGCCCGCAAGTTCAAGAAGCGCAAGCTGCGCAACGACGGCCGCGGTGAAGGTGCCGGCAACGGTGTAACCGGAACCGCCAACAACGGTGGCGCCGCTGATTGATCGGCAGCGCCGACTGATCGCCGTCGCCGACGGAACCATTTCCGATCGCGCGCATCTGCCGATCACGGAGCTGGCTCGGGGATCCTGCGGGGTCCCCTTTTTTTGACCCGTTCACGTTGACCCGTTCACACCTCAAGGGCCCGGGCCATGTTCTTCAGCGTCGTCATCCCCACCTACAACCGCCGGCCAATCCTCGAGAAGTGCCTGCGGGCCCTGGAGCAGCAGCAGCTGAAGACCCGCCTGGAGGGCGAGGCGATCGAGGGCTATGAGGTGGTGCTGGTGGACGACGGCTCCACCGATGACACCGTGGCCTGGCTTCAGCGCGAGGCGGCGCAGTTCCCCCACGTGCGTCTGATCCAGCAGGACCACGGCGGCCCGGCCGAGGGTCGCAACCGCGGCGTGGAGCAGGCCCGCGGCGATGTGATCGTGTTCATCGACAGCGATCTGGTGGTGACTGAGGGCTTCCTGGCGGCCCACGCCACCGCCCTGGCCGCCCACTGGCGGCACAGTGGCAACCGGCTCTGCTTCACCTACGGCGCGGTGATCAACACCGCCAACTTCGAGAGCCCCAGCAGCGAACCCCACAAGCTGCGGGATCTCTCCTGGGCCTACTTCGCCACCGGCAACGTGGCGATCGACCGCCAGGTTCTGGAGACCAGCGGCCTGTTCGACACCCGCTTCCGGCTCTACGGCTGGGAGGACCTGGAGCTGGGCGAGCGGCTGCGCCAGCTGGGTGTGGTACTCGTGCGCTGCCCCGAGGCGGTGGGCTACCACTGGCACCCAGCCCTGAGCCTGGAGCAGATCCCGCGCCTGATCCAGGTGGAGCGGGAGCGGGCCAAGATGGGGCTGGTTTTCTACCGCAAGCACCCCACCCGGCGCGTGCGCTTCATCATCCAGTTCACCCTGCTGCACCGGCTGCTGTGGGAACTGCTGACGCTGGGGGGGCTGCTCAACGAGCGCAGCCTGCGGCCGCTGCTGGCCTGGCTGATCCGCCGCGGCAAGCCGGGGCTGGCGATGGAGCTGCTGCGGCTGCCGCTGAACCGCATCGGCGTGCGGGCCCTGTTCGCCGAGGCGCGGGCCGAGGGCCTCGCCTGAGCTGGCGCCCGCCGGCACCAGAGCCCTGGCCTGACGGCCATTTGATAGGGTTCGGGGGTCCAACTTCACTCCGCACACCTGCGTGTTTCGGGTGATCTGAGACCAGCCCCAGCCCAATCCCGGGCCGGTGGCCTCCCGGATCCCTAGGCAGGTGGAGGCGAACCCGAAACCCCAACACCAATGGCTGTCGTTACCCTCTCCGAAATGATGGAGGCGGGTGCCCACTTCGGGCACCAAACCCGCCGCTGGAACCCCAAGATGTCGCGCTACATCTATTGCGCGCGCAACGGTGTTCACATCATCGACCTCGTGCAGACCGCCGTCTGCATGAACAACGCCTACAAGTGGACCCGCAGTGCCGCCCGCAGCGGCAAGCGTTTCCTGTTCGTAGGCACCAAGAAGCAGGCCTCTGAGGTGATCGCCCAGGAGGCGACCCGCTGCGGCGCCGCCTACGTGAACCAGCGCTGGCTGGGCGGCATGCTCACCAACTGGACCACGATGCGCGCCCGCATCGACCGCCTCAAGGACCTGGAGCGCATGGAGGCCTCCGGCGCCATCGCCATGCGTCCCAAGAAGGAAGGTGCCGTGCTGCGCCGCGAGCTGGAGCGCCTGCAGAAGTACCTCGGTGGTCTGAAGAACATGCGCCGCCTGCCCGACGTGGTGGTACTCGTGGACCAGCGCCGCGAGACCAACGCCGTGCTCGAGGCCCGCAAGCTCGATATCCCCCTGGTGTCGATGCTCGACACCAACTGCGATCCCGACCTCTGCGACGTTCCCATCCCCTGCAACGACGACGCCGTGCGCTCAGTGCAGCTGGTGCTGGGTCGCCTGGCCGATGCCATCAATGAGGGTCGCCACGGCGCAAACGACCAGCGCGGCGGCTACGAGGACGAAGAGGGCTGAACCGTGTGGGGGCTGGCCGCTCCGGCGCCCCCTCCTAGGCCTTCCCTGGAGCTCCCTGGTGGGAGCTCCATCTCTGTTTGCACCCGCTGCCGGAAGCCTGGCCCGCGGTGGCTCCACGACCCAACCCATACCCCCTCCCCCTTTCCTCCCATGGCTGAGATTTCCGCCAAGCTCGTCAAGGAACTGCGCGACAAGACCGGCGCAGGCATGATGGACTGCAAGAAGGCCCTGGCCGAGAACAACGGCGACACCACCAAGGCCACCGAATGGCTGCGCCAGAAGGGCATCGCCACCGCCGAGAAGAAGTCAGGCCGCACGGCCGCTGAAGGCGCCATCGGCAGCTACATCCACACCGGTGCCCGCGTGGGCGTGCTGGTGGAAGTGAACTGCGAGACCGACTTCGTCGCCCGTGGTGACGTGTTCCAGGAGCTGCTGCGCAACGTGGCGATGCAGATCGCCGCCTGCCCCGGCGTGGAGTACGTGAGCACCGACGAGATCCCCGCCGAAATCGCCGAGCGCGAGAAGGCCATCGAGATGGGTCGCGACGACCTGGCCGGTAAGAAGGAGGAGATGAAGGTCAAGATCGTCGAGGGCCGCATCGGCAAGCGCCTCAAGGAGCTGGCCCTGCTGGACCAACCCTTCATCAAGGACAGTGCCTTCACCGTGGCCGAAGTGGTGAAGCAGGTGGCCGGCAAGGTGGGCGAGAACATCCAGGTGCGCCGCTTCGTGCGCTTCAACCTGGGCGAGGGCATCGAGGTGGAGAAGGCCGACTTCGCCGCTGAAGTGGCCGCCATGGGCAAGGCCGCCTGACCTTGCACCCCAACGCCCGGCCCCTGGCGGAGGCCCAGCGCCAGTTGCAACTGCTGCAGCGCCAGCAGGACCAGCTGGCGCCCGCTCTGTACCGCGACCTGGCCCTCTACCTCCAGGTCCTGCGTGAAGGCCTGCTGCCCGCTGTGCAGCAGGCCTGTTTTCATCTGGCCACCCAGGTCCACCCTGAGCGCTACGCCCGCCTGGACGCCGAGCAGCGCCGGGCCCTGCAGGAGCGGCTGCGGGAGCTGTGCCAGCGCTGCTGCTGCCTACTCACTGTGGAGCAGCTGTTGAGCCTTGCCAACCAGCTGGAGCGGCAACGCCAGCGCCGCGAGCGGGCCGAGCAGCGCCGCCTGCTGGAGGCCCTGGCCGCCGATGCCGGCGAAGCCGATGGCGCAGGCGATGGGACCGCACTACCTGAGGGATCGATCAGCCTGGGGCTGGACCTGCCCCTCTCCGCCGACCTCTTCCTGGAGGGCATGCCGGGCCTGGCCGATCTTCTGGGACTGACGGAGAACGCCGAGTCAGCGCAGGACCTTGACGGGCCAAGCGAGCAGAAGCTACGCGGGGAGGAAGCGCCTGAGGCCGCTGCAGCGGACACCGCTGCGGCCTCACCCGACACCCCACCCCAGGCCCCACGGACGCCGGCATGCAGCCCCAACCCTGAAGAGTCTGGAGTTCAGGACGCTCAACGGCAGTCTGTGTTCCAGGCCCTGTTTGCCATGGCGGCCGAAGGCCTGGGCCAGCCGGGCAGCGCCGGCCTGCGCCCGACAGGCGGGCCTGGACTGCCAGGGGTCCCCGTGCGACTCGACGGCGAAAGGGCAGATCACCAACGGGACGGCGAGGAGCAAGGGAACGGGGAAGGAGACGACGACGGGCAGGAGCCGGATCCGAGTGCAGCCACCGTGCTGGAGCGGTCGTCCGCACCCGAGGCCAGCGACAGCAGTGACGGCCTGCTGCCCCGCGATCCGGCGGCGTTGCTGCGCTGGTGGCAGCAGCTGGATCGGGCCATGGAGCGGCGCCTGCGCAACCTCTCGCACGCGCTCAACCTGGAGCTGATGCGGCTGCGGCTCAGTCGCAGCCTGCTGCCCCCCAACCTGCTGGATGCGGTGCTCGCCGGGCAGGTGGAGGCCCAGTCCGCTCCCGCCAACCTGCTGCGCCTTCCGTTGCCGTTCCCGGATGGCAACGGCCCGCAGGGGGCGCCGCCGCAGGTGCTGGCGGTGCTGGTGCGGTCCAGCGATCTGGAATACGAGCAGCCCAGGCTGCGTCGCTGCCGCCGCCGACTGGAGCAGCGGCGCAGCGAATTGCGCACAATGGCCAAGCGGCACCGCTACTGGCAGCAGCGGGCGCTGGCCCTCCAGGCAGAACAGCAGTGGTTGCAGGACAGCGTCCCGACACCGAACCCCTAGGCGGGCCCGCTGCGGCGGGGCAGGCCTGGTTCCGGCCGCTGCAGCAGGCCCTGCAGTTGGAGGCCGAGCGCGGCTTCGACGACCTGCAGGGCCGCCGCGAGCGCTTCAGCGCCTTCCTGGCCCGCCAGTGCCAGGAGGCTCCAGCCGGCCTGAACCCACCCCAGCGGCAGGTCTTGCAAGAGCTCGCCGCCGCCTACACCGGCTACGGCGGCCTGAGCATGGCCCGCCGCCAGGCCCTGGTGCGCCGCACCCGCCAGGCCCTGCACGAGCTGCAGCGGGCCCTGGAGCCCCCCTCCCCCGTGGCGCCACCCCGGCTGCGGCTGGCGGCGGAACCGGATCAGCCCCGCCCTGAACCGCTCCGCCCCGGCGCAACCCCGGCCCTGCACCCCGACACGCCCCTGGCGGACATTCGCGGCGTCGGGCCGAGGACCGCCCAGAAGCTGGCGGCCCTCGGCCTGTTCGTGGCCCGCGATCTGCTGCGCTACTACCCGCGCGACTACCTCGACTACGCCAACCTGGTGCGCATCGCCGCCCTGGAACCTGGCCGCACCGCCACGATCGTGGCCACGGTGCGGCGCACCAACAGCTTCACCAGCCCCCGGAACCCCAACCTCTCGATCCTGGAGCTGCAGCTGCAGGACATCACCGGGCGACTGCGGGTCACCAAGTTCTTCGCGGGCAAGCGCTTCTCCTCCCCCGGCTGGCTCAAGGCCCAGCAGCGCCAGTACCCGCTGGGGGCCACCGTGGCGGTGAGCGGTCTGGTGAAGGAAACGCCCTATGGCCCGGTTGTCCAGGACCCGCTCATGGAGGTGCTGGAGAGCCCCAATGCGCCGCTGCAGAACCAGCAGATCGGCCGGCTGCTGCCGGTCTACGGGCTCACCGAGGGGCTCACGGCCGAGCGGGTGCGGGCGGCGATCCAGCCCGTGCTGGCGGCGGCCGCCGCCTGGGGCGATCCGCTGCCGGCGGCGCTGCTGGAGCAGCAGGGGTTGGTGGCTCTGCCCACCGCCCTGATCCAGATCCACCAGCCCGCCAACCAGGAGAGCCTCAGCGCCGCGCGGCGTCGGCTGGTGTTCGACGAGTTTCTGCTGCTGCAGCTGGGGCTGCTGCAGCGCCGCCGGGAACTCACCAGCCGGCCAGCGCCCGCCCTGGCCCCGCCCGCACAGGCGCTGGCAGGAACCCTGGCCTGTGGCAGCCTGATGCAGGCGTTCCTTGAGCTGCTGCCCTTCCCCCTCACCGGCGCCCAACAGCGGGTGCTGGCGGAGATTCGGGCCGATCTGGCCCGGGAGCAGCCCATGGCCCGGCTCGTGCAGGGCGATGTGGGCAGCGGCAAGACCGTGGTGGCCATTGCCGCCTTGCTCACCGCCATCGACGCGGACTGCCAGGGCGCGCTGATGGCCCCCACCGAGGTGCTGGCGGAGCAGCACTACAACAAGCTCTGCGAATGGCTGCCCCAGCTGCACGTGAGCTGCGCGCTGCTCACGGGCTCCACCCCGGCCCGGCGCAGGCGCGAGCTGCTGGCGGATCTGGCCAACGGCAACCTCCAGTTGCTCGTGGGCACCCACGCCCTGTTGGAGGACCCGGTGCAGTTCGCGCGCCTTGGCCTGGTGGTGGTGGACGAGCAGCACCGCTTCGGGGTGGCCCAGCGCAACCGCCTGCTGGACAAGGGCCTGCAGCCCCACCTGCTGACGATGACGGCCACGCCGATTCCGCGCACCCTGGCCCTGTCGCTTCACGGCGACCTGGAGGTGAGCCAGATCGACGAGCTGCCGCCAGGCCGCACCCCCATCCGCACGGCGATGCTGAGGGCAAGCGAGCGGCAGGAGGCCTACGGCCTGATCCGCCAGGAGGTGGCCGCCGGCCAGCGGGCCTACGTGGTGCTGCCGCTGGTGGAGGAGTCGGAGAAGCTGGACCTCCGCTCAGCGGTGGAGGTGCATCGCCAGCTCAGCGAGGAGGTGTTCCCCGAGCTCTCGGTTGGCCTGCTGCATGGCCGCATGGCCAGCGCAGACAAGCAGGCCGCCATTCGCGCCTTCGCCAGCGGCGAGAGCCATGTGCTGGTGAGCACGACCGTGGTGGAGGTGGGCGTGGATGTACCGCAGGCCAGCGTGATGGTGATCGAGCACGCCGATCGCTTCGGCCTCGCCCAGCTGCACCAGCTGCGGGGCCGGGTGGGGCGGGGAGCGGCGGCCAGCCACTGCCTGCTGATCAACGACAGCCGCAACGCCCTGGCCCGCCAGCGGCTGGAGGTACTCGTGCACTCCAGCGATGGCTTCGAGATCGCCGAGATGGACCTGCGGCTGCGGGGGCCAGGGGCGGTACTGGGCACCCGCCAGAGCGGCCTGCCGGATCTGGCCCTGGCCAGCCTCACCGACGACGGCGAGGTGCTGGAGCAGGCCCGCAGCGTGGCCCAGCGGCTGATGGCCAGCGACCCCGAGCTGCGCCGCCATCCGGACCTGGCCCAGGTGCTGGCGGATCAGCGCCAGCGGCTCAGCCAGGGGGCGCGGCTGAACTGAGCGCCCCACTGGAGGCCGTCGATGCGAACCAAGAGATCACAGCCACTGCACCCCAGGACTCTCCAGCATCTCCCGCGTTGGCCAGTTCCCCAGGTCGCCGAACAGGGAACCCAGCACGCCCCAGGGGCCCTTGCGGGCGGTCAGCTCCTGCTCGGAAGCCCATTCGACCTCCTGGATCTGGGCCTCACCCAGGCCCAGACCCTCCACGAGCCGTCGGTAGGCCGCCTTCTCCTGGCTGTTGATCGGGGAGCTGTCCCCTGGGCGCTGGCCGACCCGGGCCATCAGGTATCCGAGCTTGAGGGCGAGCAGCCGGTCTTCCTCGCTCTCCAGCCGGGCGATCAGCCCGTCCAGCAGGGCGGAATCCTGGGCCCAGGCCGTGAGCTGTTCGGCCGCGGACTCCAGGGACTCCTGACCCGGCTCCGCAGGGAAGTAGCGGGCCACCAGTTTCAGCAGCAGGCTGCGTTCCTCCGGCGACACCTCGCCATCGGCCCAGGCCACGCTGCAGGCGATCTTCAGCAGGGTGAGCTGGCGGTCGGCGCCGGGATCGCTGCTGGGGGCCATGGGGGCTGAGGGGGCAACGGGCCCATTCTGGGCGGAGTCAGCCAATCCCGAGGGGTTCACTCAAAACCCATCCGTCCAGGAGTCAGACCTGAGGCCTCCGCGATGCAGCGCGATGGCGTTGTGCCTCACCCACCGCCGCGGGGAGTAACGGATCAGCGCGCGATAACCGTGGAACGCCTGCGTCCTGCTCCTCTCCGTTATTGACCCTGCCACCGTCCTTCTCGGCAGCGCCTCAGCCATCAGCAGCTGCGGCTCCTGATCAGGCTCGAATCAGGGCCAGATCGTCCAGCCCGATGGCCCCGATGTGCTGCCGGATACCACGGCCGACCCAGCGCTTGGCACCTCTCCAGGTGATGTCTACGGTCTGCAGGCCACCGTTGGCCCATCCCTCGATCACCATGAGCAGCGTTTCCCTTGAGCACGAGGATCTGGCGGAGGATCTGCGCCGGATCCGCCTGGGCGGCCGACTGGACATGGTGGGGGTCGGCGAAGTCGAGATGCGCTTCACCTCCCTGGCGGCGAGCAAGCCGGTTGGCGTGCTTGTTGATCTGACCGGGGTGACGTTCCTGGCCTCCGTGGGCCTGCGCTGCATCATCCACAGTGCCAAGGCGCTGGATCTGAAGGGTGGCCGCATGGTCCTGCTGGTGGGGGACAACGCCCTGGTGCAGAGCACGCTGGAAACCGTCGGCATCGCCGACATCATCCCGGTGTTCTCCGATGAAGCTGCGGCTCTGGACGCTCTGGGGCGTGGCGACCACTGAGGTGATGACCGCTCCTCCCGCGCCCGGCAGCCTGTCCCTGGAGATCCACGCGGATCCGCTGGAGTTCCGTCGCGCCTCCTCCTGGCTGCGGGAGAGCGGGGCGGCCCTGGCCGTTCCCGATGCGCAGATCGACCGGCTCGAGCTCTGCCTCAACGAGGTCCTGGCGAATCTCGTGGAGCATGGCGGTGCGGCGACGGCGCAGCATCCGATCCAGCTGCTGCTGGAGGCCGTTCCGCCGGCCGGTGGCTGCGGCGCGCAGCTTGTGGTCTCCGATCGGGGAGAGCCCTTCGACTCGGGCCAGGCCGGCGTCAAGGCCATCCCGGGCAGCCTGGACGAGGCCTCCCCTGGCGGCCTGGGGCTGCGCCTGGTGAAGGCTTTCAGCGATGGCCTAGCTTACCAGGTCGTGGACGGGCGCAACGAACTCAGAGTCGCGATGCACTGGACGCCAGGATCCTGAGCCCCGACGCTGCCGCACCCCACGCCGGCCCCAGGCACCCCCAAGGCTATGGCTGGATTCCCCTCTTCCGGGAGGTGGATGAAGCGTTACTGCTGCGGCTGCTCAGCCGGTGCGAGGTGCGCCGACTCAGCGCCGGCACCGACCTGCTGCGGCCGGGGGAGCCCAACGACAGCCTCTACATCCTGCTCAAGGGAGAGCTGATGGTGTATCTGTCAGCGGAGATCACAGCGGGCCAGGGCATTCCGATCCAGCCGGGACACTGCATCGGGGAGTATTCCGCCATCGATCGGCTGCCGGTGTCGGCGCTGGTGCGCTGCGAGGGGGAGGCGGAGGTGCTGCACCTGAGCGGCCCGTTCTTCTGGAAGCGGCTGGTGCCCCTGCCGGGGGTGGCCCGCAACATGATGCGGGGGCTCACGGAACGGGCCCGCACCACCAACCAGCTGGCCTTGAGCAACCTGCGCGAGCGGCTCGAACTGGAGCATCTGCGCAAGGAGCTCGACCTGGCGCGGCAGCTCCAGGCCAGCATGCTGCCCCTGGGCCATCCCCTCTTCCCCCACCGCCCCGACCTGGATGTGTGCGCCCGGGTGGAACCGGCGGCCAGCGTCGGTGGCGACTTTTTTGACAGCTTCCTCACCGCCGACGACCGGCTGTTCGTCTGCATCGGCGACGTGTCGGGCCATGGGATCGGCGCGGCCCTGCTGATGGCGCGCACGATCGGGCTGATGCGCAGCCTGGCCATGACCGCCACCGCTCCGGAGGCCGTGCTGGAGCAGCTGAACGCCTTCCTCTGCGAGGGCAATGACACCTGCCTGTTCGCCACCCTTTTCTGCGGTTACCTGGAGCCGAACAGTGGACGCTTCACCTACTCCAATGCCGGTCATCTGCCCCCCCTGCTGATCCAGGACGATCGCTGCACAGAGCTCCCCCTGCCCCGCGGTTTGCTGGCCGGCGTCGCCCCCCGGGCCAGCTACCGGGCCGAGACCGTGCAGCTGAACCGCGGTGATCTGCTGTTCGCCTACACCGACGGGCTCAGTGAGGCGGAGAACGGCGAGGGCCAGCCCTTCGGCATCGAGCCCTGCCGCGACCTGCTGATCCCGCGGAGGGAGGCTGCGCTCCCGACGATCCTGGATGACGTGCGCGAGGCGCTCACCGCCTTCAGCGGCAGTGAAGCCCTGGAGGATGACTGCACCCTGCTGCTGTTGCGGCGGCCCTGAGCTGCAGCCCAGCGGTAGCCGTGCTTAGGTGGAAGGGCTACCTACAGCACCCTTGATGAGCGAAGCCTTTGCGCGCTTCCACCCCAACCCTGGATGGACCGCCCAGCAGACCCAATCCCAGACCACCCAAGCCCAAGCTCCAGTCACCGATACCGTCGGCAAACACTGCATCCTCGAGCTCTACGGCTGCAACGGTGCCAGGCTCGACGACGAACTCTTCCTCCGGTCCGCCATCACGAACGCAGCACTGCGTGCAGGCGCGACGCTTCTCAATCTGATCACCCACAGCTTTGAACCGCAGGGGGTGACGGGTCTGGCCTTGCTGGCCGAATCCCATATCTCCATCCACACATGGCCGGAGTCGGGCTATGCAGCCGTGGATGTCTTCACCTGCGGAGACCACACTATGCCGGAGAACGCCTGCCAGGTGCTGGTGGAGGAATTACAGGCTCAGAGTCATCTGCTCAAGAGCTTCCGCAGGGAAACGCCCTGCCAGATCGCCGGAGCGGAGCGCGAACCCTACACGCTGAACTGAGCAGGGTCTGATGGGCGTGGGCTCTGCGGCAGCGGCTCAGACCGTTGTCGCATCCCGCACGCTCTCAAACAGGTCGATATCCCAGGCCACGAGGTCACGGCGGATCGCTTCGACGCGGGCATTGGGGAGCAGGCGGGCCAGATCTTCGCCCGTGATCACGCCCTGGAGTTCTCCACCATCCTCCCGCACGAAGGCCATGGCATGCCAGGCCAGAATCGCGGCACCGACCGCTGTGGGATAGGAGATATAGGTGGCCCCGGCATAGGGGCTGTGCAGCAGCCCTTTGTAGCGCAAGTAGCTGAAGCCCACGGTTTCAATCGTTTCCTGGCGGTCGCTTCGCACCTGCTCCGTGTAGCGGATTTCAGCGGCGGCCGCAAAGTGGGCTCGACGGATCACGCCGTTGCGCAGGTATTCTTCAATGCAGCGGGGCTTGTTCATGCCCGGCAGGATCGCGCGCACCATCGCCTCCACGGTGAGTTCGCCCTGCTGCGGCAAGGTGCGCTTGGACAGCAGATTGAGCTTGAACAAGGCCTTGACCAGCTCCACCTCGGAACCGCCTGTATAGACGCCAATGGACTCGATCTCCGGGAATGAACGGTGCAGGGACAGCAGCTCTTCCTGGTAGAGGGGATACTGACGCGTTGGTGATATCTCGCCGGGGAAGGTATGATCGCGAGCAGCGCTGAACGGCTCCAGAATCTGGAGGCGACCCTCACGCAGCAATCGGGGCCGAGCCGCAAGCTCTTCCAGAGCAACGAGGGGAGACCAGGAGAAAACGATCTCATCGGCATCGATGTCCTCGAGCAGAAAGAGATCAACACTCTCGATCTCGAGATCGCGGCGGCGTGCTGCACGCAGCTGATGCAGTCGCAGGCCGATCAGGAAGTTCGTCACCCCCGGAGAGATGCCGAAGTTGATCAGGGCCGCACGGCCGCGCCCACGGTAGGCCTGGTCAAATGAGTACTGGGAAAAGGTATGGGTGCGCTCGGTCTCGGCGTCGTACATATCCGAGGCCAGATCGAGCACGTTGGCGCCGAGTTCCAGCCCAAGCTTCAACATCGGCTGGTTGAAGCGTGGATGGGCCGCATTGACCAGCAGATGGGCGCCCTCCAGGTGGAGCAACTGGCCATCTGTTCCGTCAAGGAGGGCGTCGAAGTCTGACGCCTGAACAAAATCGATGCGATCAAACAGCCACTCCGCATGGAACAGGGCATCGCGGGCCAGTTCCGGCTCCAGTACCACCACAACAAAGTGCATGGGCACGCCATCGCGCTCGGCCAGTTCCGCCAGGCAGATCAACATGGAAGAGCCCACGGCTCCGAGCCCGAAAAAGGCGACGGCGAGGGGATCGACTGCCTCCGATGGTCTGCTCATCGCCATGGCTCCTCGGGCCTAGGGCCCCTGAATGGCCCCTGCAATTCCCGACTGTCCGTCCTGGGAGAGCGCAAAGCCAAGAAACGCCTTGGCGGCAGCATTCGGCGGCTCTCGATAGGCATAGAAGAGCGGGCGCTGGAATGGATAGGCCTCTGCCTCTGGCGTATTGCCATCAATGGGCAGCACTCGCACCGTCTGCTGATCAGCAACCTGGCCATAGGTGGCGTAACCGATCCCATCAGGGCCGAGCATCCGCAGCATGGGCGTCGTCGCATCCCGCACAAGGGTCGTGATGTTGGGTGTCGTGCCAAAGTTGCCATCGCCTAGAACGATCGTGCGGAAGGTCTTGTTGGTGCCACTGACGCTGGGCCTGTTCAAGACCCGGATCGCACGATCAGGCCCGCCGAAGGTAGCCCAGTTCGTGATCTCGCCACGGAAGATCTGCACCAGCTGGCTGCGGGAAAGGCCGCGACGGAAGGGGTTGGCGACTCCCACAACGATGGCGATTCGATCCTTGGCCACCGGCACAGCGCGCAGTCCACGCCCTTTCTCCTCTGACGTCAATGGGCGGGAGATGGCCGCCAGGTTGATGTTCCCAACCAGGAGAGCCTGAATGCCATTGTCAGAACCAGTGGCCGCAGTTTCTACCTGGCTATCGGGGTAGGTCTTCAGGAAGCCAGCCTTGAGGGCCTCATTGATGAGAACCATGCTCGTGGACCCATCAAGGCTGACCTTGGTGCCAGCAGGCACGCTCGCTTGCAGAGGAAAGAGGGTCGAGCTCTTGAGGGCACCATCGGTTGCCTGGCCACCGCCCGCAGCAGGGATGGACGGCGGACTGGGAAGCGAGGGGATGGATGGTTGCCAAGCCTTCAGCTTCGACCACTGGGACTGGAGCAGCCACAGATCAGCCAAGGCCAGAGCGATGAAGACAATCGGCGGCGGACCACTTCGCTGGCCTCCGGATGACTGCTGACTCATGACTGCTTGGGTTCGGGACGTTGCGGTGCTGCCGCCGCCTCCAAGGCCTTGAGCCGTTGGGAGACCTGATCATCCAGAGTGAGCTGATCGAGATCAGCCGCCAGCTTCTCCTGGGGATTCTCAGACAGTTCTGCCAGGGCTCTGCTGGTCAGGTGGCGACCCTCAACAGCATGCTTAGCCGCCTAAAACTGGAGCGTGCCGAGCCGATGTCGAAATCACTGTTGACCTTGGCGATGGATTCGAGCGCGGCATTAACCTCGGCCAGGTCTTTCATATTCTGCATATCAGACTTATACTGCTCCAGCTTGATTCGCTCTCGATTCAGCTTGTCTTTTGATGCAGTGACGAAGACCTCTGCCTGCTGTACTTGCTGATCAAGCGTTGGTAGCAGCGTCTCGATCTGAACTGCACGCGTCATCGCCAGGCGGGCAGCATCTTCATGACCTGAGCTGAGCGCCAGTTGCGCTTGCTCTTCAAAGGTCTTGAGCTCGTTCGTCTTCTCCTGGTATTTGCTCTTGGCTCTTTCATAGGCACCCACTTGCATGGCCACTGCCCTGGCCAGCTGCTGCACTGACTCCTGCATCGACTGCAGCGATTCCTCAGCCACAGCGACAGCCACCTTGCCACCGGCCTCCACAGGCAGGCCCCAGAGCCATCGCCAGCTGCCCACTATCACGCGACCAGCCCGCTCGCCCATCAGCCAATAGACGAAGCTCTTCACGCCTTGCCGCCAGCTTCAGGAAGGTTAGGTGGCAGCTGCTGGGACGTCATCGGGGGGTCTGGCCTCAGCCAACGATCGGCCTGGCGTGGAGCAGACAGGTCAGGATGGAGGCAACCAGCGCGCCTGGACCCCATGGCGACCGATCCTTCCCCATCGCCTCCCCCCTTGGCTTGCGAAAGAGATCTGCCGGCGCTGCGCCACGTCGATGGAGCTGCCATCCTGCTGCTGCTCCTCGGTTGCCTCACTGGCCTGGTCCTGCTGATCCGTCGGGGTGACGAGGTGCCTAGACCGCAGGCCACTGCCCCCGCTCAGCAGCCATGGGACAGCCGTGAGGACCTGCGGCAGCGGATCGGAGAACTTGAACAGCGCCTGCTGGACACGGTGCCCCGCTCGATCGAGCAGAAGTATGGGGATCTCTGAGAATCATCCAGGCCAGGCGACCTGACTTTGCCGGATTAAGGCAAGGCAAGCCTGCGGTGTGCGGACCACCGTTGTTCTGGCCAGCCAATCGTCGCGTCTTTGTCAGCCCTTAGCCCAGTCTTTACTCGGCTTGCGGTGATCGTGCATCAGATTGGACCTGATCGTGAAATCTTCTTGGTGCCTGCTCCCTCCAGGGATGTGGACTGCAACCTTCGTGAGGAGCTCGAGCGCATCCAGTCCGCGATGCGTCAGATCGAGGACGAGGAGCAGAAGACCCTCGCTGCCGTGGATGCCCGCTACCGCGCCAGCGCCCGCAACCTGCTCCACTTCATCGCCTTCCACCGCCACCATCACCCGGGTCTGGAAGCGGCGCTGCGGCAGCGGGGCCTGAATTCACTGACGGGGTGCGATCCCCACCTCCAGCAGTCGCTCTCGGCGGTGCTGCGCTGGCTGAGCCCTCGCCAGGGCCACCCGGCCGAGCGCACGGGGCCGGACCAGCATGAGGGGGAGCTGCTGCTGCAGGCCCACTGCGATCTGCTCTTCGGCCTCGGTGACAGCGCTGATGGCAACCACGACGGTACGGCGATAATGGTGACGCTCCCCTCCGGAGCCACCCAACATCCCGAACTGATCCGGGAGCTGGTGCTGGCCGGCATGGGTCTGGCCCGGATCAACTGTGCCCACGACGGGCCAGACACCTGGCGGGATCTCGTGCGACAGGTGCACGCTGTCCGTGCCTGCACCGGTAAAGCCTGCCGGATCGCGATAGACCTTGCTGGCCCCAAGCTGCGCACCTGGGGTCTGCCCCACCAGGAGGGCGTGATGGATGGGCGTCCGCAGCGCGACCGTCTGGGCCGATTGGTCCGCCCCTTCCGGCTGCTGGCGCTCGACGCATCCATCGACGCCCCGATTGACGCGGCCAGCCCAGCGAGCGACGTGGTGGTGGTGCCCGTGGTTGGCTCAGGGCTGCAACAGCTCCAACCTGGGGATCGGCTGCGGGGCCGTGACGCCTCCGGCCGCTGGCGCGACCTGTTGGTCGTGGAGACCCGCGCCGATGGGGTTCTGCTGAGCTGCAACCAGCGCTGCCGCTTCATCGCTGGCCTGCGCTTCCAGCAGGAAGGGGGCCTCGCCTCGCTGGAGGTGGCGAATCTCGCCCTCGAACCCGGGCAGTTGCTGTTGCGTCAAGGCGACAAGCTGCGTCTCACGTCAACCCCCACAGGCGAACCCGCCTCGGTCGCCTGCAGCCTGCCGGAGGTGTTCGCCCAGCTGAAGGTTGGGGAACGGGTGCTGTTCGATGACGGCAGGATCGGCGGTGTGATCCACAGCGTCTCCACTGCGGAGGTGGGTGTGACGATCACCCAGGCCCGGCCCCGGGGCAGCCGGCTGCGGGACGACAAGGGCATCAACTTCCCAGACAGCGCGCTGAGCCTTCCGGCGCTCACGGGCAAGGACCTCGAGGACCTGGCCTTCGCCACCGAGCATGCCGATCTGCTGAGTTACTCCTTCGTCAACTGCGCGGCCGACATTGAGGCCCTGGAGATCGCCCTGCGCCGCCTCGGTCGGGAAGATCTGCCGGTGGTGCTGAAGATCGAGACCCGCCGCGCCTTCCTGGATCTGCCGCGACTGCTGCTGGCGGCGATGCGACGGCCCGCGCCCGTCGGCGTGATGATCGCCCGGGGCGACCTGGCGATCGAGTGCGGCTGGGAACACCTGGCGGAGATCCAGGAGGAGATCCTGCGCATCTGTGCCGCTGCCCATGTGCCCTGCATCTGGGCCACCCAGGTTCTGGCTGCCATGGCCCGGACCGGTCTGCCCACCCGGGCCGAAATCACCGATGCCGCCATGGGGGCCCGGGCGGAGGTGGTGATGCTGAACAAGGGCCCGAACATCACCGCCACGGTCCGCACTCTGAAGGACATTGTTGAGCGGACGCACGGCGGCCAGCATGGAGACGGGACGGGGAGCGATCCGCTGCTCTCCTGCCTCTCCTTCCGTAGCAACTGCATTCCCAGCTCGGTCGGTCTGGCCGGGCAGCCATGAGAGGCGGCTGTTTGGTGGATGCTCACGCCGTGAGCTTCACGCCTGCGGTCATCGGTCTGCTGGCCCTCCCCCTGGCGGGGCTCGCCAGGGCAGACGTCGCTGCCGCCCTGCCCCTTCCCTGCCCAATGACAGCCGGCTGGCAGGTAGACCGCCAGATCAGCCTCCCCAGGCGCAGCCCTGCTGGCGAAGCGATCGGCGGCTTCTCCGCGGTGCGGTACCACCTCGCCACAGACAGCCTGCTGCTGCTCAGTGATCTGCCGAGCGGCGCGGTGCTGCGCTGGAGCGGGCTGAGCAGGCCCGGGGGGCTGGATCTGCAGCAGATCACGGCCTTGCGCAGTGGCCCCCGCGAGGCCCTTCCGGCCGCGCTGGACGGGGAGGGCCTGGTGGTGCTCGGCGACCATTGGTGGGTGGCGAGCGAGGGCCGCCGCAGCCGCGAGCGTCCGCCCCAGCTGCTGCGCTTCTCCGCCACCAGCGGCGACTTGATCTCAGCCATCGCTTTGCCGGACGCCTGGCAACCCGGCGAGGGCCAGGGGCTGGCCAGCAACGCCGGCCCCGAATCCCTGCTGCTGCTGGGCAGCGCGGAGCGCTCGCGGCCGCCGGCCCTGCTGATGGCCGCCGAACAGCCCCTGCTGCAGGACCCGCCCCAGCAGGTGCGGCTGCTGCGCTGGCAGTGGCCGGCCGGCGCCGATCCAGCCCGGGTTGATCCCCAGCCGCAGCCCCAGGGCGCGCTGCTGCTGCCCCACGGGGAGGGCTGGGGCCTCACCGATCTGCTGGCTCCCGAGCCCGGCCGGCTGCTGGGGCTGTTGCGGCGCTTCGAGCCGCCGGATCGCTGGCAGATCCGCCTGGCGCTCTACCCGCTGCCGCCGGCCGGCAGCACGGCCCCCGTGCAGGCCCTGGCCCAGTGGGATCTGATCGCCATGGGCCTCAGCCCCGACAACTGGGAAGGGCTGAGCCTGGGTCCGCCCCTGCCCGACGGTCGCCCCAGCCTGCTGCTGGCGAGCGACGACAACCTCAACCCCCTGCAGGCGAACCGCCTCGCGCTGCTCACCGCCAACCGCCCCGGTCCCTGCCCCGCCCCGTGATGAACCGCCGCAGCCTGTTGCTTCAGTTGCTCGGCCTCGGGGCCGCCGGGATCGGAGCGGCCACGGTGCCCGCCCTGGCCGGCTCGCCACGCCGCAACACCGCTGCCGCTGCCGGCCCCCTGCCCTTCAAACCGATCCGGGGACCGATCCCCCTGCCCACCGATGGCCTCAGCGCTGCCCAGCAGCGCCAGCACTACGCCCGCATCAACCTCGACGACCGGGTTGTGGTGCCCGAGGGCTACCGCAGCGAGCTGCTGCTCAGCTGGGGGGATCGGCTCGCCCAGGGGCGCTTCGGGTTCAACAACGACTATCTGGCCTTCACGCCGCTGAATCCGGACACGGCCCTGCTGACGGTGAACTTCGAATACATCAGCCCCCGGCTCTGGTGCGAGGGCTACGCCGAGGTGATGGGCACCGAGCTGCCCTTCGCGGCCCTGCGGGAGGCGCTGGCCAGCCGTGGCGGCAGCGTGGATGTGCACACCCTGGCGGCCCAGGATCCCCTGCGGACCCTGGTGCTGGCGGTGGCCACCGCCGCCATGGACGACCTCGGCATCGGCGTGGCGGCCCTGGTGCGCGATGCGAGCGGCCAGTGGCGCCACCAGAGCGGCCCGCTGGAGCGGCGCATCACCGGCCTGAGCGGCTGGCAGCAGCCTGGCCAGCAGCTGCGCTGCACGGGGCCGGCCGCCGCCGTATTCAAACGGCGGCAGCGCCTCGGCTACGACGACGGTCTTGGGGATCGGATCATCGGCACCTTCGCCAACTGCGCCGGCGGCCAGACCCCCTGGGGCACGGTGCTCTCGGCCGAGGAGAACTACCAGACCCATGTGGTGGACCGGGTGTTCGCCGACGGCTCCTCACCCGCCCCGGGCGAACGCCGCTTCCGCTTCGATGGCGAGCGCCTGGAGGGGCTGGGCAATCCATTCGGCCTGGCCGGCAACAAGTACGGCTGGATGGTGGAGCTGGATCCGCGGCGCCCCGGGCAGCCGGCCGTGAAACACACCGGGCTGGGCCGCTTCCGCCATGAGGCTGTGGCGGTGCAGGCCCGGGCCGGTGAACCGCTCAGGGTGTATTCCGGCTGCGACCGCCACGGCGGACACGTGTACCGCTTCGTGAGCGCCGGGATCGTTCGCGATCCCGCTGACCAGGCCAACTCCAGGCTGCTGGAGCAGGGGCGGCTCGAGGTGGCCCGGTTCAGCCCCGATGGCAGCGGGCGCTGGATCCCGCTCAGTCCCGACACGCCCCTGGCGCCGATGCGCCCCAGCCACTACGCCAGTCGTGGCCTTAGCCAGGCCACCCTGCTGCCCCACAGCGACCGGCGCCAACCGGGCGCCGAAGCCCTCGGGAGCGATGAAGCCGTCGACGCCTATCTGCAGCGCTACCGCACCCTCGCCGACCTCTACCCCGGTACCGGCGAGGAGCGCCTGGGCGCGATCCTGATCGACGCGCACCTGGCGGGCAATGCCGTCGGTGCCACAGCAGCCGCAAGGCCGGAAGATACCGAGATCGATCCCAGCAGCGGCGATCTGCTGATCACCTTCACCGCCGCCGGCTCCGATGGCGACGGCCGGGCGGACCCAGCGATCTTCCAGGGCCCCAAGGGTCAGACCAGCTGGCCCTATGGCTGGGTGATGCGTCTGCAGGACGGCGACACCAGCTTCCGCTGGCGGATGGTGGCCACCGGCGGCACCCCCTGGCAGGGGGGCATGGGCTTCTCCAATCCCGACAACCTCGCGATCGACAGCCGTGGCAACGTGTGGATGGTCACGGACCGAGCCAGCAGCAGCAGCGCCCTGGATGTGTTCGGCAACAACAGCTGCTGGGTGCTGCCGGCCGACGGTCCAGCGGCGGGTGGGGCGGGGCTGTTTGCAACCGGGCCGATGGAGTGTGAACTCACCGGGCCGTGCTTTGACACCACGGAAACCACGCTGTTTCTGGCCGTCCAGCACCCCGGGGAAGACAGCGCCACCCACCACAGGGGCGAGGAAGAGTTCCAGGCCCACACCTTGAAAAGCCGTGATGGTCAGCCGTTCGAACAGTTGCGCAGGGTGCCTCTGGGTTCGAACTGGCCATCCGGTATCCCCGGCCGGAACCCGCGCCCCGGTGTCGTGGCGATCCGCCGGGTGGATGGTGCGGCGCTGCTCGCCCCCGATGCGCGGAAGAGGGAGGTCTGAGCCCCGGAGCCGTTGCAGCCCCAGCACGGGCTGCGTAGGTTGATCACAGGGATCCCTGCCCCCATGCGTTCCACGCCTGCGTGGACCCGGAGATGACAGCAGCCCGCGTGGGTGATGAGTGTGCACCCTCTGGTGCCGATCAGGCCTCCATGGCCCGGCGGCACGCCTGGCTCGGTGCCCTGCGGCAACTGGCCCAGGCGGATGACCAGATCGACGCGGCTGAGCAGAGCCAGCTTGAGGTGCTGCTGGCGGCTGAACTCCCTGGCGAGAGCCTGGAGCAGCTGCCCCTGCCCGGCGATGCAGCCCTCTGCCATCGCCTGGGAATTGGCACCTCGATCGCCGAGGAGTTCCTGCGTAGCGCGGTGATCCTGGCGCTGGCAGACGGCTACCTCAGCGAGCGCGAGGTGGAGCTGCTGCGCCATTGGAGCCAGCTGCTGGCGGTGGGCGAGGACCTGGTGGGCAAGCTGGAGAGCGATTGCGGCGACAGCCCCAATCCCAATCACCACCTACTCGACCCGCTACGCCACTGGCTCGATGCCATCCATCCCCACGACCCGGCGGTGGCCGAGTTGCTGGTGAAGCTGATTCCGGCCCAGTGCCCATTTGAGCGGGATGTGGTGATTCTGGGCCGCAAGGTGGGCCACATCCCACCGATGTGCAAAGTCAATCCCCTCTATGACGAGCTGATGGGCCTGCGGTTTCGCTGCCTTTGCTTCCTCGAGGGAGAGGACGTGCCGCCTGCCACGGCAGACCCTACCGCTTATGACTGAACGGCAGAACTGGCGGAGGGAGGCGCTGGGTGTGCGCGCCCGTGGTGGTGAAAGGTCCTTAGCCTCACGGTCAGTTCCTTCTGGGCTGCGACCAAGGGTGGGGTTCCCCTCCGTCTGAGGAATCGCCTCCGCCAGGGAGACCAGCTCGTGCTCCTTGGAGCGGGCCTTGATCCATCGCTCGATCGGATCAGCAGTCAACGCACCAGTCCGGCTGACTTGCAAAGCCCTTGAGGCCACCCCGGACCATGAGGAGGGCTGCGCGAAGCCGATCCACAGAGCGCCGGTGGGGCAGGCAGGGGCCCAGGCCTGTGGGTGGTGTCCGTGCTCCGCCTGAGGCCCTCGCGTGCCGCGCCCCGGATGCTCCCGTTGTCGGGTCGCTACTGGTTCCGTTTTTTGATGTCGCCTGACAGAGGGGGTAGCCAATCCACCCGCCCAGATCCCGCCGGAGCCGGGTTGCATGGCCTATGCAGGGGATCGCCTGAGCGTTGTGTCCCACATCACAGGTCAGCGCCGGTTGCATGGCTACAACGCTGGTGGTTCCCGGCGTTCCTGCTCTGACGGATCTGAGCCAGCTGACGCCGGGTGAGGGGCCCGTGCTGGTGTGCGGTCTCGGGGCCCTCGGTCAGGCCTGTCTTCAGCGTTTGCTGCGCTTTGGGGTACCCCTGCGCTGTCTGGATCTCATCCAACCGATCTGGCGAGATCCATCACTGCAACAGCAATTGGATGCCACCCTCACGATTGGTGATATGCGCTTCCCCCGAGTGCTGGAGGAGGCATCCGTTCAGCACTGCCGAGCAGTTCTCCTTCTCAGTTCCAACAGCACGGCCAATTTCGAGGCTGCCCTCCAGGTGAGGCTGCTGAACCCCTCGGCCGAGATTGTGGTGCGCTCCACCAGTCAGCAGGCCGGTCTCGGCACCCTCCTGGAGCAGAGACTTCCTGGCATCGCTGTCATTGATCCGATTCTGCTCTGTGCCGGGGCTGTCACCACGGCCCTACGTCCAGGAACCGGCCCGGCCAGCCTGGAGATTGACGGTGAGACCTATCTGCTGCGGCAGGCCCTTCGGCGAGACCGCCAACTGGAGAAACCGATTCGCCTGCCGCAGGAACTCGCCAGCCCGCTGCCGGTCCTGCTCGAACCGAGATCTCTGCATCGCACCGCAACGCCAGATCGACGTTGGCAGAGCGTCTGGAAGCGATGCATTCGAAACCTGCGTTGGCTGCCAACGCGAAGCCTGGTGGCCTGGAGGTCGCGCTCGCCACTCCAGCAGCTGGCCATCCTTGTCCTCGTGCTGTTGCTATGGATTGGGGTGCACATTTTTGCCCGCTTTCAAGGCTGGACGCGGGGGTTATTCATTACCCTTGCTCTGCTCAAGGGAGAGTACGTTGATCCTGTCAACGTGCTTCTCGGTGGTGACCTGTCGGCCGGCGCTCCCAATGCTGGCTTGGTGATCATCACCCTGATTTATTCGCTGGTCGGAACACTCATTACATCTGCGATCGTGGCAGTCATGCTGGAGCGTCTACTGCGCGAACGATTGGGGTACAGCCGTCCCCGTCTCACCGAGCGGGACAGGCAGCCGGTGCTGCTGGTCGAGGGTAATGACTTGGCCCGAGAAGTCGGCTCTCAGTTAAAGCGTCAAGGGCATTCCGTTGTGCGTGTTGTTGGCAAAGCCACCGATGTTGGCGAGCCCCATGCGTTGGTTTTCGAGCAACTGGATCGTGCCATCCAGGCGCTGGCGGACCGGGATGTCTCCGCCATTGGTCTGCTGTCCACCGATCTGCTCCACAACCTGCAGGAGGCCCTGGCCTTGCAGCAACGCTGGCCTAGAGCCAGAGTTGCCGTGTTGGCCCATGCCTTCGGTGCTTCAGCGCAGCTGGGAGAGCTGCTTGGCGGGCTGGCCGTGATCTCCACCGTCGATCTGGTGGCGGATGCCGTGGTAGCCACGGCCTTCGGAGAACGGGTGGAAGGCGTCCTCCAGGTTCGAGGACTCAACCTTCTGATTGTGCGCTACCGCATTGACAGCGACGACAGCCTCTGCGGCCTGGGGTTGGCTCGCCTGGAGAACGGTTACGGATTTACGATTGTGTCCCTGAAGCGGGCCCAGCACTCGGAGGCCATCCTTTTGCCAGCCCCCGAACTGGTTGTCGCAGCAGGGGATCAGCTCGTGGTTCTCGCCACAGCTGAGACCTTGCGGCGCGTCGAGCTCGCTGCGATTGTGCCGCCCCGTCATCGGCTCCGCCTGAAGTTCGCGCACCGGCGTGCCCTTGATCGCCGGTTTGAGATTCAGCACAGTCTGGCCCGCTGGATCGGTTGCTCACCAGCCCATGTGCTCAGCCTGCTGGATGGTGAGGAGTGCCTCACGCCTCCGCTGGATGAGGAAATCTGCGACCTGTTGAGTCGTGAGCTTCAGCGCCAGGGTGTCATCTGTGAGCTGGTGAGTGATGCACTCGCGAGTAGTGGTATCTGAAGATCGGAGCCGTACCGAGCAGATCTCGTTCAGTTGTTGACGAGGACGCGCCAGCACTGTTCCTGTCGCCCGTCTTTCAGCCCACCGGCATCATGACCTCTTCCTAAGGAGACTCTGGAAAACCAAGCCCGATTGCGAGACAATGGCCCTGTGAGTGCAGGACAGGGAAGGGCTGATGGGCGGCAAACAGCTCGGCTTCTCTGATTACGAGCAGACCACCGCCAAGAAGCTGACCAAGCGGGAGAAGTTCCTGGCGGAGATGGAGGCGGTGGTGCCCTGGCAGGCACTGATCGAGCGGATCGAGCCCCACTACCCCAAAACCAGCAAGAAGGGCGGGCGCCCCCCGTATCCGCTGGCCACCATGCTGCGGATCCACCTGCTGCAGCAGTGGTATTCGCTCAGCGATCCCGCCATGGAAGAGGCCCTGATCGAGGTGCCCACCATGCGACGGTTCGCTGGCATCGACCTGATCAGTGACCGGATCCCTGATGAGACCACAATCCTGACCTTCCGCCACCTGCTGGAGAAGCACGGGCTTGGTGAGCAGATCTTTGAGACGGTCAAAGACCACCTGAGCAAGCGGGGCATGACGATGCGGCAGGGCACGATCGTGGATGCCACCTTGATCGCGGCACCCAGCTCCACCAAGAACAAGGCTGGCAAACGCGATCCGGAGATGCACCAGACCAAGAAGGGCAACCAGTGGTACTTCGGCATGAAAGTCCACATCGGCGTGGACAAGGACACCGGCCTGATCCATTCGGTGGTGACCAGCGCCGCCAATGTGCATGACCTGACCGCAGCGGCTGACCTGCTGCACGGTGATGAGGACGTGACCTACGGCGATGCGGGCTACCAGGGAATCGAGAAGCGCGCTGAGATGGCGGGCAAGTCAGTCGAGTTCCGCGTCGCGATGCGGCCAGGCAAACGGAGAGTATTACCCGACACCCCGGAAGGCCGGCTACTGGAATTGGTGGAGGCAGCCAAGGCCCACATCCGCGCCAAGGTTGAGCACCCGTTCCGGGTGATCAAACAGCAGTTCGGCTTTCAGAAAACGCGGCTGCGGGGCATGACCAAGAACCGCTGCAAGGTCAATGTGATTGCTGCGCTAACGAATCTGTTCCTGGCCCGTCGATAATTGCTGGCAACAGCGTAAACAGGGATATCATGTGCCCAGATGGGCTCACTCTGCAGGGCTGATAAGCCCAAAAGGGGTCAGATATTGACCTTGAACAGACTCAGAACAGCCGAAAAGCAAAGCAGAAAGCGGAATCCACCACTTTCTTTGCTCAGAGGCCGCCCAACTCCCTGTTGCCCAGAGCTTCCCTAACTACCAATGATCCTAACTGTCCTAGGTTGGCGAGTACCTTTGCTGGCCAGGCGTCGCTCCCATGGATACTCAGTCCAGTGACACGCTGATTCTGCGAAGCTTGCTAGCCCTCAAGCCCCGTGCACGGATTCAAGACCTCAATACGGGTGATGTGATGTTCAGCTCCGGTGACACCGGTGACTGCCTCTACGGCGTACTGGAAGGCCGTGTGGGCTTGTCCTGGCAGGCTGTGCCCCTTGCGAGCTGCTGGGTCCGGGTCGCTGTTTTGTCGAGGGAGCCGTGGTTCAACAAGGGCACACCCACCAGGGCACGGCGATTGCCATGGAGCCGACCAAGCTGATTGTGATCAATCAAGAGCTGTTTCTCTTCGCCGAGGAAGCCCTGCCCATGTTTGCCGTTGAGCTGCTGGCCTCGCTTGAATCACGCCTCAGGGATTTACGGGATCCGGCCGCTCGTTAACCCTTCCTTAGCCTGCCGGCGTCAGGTTGGCAGTGGTGAATGCCTCTGTTGCCATGCCCGCTCTCGCCGACCTGACCCCTATGCAAGCCTTTGCAGCCATTCCTTTGGCGGCCATCTGCTGTGATCAGACGTTTGCAACAGAGGAGGCTGAGGTCATTCGCCAGCAGCTCCTCAGCCGTGCTGCGTATCGAGCCATGGAACCCTATGCCTTTGGCATGTTGATTTCAGGCCTGCTGAAGCGTCTGCGGGAAGAGAGCTGGCAGGAGCTGATTGCAGCCGCTGTTCCACAACTGAATCTGGATCAGCAGGAAACGGCTTTTGCTCTTGTCTGTCAGTTGATCCACTGCGATCGGAAGGTCGCAGCAGTTGAGCAAGAGTTTCTTCTTGCTCTTGCGGATCTGATGTCACTGGAGCCAAGCCGCACCCGCCAGATTCTCGAGGTCTGTGAGGTGATGCACCGCGATTGCCTTTGATGCTCGGCCGCAGGGCTGGGATAGCCCGACTCATGCGGGCATGCCTATCGCCCATTGGTCAGTTCCGCCTCCCCCTGCCAGCAAAGGCGGGCGATCATCCCCTCCTCGTCGGCCGGGATCTGCAGAAAGGTGACGGCCGGCCACCAGTGCAGGGCCTCCTGGAGCTCCCGCAGCAGGTGGCGGTCGTTGGCGCCGATTCCGCCGCTGAGCGCGACCACATCCACCCCGCCAGCGCTGGCGGCCATGGCGCCGATGCCCTTGATCAGGTTGTGGCGAAACACATCCAGGGCCAGGGCGGCACCGCTGTGGCCGGCGGCCGCCGCGCTCCGCAGCTCCCGCCAGTCGCCGCTGAGGTCCGAGAGGCCCAGCAGACCGCTCTCTTGGCTGAGCACCTGATCGAGCAGGCCGGGACTGATCCCCTGGCGCAGTTGGTGCAGCAGCAGCCCTGGATCCACCGCACCGCTGCGGCTAGCCATCACCAGTCCATCCAGCGGCGTGTACCCCATGGTGGTGTCCACGCTGCGGCCCTCACGGATGGCGGCCAGCGAACAGCCGGCCCCCAGGTGACAGCTCACCAGCCGCGGCAGCTTTTCCCCGCCGGCCGCGCGCCACTGGTCCGCTGCGCTGGCGGCCACATGTTGGTGGTTGAGCCCGTGGAACCCGAAGCGGCGCAGGCCCTGCTCGCGCCAGCTGCGGGGCAGGGCATAGCTGTATGCAGCCGGGGTGAGGCTGGAGTGAAAGGCTGTGTCGAAGCAGGCCCACTGGGGCAGCTGGGGCCGCTGGGCCGTGAGCCAGTGGATCGCCTCAAGCGCTGGCCCGTTGTGCAGGGGAGCCAGGGGAACCACGGCCTCAAGCTGCTGTAGCACCGCAGGCCCTAGGCGGGTGGGGGCGATGAGATCCGCGCCGCCGTGCACCACCCTGTGGCCCGCCAAGCGGATGCTCGGCCACCAGGCGGCCAGTGCGGGCTCCAGCCAGACCTCCAGCACCTGGCTCACGGGGCGACCTTGTAGGGCCTGCTCGCCGTGCCAAGGTCTGCAGGTGCCGCCCGCCCAGATCAGGGCGGCCTTGACGCTGGAGCTGCCCATGTTGAGCACCAGCACCAGTTCGGGGGGCGCCATGGCCTCAGGGCATGTCGCAGGTGATGGTGATCGGGAAGGGC
>NZ_NQLA01000026.1 GCF_002252705.1 Vulcanococcus limneticus LL
TCTTGAACTTACAACACCGGTGGCTCGCGCCTCCTTCGTCGTAAGTCGCCTCAGAATTCCGCTCGGGTTCCCCCGGTGGCTCCTTGGCGCCGCGCGCTCGCCTCTCGGCTCCCGCGCAGTCCAAAACCATAACACCCCTCTCCCCGATCTGGCAAACGGGTCGGGGTCAGGAGGGCAGATCACCCGCCACCAGGGCCTCGGCCCAGGGCAGGAAGGTGGTCAGGGTCTCGTCGTTGCGAGCAGCCAGCACGGGGTAGTCGGCCCGGGCCAGGTCTTCGCCGGGCACCAGCTGGGCCGGATCCTGCAGTAGCCAGCGCAGCGGACACCGCAACTCCGTGAGCACCAGCCAGGCCGCCGCCAGATCCCAGATCTTGGGGGTGGCCTCCAAAGCTGCAACGGTCTGGCCCATGGCCACACTCACCAGGTTCAGGCTGGCCACCCCAAACAGGCGGATCTTGCCGGGAAAGCGCCGGTTGGGCAGTTTCTGCAGCACGCCGATCGAACGGCTGCAGAGCGAGGCGCAGCCGGCCACCTGGGTCCGGGCCGAGGGGGGAGCCAGCCGTTTGTGGTTGCGCCAGGCCCCCCCGCCGCGAACCGCCACGATGCGCTGACGCAACGGCGGCACATCCAACACCGCCAGCACCGGCACGCCCGCCTCAAAGCGGGCGATCGAGATGGCCCAGTAGGGGATGCCGGCCGCGAAATTGGTGGTGCCATCGAGGGGATCCACCACCCAGAAGGCGGAACTGCGGGGCACCGACTGGCTGCCCTCCTCGCTCAGCACCCCCTCGCCAGGGAACAGCTCGGCCAGACCAGCCACCAGGGTGGCATCACTCCAGCGGTCACAGGCGGTGATCAGGCTGCCGTCGGGCTTGGCCTCTGAATCCAGCTGACCGAAATCCTGGCGCTGGCGCTCGGCCACCCGATCCAGCAGGGCTTCGAAGGCCGCCAGTTCAGTGGGAAAGGCAGGGGAGGAGACCGTCATCCGAGTTCCGCGACAAGGACGCGCTGCAGGATCTGGCCCGTATCGGCCCGGAACTGACGCAGGTTGATCCGCTCCAGCAGCACCAGGGCGGCCAGGGCAATGGCCACCTCGATCAGCAGGACAGCGGCAAAGGGCAGGAACACGCCATCCCCAGGCTGGATCCAACGGGCCAGATCAAGCAGGCCGCCCCCCAGCAACTTGCCCAGGGCCCGCGAGATGGCCTGGGCCAGGCCCCACACACCCACGAAGGTGCCGGCGGCCTCGGGCAAGGTGAGATCGAGCATCAGACACAGGGTGCTGTTGGTGCCGATCCCAGACGCGATGCCGAACAGCAGCATCACCAGCTGGAGGAGCGGCACCCGGGCCGTGAGGCCCACCAACACCAGCAGCAGCAGGCTGACCATGATCAGCTGGCAGCCGAGCCGGGCACTGGCGAACTTGCCGAGCCGGGGCACGATCCAGAACCCCGCCAGCAGCAACCCGGCCAGGGTGCCGATGCCCCAGGTGGCGCTGAGGGAGGCCGTGGCCGCGATCGGCATCCCGAACACGTCGGCCCCGTAGCTC
Organism: Vulcanococcus limneticus LL; assembly: GCF_002252705.1. Taxonomy (GTDB): domain Bacteria; phylum Cyanobacteriota; class Cyanobacteriia; order PCC-6307; family Cyanobiaceae; genus Vulcanococcus; species Vulcanococcus limneticus. The sequence continues at coordinate 1,550 of NZ_NQLA01000026.1, forward strand.
TCCAGGATCGGATCCTGCAGGAACAGGGCCAGGGTGAACAGCAGCAGGAAGGCGAAGAACACGAGCACCTGCCGGCTGGAGGTGATCAGGCGCCAGGCCTGGGGCAGGGTGAGGGCGTCGTCCCGATCGGCGCTGCTGCTGCGGTCACCGGATGCGGCCGGCGCTTCCATGCCATGGGTGGCCACCACGCTGAGCAGGAACACCACCGCAGCCACCTTGGCCATGAAGCCGAGCAGCACCGGCTGCAGCAGGGCCGGATCGGTGACGCCATCGATGCCCTTGAGGCTGAGGGCAGTGGCGATCGCCCCCGCCACGATGCCGACCGTGAGCATGCACCAGATCAGACCAACGGCCCGGGGACGTTCCTGCTCATCGGTGAGGTCGATCACCAGGGCCAGGTAGGGGGTGCTGGCCAGGGAAATCGCCAGGCCATAGAGGGCAAACAGACCGCAGAGGGCCACAACTCCCGCGGCAATGGCGCTGGAGCTGCCGCTGGCCAAGGCCCCATGCAGCGAAAAGATCAACGGGATCGACGCCACCGCCAGAGCCGAGAACAGGGCGGATCCCAGGCGGATATAGGGGACGCGATGGCGCCCGGCGAAGGGATGGGCATCGGAGATCTGCCCGAACAGCACCCGGGATGGGGCCATGAACTGCTCAAAGGCCAGGGCCCCGCCCACCAGCAGGCCGGGGAACTGCAGCTCGCTGAGCATCACCCGGTTGAGCATGCCCGCGAAGATCACGGCCAGGCAACCCAGACAGCCCTGGAACAGGCCGAGGCGCAGCAGGCGGGGGAGGGGGAGAGTCAGCTGGCCACCTTCAGCTGGGAGTGGAGGTTAGGACGAAAGCGGAGCTTGTCAGCAACACGCGGCGGCTGGCTCAGCTGCCGGCAGGGGCCGGGGCGCGGCGGAGGGTGGCCTGGCATGCGGGCTGCAGGGGCTCGGGCGGCACGGGCACGTCGATGCCGGTGCTGGGCTTGACGGCACCGAGGTTGGGGGGCTTGCAGACGGCCACCGTGTCGAGGCCGGTGCGGCGACGCAGCTCGGCCAGGCTGCTGTTGTACTGGGCAAGGGCCTGGGAATAGCGCACCTCGGCGTTCGTGAGGTCACGCTGGGTGTCGACCACCTCCCGCTGGGTGCTCACGCCGGCCTGGAAGCGCAGACGGGCCAGGCGCAGGGATTCGCGGGTGGAGATCACCTCGCGGGAGGTGGTCTGGATGTCGCGGTTGTTCTTGCCCAGTTCGGCGAAGCTGCGTTCGACCTCGAAACGCACCGTGTCGCGCTGATCGGCGAAGCGGAAGGCATTCTCCTGGGCCCGCTGCTTGAACTGGCGCGACTCAGCCGCAGCCCGGCCGCCGTCAAATAGGCGCCAGCTGAGGTTGAGGCCCACGGCGTTGCTCACCTGATACTGGTATTCGCTCCAGCTGATGGTGTTGGAGCCGACACTGGAGCCACCGGCGAAGCGCTCGGCCGAGAAGTTGTTGAAGATGTTCAGGAAGGGCTGAACGGCTCCCAGGGCAGCGTTGGCCTGGCTGTTCGACACCGAGATGTCGAGGATGGCGTTGCTGAGCTCCTCGCGGAAGGCGTAGGCCGCGATGATGCTCTCCTGCAGCGACGGCGTCCAGACGCCCAGGGCCCGCAGGGGTTCCTTGGCGGTGGGGGTGATGTTCTGGGGCAGATTCAAGATCCGGGCCAGGTCGCGGCGGGCGACGGTCTGGTCCGCGATCGAGTTGGTCAGCAACTGCTGGTCGCGGGCCAGCTGGGTCTCGGCCTCGAGCACCTCCAGCTTGGTGGCCACCCCGGCCTGGAAGCGGGCCCGGGCGTCGCGCAAGCTCACCAGCGAGGCCCGCACCGACTCCTGGCCGATCCGCACCCGGTCATCGGCGAGCTGGAGCTGGAAGTAGGCCTGGGCCGCCAGCAGCCGCAGCTCCCGCAGACCGATCAGGTACTGGTTCTTGGCCTTTTCGAACTGATCGCGGGCTGCGGCGATCTGGGGAACCCGCTGGGGGTTGATCAGGGCCCAGTTGATGCCCAGGGTGGCCTGGGCGCCCCCGAGCTTGGTATACGAGAGTCCGTCTTGGGCAAAGGAGCCATCCGGCAGGGCGTTGTAAGACTCGGCCTGGAACAGGCCCGGAGCGTTCTGGGCGTTGAGGGTAACCGTGGGGTACCAGGCCGCAATCTGGGCTCGCAGGTTGGACTTGGCCTGCTCCACCTGGCTGGCGATGGCCTTGAGGTTGGGGTTGTTCACCTCCGCCAGGTTTTCGACCTCCCGCAGATCCAGGGGCCGCAGCTCGCGGATCATCACCTGCTGGACCGTGGTGGGCAGGGCCAGGGTGGCCGGAGCCGCCAGGCGCTGCAGGGCCGGATCCAGCTTCGTGGCGGCGGGAGTCAGCACCTTGGGGTTGGATTTGGGCCGGGAGCCCTTGACGCTCGGGGCCAGCGGCAGGATCTGCTGCTGGGGATCGAGGTTGGGGAAGGAATTGACGGGCGGGGGGGGAGCGGCGGGCGCCTGGACGGGACTTGCCGTGGTGCCACGGGTGGACTGGGCCACCTCGGCCTGAGCCGCCGCTGGACTCGCCTGGCCAGCAGCCGGGGCCACGACCTCGGCCCGCACGGGGGTGACCGACACGGGAGCAAGACAGGCCCCCGTGAGTGCAAGCCATGCCTTCCAGGAACGTCCCACCGCCTACTGACCCGGATTACTCGTTGGGCAGAGCTTAGTGAGTGGATCCCCAATCAGCCAGGCATCCGGCCACGACGTCATCTGCCCCATGCACCAACCGGATCGGCACCGGCAGCTGCGCCGCCACGGCCTCCAGGGTCTGGTCGTCGAGGAACACCGGCTCGCCCTGGCGCAGGGTGACCGCCGGCAGCAGCAGCTCCTCCCCCAGGTCGCGGCCGGCCAGACCCTCCAGCAGATCGGCCCCGGTGAGCAGGCCCGTCACCACCTGGTCCTGGCCCCAGTAGGGGCTTGGGAGCCCATACAGCAGCACCTCCAGACCCGCCACGGCATTGAGCCGATCGACGGCCGGCTGCAGGGCCTCGGCCACCAGCTTGCCCACGACCCAGCTCACCCGCCGCGGGGCGGGCAGAGAAGCCGGCAGCTCAGCGGTGGCCTCCTCCATCGCCTCCAGGAAGGCGCGGATACTGCCGACGCCATTGCCCTCCTGGGGCAGGTCCTCGTAGGCATCCCGCGGGGGCAGCGGCAGGCCCGCCATCAGATACCACTCATCGGAAAGCCAGGCGAAGCGGCTGCCGAACCGGTCGCGGAAGTGCTGCTGCAGTGGCTCCACCTGGGCGATCACGCGCCGGGCGCAGGCCCAGTCCACCGGCTCCAGGCCATCGCCCTCGGGGCGGAAGCGGGTGAGACCCACCGGCACCACCGCAGCCGAGAGCACGGCGGGCCAGTCGCCAGCGGCGAAGCCCGCCAGATCCAGCAGGGTGCGCTCCAGGGCCGGGCCGTCGTTGAGGCCGGGGCACACCACCACCTGGGCGTGGATCTGCAGCTGCCGCTCGGCGAACCAGGCGAGCTGCTCCATCAGGAGGGCCGCCCGCGGGTTCACCAGCAGGCGCGAGCGCAGCTCGGGATCCGTGGCGTGGACCGACACGAACAGGGGTGAGAGGCGCTGTTCCTCGATCCGCCGCCAGTCGGCGGCGGTGAGGTTGGTGAGGGTCAGGTAGGAGCCGTAGAGGAAGCTGAGGCGGTAGTCGTCATCCTTGAGGTAGAGGCTGCGGCGGTGGCCCGGCGGCTGCTGGTCGATGAAGCAGAAGGCGCAGGCGTTGTTGCACTGCTTGAGGCCGTCGAACAGGGCCTCGCTGAAGCCGAGCCCCAGGCCCTCGTCCGCGTCCTTCTCCAGCTCCACCACGTGGACGGTGCCATCAGGGTCCTGCACCTCCAGGGTGAGGTCCTCGGCCCCCACCAGGAACTGGAAGTCGATCAGGTCGCGCGGGCGAACCCCATTGACGCTCAGCAGCCTGTCGCCGGGCTGGAAGCCCAGCTCCTCGGCGATGGAACCCGGCTCCACCAGCTCCACCAGCGCCGGCTGGGGCAGGCGCTGGTGATCGCCCAGATCCGCCAGGGCGATGCCGGCCGAGGGTTCATTCCACACAGGCGGCCTGGCTCTGCTCGTTGGCCTCAGTCTGCGACGCCGCTGAACCGGCCGGCCCAGAGCAGCAGCGACAGGCCGAACAGCAGGCGATAGCCCACGAACCACCAGGTGCTGTGCTGCTGCAGGAAGCGCAGCAGCCAAGCGATGGCCAGCCACGACACCACCGCGGCCGTGACGATGCCCACCAGAAGGGGGATCGCCCCTCCGGCGACGGGCTTGGCCAGCGCCTCCTTCAGCTCGATCAGGCCGGCCAGGGTGATGGCGGGAATCCCCAGCAGGAACGAGAAACGGGCGGCATCGGCCCGGCGCCAGCCGTCAAACAGCGAGGCCGTGAGGGTGCTGCCGGAACGGGACACCCCAGGTACCACGGCCAGGGCCTGGGCCAGGCCCACCACCAGACCGTCCCGGACCCGCACCTCCGCCAGCAGGCGGCGACGGCGGCCCAGCCGCTCGGCCAGGGCCAGCAGCAGGGCCATCGCAATCGACACCCAGCCGATCACCGGCAGGCTGCGCAGCAGGGAGTGGTCGTAGTCGGGGATGTAGCGCTTGATCGCCAGGCCCGCCACCAGGATCGGCACGGTGCCCAGCAGGATCGCCAGGCCCAGGCGGGCCTCGGGCTCCTGCCAGTCGCCCTGGCGGCTCGCCCGCAGCATGCCGCCCCCCACGTCCGCCAGGTCGCGGCGGAAGTAGGCGAGCACCGCAACGATGCTGCCCAGCTGGATCACTGCCGTGACGGCGACGCCAGGATCGCCCCAGCCCAGCAGCAGGGGCACCACCTTGAGATGGGCGGTGCTGCTGATCGGCAGAAATTCGGTGAGGCCCTGCACCACCCCCAGGACAACGTAGCGCCAGGTGGCCTCCCACACCCCGATGTCCTGCGGCGAGGCGATCGGAAGCATGGGCGCGGGTTCAGGAGCTTGGCGCCGACCCTATGGCGGCGCCGCTTCCTTGACCAGCACGGGGAACACGCCCGGGCCATCCCGCCGGAACCAGGGTGTGGGCCGCCGGATCCACGGGGCCCCTGAACCGCATCGCCCCTGAACCGGTGCGTCCCTTAAGGTTGATCACCTTTCTTCACAACCAGGTGCTCGGGGTCCGGCCCAACCTTGCCACCAGAACGCCGGCCCAGTCGCTGCCTGCACCCCAGGTTCTGGCCCTGACGGCCGCTGAGCTAGGGCGCTGGCAACTGCAGCACCGTGACGGCCTGGCCACCGCGGCGGCCCTGCTGGTGGCCCTGCCCGTGTTTCTGCAGGCCCCCTGGGTGCGGATTCATCCCTTCAGCGCCGCCCTGGCCACCCTGCCGCTGCTGCTGCTGGGCCTGGCCCTTGAGCGCCTGGCGCAGCAGCGCCCCCGCAGCATCGGCTGGTCCGACGCGGGCCCGCTGCTGGTGGGGTTCAGCGGCAGCTGGCTGGGGGGCTGCCTGTTCTGGGGCTGGTTCCGCCTGCACCCCCTCTGGCACCTGCCGATCGAAGCGTTTGCCCTGCCCCTGGCCCTGGGGGGCCTGTGGACCAGGCGCTGGCGCATGGCCGCCAGCTTCTACCTGGCCTCGCTGCTGGGCACGGCCTGCACCGATGGCGTCATGGCCCTCACCGGGGTGATGGGCCACTGGATCGCTGTGCTCGAGGCGGCGCCGGCGGATGCCGCGCTGCGGCTGCAGCAGGCGGCCCAGGGAGTGCTCGAGCCCCTGCCCCTGGCCGTCGTGAGCCTGGCGGGCACGGCCTTGGCAGCCCTGTGCCGGCGCTACTGGTCCCACCCTGATCCAGCCTGGCGGCTCGCCGCCTCGGCCCTGGCCACCACCCTCGCGGTGGACGGCCTGTTTCTGGCCGCCGCCCTTTGGGCGCCGCACCTGAGCGGCCTGATCTGACGGGCTGCCCGAAGGGCCTGATCTGAAGAACTGCAAAAGCCTTCAGGGCCGGGGCCGGAGCCGAGGCGGCCCACCTGTAGGTTTGCAGCACAGACTGCCCCGCAGTCGCTCAGATCCCCGTTCAGACGGAGTTTTCGATGAAACGGCTGGTTTCCTGGCTCATGGGCGGCGTGCTGCTGGCCGGCCTGCTGCTCGGCCTGGTGATGCCTCCCAGCGCTCAGGCCGCCGAGCGCCGCAATGTGGCGGACCAGAAGCTCGCCGAGCGCGGCGACAAGGTGGACCTCAACAATTCGTCGGTGCGGCGCTTCAAGCAGTACCCCGGCTTCTATCCCACCCTGGCCGGCAAGATCGTGCTGGGTGGCCCCTACGAGAACGTCGACGACGTGCTCAAGCTCGACCTGACCGAGCGCCAGAAGGAACTGTTCGAGAAGTACAAGTCCAACTTCACGGTCACCGCCCCCTCGATCGCCCTCAATGAAGGCTTCGACCGGATCAACGACGGGCAATACCGCTGAGGGGCGATCAGATCCTGCGGTTCGTTGACCCCAATCCCGGTCCCCAAACCTCAGCTCTCGTATCCTTTGTTCAGTGGTGAACGCCGTCGGGCCCTCCCGGCGGCTTTTTTTTGGCTTCACGGCTGTTCCAGGCCGGCAGTGGTGAACGCGGAATGGGCGAGCTGGTGGACGTGGTGGTGGTGGGCGGCGGGGCCGCCGGCCTGATGGCCTGCCTGGAGCTGCCCGCGGGCCTGCGGGTGCTGCTGCTGAGCAAGGAGCGGGCCCCACGCTCCGCCAGCCGCTGGGCCCAGGGCGGCATCGCCGCCGTGACCCGCCCGGAGGACAGCTTCGCCAGCCACATCGCCGACACCCTCAAGGCCGGCGCTGACCTCTGCGATCGCGCCGCTGTGGAGCTGCTGGTGCGCCAGGCCCCAGCCTGCGTGGAGCGGCTGCTGCAGCTGGGCATGGACTTCGACCGCCAGGACGGGGGCCTCAGCACCACCCTGGAGGCGGCCCACAGCCACCGGCGCGTCCTGCACGCCCAGGACCGCACCGGCGGCGCCCTGGTGGATGCCCTGGAACGGGAGGTGCTGCGCCGCCCGGGGCTGGAGCGGCGCCTCGATGCGGTGGCCCTGCAGCTCTGGATGGAGGCAGGCCGCTGCTGCGGCCTGCAGGTGCTGGAGCAGGGACGCGTGCACTGGATCGGCGCCCGGGCGGTGGTGCTGGCCAGCGGCGGCGGTGGCCACCTGTTCGCCAACACCACCAATCCGGCCCAGGCCAGCGGCGACGGGGTGGCGATGGCCTGGCGCGCCGGCGCCGCCATCCGCGACCTGGAGTTCGTGCAGTTCCACCCCACGGCGCTGATGCTGCCGGGGGCCCCCCACTTCCTGATCTCCGAAGCGGTGCGCGGCGAGGGGGCGCGGCTGGTGGAGCCGGATGGGAGCAGCCCGGTGGCCCAGCTGGCCGGGGGTGATCTGGCTCCCCGGGACGCCGTGAGTCGGGCCCTGGTGCGGCGCATGCGCGAACTGCGTCTCAGCCATGTGGGCCTGGACCTGCGGCCGGTGGGCCGGGCGCGGCTGGAGCAGCAGTTCCCCACGATCCTGGGTCGCTGCCGCGAGCTGGGCCTGGAACCGCTGGAGGGGCCGATCCCCGTGGCGCCGGCAGCCCACTACTGGATGGGCGGCATCCGCACCGACCTGGCCGCGGCCACCAGCCTGAGCGGGCTCTACGCCGTGGGGGAGGTGGCCAGCACTGGCGTACACGGCGCCAACCGCCTGGCGAGCAACTCGCTGATGGAGTGCCTGGTGTTCGCCCGCCAGCTGCGGCAGATCGAACTGGGCGCACCGCCCAGGAGCGTCTCGCCGCAGCCCCGGACAGAGCCCGACGGCGCCAACCCAGCGGCGGTTCTGACCAGCTCCGATCCCGAGGAGCTGCAACGGCGCATCCAGCAGCTGCGCCAGCGCTGCTGGCAGGTGGCAGGGGTGGAGCGACATGCCGCTCCCCTCGCCGATGGACTGCAGCGGATCCGACGCGAGCGCTGCGCGATGGAGGCCACCCCGGCGCTGCAGCGCATCCTGGCCAGCCCCCCAGAGGTGGAACTGAGCCTCAACAAGGCCTCCCAGCGCTGGCTGAGTGCCGCCCAGGAGTTGAGCCAGCGCCTGGCCGTGGCGGAACTGCTGCTGGAGTCAGCCCTGTTCCGGCAGGAAAGCCGGGGCGGCCACTACCGCGTGGATGCCCCGGCGGCCCAACCGTTCTGGCAGCGCCACAGCCTGCAGCAGCGGGGGCGGCGGATCAGCACCGAGCCGATCGGGGCGGGCTGATCCACCGGAGCCGGTAAATCAGCGCCACCAGAGCGAGGTTCAGAAACCGCTGGGCCCCTTGTAGCCACTCAGGTCTGCCAGCTTCGCGAGCGGCTTGACGCCGGAATCCAGCTGACCGTTGATCTCCCAGGTGGGGAAGCCCTCGATCTTCTTGGCGTCGCAGAGGGCCTTCTGGCTGTTGCGACCGTCGGGGGCGCACTCGATCACCGTGAGCTTGGCGGTGGCCTGCTTGCCGAACAGCTCTTTCTGCTCATGGCAGTGGGGGCACCAGTAGGCCGTGTACATGCGGGCGCCACTGGCGCTGAGGTGCTCGGCCAGGGCCAGCTTGGCGGGGCTGCTCTCAGCCACAACGGCCGGAGGCACCCCCTGGCCGAGGGAGCCGTCCGGCCGGTTGGCCGAGGCGGCCCAGCCCAGGCTCACCACCCCCACCAGCAGGGCCGTGATCACGCCCCGGAACAGCAGCTGGCCCCGGTCCTCCCAGTCGCCACCCACCAGGCTGAGCACGAACAGCGACAGGCTCAGCAGGGCCGAGAGGATGCAGAAGGGGCAGCAGTCGCGGATGCCGAAGGCCATCACCCCCACCAGCACCGCGCTGAACACCGCCATGGCGGTGCTGAGCAGGAACAGCCCCCAGAGACTCGGCTGGGACAGCCGGGCCCGGACCTCCCCCTGCAGCACCAGCGGCACCACCGCCAGCAACAGGACGGCGCTGTAGGCCAGGAAGCCGAACAGGGAGAGGGGCTGGCCGAACAGGCTGCCCCAGGCGCTCGCCAGCACCTTCTCGCAGCCGTTGCAGCCGAAGAACGCCTCTTTCGGGCAGGTGAGAGCCCCGATCAGGCCCCATTTCTTGAGGGTGACCGAGCCGGTGTCGATGGCGCCGATCGTGGCCAGCACCGCAATCGCCACCCGCACCCACTTGCGGCCGGGATCGCTGCGGCGCCGGCTGCTGCCGAGGCGCTCGCTCAGGCGGGAGGAGGTCACGGGGCCATCTCGATCTGGGGCGATTGTGGCAGCAGTCCCGGCAGCTGCAGCCTCAGGGCCCGCACCCGCTGCCCATCCACCGGACTGGCCAGCTGGCCGCCGCGCTTGAGGGCGGACCCCACGATCAGGCCATCACAGCGGCTCGCCAGGGCGGCAGCCGTCTCCAGCGTGGCGCCGCTGCCCACCAGCACGGGGGCCCCTGGCACCACCTGGGCCGCGGCACTCCGGGCCTGCTCCAGATCGCCCAGGGCCGTGGGCTGACCCGTGCCGCTGCCCGACACGATCACGGCATCGGCGCCGCCGCGCTCCAGGGTGTCGCGCACGGCCTCCTGCAAGGACAGCGGCGCCAGGGGCGCCCCGTGCTTCACCAGCACATCCGCCAGGATCGCGATGCCGTCAGCCCCGCCGGATCCGGCGCCGCGGCCATCGGCCCCCAACAACCGCCGTCGTCGCAGCAGCTCGGCCGCCGGCCCCTCAATCAGTCCCTGGTCCGTGACCGTGGCGCCGGTGAGCACGTTCACCCGGATGAAGCGGGCGCCGCTGGCCGCGGCGATGCCCAGGGCCGCCAGGGCGTCGTTGCGCAGCACATTGATCCCCACGGGGCGCTCCTGGGCCATCGCCACCACGGCCGTGGCGATGCGGGCCATCGCCGCCACCGTTTCCGGCGGCACGGCGCTGGCGAAGAAGGGGACATCGCCGAAGTTCTCCACGATCAGGCCATCGGCGCCGCCTTCCAGATAGGCCAGGGCATCCGCCAGAGCCGCCCGTTCCACGGCAGGCAGGTCGCCGGCCCAGCGCGGCGAGCCCGGCAGCGGCCGCAGGTGCACCACCCCGATCAGGGGACAGGCCTGGGCGAACAGGCGCTGCCAGCGGGAAGAGTCAGCCATGGCGGCAGGGAACGGGGCCGAGGGACGTCTGGGTAGGGTGAAGGATTGGCCGGCGCGCGGTCAGCGGTCAACGGCAGGGATCGTGCCTCAACGACCCCTACCTAAACGATCCGTGCCTCAACGATCTGTACCCCAACGATCCGGGATCCAACCATCCGTGATCCAGAGATCCCGGCCACCGATCCCAGTCCCAGCCAGTCCGCAGCCGTATCAGACGCCATGAGCCAGAACGCCGGAGACGCCGCTCCCCGCAGCCCTGCTGCACCGGGCAAGACCGTGGCCTTCGCCCACCTGGGCTGCGAGAAGAACCGGGTGGACACCGAGCACATGCTCGGCCTCCTGGCCCAGGCGGGCTACGGCGTCAGCGCCGACGAAGCCGACGCCACGGTGGTGGTGGTCAACACCTGCAGCTTCATCCAGGAGGCACGCGAGGAGTCGGTGCGCACCCTGGTGGAGCTGGCGGAGCAGGGCAAGGAACTGATCATCGCCGGCTGCCTGGCCCAGCACTTCCAGGAGGAGCTGCTGGAGAGCCTCCCCGAGGCCCGGGCGATCGTGGGCACCGGCGACTACCAGCACATCGTGAGCGTGCTGGAGCGGGTGGAGGCCGGCGAGCGGGTGAACCAGGTGAGCGCCAACCCCACCTTCGTGGGCGATGAGCACCTGCCCCGCTACCGCACCACCAGCGAGGCCGTGGCCTACCTGAAGGTGGCCGAGGGCTGCGACTACCGCTGCGCCTTCTGCATCATTCCCCACCTGCGTGGCGACCAGCGCTCCCGCCCGATCGAATCCATCGTGGCCGAGGCGCAGCAGCTGGCGGCCCAGGGGGTGCAGGAGCTGGTGCTGATCAGCCAGATCACCACCAACTACGGCCTTGACCTCTACGGCAAGCCGAAGCTGGCGGAGCTGCTGCGGGCCCTGGGGGAGGTGGAGATCCCCTGGATCCGGGTGCACTACGCCTACCCCACGGGCCTCACCGCCGAGGTGCTGGCGGCCTACCGGGAGGTGCCCAACGTGCTGCCTTACCTGGATCTGCCGCTGCAGCACAGCCATCCCGAGGTGCTGCGGGCGATGAACCGTCCCTGGCAGGCCGAGGTGACCGGCGGTGTGCTGCGCCGCATCCGCGAGCAGCTGCCCGAGGCCGTGCTGCGCACCACCTTCATCGTGGGCTTCCCCGGCGAAACCGAGGAGCAGTTCCAGCACCTGCTGGATTTCGTGGCCGAGCAGCAGTTCGACCACGTGGGCGTGTTCACCTTCTCGCCCGAGGAAGGCACCCCCGCCGCCCAACTGCCCAACCAGGTGCCCGCCGAGGTGGCGGCAGAGCGCAAGGACCGGCTGATGGCGCTGCAGCAGCCCATCGCCGCGGCGCGCAACGCCAGCTGGGTGGGGCGGATCGTGGATGTGCTGATCGAGCAGGAGAACCCGAGCACCGGCGACATGCTCGGCCGCTGCGCTCGCTTCGCCCCCGAAGTGGATGGCGAGGTGCGGGTGCTGCCAGGCGAAGGGGGCCTGTGCGCCGCCCCGGGCACGATGGTGCCAGTACGCATCACCGCCGCCGACACCTACGACCTGGTGGGCGAGGTAGTGGGGGCCAAGGCCATGGTGGGCGAGGCCCTCGCCGCCCGGCAGGCAGGCGCTTGAGCCTGCCGAAGGCCCCCAGCCCGGCCCCCCGAGCCGACGAGGCCCCGAGCCGGTCCCCCGGGCGGCCCCCCATTGCTGCGCAGTCACCGCTCCTGGCCCTGCGCGCTGGGCTCGGAGGCCTGCGCCGCCGCCTCACCCGCCAGCAGCGCACCACCTTTCTGCTGGCCTCCGGACTGAGCACAGCGGGATCGTTTGCCGGCCTCACGGCCAAGGGCTGGCTGCTGATGCACGGCAGCTCCAACCCGCTGCTGCTGGCCCTGCACTTCGCCCTGCTCACCCTGCCCACCCTGGTGGTGAGCGGCCCTGCGGGCGTGCTGACCGACCGGCTCGGCAGCGAGCGGGTGCTGGTGCGGGCCCAGTGGGGCCTGTTCGCCGCCGCGGTGCTCGGCGCCATCGCCATCCCGATCAGCACGGGCGCCACCCAGGCGGCGCTGCTGCTGCTCAGCACCCTGGGCATCGGCACCGCCAGTGCCTATGAGCTCACGGCCCGCAACAAATACGTGGCCCTGCTGGTGGAAACCCCGGAGCAGCTGGGGCCTTACCTCACCAGCTTCTCGGTGATCTTCAACGTGGGCAAGCTGGTGGGGCCGCCGCTGGGGGGGCTGCTGCTGGCGGCCACCGGCCCCACCCTGGCCCTGGCCCTCGATGCCGCCACCTACCTGCTGCCGATCAGCACGCTGCTGTGGCTGATGGCCCCGCACAGCGAGCGGGAGCAGCGCAGCCAGCGGGGTGAGGCCGCCAGCCTCGCCACTGCCTGGCGCGAGTGCGGACCAGGCCTGCGCCACGTGCTGGTGTTCACGGCCGTGGCCTGCCTGGTGGGCTTCTTCCACCCGGGCCTGGCGCCGCTGATGGCCAGCCGCCTGCTGGGGCCGAGCCCCCAGGAGCTGGGGGTGTTCACCAGCGTGGTGGCGGCCGGCAGTATCTGTGGAGGCGTGCTGCTGCAGCGGCGGGCCAACCTGCTGGGCGAGCGGCCGGGCCTGCTGCTGGGCCTAGCCACCCTGGTCACCGGCGTGGCGCAGGTGGGCCTGGCCCTGCCCTGGAGCCCGCAGTGGGGGCTTGCGATGGCCTTCTTGATCGGAGCCGGCACCGCCTGTCTGCTGGCGGGCACCAATCTGCTGATCCAGGTGCACGCGCCCCAGAGACTGCGGGGCCGCATGGCAGGCCTGGGCCAGATCGCCTTCCTCGGCGGTGGGGGCCTCAGCGGCCTCATGGCGGCGGGGCTGACGCTGCAAGCGGGCTTCAGCGCCTGCTTTGCCCTGCTGGGCAGCCTGGGGGCGGCGCTGGGCGTCTGGCAGCTGCTGCAACGCCGCCGGCTGCGGCTGGAGGCCCGATTCACTGTCGGGTAACCGGCGAAGCCGAGGGCGCAGCCTTGGTGTGGGGGGCCGGAGCCCTCAGATCAGCTTGACGCCGCGCAGCACCAAGGAGATGGCGGCTGCGGTGGCCAGACCACCACCCACCAGAGCCAGATAGATCGCGGCACCCATGGGCAGCCATCCCAATACGTCGTGGTCATTACAGCAGAAAGGCCGCCCACTCCGTGGCAGTCGCCCTAGGCTGCTACGCACCACCAACCGGTCCGCTCCCCGCGGGGCCAGGCCGAAACTCTTCCGGTCCCCCCGGGACGTCACCCCGATCGGCATGCGCACCCTCTTCGTCTACCCGGAGTTCCCGAAGACCTTCTGGAGCTACGAGAAGATCCTCGAGCTGGTGAACCGCAAGGTGCTGCTTCCGCCGCTTGGTCTGGTGACCGTGGCGGCCCTGCTGCCCCAGAGCTGGGAGATGAAGCTGGTCGACCGCAACGTGCGGGAGGTCACCGAGGCCGAATGGGCTTGGGCCGAGCTGGTGGTCATCTCCGGGATGATCGTGCAGAAGGCCGACATGGCCGTGCAGATCGGCAAGGCCAAGGCCCGGGGCCTGCCCGTGGCCGTGGGCGGCCCCTTCGCCAGCTCCACCCCCGACGCCCCCGAGATTGCCCTAGCGGACTTCAAGATCCTGGACGAGGGCGAGATCACCCTGCCGCTGTTCATTGAGGCGGTGGAGCGGGGCGAGCGGGCGGGCCGTTTCAGCGCCAACGGCGAGAAGCCCGATGTGACCTCCACGCCGGTGCCGCGCTTCGACCTGCTGGAGCTCGACGCCTATGACTCGATGAGCGTGCAGTTCTCGCGGGGCTGCCCGTTCCAGTGCGAGTTCTGCGACATCATCGTGCTCTATGGCCGCAAGCCGCGCACAAAAACGCCAGAGCAACTGATCGCCGAGCTTCAGACCCTGTACGACCTGGGCTGGCGCCGATCCATCTTCCTGGTGGACGACAACTTCATCGGCAACAAGCGCAACGCCAAGCTGCTGCTGCCGGCCCTCAAGCAGTGGCAGATCGACCACGGCTATCCCTTCAGCTTCGCCACCGAGGCTTCGGTGGATCTGGCCTCCGACGAGGAGATGATGCTGATGATGGCTGAATCCCGCTTCGACTCGGTGTTCCTGGGCATCGAGACCCCGGATGAGGCCAGCCTCTCAATCGCGGGCAAACACCAGAACACCCGCAGTTCCCTGGAGGAGTCCGTCGATCGGATCACCTCCTATGGCATCCGGGTGATGGCCGGCTTCATCATCGGCTTCGACGGCGAGAAGACCGGCGCGGGCGATCGCATCGTGACCTTCGTGAGCCGCACCGGTATCCCCGCCGCGATGATGGGCATGCTGCAGGCGCTGCCCAACACCGGCCTGTGGCACCGCCTGGAGAAGGAGGGTCGCCTGATCCAGGAGAAGGCCGACGCCAAGGGCGTGAATCAGACCAACCTGCTCAACTTCGTGCCCACCCGGCCGATCCGCGACATCGCCAACGAGTACGTGGATGCCTTCTGCCGGCTGTATGAGCCGAATGCCTACATCGATCGCGTCACGCACTACTACACCAAGGTGGGCAAGCCCCGCTGGCAGAAGTACGTGCCCACCGTTGCTTTCGGCAAGGCCAGCCTGCCCTCCTGGACCGATGTGCGCGCCCTGCTGATCGTGATCGGGCGCCAGGGCATCGTGCGCGACACCCGCTGGCGTTTCTGGCGCTCGATCTTCAAGATCGCCCGCTGCAACCCCGCCAACCTGGAGCAGTTCCTGGTGACGCTCGCCCACAACGAGCACTTCCAGGAGTACAGGGGCGTGGTGACCCACGAGATCCAGCAGCAGCTGGCTGCCCTGCCCCCCGAACCGCCCACGGCCCCCGCAGCGGCCGACCGCGAGCTGCAGCCGGCCTGAGCAGGACGCGCCCGCTGGGTCAGTCCTGAATGTAGGGCTGGCCCTGCTCCAGGCAGAGTTCGGCCCGCTGCAGTTCGCGGCCCAGGTAGAGGGCGTGGTCGAGGCAGCTGATCGGGTGGGGGCCCTCCCCTTCCGTCAGGGCAATCCCCAGCTCCTTGGCCGAGCGGGCGCGGTAGATCGCCAGCGGCTGGCGTGGACCGGCTCCCCGGCAGCTGATCACTTCGCCGGTCTCGGGGTCGGTGGCCAGGCCGCGCTCGTCGATGCCGTTGCCGTAGTGCTCGGCGATCAGCTCGCCGGCGGAGTGGTCGAGCTTGATCAGGAAATAGCCGGCGGCATCGAGGGCGATGAAGCGCTGGGAGAGGTGCTCATCGAGCGCCCGGCGCTGGTCGATACCGAAGCTGGCGGGGGTGGTGGCCATGGCTCGATGCTACGCAGCGGGGCTGGGGGCATCTCCCAGGGGGAGCGGGGCGGCCGTGAAGGGCAGCTCGGCATTGATCGCCGCGATCTCCTCCAGCTCCTGGGCGTTCGCATCCGGCAACCAGCGGCGCACGATGGCCTCGAAGCGGGGATGCTGCCAGCGGTGCAGGCTGGCGTGGGGCCGGGCCACGAAGCCGCGACGACGCTTGTGGCTGCCGCCGGCACCCGGATCGAACTGCTGGATGCCGCGCTGGATCGCCCAGTCGATCGGGGCGTAGTAGCAGACCTCGAAGTGCAGGTTCTCGATCTCCTCGTCGCTACCCCAGTACCGCCCCCACAGCTCCTGGTCGGTGTGGACGCACAGCGACATCGCCACCGGATCGAGCGGATCGCCGCGGTGGGCGCTGAACAGCACCAGGTGGGGGCGCAGCTCGGCGGCGGCCTGGGCGAAGAACTCCTCGGTGAGGTACTTGCTGCCCCATGGCCCCCAGCGGGCGCAGTGCTGCTCGTAAAAGCTGTGCATGCGCAGCAACAGCGCCGGTGGAATCGCCTCGCCCACGATCGGCGTGACCGTGAGGCCAGCGGCAGCCACCGCCTTGCGCTCCCGCTTGATGTTGCGCCGCTGGTTGGCGTTGAAGCTGGCCAGGTAGTCGTCGAAATGGCGGTAGCCGTGGTTGCTCCACAGGCTCTGCTGGTGCAGCCAGGTGGCACAGCCGGCGGCCTCGGCCAGGGGCTGCCAGGTGGGATCCACGTAGAGGAAGTTGCAGCTGAGGATGCGGTGCTCGGCGCAGAGTCCGTCGATCAGCCGCAGCATCAGGGCCGTGAGCGCGCCCGGATCCTCGTCGGGGGCGATGTGGAAGCGGTAGCCCAGCACCGGGCTCACGGGGCTCATGCCCAGCAACTTGGGGTAGTAACGAAGCCCCAGCTGGCCAGCGAGCTGGGCAAACGACTGGTCGAAGACGAATTCGCCGTAGCTGTGGCCCTTGAGATACAGCGGCGCCACGGCGATCAGGCTCTCGCCCCGCCAGAGGCCCAGGTGCATGGGCTGCCAGCCCTGGCGCGGCGCGATGCTGCCGGAGCGCTCCAGGGCATTGAGCCAGCGCCAGGAGTAGAAGGGAAGCCCCGCTGCCGCCGTGAGGGCCTGCCATTGCGCCTCCGGAATCTCAGCCATCGACGCGTGCCAACGGGCCTGGAGTTCAGCCATGGGCAGGCGACGAACCGCCGGACGGCGGGGCAACGGAACCGGGCCGCAACGCTAACGAGCGGGACCCCGATCAGGCCGGTGGGAGGAGAACCCCAGGCCCTGCCACGGCTTCTGCTGCTGCCGGCACTGCTGCTGGCGACCGTGCCCCTGCTGGCGGCGCCACCGGCCCGGGCCGACCTGCTGGCCCCCCTGCTCGGCCTGCTGCGCCCCCAGGTGGAACGCCACCTGGCGGAGCGCTGCGAGGGCTGGCTCAGCGGTGGCGATCCCCAGCTCGCCGCCAGCCTGCGTCAGCCCTGTCGCCGGCTGGCGGGACCCGCCAGCCGCTGCCTGATCGAGGAGACCTCCCGCAGCGGCCGCAGCCTCGGCGTGGCCAGCGAACTGCTGGCGGGCCGCATCGGCAGTGACGGCGAAGTGGTGGTGAAGCGCTGTCTGGCCCGGCAGGTGGGGCTACCGCCGGACGCCCTGCTGGCGGTCCCCCTGCGGAATCTGGAGCGGCGCTTCAGTGGCCGCAGGCCGGAGATGCCAGGCCGAGCGGAGCTGAAGCCCGTGGATCCCGGAGTCTCCGGGGATTCCGAGCCTCAGCCCTGAGATCCCGCATCAGAACCACAGGATCCCCAGGGGCATCGGCCCTCAGTGCCGCCACCTCCCGTAGCGCAGCAGCAGTTCGCCATCGCCGAGGGGCCGCTGCTCCAGCAGCTCCCAGCCTCCAACCGGCAGGGCCACCCCCTCCGGCAGCCAGCTGTGGGGACCGCCCAGGAGCAGCGGGCAGAGGGTGAGCTGCAGCTGCTCAACCAGATCCAGGGCCAGCAGCGCACCGGCCAGCTCGGCGCCCCCCAGCAGCACCAGCCGGCCAAGGCCACTGGCGCCGAGGGCCGCTAGGGCCTCGGGCCAGGAGTTCAGGGGCCAGCTCTGGTCAAAACCGGCGGGCTCGGCCGGCGTCGCCTCGGGGGGCAGAGGCCACAGCAGGCCCCTCCGCAGGGGTTGGCCGAAGAAGGGCAGGGCCGGATCCAGCTGGCCGCTACGGCTCACGACAATGGCGATGGGCTGCGGGCTGCGCCCGGCACGGCGGCGCTGCTCCAGCAGCTCGGGCCGGCGGATCAGGCAGGTGTTGCCGTGCAGGCGCAGGGTCCGGGCGCCGATCAGGCAGCCATCGGCCCAGGCCAGGGCCTCCTCAAGCACGCGGCGATCACCTGCCCCTCCGAGCTGGGCGGGGCCACCTCCCGGGGGGGCCAGGCGGCCGTCGAGGCTCACGGCCAGCACCAGCCGGATCTGCGGCAGCCCTGGGGCTGGGTTGGAACCTGCAGGGTCGCGCGGGGAAACGGCCGCCGGCAAGGGCTCAGCCGGCCGCCAGGGCCTCGAGGGCCAGGGGCCGCATGCCCAGCTGGGGCGTCTCGGCGAACACCTCCGCCGCGTTGTTGGGGCTCTCCTGCAGACGCACCTTGTGCAGGGCGGCACCCGTGGCGGCGATCGGGCCCGTCAGCAGATCGGCGATATGCAGGGCGATGTTCTCGGCGGTGGGCACCGTCGTGGCGAAGTGGGCCACGTCCTTGTTGAGGAAGGTGTGGTCGAAGGGCTCCACCACCAGATCGTCCACCAGCTGCTGCAGGACCGCCAGATCGCAGGCCATGCCGGTGCGGGCATCGATTGGACCGCGCACCGTGACATCCAGCAGATAGTTGTGGCCATGGCCATGGGGCCGGGCGCACTTGCCGTAGATGGCGTCGTTCTGCTCGGGGCTGAGCTCGGGCCGGGCCAGGCGGTGGGCGGCGGCGAAGTGGGTGCGAATCGTCAGGAAGGCTTCCATGGCATCGCCGATCACGTCGGCCCAGAGCTTGTCGGTTTCGTAGAGGCGCAGACCCATCAGGGGGAGCTGCGGCGCCAGGCGCATCCAGATGGCGTGCACCAGGGCCTCGGTGGTGGGCAGCATCCCCTCCGGCCTGGAGAGGTCGAACTCCGGCCAGACCTCATTGAGGAAGCGGAAGTCGAGCTGGCCGGTCACCTCGGCGCGGATGGCGTGCTTCACCTCCGAGAGGTTGAGCACCATCCCATCGGCGTCGAGGCCGCCGCCCATGGCCACGATCAGCTCGTAGTTGTGGCCATGGCCGGGGGCAATGGCGCAGGGCCCGAAGCGGGCCGCGTTCTGCTCGTCGGTCAGCTCAGGCAGCCGGTAGAGGTGGCTGGCGCTGAAGGTGGCGCGGCGGGTGATGACGCAGGGCCGGCCGTGGCCATGCGGATGGGCGGCGGCGGGGGCCTCAGGCGCGGCGGGGGCCCCAGGGGGCGCCGCCATCACGGGCGGTGTCATGGCAGCGCAGGGCGTGAGGCAGCATCCTAGAAACGTCACCCACTGTCATGGCGGAGTCCGCCCCCGGCGCCGACCAGTCCGCGCAGGTTCTGCCCTCCACAGCGGCCGCCAAGGCGCCTGGCGACCTTGCTGGCGAGCTGCCTGGCCAAGCGTCCAGCGAGGGGCCCGGGGGCCTACCCACCGGCGTGCCCACGGAGCTGGCCCGGGGGCTGCGCAGGCGTCTGGAGGGGCTCAACCTCTATCTGGTGGGGATGATGGGAAGCGGCAAGAGTTCGGTGGGGCGCCCGCTGGCCGAGGCCCTCGGCTATCGCTTCCTCGACGCCGACACCAGCGTGGAGCAGGCGGCCGGCCGCTCGATTCCTGAACTGTTCGCCAGCGAGGGGGAGGAGGGCTTCCGGGACCTGGAGGCCGCCGTGCTCAACCAGATCGCGGCCTGGCATTCGCTGGTGGTGGCGACCGGCGGCGGCGTGGTGACCCGTTCGCAGAACTGGGGCCAGATGCGCCAAGGGGTGGTGATCTGGCTCGATGCCCCCGACCTGCTGCTGCTGGAGCGCCTGGCCGCCGATCCCACGCCGCGGCCGCTGATGCAGGCCGATGATCCGAGCACCCGCCTGGCAGACCTGCTGAAGGAGCGCCGGCCCCTCTATGCCCAGGCCGATCTCCACATCATCCAGGACGGCCGCCCGCCCGAACAGGTGGCCTGGCAGGTGCTGGAGGCCCTGCCCGGGATCCTCAAGCAGCGCCCGGCGGGGCCGCACGAGGCCGTGACGGTGCACAACGCCGATGGGGTGGCGACCCACTCAATCAACTGACGGGATCGCCGGTGGCGCCGGGAGGCTCCAGCCGGATCGCAAACCACTGGACCACCTCACCAGGAGTCAGCTCCAGCTCACAGGCGGTCTCCAGCAGCCGCTCGGCCCGGGCGCGGGAGTCGGGCAGGGCGGCCAGGTCGGAGGGCAGGGGATCGAGCCGATCCAGGTGGGCGGCGAGCCAGTCCAGGGTCTCGGCGGCGCTGAGCAGCTGCTGGGGGCGGGCCGGCTCCAGCAGGACGTAGTGGTCGAGCTCGCGGATCAGGGGAGCGGACATGCGGCTGACCTGGGGAGTTCCAGCCTGGCGGAGCGGGCGCTGCCCCTGGGGCGGCGCGCCAGGATCGCCCGAACCTCCGGCCCCTGCCAGACCTGCCGTGTCGATCCTGCTCTCGGCCCTGCGGCTCGTCGGGGCGGCAGTCCTGCACCTACGCCGGGCCGTAACGCTGTACCCGGGCCTGCCCATCGTGGTGTGCCTAGCGCTCGCGCTGGCCCCCACGGCCGCACCGGCCCTCGCGGCCGACGCGGCCTGGCTGGAAAGCCGCCTGGCCAGCTGGCCCGACTGGAGCCTGCCCGCCCCCCTGCCGCGCCCAGGCCACAGCGATCTGACCTATCCCGCCTGGTTTGCCGGCACCTGGCGGGCCCAAAGCCACGCCCTCTCGGGCCCGGAGCCGGACCTCAGCTACCTGGTGCGCTTCAGGACCGATCGACGCGGCGCGGTGGTGGGTGATCGGGCCTTCAACGCCGCCGCCATCGGCCAGGCCCTGCTGGGGGAGCAGCTGCAGGGGGTCCGCAACGATCCCCACAATCCCAACCGGCAGCTGGCCCAGCTCACGGGGGATCGCCAGCTGGAGTCCAGCGTGATCGGCCGGCGCAGCGCCGCGCCGGGGGCTGGGGGCCAAACCGGTGCGGGAGCCAGCCATGCAGCGGCGGCGGGATCAACGGCCCGGGAGCCAGCCGGCGTGTTCCTGGCCGATGAGCTCACCCTGCAGATACTGCACGGCCCCGGCGATCCGCGGGTCAGCCGGGTGGAGACCCTCAGCCGCTACCTCAGCCTGGGCCCAGGGCAGATCGAAGCCGAGCAGTGGCAGACGAGCTATGGCTCTCCAGCCGAGGGCCTGACGGCCTCCGCCCGCCATCCGTGGCACGGCAGGTTGGTGCTGGAGCGGCTGGCTGACGACTCAGCAGATGGGGCCCCAGATCCCTCGAGCGTCCTGCAGCCCGCTCAGGGACGCCCGACCTCGGCGCCGATGCGATCGCGCCAGGCGAACAGGGGCTCCAGCTGAGGATCGTCGGCAATGCCGGGGACGCCCCGGCCCGCCAGAGGGGCACCGGCGGCGGCCGGGAACCTGAGCAGCGACAGCTGGCCCGACACCGCCAGATCCGCCAGGGACAGCCGCTCGCCCACCAGGTAGGGCCCAGCCACCACCAGGGCCGTGAGTTGCTCCAGGTTGCGACGCAGCTGCTCCAGGCCGCCGTGGTCGATCACCTGGCCCACGCCGCTGAGCAGCGGGCCCGGCAGCGCCCCCACCAGGGAGCGCAGCGGGCCCGGCGTGGCTTCCGGCAACAGGGCGCCGCGCAGCACCGGATCGGCCGCCGCGGCCTGCACCAAGGCGAGCCGGGCCCCGGCGGCCAGGGCCGAGTCGGCCCAGTCTTCGAGCAGCAGCACCCGGGCCCGGGCGGCGGGATCGGCCGGCAGCAGCGGCGGCGAGGTCACCTTGCCCTCGAGGTGGAGCGCGATGGCGCTGGAGTCCGCGATCACCTCGGAGCCATCCACCAGCACCGGCACCTGGCGCTGGCCCGAGAGGCGGAACAGCTCCAGCTGGCCCAGCCCCGGGGTGACCTCGACCACGGCGTAGGCGAGCTGCTTGGCCGCCAGGATCAGCCGCACCTTCTCGCAGAAGGCGGAATGGCGGAACTGGTGGAGCTCCAGCATGGGGAACGGGCGGCGGATCGGCCGCCATGGCGACCTCTGGCGGCAGAGTAGCCAGCACAGACCAGCCGCCACGTCAGCCCAGCGCCATGAGGGACTTCTTCGTCAACGTCACCCGCTACCCCCGCTACCTGATCGCCTTCGGGCTCGGGGTGCTGAACTCCGTGGTGGAACCCCTGGCCCAGCGCCGCAGCAACCCGGTCACGGCGGTGTCGTTGATCGGTGCGCTGGTGAGCGGGCTGCTGAGCCTGGGCCTAATCCTGCGTGCCATGGTGAGCCCAGCACCGATCGCATAGGGATGGCACAGGGCAGGCGCGTCGAACGGGTGGCAGCGCTGATCCGGCGCGAGGTGAGCGAGCTGCTGGTGAGCGGCATCAAGGATGAGCGGGTCGGCCTCGGCATGGTGAGCGTCACCAACGTGGACGTGGCCGGCGATCTGCAGCACTGCAAGATCTTCGTGAGCGTCTACGGCAGCCCTGAGGACCAGCAACAGGTGCTGGCGGGCCTGCGGGCCGCCGCTGGGTATGTGAAAGGGGAACTGAGCCGGCGCCTCAAGATGCGCCGCACCCCGGAGGTGGTGTTCCAGCTGGATCGGGGCATCGAGAAGGGCACCTCGGTGCTGGGGCTGCTCAACCAGCTGGAGGAACGGCGCCGCGAGCGGGGCAAGATCCCCGCCGGCACGGACGAAGCGGGGAGCGAAGCGACTCCAGAGGCTGGCCCGGAAGGCAATCCCGAGGACAGCCCAGCGCCCATCAGCGGCGATGACGCCTGAACCGGGACAGCCGCGCCATGACCTCTGACCTGCGCCGCCAGGTGGCCCAGTTGCTCGTGGTGCGCGGCAGCGGCCACTGGAGTGATGGCCAGCGCCGCTACCCCCGCTGGGAGCTGCCCAACGCCGAGCTGCATCGGCTGCTGGATGCCGGCGTGGGCGGGGTGATCCTGCTGGGGGGCAGCGCCGCCGAGCTGCGGCTGCGCACGGACCAGCTGCGGCGCTGGGCGGATGGCCCCCTGCTGCTCTGCGCCGATGTGGAGGAGGGAGTGGGCCAGCGCTTCGAGGGGGCCAGCTGGCTGGTGCCCCCCCTGGCCGTGGGCCGACTGCATGGCCGCGATCCTCAGCGGGCAGCCGCCCTGGCCGAGCGCTACGGCCGCTGCACCGGCCGCCAGGCCCGGCTGCTGGGACTGAACTGGGTGCTGGGCCCGGTGTGTGATGTGAACAACAATCCCGCCAACCCCGTGATCAACGTGCGGGCCTGGGGGGAGGATCCGGCCACGGCGGGGGCCCTGGCGGCGGCATTCGTGCGGGGCTGCCAAGGCGCCGGCGTTCTGGCCTGCGCCAAGCACTTTCCCGGCCACGGCGACACCAGCACGGACTCCCACCTGGAGCTACCGCTGCTGCCCCACAGCCGCGCCCGATTGGAGGTGGTGGAGCTGCCCCCCTTCCGCGCCGCCATCGCCGCCGGCGTGGCCGCGGTGATGACCGCCCACCTGCAGCTGCCGGCCCTGGATCCCGAGCGGCCCGCCACCCTCTCGGCAGCGGTGCTCGAGGGGCTGCTGCGCCGGGATCTGGGCTTCAGCGGCCTGGTGGTGACCGACGCCCTGGTGATGGAGGCGATCGCTGGCCGCCACGGGCCCTCTGAGGCTGCGGTGCTGGCCTTTGCGGCCGGAGCCGACCTGATCCTGATGCCGGGCGACGCCAACGCCGCCATCGACGGCCTGGTGGCCGCCCTCGAAAGCGGCCGCCTGCCGATGGAGCGGCTGGAGCGGAGCCTGGGGCGACGCGCGGCGGCCCTGGCGCGGCTCGGCCCTGCCCCCCTGGAGCCAGTGGACGTGGCCCTTGACGGCCTGGTGTCAGCCGAGGAGCAGGCGTTGAGCCGAGAGCTGCTGGAGCTGAGCCTGGAGCTGGGCGGCACGCCCGACACGCTCCCGGCCGCCAAGGCCCTGATCTCCACCCCGGTGCCCCTGGCCCCTTCGCCAGCCCTCCCCGCCGGCCCTGGCATCAACCTGATCCGGCTGGACACGGCCCTGACCTGCCCATTCCTGCCCGCCATGGCACCGGCCCTGCTGCGGCCGACCGCCGCCGGTTACGGAGCCTGCCTGCTCGAGGGCCGCAGTCCCAGCCCCTGGAGCGGCGATCCCCAAGCCCCCTTGGCCCTGGAGCGGCTGCCGGCGGGGCCGGTGCTGCTGCAGCTGTTCGTGCGGGGCAATCCCTTCCGCGGCAGCGCCGGCGGCGACGAGCCCTGGCCCGCCGCCCTGGCCCAGCTGCTCGCGGCCGGACGGCTGGCGGGGCTGGCGGTCTACGGCAGCCCCTACCTGTGGGAGCAGCTGCGGCCGCTCGTGCCGGCGGGGATCCCGGCGGCCTTCAGCCCAGGCCAGATGCCCCAGGCCCAGGCTCTGCTGCTGGAGCGGCTGGGCCTGGCGGCCGTAGCCCTGGAGGGCGGCTTCACCGACTGAGGCCACTCAGAGGCAACGCTGACCCAATCAGCTGGAGCCGAGGGGCGCGGTGGAGGCAGGCCCACTGCCCCTAGCCTCGGGCCTGCCTCCCCGCCGCCGGCCACCCATGCTCAGCCTGTCGATGATCGTGCGCGACGAGGCGGAGCGGCTGGAAGCCTGCCTGCGCTCGGTGCAGGGCTTCGCCAACGAGCTGGTGGTGGTGGACACCGGCTCCAGCGACGACAGCGTCGGCATCGCCCAGCGCCTGGGGGCGACGGTGCACCGGATCCCCTGGCCGGGAGACTTCGCCCCGGCCCGGAACCAGGCCCTGGAGTTCGTCCACGGCGACTGGGTGCTGGTGCTCGACGCCGACGAGACGCTCCGCCCCCAGGCCATCGCGCCGCTGCGGGCCCTGATGGCCCAGCCCGACGTGCTGCTGATCAACCTGCTGCGCTTCGAACGGGGCGCGGCCCAGTCGCCCTACTCCAGCGTCAGCCGCCTGTTCCGACGCCACTCGGCCATCCGCTGGAGCCGGGCGTACCACGCCCTGGTGGACGACAGCGTGGCCGCGCTCCAGGCGGCGGAGCCCCACTGGCGTGTCGCCGACTGCCCTGAACCCGCCCTGATCCACGACGGCTACCGGCCCGAACTGCTGGCCGACGGCCGCAAGGCCGCCCAGCTGCGGCAGGCCATGGAGGCCGAGCTGGCCGAACGCCCCAACGACCCCTACGCCTGCGCCAAGCTCGGCAGCCTGGAGGTGAGCGAGGGCCGGCTGGCGGAGGGGCTGGAGCTGCTGCGCCGCGGCCTGGAGCACTGCCCGGAGGGCGCCCACCCCGAGCGTTATGAGCTGCTGCTACACCGGGCCATCGCCGAGGCCCCCAGCGATCCCCAGGCAGCCCGGCTGCTCTACCGCCAGGCGCTGGCCCTTCCGCTCTCGCCACGGCTCACCCTGGCGGCCCGCCTCAACCTGGCGGCCCTGCTGCTGCACCAGGGCGACCTGGCCGGCGCCGAGGAGCTCTGCCGCACCGCCACCGCCGTGGCCCCTGAGGTGGGCCTCGGTTGGTACAACCTGGGGCTGATCCGGCGCCGGGCCGGCGATCTGGCCGGTGCCCTGGAGGCCTATGGCGAGGCCCGGCGGCTCAGCCCTGAGCACGCCGAAACCCACCAGAACCTGGCGGTGGCGCTGCTGCTGGGGGGAGACATCGAGGGCTGCCGCGCCAGCTTCCGCCAGGCGATCGCGCTGCTGGCGGCCCAGGGCCGCGGCGCCGAGGCGGCCCAGCTGCAGGCCCAGGCCGGCGCGATGGTGAAGCTGGAGGCCTGAGCCGATGCCTGATCCAACCCCAGCCACCGCCCAGCACCTGGCCCAGCCCCTGCGGGGCCAGCGCATCGCCGTGACCCGGGCCGAACAGCAGCTGGGCCAGGCGCGCCGCCTGTTCGAAGAGGCCGGCGCCACGGTGCTGGATCTACCGGCCCTGGTGATCGGTCCCCCCGACAGCTGGGGCCCCCTCGACGACGCCCTGGCGGAGCTGGAGGACTTCCACTGGCTGATCGTCAGCAGCACCAACGGCGTGGAGGCGGTGGAGGCGCGGCTGCAGCAGCAGGGCCGCTGCCTGGCCGGCCGGCCGGCCGGGCTGAAGATCGCGGCGGTGGGCCGCAAGACGGCCGCCCGCCTGGAGGCCCTGGGCGCCCCCGCCGACTTCGTGCCGCCGGACTTCGTGGCCGACAGCCTGATCGAGCACTTCCCGGTGTCGGGCTGGGGGCAGCGGCTGCTGCTGCCGCGGGTGCAGAGCGGCGGCCGCACCCTGCTGGCCGAGGCCTTCGGTGAGGCCGGGGCGCGGGTCGTGGAGGTGCCGGCCTACGAGTCCCGCTGTCCGGAAGCCCTGCCGTCGGCCACCGCCGCGGCCCTGGCGGCTGGCACGGTGAGCGCGATCACCTTCAGCAGCGGCAAGACCGTGCGCCACACCGCCAAGCTGCTGGAGCGCCAGTTCGGCAACACCTGGGCCGAGCGGCTGGCGTCGCTGGCCCTGGTGTCGATCGGCCCCCAGACCAGCCGGGTCTGCCGCGAGCTGCTGGGCCGGGTGGACGCCGAGGCCCACCCCTACGACCTGGACGGCCTGGTGGCCGCCTGCGCAGCCGTGCTCAGTCCCTGAGCAGGGGACCTCAGACGTTGAGGGCTGGGAACCCAGGCAAGGACTCCAGGCAAGCGCCCCTCAGAGCGAGAGGGTGAAGCGCTGCTTTCCCTGGCGCAGCGACAGCAGACCGTTCTGGACATCGATGGCGGCTACGGTCCAGCCAGGGGGCAGCATCGGTGGAGTACCGGAGTCCGGGCAGAAACCGCGGGCGCCGAGGCAGACAGGTCCCGCCTGACCATCCAGCTCAACCATGGCCTTGGATTGGCCAGAGCTGCGAATCACACCGTTGAATCGAAGCCCGTTCGGCAGCGTGATCAGAACTTTGCCAGGCTGAACAATCGGCGCGAAGGGGTCCAGGCGGCCCTTGGCCAGGGGGCCTACCACCTGCTGGGGCGATGGCAGCGGCGTGAAGCCTGGGGTGATCGATGCTGAGGCCGGCAGGGGCTTCGCCGGAGCTGGCGGCGGGGGCGGGGCTGCGGGCACCGCGGAGACATCGGCGGCCGGGGGCGACCCACCACAGCCAGCCAGGAGCAACAGGGTCAAGGCGCCCAGCAGGCTCTGCGCCCGTCGTGGGACCAGCCGTGCCCCCGGCCCTTGCGGGACCGCGGTTGCGCGGCGCGGGGTTCCCCAGCCCGCGTGTGTCGCTGCCCTCGTCTCAGCCCTTGCCATAGCCGCTTTCCACCAGATCGCGGAACCGATCGAGGTTCGCCTGGAGTTCCTTGGTCACAATCCCCCCCAGGATGCTGGGATCCATCAGCGGGGCAAGTACCCCGGGCAGCTCGTAGCTCACCGTGAGCTTCACGGTGGTGGCGTCCGGGCCCTGGGGGTAGAAGCGCACGGCCCCCTTGGTGGGCAGCCCCCCCACCGATTCCCAGTGGAGCTGCTGGGCCTCCACCCGCTGGGTGATCCGGGCCTTCCAGTGGAAGCGGAAGCCCTGGGCCGCGAGGGTCCAGTCGGTGAGGTCGGGATCGTCGAGGGTCACCACCGACTCGATCCAGCGCATCCAGCGGGGCATGGCCTCCAGATCAGCCCAGACGGTCCAGACCCGATCGGCCGGGGCCTGGATCTCGGTGGTGACGCTGTGCTCGAGCCAACGGCCCATGGGAGGAGGTGCGGGGGGATCGAACGGAGGGGGCTAGATCAGCGGCGCGCAGATCGGCGCGAGAGCTCTGTGGGGGCGGGGGCAGTGGGCGTGGGGGCGGTGGGAGTGGGGGCGGTGGGAGTGGGGGCGTGGATCAGTGGGCAAGCACCGCCTGGCCGGCCAGGGTGACGGGACGATCCAGGATCGCTGCCGCGGCCAGGCGGCCGCTCATGGTCGCACCTTCCATCGAATCGATGTAGTCCTGCTTCGTATAGCTGCCGGCCAGGAAGAAGTTGGCCACCGGCGTGCGCTGATCCGGCCGGTAGGGCTCCATACCAGGCGCTTCGCGATACAGCGACTGGGCCAGCTTGACGACGTTGCTCCACACCAGCGTGAGGCCGGCGGCCGAGGGGAACAGGCGCCGCACCTGGGCATCGGTGGCGGCCACGATCTCCTCGGTCGTCTTGGGGATCCAGGGATCACCGGGGGTGAGCACGCACTGCAGCAGCGAACCCAGACCCGGCTTGCGGTAGTCAGCGGGGCTAGCCAGGGCCAGATCGGCGAAGCAACTGAAGTCGGCGTCGGCGGTATAGAGCAGGTTGTCGAGACCGGCAGGCTGGCTCAGATCGCGGCGAGCGGCCTGTGCTTCTGGGGAATCGCCCAGCTCGGTCACCCAGCCGTCATAGCGGAGCTGCACCGTGGCCACCGGCACCGCTTCGAGCTTGTAGAGGTTGTTGAACAGGCTGTGGCGGCGCCAGGCCTCGGGGATCATGCGCTGGATGCCGGGCACATCGCAGGCGGCCAGGTAGGCATCGGCCTGCACCTGGATCTCGCCCCCGGGGGTGCCCAGGGTGAGGCCGGTCACGCGGATGTCGCCGCCTGGCGCCTCTTCGTAGTGGACCTCGGTGACCCGATGGCGCAGGTGCAACTGGGCGCCCCGCTGCTGGATGAAGTCGAGGATCGGACCGGTGAGCCAGCGGTGTGGCGAGCCCTTGAGCAGGTTGAGCTTGGAGGCCTCGGTTTTCGCCGCAAACATCAGGAAGATGGTGAGCATGCAGCGGGCTGAGATGGCCTCGCAGTCGATGAAGCCCAGGGCATAGGCGATCGGATTCCACATCCGCTGGATGCTCTGCTGGCTGCCACCGTGCCCGAGGAACCACTGCTGGAAGCTGATGCGATCGAGGTCGCGGATCACCCGCATCGCGCCGTCGTAGTCGATCAGGCCGCGCACGATCGGACTGGTGCCCAGGGCCAGGGCGTTGCGCAGCTTGTCGATCCAGTCGAGCTGGGGGGTGGTGAAGAAGGCCTTGAGGCCGTTGAAGGGGGCTCCGAGAGCAAAGCGGAAATCGAGTTCGCGCAGATCACCGCCCGTGTTCACGAACAGGTGGGTGTGGGCCTTGGGCAGCAGGTTTTCAAAGGCCCCCACCTTGCGCAGCAGGGCGAACAGGTTGGCGTAGTTGAAGAAGAACACATGCAGCCCCATCTCGATGTGGTTGCCGTCCCCATCCACCCAGCTGCCAACCTTGCCGCCCATGAAGGGGCGTGCCTCGTAGAGATCCACCTGGTGGCCGGCCTCCACCAGATCCACCGCCGCCGCCAGACCGGCCAATCCCGCACCCACGATGGCGACGCGCACCCTGCTGCTCCCTGAGTGGGCACGACTCTATGGAGAGGCCTGCCGGCTGCGGGGGAAGGGGCGGGCGGGGAAACCGGCCCAGGGCCGGGGCAGGCTCCATAGAGTGGATCCAAACGGTGTCAGGCCAGCCATGACCAGCGAGACCGCGACGGCCACTGCGACCAACCCATCCGCAGCCACCACCGCACCGGCACCGGCGGTGGCCAACACCAGTCCACAGGCCACTTTCACGGCCCAGGGCGGCAAGGGCATCCTCGTGACCGAGCCGGCCATGAAGCAGCTGGCCCTGCTGATGGCCCAGCAGGGGGGCGGCAAGGTACTGCGGGTCGGCGTGCGCTCCGGCGGCTGCAGCGGCATGAGCTACACGATGGACTTCGTGGAGGCCAGCACGATCCGCGACGACGACGAGCAGTACGTCTACGAACCGGAAGGCGCCCCCAGCTTCACGGTGGTGAGCGATCCCAAGAGCCTCCTCTACATCTACGGGATGCAGCTCGACTTCTCCACCGCCCTGATCGGAGGCGGCTTCAACTTCAGCAACCCCAACGCCTCCCAGACCTGCGGCTGCGGCAGCTCCTTCGCCGTCTGAAGCCGGCGGGGCCCTCCAGCCTGCCGCCCGAATGGCAATCTGAGGGCACCGCACGTCCAACTGCAGCGCCATGACGGCCACCACGCCCGCCACGGGAGACGCCAGCTCCGACGCCAGCACGCCGTCGGCGGGGGCCTCCCTGTTTGAGCAGGCCATCGGCCGCTACCAGCAGGGCGCTCCCCTGGGCGAGGTGATCGACGACTTCCTGAGCATCACCCAGCAGGAGCCGAGGCTCTCGGCCGGCTGGACCTGCCTGGCCTGGCTGCAGCTGCTCGACAACCAGCCCCAGACAGCCCTGCGGGCGGCGCGCACCGCCGTGAAGCTCAACCCCCAGGACCCCCAGGCCCGCATCAACCTCAGCCTGGCGATGCTGGAGACCAATGCCAAGGGCGTGCGCGAGCACATCGATCTGGTCAAGCGGATCCGCCTGATGGCCCCCGAGCTGGCGGCCGAGCTGGATGAGTCGATCGCCGATGGCCTGGCCCGGCGGCCCGACTGGCAGGCCCTGGCGAAGGTCAAGGCCTGGCTGACGGCTTGAGCGCCCCCATCCTGCTGGTCAGCAACGGCCATGGGGAGGACCTCAGCGGTGCCCTGATCGGCAGGGAACTGCGCCGCCGGGGCCTAGAGGTGGAGGCCCTGCCGCTGGTGGGCCATGGCCGCGCCTATCTCCAGGCCGGGCTGCCCCTGCTGGGTCGCACCCGTGAATACAGCACCGGCGGTCTGGGTTACACCAGCGGCAGCGCCCGGCTGAAGGAGGTACTGGAGGGCCAGGCCGTCTACCTGGTGCGGCGCCTGCTGCTGCTGTTCCGTATCGCCCACCGCTACGCCCTGATCGTGGTGGTGGGCGACGTGATCCCGGTGGTGGCGGCCTGGCTGACGCGCCGGTCCGTGGTGACCTACCTGGTGGCCTATTCCAGCCACTACGAGGGGCGACTGCGGCTGCCCTGGCCCTGTGGTGCCTGCCTGCGCAGCCGCCGTTTCCGACGGGTTTTCAGCCGCGATGCCCTCACCGCCCGCGACCTGAGCCACCAACTGGGCCGGCCGGTGGAGTTTCTGGGCAATCCGTTTTTCGATGGGGCCCTGGCCCCAGCCGAGCCCCTGGACAGCCCCCCCTCGGCCAGCGGGCCTGGTGGGGAAGCGCCGCGCCAGCGCCTCGGCCTGCTGCCGGGCAGCCGGCTGCCGGAGGCCCTGCACAACCTGGAGTTGATGCTGCGCAGCCTGGAGCAGCTGGAGGCCCGTTGGCAGTCGCCCAGTCGCCTCGGCATCCATGCGGCCCTGGTGGGCAAGCTCAGTGGCGAGGCCCTGGCGCCCCTGGCCCAGCGGCTGGGCTGGCGACTGGAGCTGGGGGAGGAAGACCGGGGCTGGCTGCGGCGCGGCCCCCTGGCCGTGGGCCTGGAGTGGGGCCGCTTCGCCGCGGTGGTGCAGCAGTGCGACCTGCTGCTGGCGTCGGCCGGCACCGCCGCCGAGCAGGCCGTGGGGCTGGGCAAGCCGGTGCTGCAGTTAGCGGGCGCCGGGCCCCAGTTCACCGAGAACTTCGCCGAGGCCCAGCGCCGCCTGCTCGGGCCCTCCCTGAGTTGCGCCAGCGGCAGCCCCGGCAGCGAGCAGCAGCTGCGGGGCACCGCCCAGCTCGTGACGGAGCTGCTGGAGCGGCTGGAGCACGATCCGGGCTATCACGCCTCCCTGGTGACGAATGGCCGCGAGCGGATCGGCAGCCCCGGTGGCACCGCCAGGATGGCCGCCGACATCCGCACCGAACTGCTGGGTGCGGACCCGGCCACCCAGCCCCATGCCTGAGTCCAGTCCCAACACCGCGGCGGCCAACGCCGCCGCCCCCAGCGCCGCGACCAACCCTGGCCTGCAGCTGCGCCTCAAGGGCTGGCTCGACGGCCTGCTGGTGGCCGATGTGTTCCTGGTGATCGCTGGCGCCCTGTGGTTCGCCGTGGCGGTACTGCTTCAGGGCCAGGGAATCGGGGGGCCACTGGCCCTGTTCCAGAGCCTCTGGGAGCCCCTGTTCACCCCCGCCATCGGCCTGTTGATGGCGGCCGCGCTGGTCAGTGGGCTGCTGGGCTGGTGGCAGCGGCGAGGGCAGGGCTGAGCTCGGGGTAGCGGAAGGCAAAGCCCTGCTGCTGCAACCGGGCCGGCTGCACCCGCTGGCCCTCCAGCACCACCTGGGCGCCCTCCCCCAGCAGCAGCTGCAACACCGGCGCCGGCACCGGCAGCAGGCTGGGACGGCCGAGGGTGCGGCCCAGCTCAGCCGCAAAGGCCGCCATGGTGCAGGGGTTGGGGGCCACGGCGTTGAAGGTGCCGCTGTAGGCCGGATCCTCCAGGGCCGCGGCGATCAGGGCGCAGAGGTCCGTGCGGCTGATCCAGCTCATCCACTGGCGGCCGCTGCCGATCGGCCCACCGAAACCCGTGCGGAACACCGGCAGCATCTTGCCCAGGGCACCACCGCCTGGGGCGAGCACGATGCCGATGCGCAGGATCACCAGGCGGGTGAAGGCCGCCGCCTCGGCCGCCGCCGCCTCCCAGGCCTGGCAGAGCCGGCCAAGCACATCGCTGCCGGCTGGACTCGCCTCATCGAAGCGGCCCGTGAGGCTGGTGCCGTAGTAGCCGATGGCCGAGCCGTTCACGAGCACGGCCGGGGGCTGCGGCCTGGCCGCCAGGGCCGCCACCAGGGCGCGGGTGGTAGCGACGCGGCTGGATTCCAGCAGCCGCAGCTGGGCCGGAGTCCAGCGCTGCTCGGCGATCGGCTCGCCGGCCAGGTTCACCACGGCCTCGGCGGCCTGCAGGGCCTCCCTCAGCTCCGGGCGCTGCCAACTGGCTGGATCGGCGGGGTCGGCCTGCAGGCGCTCCAGCCGCGGATCGGTCACGGCGGGCAGGGGCCGGGGCTGGCGGCTCACCAGGCTGAGCTGGTGGCCCCGCTCCAGCAGCAGCGGCACCAGTTCAGCGCCCACGAAGCCGCTGCAGCCCACCAGCAGAATGCGCACGCCGAGACCGCACGAAGGTTGGCCGCAGGCTAGGAACCAACACAGGCCCCCAGCGCATGGGGCGGCCGAACCGGCCCGAGAGCACGAGGGCCAGACCAGACCCAGCGCCAGGGGCTCTAGCCTGGCCCCACCGCCCCCTTTCCCATGGCCGAGACGCCGACAGCGACGCCGAGCCCAGCGCCGACTTGCGCCCCCCTCAAGAAGGGCAGCCTGGTGAAGGTGAACCGGACCGCCTACGCCGGGAGCCTCGAGGCCGGCGCCAGCGATCCCGTCGCACCCGACTATCTGTTCGAAGGGCCCGCCGAAATCCTGGCCGTGAAGGGTGACTACGCCCAGCTGCGCTTCCGTCGCCCCGTGCCTGACATCTGGCTGCGGCTCGACCAGTTGTTGGCCTGCTGAGCCCGTCGCCCACGGAGGATCGCCACTCGACTCGCGCCCTGGCCTCAGAGTTCCAGCCGCCGGCGCTCCTCATGCAGCCGGGAACGACGACGCTTGGCCTCCCGCAGCATCTCGCGCCCGTCGTGGAGGTAGCTGTCCACGTAGCCCATCGTGTAGCGCTCCAGCTCGGCCAGGGCGTCCTGGACCTGACTGAGGCAGTGGTAGAGGCTCAGCCCAAAACCCTGGGCCGAAACCGGACAGGCCCGGGAGCGGTAGAGGCCCACCACCTTCTCCAGCCGGGCCTGGCTCTGCTCGAGGTAGGCGCAGAACACCTGCATCAGCTGATCGTCGTAGGGATCGGCCGACAGGGCCCGCAACTGGGCCGGGAAGGGGTTGATCACCTGGCCCAGCAGGCGATCAATCGGGGCGTAGACCAGCTGCAGCCACTGGCCAAGTTCGCTGTCCTGGTCGGCGGCACGGCGACGGCTGCGACCGGGGACCGCCACAGCCGGGGCCCCGGCCGCTGTGGTCCGCAGCTGGTCGTGGCGCCGCCGCCGATCCACATCGCGAAGCACCTCCCAGGCCGCATTGAGCTCCAGGATCGTGTGGTGATCACCGCCGGTGTCGGGGTGGTGCTGCTTCACCAGGGCGCGGTAGGCGGCCTTGATCTCGGCGGTCGAGGCCAGGGGCGGCACCCCGAGCACCTGGTAGGGATCAGGGGCA
Organism: Vulcanococcus limneticus LL; assembly: GCF_002252705.1. Classification (GTDB taxonomy): domain Bacteria; phylum Cyanobacteriota; class Cyanobacteriia; order PCC-6307; family Cyanobiaceae; genus Vulcanococcus; species Vulcanococcus limneticus. The sequence goes on from NZ_NQLA01000026.1 coordinate 35,209, forward strand.
GCCTGGGGCATGCGGGAGCGCGGGTCAGCCCCCATCATCCGAGATCAGCCCATCGGGTCAGAACCGGAACGTGGTCTGGACGAGATAGCCGAAGCTGCTGAGGGTGCCGCGGTCGTTGGTGCCCGGGCCGTAGTTGAGCGTGTACTGGCCCTGGGGCCGGTTGAACCAGAAGACGGCCGGGGTCACGGCGATGTTGTCGGTCACCTGGAGCTTGTAGTACAGCTCAAAGGCGAGGCTCTGGTCCTTGGGCTCGTGGAAGTTGCCCACAGGCTTGCCACCGCCGCTGCTGCGACAGGCCGGCGGATTCCAGGAGACGCAGGGGGTGTCGCCATCGGTGTTGGTGGCATAGGTCGGCTGCCCGAAGGCCAGGCCAAGGGCATTGCCCTTGGCGAAGGCGTCCTTCCACACCAGCCCCACCGACCAGGATTGGCTGGCGGCCTTGAAGCCCCGTTCCCCGGCGGGCACGAGGGTGTTGCGGTCGGAGTAGGTGATTCGGTTCAGTCCCCAGCCGGCACTGATGGAGGGCAGCCAGCCACTGCGGAACGGCTGCCAGTATCCCGAGAGCGCAAAGGAGTCGGTGGTGCCGCTGTCGATTCCAGCCGTCGGCTGGATCTCCACCGCCACCGGGCTGCCGAGGTAGCTCACATTGCTGCCGCTGCGGGTGTAGGCAGCGCTGAGGTTCCAGTTCCTGCCGGTATAGGCCAGCTGCAAGGTGCCGCTGCCGGCGGAGCCGTCGGTGGCGATCCCCCCCTGGGAGGGATTGCCGCGATTCCCCTGGGCCGCCACATAGGCGCCACCAAAACTCCAGCCGGTGCTGCGGCCGGCCTGGCGCCACCAGAGGCCGGCACCGGCCCCCAGGTTGAGGTTGTAGGCACCGGGGGCGCCGGCGTACTGGAAGATCTGCAGGATGCGATCGGCCGTGTAGAGGCTGGGCCACACCGGCAGCAGATCATCCTGGCGAGCCCTGGCACCCACCACCGCGGTGAGGGCACTGCCGATGGGGAACTGGTAATAGAGGCGATTGATCACCACCCCATCCACACAGATGGCACCGGTGCCGCTGCCACAGCTCTCCTGGAAACCAGCCGCCAGGGCCGTGACCGGCGTGGGCTCGGCACCGAAGCCAGAGGTGGCGAAGTTGCCGGCCCGCAGCTGGGTGCGCAGCAGATCCTTGCCGGTGAAGCTGGTGTCGAAGTTGAGACGGACGTCGTAGTTGAAGGTGAGCGCTTCAGGCAGCGGAGTGAAGTAGGGAGCCGTGGCCGGATTGGTGTAATAGGGGCTTCGGGTGGTGTTGCCGCCGTAGTCGAGCCCACCGAGCACCATGCGGGCCTCACCGCGCAGCTTGGTGGTGGTGGAGAACTGGGTCGCCTCCAGCTCACCCACCTTGGCCTCCAGGCCATCCACGCGGCCTTTCAGCACGGCGAGTTCCTTCTCGAACTCCTTCATCAGGCGCTTCAGCTCGTCGGTCACCTCGGTGATCCGATCGAGGCAGGCGTTCAGGAGGGCGGCCGCTTCATAGCGGGTGAGAGCCTGCCGGCCCTTGAAGGTGCCGTTGGGGTAGCCGGCTACGCAGCCGTAGCGCTCGATCAGGTTGCTCAGCGCCTGGTAGGCCCAGTCGGTCGGCTGCACGTCCGAGAACTGGGTGATCGAGGTCACCTGCTCGAGACCAGCAGCGGGCTGCGACGGGTGGGTGTACTCCGGGAGAGCCCCAGGGTCCAGCGGGGAGGACCACACCCGTTCGGGCCGAACCAGATCGGCGGCCTGGCTGGCCAGGGGGGGCATCAGGCCGCCCATTGCCACACAACCCAGAACACACCGCAGCTTGGACATCACGGGCCACAGATGATGACTCCCCTCAGCGGGGTGGACGGATCGTACAAGCAATAAAAAAGCCGCGGCAATTGCCGCGGCCAGAAGATGAGGTGAACGAGGAATGCGAGGAGACAGAGACTGAGCCGCGCGAGGAAGAACTCCAGGCTCTGGGGCAGGAACCCGGACGCAAGGCCCTCAGGCTCCCTATCAGACCAGTGCGATCAGAACTTGAAGGTAGTCTTAACGAGGCCGCCGAAGTTGTTAACAGCAGCACCATTCTCACCAGCGGCAACACGGGCAGCGTTGCCAAACGCACCCAGCGGATTGCTGAGATAGAAGATGGCGGGAGTCACGCTGATGTTGTCAGTGACCTGGAACTTATACCACCACTCCCAGGCGTAACCTGCGTCTTGGGGGGTTCTGTCGCAGAAGTCGCCACAGCTGGTGATGAAAGTGGGCTGACCCACGGCCATACCCAGAGCGTTGCCCTTGACAAAGGCATCCTGCCACTGCAGGCCGACATACCAGGACTGGCTTGCCACGCCGTCGAAGTTGGCGGCCGCATTGTCCTCGTTGTAGGAGTTAATGCCCCAGCCAGCGCTGATCGAAGGAACCCAGCCGTTGGTCTTGGGCTGCCAGTAGGCACTCAAGCCGACGGAGTTAACGGTATCGAACAGGTTGCCGACACCACTGCCACCTAGGACAGCCAGCGGGGTACCGGAAGCAGGGCCGACACCATTGCTGTAGTTATAGACAGCGGCGATACCCCAGTTGCTAGCGGCATAACCCACCTGAGCAGTACCGGTCTGAGCGGCACAGTCGGTGCCGATGCCACCGCAGTTGTCGAAGTTGTCGTTGGGGCTGCCGTTCTGGGCGTTACCAGAAACGTAGTTGAGGCTGAGGTTCCAGCCGTTCTTCTGGTACCAAAGACCAGCACCAGCACCCAGGTTCAGGTTGTAGGCGCCAGGGGCACCGGCGTAGGTGAAGATGTCGAGGACGGTGTCAGCAGGGTACACACTTGGCCACATGGCCAGCATGTCGTCCTGACGAACCTTGCCGCCCACGGTGGCGGTAAATCCGTTGCCGATGGGGAACTGGTAGAAGAGGCGGTTGATCTCAACCGAGTCTGCACCGGAAGCACCCTGGAAGGCCACTTCCAGCTGGTTGAGGCCGAGGGCAGCATCGTTGGTGCCCGTGGTATAGCCGCCACCGAAGCCGGAGTTGGCGAAGTTGCCGGCCCGCAGGGTTGTGCGCAGCAGGTCTTTGCCGGTGAAGCTGGTGTCGAAGTTCAGGCGAACGTCGTAGTTGAAGGTGGTAGCACCCTCGCTGGCGCGGTAGGCATCACGCAGACCCTCGACACTGCCGCCGAAGCTGTTGGCGCCCAACACAAAGGTGGCGACACCCTTCAGCTTGGTGGTGGTGGAGAACTGGGTGGCTTCCAGCTCACCCACCTTGGCCTCCAGGCCATCCACCCGGCCCTTCAGCACGGCGAGTTCCTTCTCGAACTCCTTCATCAGGCGCTTCAGCTCGTCGGTCACCTCGGTGATCCGATCGAGACAGGCGTTCAGCAGGGCGGCCGCTTCATAGCGGGTCATCGCCTGGCGGCCCTTGAAGGTGCCGTTGGGGTAGCCGGCCACGCAGCCGTAGCGCTCGATCAGGTTGCTCAGCGCCTGGTAGGCCCAGTCGGTCGGCTGAACGTCCGAGAACTGGGTGATCGAGGTCACCTGCTCGTCGCTGGTGGCGTACTGGTTGACGCCGGCAAGGTTCAGGTCAGCGGCGGATGCAGCCACAGGAGCCATCAGGCCCAGGGCAGCAGGCGCCAGAAGAAGCTTCTGGAACAGTTTCATGGTCCTCACACCAATAGAGGAAGGGCGCAATGCGCCAGGCCCACAGTGTCTGACGAGGTCAAGGGAGCCACCAGATCGGGTGTGCCAGAACACACGTCGGCTGGGGGGCCGATGGTCCGCGTTTCAGACTGCCGGCTGACTGCCAGATCCCCCCTGACCAGCCCGTTCGAACGCCGCCCCTGGCTCTGGTGGCTTGCCCTGACAGGGCTCTGGGTCTTGAGCACCGCCGCCGACCGGCTCTGGCTGGCCCTGGATCAGCGCCTTCCCGCCTGGGACCAGGCCGATTACCTCAACAGCGCCGTGGACCATGGCCGGGCCCTGGGGCTGTTGGCCGGCGGTGGCTGGCCTGGCTGGGATGGCCTGCTGGACCTCTCACCCAAGATCCCTCCTCTGGCCTCGCTGGTGAACGGCACGGTGATGGCGATCAGCGGCCAGGCCCCGGACCAGGCCAGCTGGGCCCTGGCCCTCTGGCACGGTCTGCTGCTGCTGGTGGTGGCCTGCTGGGGGCGGCAGCTCCAGGGGCGCAGCTTCGGGCTGCTGGCCGCGGCATTGCTGGCCGTCGCCCCGGCCCTGGCCAGCCTGCGGGTGGACTACACCCTGGACTTGCCGGTGAGTGCCGCCTCCGTGCTGGCGCTGTGGCTGTTGGGTCGCTGGCAGGCACCGCGCGGGGGAGGCTGGTGCCAGGCACTCGCCGCGGCGCTGGCGGTGACCGCCGCCATCCTGGTGAAGCAGAGCGCCCTGCTGGTGCTGGTGCCGCCCTGCCTCTGGGCCGCGGGGCGGGGGCTGGGGCAGCGGGGCCGCAGGCTGCAGGTGCTGGCGGCCCTGGCGCTGGTGCTGGCCCTGGTGCTGCCCTGGCTCCACCACAACTGGATCACCACCCTGGGGGGCACCGAGAGGGCCGTCGTGGAATCGGGGGCCGCTGAGGGCGATCCCACTGGCCTGGGCCTGGCCAGCCTGCTCTGGTACCCGCGACTCTGGGGCTCCCAGCTGGGGCCGCTCAGCGTGGCGGTGGGCCTGGGGGGGCTGGCCCTGGCGGCCTGGCGGTGTCACCACAGGCTGCCGTCGCTGCTCCGTCAGCCGCTGCGCGCGCTACCTCCAGGCTGGCCCTGGTTGCTGGGCTGCGGCCTGAGCGGCTGGCTGTTCACCAGCCTGAGTCCCAACAAGGATCCGCGCTACATCGCGCCGGTGCTCCCCCTGCTGGTCCTCATCCTGGCCTGGGGCTGGCGGGAGCTGGCGATCTGGCTGCAGCCGCGCCTGGGCCGCCCCGCCTCCGCGGGCCTGCTGGGCCTGGGGCTGCTCGGGGCGACCGGCTTCACGGCCCAGCAGCAGGCCCAGGCCATCCAGCGGAGTGCGGGATCGCCGGCGGCGGAGGTGATGGCAAGCCTGCGGCAGCGGCTGGGACAGCGTCCCGGCACCGTGATGCTGGTGGCCAACAGCGCGGATCTGAACGAGCACACCCTCACCAGCTTCGGCCGTCTGGAGGGGGCCTCGGTGCTGGCCCGCCGGCTGGGGCAACGGCCCCAGGATCACGAACCGGTCCTGGCCCAGAGCCAGTGGCTCCTCCTGGCCACCGGGGATCAGGGCACGCGCCGCGCCGCGGCTCGGCAGCTCAGCCGGCGGGTCCGCAGCGACGGCCGCTTCCAGCTGGTGCAGCGCTGGCCCTGGAGCCAGGGACGCCAGGTGGAACTGTGGCAGCGGCGCCCCCAGGCGGGATCAGCCCAGACCTTCGACGCGCCATTCATCGCCCTGTCCCGCGGCCTGGAGCGGGGCGTGGTGGGCCTGCCGCCCCTGTTCGCTGCGATCGGCCCCCAGCACCAGCTCGATCCCCACTTCCTCTACCAGGGCCGGGTCGATCAATGGGCCCGCCGCAGGCTCAGCCAGCGCCCCGACGACCGCGACGCCCTCTGGAGCCTGGCCCTGCTGGAGGTGCTGCGCAACCGGCCCACCAGCGCCGCCCAGTGGTTCAGCCGGTTGGAGCGGGCCGAGCCCAGCAATCCCTGGCCCGGGGCCTACCGCAGTGTGGTCCTGCTGGCCGACTGGCGAGCCTGTGCGGCAGGACGCGGACTCGAGACACCAACCACCCAGCCGAGCGCAGCGGCGATCCGCCAGGCCCTCGGCGACCTGAGTCGAGGCCTCTGCGGCCAGCCCCAGGCCCTGGGGCAGTTGCGTCAGAGCCTGCCGGCAGCCATTGCGGCGGTGAAGTCCCAGATCCGCTGAGGCGACGTTCCGCCTCAGCCCTCCGACTCCGGGCGCCTGGCCGGGAAGGCGAAGGAGCGGGCGTGCAGGAACAACCCCACCGCCATCAGCACCTCAATCGCTTCCTGGTCGTTGCGGATGCGCTCCCCGAGGGTGATCCAGGAGAGATCCCAGTAGGTGTAGAAGAGCGCCACGACCAGGAAGTAGAGGCTGTACCAGCGGGAAGGCAGCGCATCGATGCCGGGCCAAAGACGCCAGCCGAACCAGCCAAAGAACAGGCCTGTGGCAATGAACGAGAGGTGCAGGTAGTTCTGCAGCACCGGCAGGTTGTGCAGATTCGTCTCCTTCTGGGCGTTGATCTCCCGGATCGCCTCCAGCCCTTGATGGGTGAGCCGCTCCGCCCAACTGATCTCCTCGCCGGCCACGTAGAAACAGAACAGCGCCAGCAGCAGCCAGGCGATCCAGCTCAGTCGGCCCACCTGCCGCCGCCGCCGCCACAGCACCAGCAGCGAACACAGGCAGGCCCCGGCATAGCCGAGGAACTGCACCCACTCCGCCGGGCCGTCCTCGCCCTTGCGCCAGAGCTCGAACACCCCGAAGGGCAGGAAATACACCACGCCGTAGAGCAGCAGGATGTAGAGCAGGGGCGCCAGATCCACCGCTGGCCGCAACTCCCCCCAGGGGGTGCGGATGATCCGCTGCGGATGCTCGGCGGCGGCGGCGGCCTGAGCAGGGTGGGGGACAGCGGAGTGGGGCACAGGCCTGGCCCGAAGCAGGGCTGACCCTAGCGGGCACGGCCAGAGCCGCCCAAGCCCCCATAGATTTCCGGCCACGCCCCGTCGGTGCCGCCATGTCCGCAGCCCCCCAGCGCCTCTCTCCGGAGCGGCGAGTACTGCTGGCGGCGGCGCTGTTCGCCCTGGTGGGCCTGCTGCTGCAGTGGTGGCGCCTGCAGGTGCTCACGGCCTCCTACGACCAGGGAATCTTCCTGCAGGTGCTCTGGAACGGCCTGCGGGGCCACCCCTTCGAGAGCACCCTCTCCTCCCAGCTCTCGACCAACGTGGTGCATGGCGGCCAGTGGCCCGCCCTCGGCTACCACCGCCTCGGCCAGCACTTCACGCCAGTGCTGGCCCTGTGGATCCCGCTGGTGGGTCTGCTGGGGATCTGGGCCCTTCCCGTGGTGCAGGTGGGTCTGATGACCGGCGCGGGCCTGGTGTTGCACCTGCTGGCCCGGCAGCGGCTGGAACCGGGCCTGGCGGCGATGCTCACGATCGCCTTCTACGGGGCCAACGCGGTGCTGGGGCCCACCTGGGGCAACTTCACCGACCTGTGCCAGCTGCCGATCTGCGTGTTTGCGCTGCTGCTGGCCCTCGAACACCGCCGGCCCTGGCTCATCGCCCTGGCGGCCCTGCCGATCCCGCTGATCCGCGAGGACACCGGCGTGCTGCTGGTGGGCATCGGCCTGTGGCTGGCGATCCGCCAGCGGGAGCGCTGGCCAGTGGCCCTGGCCCTGGCCCTCTACGGCGGGGCCTGGGTCGTGATCGTGACCAATGTGCTGATGCCGCTGTTCAGCGACGACAATTCCCGCCGCTTCATGGTGGAGAACTTCGGCCAGTACATCCCCGGCCAGGAGCAGGCCACCAGCCTGGAAGTGCTGCGCCAGGCCCTGGGCCAACCGCTCACCCTGCTGCGCGAGCTGGTGAGTCCGCCGGGACAGACCCTGCGCTACCTGCTGGGCCAGGGGCTGCCGCTGATGCTGGTGCCGCTGGTGGCCCTGGACAGCTGGCTGCTGATGGGAGTGCCGATGCTGGGGCTGCTGCTGGCCCAGGGCAGCAACAACCCGCTCTCGATCAACATTCGCTACACGCTGCTGGTGGTGCCTGGGCTGTTCGCGGGCACGGTGCTCTGGTGGGAACGGCATGGCCAGGCCTTCCAGTCGCGCCGGCTACGGGCCGTATGGGCGGGCTGCATCGCCCTGTCACTGCTGTTCACCGTGGGGGGCAACCCAAACCGCAGCCTCTCCTTTCTGATCCCTGACAGCGTTCAGCCCTGGGTCTACAGCTCACCGCTGGCCCAATGGCACCACGGCCAGCAGGCCCACCAGGCCCTGCAGCTGATTCCGGCGGGAGCGAGTGTGGCGGCCAACACGCCATTGGTGCCCCACCTGGCCAGGCGCGAAGTGCTGGTGCGCTTCCCCGATGGCGTGACCTATCTGGATCGGGCTGGCCAGGAGCGCCAGGTGGAGTGGATCGCCGTTGATCTGGATTGGTTCCGGCGCTACGGAGTGGCCTTTCGCCGCGACCAACGGGCCCTGGAGCGAAGCCAGGAACAACTGCGCGAGCTGGCCGGCCGCTATGGCGTGCAGACCGTCCGAGACGGGGTGGCCGTGCTGCAGCGCGACCGCGCTGACAACCCGGCCGCCCGCCGGGCACTGACTCCCTGGCTGGAGCCCTAGAGAACTGTCCAGCAACACGCTCCAGCTAAAACGATCCAGACAAATCAGTCCAGGCAAAAAAGTCCTGGCAAAACGATGCCCCTGGAACCAACCTTGCGGAGGGTCCCAGGGGCTCTCGCCGGGTCCGCTTTGCCGCGGAACCGAATGATCAGGAATCAGGCGCCGAAATCAGCCGGCGTTCTCCGCGATCAGCAGACCCTGCATGGAACAACTGTGACTCACGGGCACCTCCTCCTTGGTTTGGATGGTTGACAGCCGGCGATGCATCCGGAACAGGGAAACTGCAGGCGAGCTGCACCGACCCTGCCCACATCACTGCTGACGGGACTTCGCCATCGTAGGGGACTTTGCGGCCGAGCGACGCTCGAACAGCCAGACATCATCCCGCTGAAACCGGATTGACCAGGCCGGATCCGCCCGCAGTTGGCGCAGCAGCCTCCGGATCAACTTGGGTGAGGCTTTCCAGCTGGCGCGACGGGCATCCACCAGCACCTGATCCGCGCCGGAGAGGTTGGCGGCCGACCGGGAACTGAGCAGATCAATGGCTGGACGCCGGGCCAGATGGGCAGCCAGGGCATTGGTGGCCACCACGGAGGCCCCCGGGTGCACCAGCGCGATCGCCTGTCGGATCGCCGGGGCGTTATCCAGGGAGTCCTGAAACGGGCCCAGGAAGAACGACAGGCGCGAGAGTGACACAAAGGCGATGAGCGTCCAGCCCACCACCACCGGCAACAGGCGGGGCCTCAGCCAGGCGGGATAACCAGCGCGCCCTGCGGGACCGGCGGGAGCCAAGGTGGACTGGACCTGGGCCACCAGCAGCGGCACCAGAAACAGCGAATAGTGATGCACCAGATCCTTCAGGCTCGCCTGGGAGGCCAGCAGATTGAGCAGCAACAGTGGCGCGAACGGCAGCAGGCCCGCCAACAACCCCAAGCGCCGGTTGTGCAAGAGCAGATAGAGAACCGGCGCCAGCAGCAGCAGCCCATAGGCCAGGTTGGCCCCTGACAAGAGCTGGCCGACCAGGGAGCCCAGTGCCTGCATCACAAAGCCTGCCCCGCCACCGGAGCCTGCTTCCCTCTCCAGGCCAAACTTGCCCAGGTGACGGCTGAGGGAGGCGGCCTCACCACCGAAGGCGGGAATCAGCCATCCACCGATCAGAAGCAACCAGCTGGCGGCCAACCCGCAGAGCACCAAACCGAGCCAGCGGCGCCCCTGCAGCAACAGCCAACCACCAAAGCCCAGCACCAACAGAGCCAGGGAGACTTTGCAGGTGAGGGCCAACAGCAGGCAGCCGACCACCTGCCAATCGGCGCTGCGACGACGCTCCTCGATCAACACGATCGCCTGCATCACCAGCGGAAAAGCCAGTGTCTCGGGGTGAAAATCGAAGATGGCCGTGTTGAACACGACCGGGTAGAGCACCAACACCCACAGGCTGGTGCGGATCGCAGCCGGCCCCAGGTGGCGCCGCTGGGCGAGGCGCTGCAGGGGGAAGACCGCGGAGGCCAGGGCCGCCGACTGGAGAGCCAACAGGGTGTAGACCGATGGCAGCAGCCGATCAATCCATCCCAACGGGTAGAGCACGAGGGCGCCGTGATCTCCCAGGATGTGAAATCCCAGAAAACTGCTGAAGGGCGGCAGGCCCTGGCCAATCAGATAGACGGCCTGATCAAAGATGCCCAGATCCCAGGCGGAGGTCTGAAACCAGGTGTGACGGAGCACCACGGCCCCGAAATAGAGGGCAAAGGCAGACCAGAAGAACAGCCAGACGGACGGATCAAGCCGGCCCGACGCGGGGCCCGCAGCGGCTCTCCCCATGCCGGGCAAGAACCTTGGCATCGGCAGGCGCCCCAACAGCGATACAGCCTAAGCCGGCCACAAAAAAGCGCCCCCTAGGGGGCGCTGGAGACATGAACTGGATCGCCGCATCGAGCAATCCAGCGCGTGACCAGGATCAGAGAGCGTTGCCGCGGGGCAGAACCTCTTCAGGGAAGACGAAGTTTTCGTGAGGCTGGTCAGCCGGCGCCATCCAGGCGCGCAGACCTTCATTCAGCAGAATGTTCTTGGTGTAGAAGGTCTCGAACTCGGGATCCTCAGCGGCGCGGA
>NZ_NQLA01000158.1 GCF_002252705.1 Vulcanococcus limneticus LL
GCTGATGTGGGTGCTGCTGAGCCTGATGCTCTACTCGGGCTACCTGGGCTTCAAGGCCAGCTTGATCCGAAAGGTGAGCGCCGAGGAACGCAAGGCGATGGTTCCCCTGCACTACGGCCAGCGTCACGCCCAACTCGGTGCGGTGCTCCTGGGCCTCACCCTGCTGGGCACCGCCGGTGGGCTGGCTGCCACCTTCCTCAAGCACGGCAAGCTGATCATCGGTCCGCATCTGTTTGTTGGTCTGGCGGTTGCCCTTCTGGTGATCGCCACGGCCTCCCTGGGACCTTCCCTCCAGAAGGGCAAGGACTGGGCCCGGGGCCTGCATGTGGCCATCAACGGGGGAGTGCTGCTGCTGTTCGGCTGGCAGGCCTTCACCGGCATCGCCATCGTCCAGAAGCTGCTGAGTTCAGCGGCATCACCAACGTCCCTTGGCACCTGATCCGATGACGTTCGCCACTCCTTTCCTCCGGCTGGCACGGATGGCCTTCTCCACCTTGCTCCTGATGTTCGTGGGCGTTGGGCTGTTGACGGCCCTTCCGAGTTCTGCCCTGGCGGCAGAGGCCTCGCCACCGAGGGCTCCCCTGCCGGGCAGGGCTGATTCAAAGTCTTAACTCGAGCTTGGTTCTGGCTTTCTCATCGCCATCGCCAGTAGCGCCGTGATGTCGTGAGTTACGGCTTGCATGC
>NZ_NQLA01000159.1 GCF_002252705.1 Vulcanococcus limneticus LL
GAACTGGATCGCACTGCGGGCCATGGCCGGACTGGTATTTGTGTACCAGTCTATGGGCTCAGGTCCTGCGCTGCGGAGCGAGCTGGGTAATCAAGTGATGATTTGCGTTCACTTGAGAAGACTGTAACCAGATGACGTTAGACTTAGCAGACTACAAACAGAAGGCTCACAAGGCGGTTAAGGAATTTTGGGGCAATCGCGATGCAGCCAAAGAACGCCAACTCGCCTTGGGCAAAGCAGATCAAGGGGAGCGAGCTGGTGTTACATCAGGGAAGAATATGGACGGCTTCCTCTCGCTGATTATTGACATCGTCAATTTAAACGGCCTATCACATGCAGATATTCATATGAATCGAGCAATGCTTACTCTGCCTGGATTCTTCCGGCCTACAAAACTTTGGGATTTGTTGGTTCTACATAGAGGTGAGCTCATTGCTGCTGTTGAACTGAAGAGCCAAGTGGGATCCTTCGGCAACAACTTTAACAATCGAACAGAAGAAGCTATAGGTACTGCTCATGATCCGGTGACTTTCAGGAAAGTTGCCACTCTTGGGCTGCTCTTCAAGCAGCCTGAGCCAATGGTACCGCCAGTGCCGACTGCGGCTCTTCTGGTGGCCTG
>NZ_NQLA01000027.1 GCF_002252705.1 Vulcanococcus limneticus LL
CTTCTTCTGGAGGTATGGCCATGTAAGACCGCACAGCGCACTGGGAGGCAAAACTCCCCATGAGGTCTACACTGAGACCAAACCCTGTTCTTCCCGCCCGGGGTTAACGATGTCAGGGGCCGAATCTGTCCAATAAAAGCCATCCACCTCATGCAGCGTGGAGCCCAGAGAGTTTCTGCCGGCAACTCTCAGTTCCTAGGCTGAACCGAGAGCCCATTGGAGGAACTGAAGCCTGATTCTTACTGGCCTCATTGGCGTCCCTGATCATGCGCTCCTGAGGTTTCCTCAGCGACCGAGAGCCATCGACGAATCAAGCTGCTCCCTGCGACTCCTTCACCGCTCCACTGATTCACTGCTCCACTGCTGGAATCGCGTGGCCAATGGAAACGAGAGAAGCCAATGACCTCTGTGATCAACAGCAAGAGCAAGCTTGCAGATGGTCTGAGCGATTACCTTCGCATGGTTGGGCGTATCCCGTTACTCACCCCCCCTGAGGAACTCCATCTGGGCGGAATCGTGCAGGAGTGGCTGTCGCAGTCCAACGCATCGACAGCGCTGAGGCGAAGCGGGGCCCGAGCACGCAATCGCATGGTGTCGGCCAATCTGCCCCTTGTGGTGATGATCTGCCGCCGCTACCAGAATCGAATCGGCAATCTCCAGCTCGAGATGCTCGATCTGTTGCAGGCCGGCAACCTCGGACTGGTCACAGCCGTTGAGAAGTTTGATCCCAGCAGGGGCTACAAGTTCTCGACCTGTGCCTTCTGGTGGATCCGGCATGGGGTGAGGCACTGCATCCATGAACTCGGGAACGGCATCCGGATACCGAAGCCCCTGCTCTCACTGGCACATCGTGCCGAGTCCCTGCAGGCCTGCGCCGCGGGGACTCTCTCCGACCAGGCGATGGCCGAAAGCCTGGGGGAGGAACCGCAGCGAATCGAGAAGGCCCTGCGGATTGTGGGCCAGTGTCGCCTCGTCTCCCTGGACAAGCCGGTTGGCGCCCTCGATGATGGGCCCTGCCTGTTGGATGTGATCCAGGACGAGCACACCCTCAGCCCAGAGGAAGATTATCGCTGGTTGCATCGGCAGGTTCAGACCCTTGAAGCGCGCGAACAGCAGTTGCTGAACCTGCGCTACATCCGGCAGGAGCCCTGCTCCTTTTCTCAGGTGGCCCAGATCATGGGGGTGAGCAAGAACTACACCCAGAGCCTGGAGCGGAGAACCTTGCGCAAGCTGCGCCAGCGACTGAATCCCGTGCTTGTCCCCGTCCAGTCGGCCTGATCGATCCGCGCTCCGGTGAGTCAGGGCATCCCCCTTCCTGCTCCGAGCTTCCCCCACGGGCTCTGGACGTAGCGTTGTGGTGGCCGCACGGTCGGAGCAGCCCATGAGATCAGTTCTGGCGGTCCTGCTGCTGACACTGCCGCTCACCGTCCTGTCCGGCTGCGGCCTCAGTTCGCAGGAGTTGCGTGGAACGGCCTATCTCGCCATCAGCGTCGAAGGCGACCAGCCGCTGACCAAAGCGATCCTGCAGGAGGAGGTGCTGCAGGCGCAGACGATCGTGGCGGCCTATCGCCAGCTGCATCCGCACGTGGCGATTGAAACGAATCTCTTTCGCGAAAGCACGTTCATCGATGAGGTGCGCCGTCGCCAGGCTGCGGGTCTCGGCCCGGACCTGATGCTGGTGGCTGGCTCCACCGCCCGCAGCCTGGTGGAGGCCAACCTGGCCCGGAGCATCACGATCCCGGAGGGCACCCGCAGCCAGCTGGACCCGGATTCCCGCGAGCGGCTGAAGCTCTCGCCCCGGGACCTGGCTGGCCTGCCCATCCTGAGGCGACCGCAACTCGCCTGCTACAACCGCAGCCGGCTGGCCACCAGCCCTGCCAGCACCGGCGCCCTGATCAACCAGGCCCGCGGGGGGCTGCGGGTGGGGCTGGCGGTGGAATCACGCAGCCTCTTCTGGAGTGCCGGCCCGCTAGGCGCCGATCGCGGCATCATCACCGCCGCTGCAGGCCGCCCCCTCACCGCCAGCGAACGCCAGGGTCTGCAGCGTTGGCTGGAGTGGCTCTCAGCCGCCAACTTCAACCAGCAGATCTTCATCAAGCCAAGCCAGGAATCCCTGGTTCAAGGTCTGCTGGCGCGGCGTCTGGATTGGATCCCCTGCAACAGCGGCAACCTCAGCCGGCTGCGCCGCACCCTGGGGGTCGAGCTCGGGGTGAGTGACCTTCCCAGCGGTCCCTACGGGCCCCCCACTCCGATCACACGGCTGCGGGTGCTGGCCTTTGGCACCGGGTCGACGGCCCAGCAGCGACGCCTGGCGGACTCCCTGGCGCTGTTTTCGCTGAACCCCTGGATCCAGAGCAGCCTCACCACGGACAACCAGGACATGCTGCCCACCAATCGCTTCGTGCCGCCCTCGGCGATGGACACCCCCGTGCTCAAGGCGATGCAGCGATCCGTCCAGCAGGCCGACGCCACCGATGACATCTCCAGACTGCTGCCAGCTGGTGACCCGCGCGACCATGCCCTCAGTCGCCTCGTGTCGGCCGTGGCCTTTGGTGAGCTCACCGCCACGGAGGCAACCGGAGCCGTGATCCGGGCCCTCGCTCCCGCGCCATGAACGACCTGCTCAGTCAGATCATGGGCTGGTTGCCGATGCTGAGCCGGCCCCAGGTCCTCGTCCAGCTCGCGCTCGTGGCCCTCACCATCGTGGGCTCTCGCCTGGTGACCCACCGCTACGGGGGCATGGTCACGTCCTGGCCACTGGAACTCACGGCCACGGTGGTGGTGGGAGGCCTGGGCTGCGGGCTGCTGGCCATCGCCCAGCAACCGATGGCACTGGCCGTCCTGCTGCTCAGCGTTCTGGCCTGCCTGCAGCTGTCCGAGCTGCTGCTGCGCCAGGGTGCGCGCTGGCTCCCGGAGGATCAGATCCAGCCGCTTCGCCATCTGCTGATCCGTCCGTTCCTGGTCGGTGTGCTGCTGTGGTGCCTGATCGAACTGCTGGACACCCGCGACGAACTGGCGCTGATCCCCCTGGGCCACTGGATGGGGGCGAACGTCAACGTGGGCGACATGACGCGCCTGGTCGTGGTGCTGTATCTGCTCATGGTCTCTTCAGGGCCGCCCTCGCTGGGTGTGGCCTGGCTGCTCAAGCGGGGCTTTGCCCTGGAGCGCGTCAGTGTGCGGGCCATCGGCTTGATGGTGCGCTATGCGGTGATCACGCTCGGAACCGTGGCCGTGCTGGAGACGATCGGCTTCAACAGCACGGCCCTGTTCGCCATTGTGGGCGGCCTGTCGGTGGGCCTCGGCTTTGGCGTCAAGGAGGTCTTTGGCAACTTCGTTAGCGGTCTGTGGTTGCTGTTCGAGGGCTCCCTCCGGCCGGGAGACATCGTGGCGCTGGATGGCGATTTCTGTGAGGTGCGCCGGCTTGGCCTGCGGGCAACCCGGCTGTGGCGCGAGCGGGACAATGCCGAGCTCGTGATCCCCAACCAGACGTTCTTCAACACGAGCACGGTCGAATTCGGCGTCGGCCGCACCCTGCTCCACACCCAGATCACCGTCAGCGTTGATCCGAGCCAGCCGATCAGCACCATCAAGGCCCTGCTGGAGGAGATCGCCGCCGCCGTTCCCGGCGTTGATGCCGACCACCCCCCCAAGGCCCACATGCTGGGGATTGGGGACTGTGGAGCCGACTACATGCTGAAGTTCTGGATTCACAGTCCATTCGAGAACCGGACGCTGTGCGGCGCCGTCTTCCAGGCCGTCGTGGAACGGTTCCAGGTGCTGGGCATTGAGCTGCCCAACCCCCACATCGTGGTGGAACTGCCCAGCGATCAGACCTCCACCTGAGCCTCCAGTTCACCATCCGCGATCGCCGCGACGAGACGTTGATGATCGGCACGGGTCTGGTCGGCGTAGGCCAGGGCGAAGTCGGCCAGGGCGTCATCGGCATCCCCCTGGGACTCCAGATGGGCGGCGATGGCCTCGCCCCTGCCCGAGCGGGCATGGGCCTTCGCCAGCACGGCCGCACAGAGGGCTCCATAGTCGGCCAGCGAGTCTGGATCCAGGTTGTCCAGCGGAACCACGGCCTTCCAATCGCGGAATTGACGCCAATAGGTGGCCACGCCACCGGGGGAGGGCTCAACCCAGCCAAGGAAACTGTCACTCACCGTTTGGATCAGCCGCTGGCCGCGCACCACGCGCTCGCCAGGTGAGCCCGCCGTGCTGGGACCCAAGTGGGCCTCAAGCACGGAAGCTCCCGCCTCCTTGATCTGGAGGATCAGCAAGTCGTCCTCGTCGCGACCCTGCAGGAGCGCGATGGCGCAGCGGGTGCCCACCGATCCAACGCCGACGGTTTTGAGGGCATAGTCGAGAACCGTGTAGCGCCCCAGCAGCCACTGCATCTCCGGCCGCAGGGAGGCGCCGTACTGCTCGATGGACTGCTGCACGAAGCGGCGCCACCGACTGGGGTCAGCGGCCTCGGTCGCCAGTGACTCCAGACACCAGAGCAAGGGCGGGTCATGGCGGAAGCGGAGCACGCCAGCGGGGTCCCGCTGACAGAGCTTGCGGGCTGCCCGGCGGTTGTCGTTGTGCTGGGCCTGCTCGGCGATGGCATCGAGGGACTCCCGCAGGGGCCGGTGTTTCACCCCCTCCCGGTAGGCCGCCACGTCGACACGGTGGTACCAGAGGTCCAGGTAACCGAGCTGGATGAGGTCCGAGATCGTGTGGCGGTAGCGGCGAGCGCTCCGGCGCACGATCGAACGGGCGTCATCCCGCTCGAGGCCAAGACTCTCCGCCGCCAGCATCACACTGGCCGCGAGCCGTTTCAGGTCCCATTCGTAGGGGCCCGGCAGGGTCTCATCGAAGTCCGTGAGGCCGAACACCAGCTTGCGCTCCGGGGAGGCGTAGAAGCCGAAGTTCATCAGGTGGGCATCACCACAGAGTTGGACCATCACCCCCGAATGGGGCTGCCGGGCCAGATCGAGGGCCATCAGGGCCGCTGCGCCTCGGAAGAAGGCCAGGGGACTTGCCGCCATCCGGCCGTGGCGAATCGGCAGCAGCCAGGGCAAACGGTGGGCTTCCTGCTCGCGCAGAACGGCGAGGGGATCGGGACGCTGGCTGCTCATCGAAGTCCCTTTCAGGTGGCCGCACTGGAAGGCTGGCAGGACCCAGGGCTGAAGATGTCCGGCGGGGCCGGCCAGAGTCGATGCTGATGCCGTTGCCGTTGCGTCCGAGGCTGCCTAATGACTAGGCACACCGCCCCGGTCACGGACATGCGCTCCTTCATGAAGAGTCGTTGCCAGACGTGAACAGTCCTGACGTTCGCGCCGGGGCCAGAGAACCCAGAGTCAGCGTGATGCCATGGGCGAGACGCCAGACGTACCCAGATTGGGCACCACGCTCCAGGCCGATGGCGTGAGCTTTCGCGTCTGGGCACCCAATGCCGAGCAGGTGTCTGTCATCGGCAACTTCAACGGCTGGAACGGCGCCACCGATCCGATGACAGCCGACGGGCACGGCTACTGGCAGGCCACGGTAGCCTCCGCCCAGGTGGGTGATCACTACAAATACCAACTCACTACATCTGCAGGTGTGCTGCAGCGAATTGATCCCCACGCACGGGAAGTGACCAGCTCGGTGGGGAACGCCGTCATCCATGACCCAGCCTTCGACTGGAAGGATGATCAGTTCTCCATGCCTCCCTGGAACCAGCTGGTGATCTATGAGCTACATGTAGGCACCTTCAACAATGAGAACGCCGGCCAGCCAGGCCAGTTCATCTCGATCACCGCGCGACTTGAGCACCTCAAGCGGTTGGGAGTGAATGCGATTCAGATCATGCCGGTGGGCCAGTTTGCGGGCAGCCGCTCCTGGGGCTACAACCCATCCCATCTGTTCGCTGTCGACTCCGACTACGGCGGCTCCCTGGGCCTGAAGCGATTCGTGAAACGGGCCCATCAGGCAGGTATCGCCGTGATCCTGGATGTGGTGTACAACCACTTCGGCCCCAGTGACCTCGACCTCTGGCAGTTCGATGGCTGGTCGGAGAATGGCAGAGGCGGCATCTATTTCTATAACGATGATCGGGCTATCACGCCCTGGGGGGAAACTCGTCCAGACTATGGCCGCGGTGAAGTAAGGCAGTTCATCCTCGATAATGTGTTGATGTGGCTGGATGAATACCACATGGATGGCCTGCGTTTCGACAGCACGCTCTACATCCGCCACTACGGCGATAGCGGCAACGAGGAGCTGCCCGATGGCTGGAGCATGCTTCAGGCCATCAATGAAACAGTGGCGCGCTCACGCCCGGGTCGGCTCACCATCGCCGAAGACCTTCAGGGCAACGACTGGATCACCAAGGGGGTAGGGGCCGGTGGCGCTGGCTTCGGCAGCCAGTGGGATCCCAACTTCGTGCAGCCGATTCGCGAGGCCGTGATCGCTACCCAGGACCAGAGCCGTTCCCTGAGCAGCATCCGTGACGCGATTCTCTACCGCTACAACGACGACGCCTTCGAGCGTGTGATCTACAGCGAATCCCACGATGATGTGGCCAACGGGCAAGCTCGCATTCCCCAGGAGGTGAGTGGCAGCGACCCCACCGGATGGTATGCGCAGAAGCGCTCCACGATGGCTGCCGCCATGGTGTTCACAGCCCCGGGCATTCCGATGTTGTTTCAGGGGCAGGAGTTTCTCGAAGGTGGCTGGTTCCGCGACACGGTGCCTGTGGACTGGGATCAGAACGCGACGTTCTCCGGCATCGTGCGCCTGTATCGGGACCTGATCGGCCTACGCCTCAATCAGCAGGGGATCTCCCAGGGACTGTGCGGGCAGTTCACTCAGGTGTACCACCTCAACGAGGAGCGCAAGCTGTTGGCCTTTCACCGCTGGGACCAGGGCGGCCCCGCGGATGATGTGGTCGTGGTGGCCAACTTCCTGCATCAACCCCAGGACGGCTACGTGGTGGGCTTTCCTGCCGCTGGCCTTTGGAAACTGCGCTTCAACAGTGATTGGCAGGGCTACAGCACCAGCTTTGAGGGCTACCAGAGCAGTGATACGGAGGCAGGACCGGGCTCGTGCGATGCACTGCCCTGCTCAGCATCCGTGTCGATCGCGCCCTACAGCGTGTTGATCTATTCGCAATAACGGGCGAAGCCAGCCGTGGGTCCGTGGGGGTCCGATCCAAGCTGCTGGGCCACCAAGTTGAGGCCTGGGCTACCACCTGGATGGCGCCCTTACAGATTTCCCCCGAGAATCGGGGCCATGGTCCCTACCCCGCCCCAACCCGAAGCCCAGGCCCGCCAACGCACCGACCCAATGCTCCAGGCCGCAGGGTGGGCCGGGTGGGAGCTGCCCGCGAGGATCCATGCCCACCAGCCTCCTAGGAAGCGGAGCCGTCGCTTCCCCTAGCGTTCCACCCATGACCCAGGAACGGCTGCTGGGCGACGACGATCCACCGGTGTTCCGCATTGAGCGCCCCGACGGCCGCTCGTCTGTCCTGATCACCTGCGACCACGCCGGGCGTGCGATCCCCCGCCGCCTCAACCGGCTCCAGCTTTCGGAGGAGACCCTGTCGACCCATGTGGCCTGGGATCTGGGGGTGGCCGAACTGGGACGGCGCCTGTCGCTGCGGCTCGATGCCTTCCTGATTCAGCACAACTACTCACGGCTGGTGATCGATGCGAACCGACCGCCGGGTGCGGCCGACTCCATCCCCGTGCTCAGCGAGCGCACCCGGATCGCCGCAAACGAGGGCCTTTCGGCCCAGGGCAGACGTCAGCGGCTGGAGGAGGTGTTCACTCCCTACCACCGGCGCATCGGCAGCGAGATCGACCGGCGCAACCGGCAGGGCAGCCCCAGCGTGCTGCTGGCCCTGCACAGCTTCACACCCATCTACCTGGGAGAGGAGCGGCCCTGGCATGCCGGCGTGTTGTTCGGCCGGGATCCACGCCTGGGACGGCTGATGCACAGCCGGCTCAGCCAGGACAACTCCCTGCTGGTGGGCGAGAACGCTCCCTATGCCGTGAGCGACGACACCGACTACACGATCGTGGTGCATGGGGAGCAGCGCAAGATTCCCCATGTGGAACTGGAAATCCGTCAGGATCTGCTTCAGAGCGACGCCGGGGTCGAGCACTGGAGCGAGCGACTGGCCCAGGCACTCGAAGTCACCCTGCCGCAATTGATCGGGCGCAGCTGATCGGGCGCAGCTGAAGGGGCTCAGCTCCACTGGGGCGGAGCGGCGGCCAAGCAGGCGCTTCGATGCCTGTGGCTGAGCGAACGTCTAAGCTGAAGCCAAGGAGGAGAGAGATGCTCAGGGTAAACAATTCACCGATCCGACACGTCTTCAGCTTTTTCAGTCAAGCCTCAACTGCCAAGCTCTGCGTGCAAATACTCATCATTGAGAGCCAATATCATGGGGCCAGCTTTGAACTGCAGAGACGTGATCACTGAGCGAAGCTTGGCCGATCGAATTCCCAAGAGGTTTTGATGGTAAAGATCAGAGTGGGCTACGAGTTGGTGTATCGCTGTCCAAAGCCCACGCCAATGATCGTCACCCTCAGCATCAACTACATCCGGGTCTCCGACATCATCGAGCCCGACCATCTGATTCTCACTCCGTCGGTTCCGGTGAGGGCCTATCGCGACTCTTATGGCAACTGGTGCAGCCGCTTCGTGGCTCCGACAGGGCTGATCACATTGAGGGGCAAAGGCGTGGTGGCCGATAGCGGCGAGCCCGACCCCTTTGTACCCTGGCTGGAAGAGCGAGCAGTTGACGCGCTACCGGATGAAGCGCTGCTGTTCCTGCTCGGCAGCCGCTACTGCGAAACCGATCTGCTCTCGCCCATCGCGTGGGAGCTGTTTGGAACGGCACCCACAGGCTGGGGACGCGTGCAGGCGATCTGTGACTATGTGCACCACCACATCCGCTTTGGCTATGGCCATGCCAACCCGACGAAATCGGCGTATCAGGTTTTCCATGACCGCGAGGGTGTCTGCCGTGATTTCGCCCACCTCGCCGTTGCCTTCTGCCGTTGCATGAACATTCCAGCGCGCTACTGCACGGGTTATGTGAGCGATATCGGCGAGCCACCGCCTTATTCTGAGATGGACTTCGCCGCCTGGTTCGAGGCCTATCTAGGTGATGGCTGGTACACCTTCGATCCACGCAATCACAAATCACGGATCGGCCGCATCCTGATCGCCCGAGGCCGGGATGCCGCCGACGTGGCCCTCACCACAACCTTCGGACCCACAACGC
The DNA here is from genome assembly GCF_002252705.1 of Vulcanococcus limneticus LL. Taxonomy (GTDB): domain Bacteria; phylum Cyanobacteriota; class Cyanobacteriia; order PCC-6307; family Cyanobiaceae; genus Vulcanococcus; species Vulcanococcus limneticus. The sequence continues at coordinate 9,257 of NZ_NQLA01000027.1, forward strand.
TGGAATCCTTCAAGGTGTGGACGGATGAGCTGACCGGCAGCGAGGATGCCATGACCAGCGGACCGCCACCACGATGACCTATTGCGTGGGAATTCTGCTGCGCGATGGGTTGGTACTCGCTTCCGATTCCCGCACCAATGCCGGCGTGGACGACTTCGCCAAGTTCTGCAAGATGACCACCTTTGAGCGGGCCGGCGATCGGGTGATCGTGCTGCTGAGCTCCGGAACCTTGGCAGGCACCCAGGCAGTGGTGAGCCTACTGAAGCAGCGGGCGACTGTGAGCACAGGAGCCAACACGATCTGGACGGCAGGAACATTGTTCGATGTGGCCATTCTCGTTTCGGATGCGATGCGGGATATCGAGCAACGTGATGCGCCATTCCTGGAGGCAACACCTGTAAAGTTCAACGCCTCCTTCATCCTGGGAGGGCAGATCAAGGGGGAACCGCCGCGGCTGTTTAGAATCTATGCGGAAGGAAACTTCATAGAAGCCGGCGAAGACACGCCCTTCCTGCAGACCGGCGAAGCGAAATACGGCAAACCGATCATCGACCGCGTGATCACGCCCACCACCTCACTTGAGGAAGCCACGAAATGCGTTCTGGTTTCGTTTGATTCCACGATGCGCAGCAACCTGTCGGTCGGGATGCCGATCGACCTGCTCTGCTACGAACGGGACAGCCTGCAGATGCTCAAGAAACGCCGCTTTGAGGAAGGTGACAGCTACTTCGCCACGATCAGCGCCGGCTGGAGCGCCGGCGTCCGCCAGGCCTTCCGGGAGTTGCCTGAGTTGGAGTGGTAACAGCTGGTGGGACGTGGACCCCTACAACCGGACCAGGGTGAATGAGAGTCCTCAACCGGCCAGACTGGGCCGGGGACTCCACCAGGAACAACACCAGCTCACCATCCCAAAGACCATGCGGCAACAGCTTGGCTTGGCCCGCGGCAGTCACGTGGGCTTTGAGCTTGGGGGAGATCATCTCGAAGTGCGCCCCTGCAAGCCAGAACGGGCCACGCCCAGCAGTGGATTTGGTCTTCTCACCAGTCGCCGCCACCCGGTCCCCGTCGACTTTGATTCCGCCAGCCTGCTGAACCTGGGGTTGGGCTCGACACGAACGTGCTGGCCCGTTACGTCGTGGCAGAGGAGGGCGACGATGACCGCGGCATCGCGCGACGGATCCGCCACCTGAACCTCCCACCACGGGTCATTGCTCCCCACGACTACGCAGGCCAGCCAGAGTTGGTCATCCAGATGGTCAACAGCATGCGGCAGGTCACCGTGGCAGAGGCCAAGGGGCCCAGCTCTCCCGCCTGCACGATGTGGTGGAAATGGGCGAGCCCGTGGCGATCACCCGTCGCGGCAAGGCCATCGCCGAGCTTGTGCCCCGTCAGTGTCAATCCGTTCGCGATCTCCTGCCCCAGCTTCAAGCCCTGGGTGAGGCGTTGCCCCAGCAGGCCACCAGCAGTGTCGACACCGTCCGCGCCCTCCGGGATGACGCAGGCGGTTGATGCTTTACCTCGATACCTGCTTGCTCCTGGCGGTTCTCACGCCGGAAGCCCACACGGCCGCCGCCCTGACCGTTCTCGAGCAGGCCCCAGCGCCGTTGGCCATCAGTCCCTGGAGCACCGCGTGCTGCCGATGCCCTCCACCTGGCGATCGCCTCCGGACGCGGTGCCACCCTCTGCAGCCTGGACGCCCCATTCGTGAGGGCAGCCCAGCAACTGGGCCTCGCCGCCCACCTGGTCGGCTCCGAGCCGCCCCCACGCACGCCCGGAACCACTCCATGAGCGCCGAAGCCAGCCGCATCGTCCAGAAGCTCTGGAGCTACTGCACCGTCCAGCGCGGAGCAGTGGGTGACCCTCAGCCCCGACATCAAGGGCGATGCCGACGAGGGCCTGCTGAAGCGCAACGCCCAGGACAGCCAATTCGGCGCCTGCCAGTACTTCCCACCTCGGCCGATGATCGAACCCGCCTGCGGCACCGGCGAGTTCCTGATCGCGATGTTCCTCACCATCGTGGAGCACTTCGCCGAGATGCCGCGGGAGCAGCGCGATCACCTGCACCATCACGCCCTGCACGGCAGCGACATCGTCCACGGTGATCCCGCTCGGCGCCATGAACATGCTGCTCCACAACGTGGGGCCATCGCCGAGCGCTAGCCGACCTGGGCAGCGCCCTCGAGCAGATGGAGGCGAACCTGGGAGGTTCTGCAGCTGACTGGCCCACCAGGGGCCTGAGTCCAGCCGTAACGAGACTCAGGGCCTCAGCTCACTCCTCCTCGTCGCTGCCGCCGGCGGGGATCAGGCGGATCTGCTTCTTGCCCAGCTTGATCTCGAACTCATCGCCGGGCTTGAGGTCCAGCAGGGCCGTGTAGGCGTTGCCCACCAGCAGGTTGCCATTGAACTGCACCTTGGCCACATAGCTCAGGGAGCGTCCCCCTTTGCCCTTGCCCTTACCGCCAGACTCACCAAGGCTCACGCCCTTGGCCTCCAGCAGCGCCTCATAGAAGGCGGTGAAGTTGAGGCGCTCGCTGCCGTCCTTCTTGGTGCTCACGTAGCCGGCGGCCCGCACCAGATCGGACTTGGAGGCATCGGCCAGCTCCTTGACCTTGGCGAGCAGATCGGATCCTGTGAGGGCCATACTCAGATGATGGGATGCACGCACAACCTACAGGCTCAGTTGCTAGCCGCAAGGCATTGTGCCCTGATCTGACATCATCCTGGCGATGCACCTTCCCGGAGGCTTCCCCAATCCTGGCCATCCTGGCCTGGCGCGTAGGATCCCCACAGGATGTCCTGGGTGATCCACCCAATCCCACCCCTTCCAGCCATGCCCCTGCTACCCCGCTGGCGCTTCATGACCGATGAGGCAAAGGCGCTCACGAAGCGCACCGCGGCCTCTGCTGCGATTGTCCTTGTGGTGTTGCTGCTCTTCCGAGCACTGATTCCTTGGGTGGTGCTGGGTCTGGTTGCCTGGTGGATCTGGAAGGCAGTCAGCAAGTGAGCGCGGCCGCCACCCTCAGGACTTCGTCGTCCAGATCCGCTCCAGTGACTGCCTGAAGCGTTCCGTCTGGGATGGTGCTCCCAGCAGGTGCCTGCGGAACAGGGCCGTGATGCGCCAGAACTTGAGCCCAGCGGCGATGGCAAAGAGCGCCCAGGGTGCCAGCATCCAGAGCGGTTCCATGCTCGCGTCCTCTTGCCCAGTCAGTCTAGAAAGAAATAGGTGAGGTGGACGCCCTTACCCACATACTCATGCTTGTAGCCGCCTTCGTAGTAAGTGCCCCTGTAGAATGCAGGAATAGATTTGTCTTTGCCGCTGGGGGTGAGAATCCTGGCGTTGCAGGTCCTTACCTTGTCTGAGGTGTCCTTGCATGACGCCTCGTTTCGCACGACTTCATAGACCGTGTGATCCGCAAAGGTGATTGCGGTGAGGGTCTCAGTCTTCTTGCTGGCGTTGTCCATTGGCGTGATGGCGCAGTAATCCCTCTTGCCGTTTCGTTCGCAGTTCGGCGAATACTGGGCCATCGCCGCGCTTCCCAGAGCAGTCACCACTCCGCAAAGCACTCCAGCGGCGATGAGAACCATTGATCCATGGCAGCTCGTTCGTTGATTCATTGCTGGCTCATCCCAAGGCCCACCATCCGCGTGCCCAATGCGCTGCTCCTGTATCCATGCTAGGGCCTGTGACCGTGGTCGAAAGCACTGCACCACGGCTGCTGAAACACTTCAGGGCTCTGGCTCGTTTCACCCCATCGCCAAGTCACAGGGCCCTTGTGGCCGTCCGATAGCAGCCGGGATGCCTGGCGCAATCAGCTCTCTGATGCCCGGGCATTCATTCCCTACCGGTTCTCTAGCCCCTTGAATTCCTTGAGGAGGGAGCGATTGAGATTGTCGTCACAGCCCACGATCATCTGGGGGTAGATCGTCCCATCTTTGTAGGGTGCATAGGCCTTCTCGCAGACTGCCCTTGTGGCGTCCTGCCATTGCTTGAACAGTTGCCTGGAGATCTTCCTCTGCAACTGCGCATCGGACTGCAGTACGGACTTCTCGGCGCAGTAGCGCATCTCCACCGTGTTGTTGCCAGGGCAGCGGATTGCGGGTGCTTGGGCATGGGCAGCGTGCACGGGCGCCAGCATCACGGCAACGAGAACCAGGCGCTTCATGGGTCTTCTGCCTCTATAGACAGCGTAGGCGTGATCTTGGGCCCTGGCAGACGGACCTGCTGCTCCATCCAGTCCGGGCTGACCACCAGGGCGTGCATCTGCCCAGTTGGCCTCGCCGGTCATCACCAGCTCAGCCGGGTCTCCTGATCAGCTGGGCTCCAGGGCACCGTGGTGTGGCGGCTGGGTTGGCCTGTGTGACTCAGCCGCTTCGAGTTGGAGTGTGCTCTTGCGGATGCCCAGCTCGGCCAGGCGGTGGCGCGCCTGGGCGAGAACCTGATCGGCGTCGAGGCCGGGCTGGATCCGGTACTGAATGTGGGCGGTGAGGGCAGTGCGGGAGCTGCTCACTCCCCAGACATGCAGCTGCTCCACCGCCACCACACCCGGCAGATCGAGCAGCACCTGGCGCACCCGCTCGAGTTCGATGTGCCGGGGAGCGGCGTCGAGATTGACGGCAATGGCTTCCACCAGCAGGCCCCAGGCGCTCCAGATCACGGCGGCCCCGACGCCCATGGCGGTGAGGGCGTCAAGCCACAACCAACCGGTGCTCGCCACCAGCAAGGCGCTCACCAGCACCGCCACAGACACGGCCGCATCGGTGAGCAGATGCAACACCGCAGCCCGCTGATTGAGGTCGTGGTGGTGGTGGTGGCCGAACAGTCGGGCGGAGAGCAGGTTGACCACGATTCCGGCGGCAGCGGCCCAGGCGACTGGGGCGGCGATCAGCGGCACCGGATCGAACAGGCGCTGGATCGCTTCCACCACCACCACCACACCGGCGGAGAAGATCAGTAATCCGTTCACCAGGGCGGCCATGTGGGTGGTCCGCCCATAGCCGTAGGTGAAGCGCCCTGAGGCTGGACGCTGGCTCAGGCGCTCGGCACCCCAGCTGAGACCCAGGCCCACCACGTCGCCGAGGTTGTGGAGGGCATCGCCGATCAGCGCCAGGGATCCGAAGCCGAAGCCAACGACCAGCTGCAGCGCTGTCAGGCCACTGTTCAGCAGGATGCTCCAGCGAAAGGCCCCAGCCGAACTGCCGCCGTGGTGGCTGGGGTGGTGGTGGTCCTCGTCAGCGTGGTGATTGGAGTGGTGATCACGACCCACGGCTCAGCCCTCCCGGTGGGCCGCCAGATAGGCCGCGATCATGTCGGCCATTCCCTGCTGGGTGCGCCCGTGGGGCCGCAGCCCCTTGGCGGCCCAGATCCGATCGAGTTCCATGCGCAGCTCCAGCGGAATCCAGCAGGAGAGCATCACCTTCCCCTCCCGGCTTGAACTGCAGCGTCCTGAGCCCATCGCACGCTCCCAGCATCTTGAAGTAATGTACACAATTACTTCGTGGCCCTGGACTTGGCGCTGGCTGGGCCGTTGCCATGGTGCGCACCGTCCAGGCCCACGGCCCTAGGGTGCCATCTCCTGTAACTGGAGTCTTATGGGGTTGACGGCCGTGGCCATGAAGATCGGCGAGGTCGCTGCACGCTCCGGCCTCTCCGTCAAGACCATCCGCTTCTACTGCGACGAGGGACTGATCCACCCGATCGAGCGCAGCGACGGGGGCTACCGCCTGTTTGACGAGACGGTGTTTGAGGAGCTCCACCTGATCCGCACCCTCAAGGCGATGGAGATTCCCCTTCAGGAGATCGCGCAGATCCTGGAGGCGCGCCGCTCAGGCGTCTGCACCTGTGAGTCGATCAAGGGAACGATCAGCGCCAAGGCCGGAGAAATCGAGCAGAAGATCGCGGCCCTGCGCAACCTGCATGGGGAACTCCACAGCCTGCTGGCGCGTTGGCAGGACTGCGGCGGAGTCAAGTCTCCCGATCTCGATGAACATCGGCATGTCTGAGCTTCTGCGCCTTGCCATCCTCGGCAACTCAGGTTCCGGCAAGTCCACCCTGGCCCGCTGGGTTGCCGATCAGCGCGGCGCCGCCCTGCTGGATCTGGACACGGTGGCCTGGGAACCCGACCAGATCGCCGTTCCCCGCGATGCAGGCGCAGCCCAGGCTGATGTGCTCGTCTTCTGCCAGTCCAACGCCCAGTGGGTGATCGAGGGCTGCTACGCCTCCCTGGTGGCGACTGTCCTGCCCCTGGGGCCCCGGCTGTTGCTGCTCAATCCCGGCGAGGAGCAGTGTCTGCAGAATTGTCGATCGCGCCCGTGGGAACCCCACAAGTACGCCTCCCGCGAGGAGCAGGACCAGCGGCTGGCTGGTCTGCTGGCCTGGGTCAGCGACTACTACCGACGTGACGGTGAGATGTCCCTCGCTGGACACCTGGCCCTCTATGCCGCCTATTCCGGGACCAAACGCGAACTGACAGCCCAGCCCAGCCTGGAATCGCCCCCTGACGAGCTGCTCGCCTGGCTGGGCTGAGGGGGTTGGCCTGAGCGCCAGGCGGAACTGCCCCGCACGCATCCTGGGCTACAGGGCCTGGTCAGCAGAATGGCTGCATGAGCCAGCCCCCCCCTGCTCCCCTTGCACGCCTGCTGGTGGTGGAGGACGACGACACGATCCGCGAGACGGTGAGTGAGGCCATGGAGCTGGAGGGCTTTGCCGTGAGCGCCGCCGCCAATGGACAGAGCGCCTGGGAGTTGCTCAGCAGCGAGCACTTTGATCTGCTGCTGCTCGATCTGATGCTGCCCGGGCTCCATGGCCTCGATCTCTGTCGGCGTCTGCGCCAGAGCCCGGGGGGCCCGATGATCCTGGTGGTGAGCGCCCGCGACACCGAAACCGACCGGGTGCTGGGCCTTGAAGTGGGCGCCGACGACTATCTGGTCAAGCCGTTTGGCATGCGGGAGCTGGTGGCCCGCTGCCGTGCCTTGCTGCGGCGCAGCCGCCAGCAGGAGCTCCCCCCGCTGGATGGACCGCGGCGGCCGGAGCGGATCCGCAGCGGAAACCTGGAGCTGTTTCCAGGCGAATGCCGTGCCAGCCGTGGGGGCCAGGAGCTGAAGCTCTCCCCCAAGGAGTTCAGGCTGCTCGAGCTGTTCATGCTCCACCCCCGCCGCGTCTGGAGCCGGGAGCAGCTGATCGAGCGGGTCTGGGGGATCGACTACATCGGCGACAGCAAGACCGTGGATGTCCACATCCGCTGGTTGCGCGAAAAGATCGAGGACGAACCCTCCAACCCCGTGCGCCTGGTGACCGTACGGGGCTTCGGCTACCGCTTCGGGTAAGGCCATGGACAGCCGTTCCGCCCTCAGCCTGGTGCTGCCCCTGGCCGTGGGTCTCTCGATCGGCTGGCAGGCCCGGGGCCGCCGCGCGCGCCTGGAGGCGCGGTGGCGGCGACGCCCCCAGCCCGGCGCGCCGAGGGAGGTGTCGGATCAGCAGCTGCGCGACTGGATCGAGGCCATGCCCCAGGGCTGGCTCGCCATCGCCCCAGACCTGAGCATCGCCAGCCTCAATCCGCGGGCCGAAAAGCTGCTCGGTTGCGTCAGTGGTACGGCGCTGTTGGGTCAGCCGATCAACGCCCTGGAGCCGAGCGATGAGGTGTTACATCTGATCCAGCTGGCGCGGGAGAAGGGCACTCCCCAGCGGGGCAGCTGGCCGGTGCGCAGCGACACCCTCAACTTCCTCGTGCTGCCGGGCCTCGATGGCTGGGTGGGACTGCTGATGCAGGGCCGCAATCCCCTCCAGGCCCAGCTCGAGCACCAGGAAGGCTGGGTGAGCGATGTGGCCCACGAACTCAAGACGCCGATCACCGCCCTGATGCTCGTGAGCGACAGCCTGGCCCAACGGGTGGACGGGCACCAGGCGGTGCTGGTGGGACGGCTGCAGAAGGAACTGCGTCGCCTGCAGCACCTGGTGAGCGATCTGCTGGATCTCTCGCGCCTGGAGAACACCCCCCTGGCCGAAGGCAGCCCTGGTGATGTGGATCCCCACGCGGTGCTCGCCGCTGTGTGGGCCACCCTGCAGCCCCTGGCCAGCAGCCGGGGCATCGATCTGCAGGTGATCCATGGCTCTGGGGCTCCCTGCATGGCGGCCGTGGAACCGGCGCGGCTGCACCAGGCCCTGGTAAACCTGCTCGACAATGCCCTGCGTTACAGCCCCGATGGCAGCAGCATCGCCGTGGAGATCCGCCAGCGTGAGCGCTGGTGCGCGATCAGCGTGCACGACCAGGGGCCGGGCCTGAGCGAGGAGGATCTGGAGCGCATGTTCCAGCGCTTCTACCGCGGCGATCCCTCCCGCTTCAAGGGGCCCAGCACCGGCAGCGGCCTGGGCCTTTCGATCGTTCAGCAGATCGCCCTCTCCCATGGCGGGCTGGTGCGGGCGGAGAACCACCCCGAGGGTGGAGCCGTTCTGGAGCTGCTGCTGCCGCGCTCCAGGGCGTCCTAATCGCGCGACCTAGTCGCGGGGCAGGTGGCTCACCACCAGCTGGCGCTGGCCGTCCAGCTGCAACCAGCCCTCCTCCCGCAGCATGCCCAGCACGCGGGTCACCGTCACCCGGGTGGTGCTGAGGGCGGCGGCGATGTCCTGATGGGTGAGGCGCAGGTTGAGGCGCAGGCCCTGCTCACAGGGCTGGCCATACTCCTGGGCCAGCAGCTCCAGGAACCCCCGCACCCGCTCCTCCACCCGGCGCAGGCCCAGCAGGGCGATCAGCGCCTCCGACTGGCGCATGCGGCTGGCCATCGCCGTCACCAGGCTGCGGGCGATGTGGGGGGTCTCCTCCACCTCATCGAGGGGGATGCACAGCAGGTCGCTGTCGCAGAGGGTGGTGGCCTCGTAGAGGTCGAGGTTGGTGAGGGGCGCCCCAAAGGGCTCATTGGGTCCCGCCAGCCCCAGCACCAGGTCGTCGCCCTGCTCGGTGATGCAGCTGAGTTTCACCATGCCGCGGGCCACCAGCCAGAGGCTGTTGCGCAGCAGGGGCACCCGGCTACCGGCGCTGAGGTGCACAAGGTCACGGCGTTGGTAGGTGTCTTCGAGGGCACTGCGAAAACCCTGCTGACCACTGGAGGCGTAAACCATGGACCCACTGTGCGGTGGAGTTCACGGAACTGTATGGAGGATCACTGCTCGTTGAGCAAAGCAGGGGTAATGGCCGGGTTAAGGGTGGATTAGCCCTTGCCGAAGTCTTCGCATCGGCCCAGGGCCGCGTCGATCCGCGGCCGCGTCGATCCATCAAAAAAGGGGGCCGAAGCCCCCTGAGTGGATGAATGGAGACAAGCCGTAGCGATCAGCGCCCGATCAGGAGCCGATCTTGCCGACGGCAGCCTTGGCCTTCTTGAGGATGTCGCCGCGCAGGGGCACGTAGCCGAGGTTGTCGGCCAGGCCCTGGGCCTTGTTGCCCAGGATGTAGTTGAAGGCCTCGCGCAGTTCAGCGGCCTTCGGGCCGTTGCCCTTCTCGAAGGCCAGGATCCAGGTGAGCGTGGTGATGGGGTAGCTCTCGGCACCGGCGGGGTTGGGATCCTCACCGGCCAGGCGCGCATCCAGACGGATGTTGTTGAGGGCAGCCGAACCGCTCTTGAAGCCGGGCTTGACGAACTTGCCAGCCTTGTTCTGGAGGGCCGCCGCCTGCAGGGGGGCCTTCACGAAGGACTGGTTGACGTAGCCGATCGAACCGGGGGTGTTGGTGAGGATACCGGCGACACCCTCATTGCCCTTGCCGCCGACGCCGACGGGCCACTTGACGCTCTTGCCCTCGCCCACCTTGCTCTTCCACTCGGGGGAGAAGGACGAGAGGGAGTTGGTGAAGGCGAACGTGGTGCCGGAACCATCCGAACGGTGCGCCACGGAGATCTTGCCCTTGCCGCACTTGAGCTGGCTCCAGTCGCTGATGGTGCCGAGGAAGATGTCGGCCACCTGCTTCTGGGTCAGCTTGAGGTCGCAGCCAGGCTTGTTGTAGGCGACGGCAATGGTGCCGCCAACGGCAGGGAACTGCACCACGCCGCGGCTCACCTTGGCGGCTTCGGAATCCTTGATCGGCTCATCGGTGGCACCGAAGTCCACGGTGCCGGCGATGTACTGGCGCACACCGGCGCCGGAACCCACGGACTGGTAGTTGACCTTGGCGCCGCCGCTGGCTGCCAGATCCTGGAACCAGCGCTGGTAGATGGGAGCGGGGAAGGTCGCGCCGGCGCCATTGAGGGCGGGACCGGCGGAGGCGACCGTTCCCATGCTCAGGACGGCCAGGGCGGAACCGGTCAGGGCCTTCGTAGCGAAGGTCATTGAGCCAGACATCTGGGTGCCCCTAACCTCTAATCAACAGAGGAACCCCCCGTCGTTATGGCTTCGTTAAGAAGCCGTGAAGACGGGGTTAGCGACTGGCTCACCGGGCCTGCCCGCTTGGCTGGCCGGCGACCGCTCGGGGCCTCAGCTGCCGGCCCCGTAGAACCGCCTGCGCAGCCCCAGCGACAGATACACGAGGCTGACCAGAACCGGCACCTCAATCAGTGGGCCGATCACGCCCGCCAGCGCCTGGCCCGAACTCACCCCAAAGAGGCTGACGCTGACCGCGATCGCCAGCTCGAAGTTGTTGCCCGCCGCGGTGAAGGCCAGGGTTGCCGTGTCCGGATAGCTCAGCCCCTGGCGAACGCCCACGGCGAAGGCCACGCCCCACATGATCGCGAAGTAGCAGAGCAGGGGCATCGCGATCCGCACCACGGTGCCCAGCTCGGACGTGATCGCCTGGCCCTGCAGGGCGAACATCACCAGGATCGTGAACAGCAGGCCGTAGAGCGCCAGAGGGCTGATCAGCGGCAGAAAGCGCTGCTCATACCAGCGGCGGCCCTTGACCCGCAGGCCGATCCAGCGGGTGAGAAAGCCCCCCACCAGCGGGATGCCCAGAAAGATCAGCACCGCCCGGGCGATCTCGGCGGTGGAGATGGCCACCTCCTGGCGATCCCAGCCGAACCAGCCGGGCAGAACCTGGAGGTAGAAGCTGCCGAGCAGGGCATAGAGCAGCACCTGCAGGATCGAGTTGACGGCCACCAACAGCGCCGCGCCCTCGCGATTCCCCTGGGCCAGATCAATCCAGATCAGCACCATGGCAATGCAGGGGGCGATGCCGATCAGCACCAGACCGGTGCGATAGGCGGGCTGATCGGGCAGAAACAGCCAGGCCAGGGCGAACATCAGCGCCGGACCCAGCAACCACACCAACAGCAGGGAGAGGCGCAACAGCTTGCGGTCGCCCCGGGAGGAACCCATCTGCTCGTAGCGCACCTTGGCCAGGACCGGGTAGAGCATCAGCAACAGGCCGAAGGCGATCGGCAGGGAGGTCTGGCCGACCTGCACGGCATCGAGCCAGCCCTGCAGCCCGGGCACCAGCCGGCCGAGCAATAACCCGCCGGCCATCGCCAGCAGGATCCAGACCGGCAGAAAGCGATCGAGCAGGGACAACCGCGCCCTGAGGGGATCGGGGGGCGGCTCCTGGGGGCGGGTGATCGGCATCACAGGCAGGGGGGTGCGGGGGTGCGGCAGTGGCCGGCCAGGCCACCCAGCCACTGCTGGAGCTGCTCGATGGCCTCACTCCGGAGGCGGTAGTAGGTCCAGCGGCCCTCCTGGCGGTCGGCCAGCAGGCCCGCCTCCTTCAGCACCTTGAGGTGGAAGGACAGCTTCGACTGGGCCAGGCCCAGCTCAGCCGTGAGGTCACAGACGCAGCGCTCGCCGCCAGCCAGGACCTCGATCACCTGCAGGCGCAAGGGGTCAGCGAGGGCCTTGAGCCGGGCCCGGGCCTGCTCGGGGGCGATGGGGTGATCCAGAACACGCATGGCATCAAGTTTAATTGATTCATCAACTGGACTTGATCGGGGCCCCGCGGGGGCCCAGCCCGGTCCGTGATCCGCAGCAAGCCCTTCCCATGAAACTCGGCATCAACGGCTTCGGTCGCATCGGCCGTCTCGTGTTCCGCGCCCTCTGGGGCCGCCCCGGCATCGAGATCGTGCACATCAACGATCCCGCCGCCGATGCCGTCGCCGCCGCCCACCTGCTCGCCTTCGACTCGGTGCATGGCCGCTGGCACCACGACGTGGCCGTCAGCCCCGACCGACCGGAGGCGTTCACGGTGGCGGGCCAGACGATCGGCACCAGCCGCCACGCCGATCCCACGGCCGTGCCCTGGCGAGAGGCCGGGGTGGAGCTGGTGCTCGAGTGCAGCGGCAGGTTCAAGACGCCCGAAACCCTGCAGCCCTACTTCGATCAGGCCGGCCTGCGGCGCGTCGTGGTGGCCTGCCCGGTGAAGGGCGTGATCGCCGGCGCCGAGGCCCTCAACGTGGTGTTCGGCATCAACCACCAGCTCTACGACCCCGCCGTCCATCGCCTAGTGACCGGGGCCTCCTGCACCACCAACTGCCTGGCGCCTGTGGTGAAGGTGGTGCACGAGAGCTTCGGCATCCGCCACGGCTCAATCACCACCCTGCACAACATCACCAACACCCAGGTCGTCGTCGATGGCTTCAAGGGCGACCTGCGCCGGGCCCGCTCCGCCAGCCAGAGCCTGATTCCCACGACCACGGGCTCGGCCAAGGCGATCGGCCTGATCTTCCCCGAGCTGCAGGGGCGCCTCAACGGCCACGCCGTCCGGATACCGCTGCTCAATGGCTCCCTCACCGATGCGGTGTTCGAACTGGAGCGCAGCGTCAGCGTGGAGGAGGTGAACGGTGCCTTCGCGGCCGCCGCCGCCGGCCCACTGGCCGGAATTCTCGGCTACGAGACCCGACCGCTGGTGTCCATCGACTACGTGAACGATCCCCGCAGCGCCATCGTCGATGGCCCCTCGACGCTGGTGGTGAATGGCACCCAGCTCAAGGTCTACGCCTGGTACGACAACGAGTGGGGTTACAGCTGCCGCCTGGCCGACCTGGTGAGCCACGTGGTGGCGAGCGAGCCCACCGGCGAATCCGCCCCAGTGGCGAACTGAGCCATGGATCAGGGCAACTCCCAGCGCGATTCGCGCGTCAGCCTGCGCCAGCCACTCTCGGCGCTGCAGCAGTACATGGTGGTGACCGGCGCCTACTGGGCCTTCACCCTCACCGATGGCGCCCTGCGCATGCTGGTGGTGTTCCACTTCCACCAGCTCGGCTACTCCACCCTGGAGATCGCCTTTCTGTTCCTGTTCTACGAATTCTTCGGCATCCTCACCAACCTCTATGGCGGCTGGCTGGGGGCGCGCTTCGGCCTGCGGCTCACGCTCTGGGCCGGGATGGTGCTGCAGATCCTGGCCCTGTTGATGCTGGTGCCCGTCTCGGCCAGCTGGCCCAAGCTGACGTCCGTCGTCTACGTGATGGCGGCCCAGGCCCTCAGCGGCATCGCCAAGGACCTCAACAAGATGAGCGCCAAGAGTGCCATCAAGACAGTGGTGCCCCAGACCCCCGGCGAGGAGCAGCGCGGCGAGCAGCAGCTGTTCCGCTGGGTGGCGATTCTCACCGGTTCCAAGAACGCCCTCAAGGGCGTGGGCTTCTTCCTCGGCGGCGTGCTGCTGGCCAGCCTCGGCTTCGCGGGCTCCGTGGCAACGATGGCGGCGGGGCTGTTCGTGGCCCTGCTGGGAACCCTGGTGCTGCCTGGCGAGATCGGCAGGATGAAGCAGAAACCGGGATTCGCCTCAATCTTCTCCAAGAGTGAGGGGATCAATGTGCTGTCGCTGGCGCGCTTCTTCCTGTTCGGCGCCCGCGATGTTTGGTTCGTGGTGGCGTTGCCGGTGTTTCTGGAGGCGAGCCTGGGCTGGCGGTTCTGGGAGGTGGGCGGCTTCCTGGGCCTGTGGGTGATCGGCTACGGCATCGTGCAGGGCTCCGCCCCGGCCCTGCGCCGTGCCTGGGGCCAGAGCGCCCCGCCTGGCCCCGCGGCCGTGCAGTTCTGGAGTGCGCTGCTCACCGCCATCCCGGCCCTGATCGCCGTGGCCCTCTGGCGCGAGGTGGCCCATCCGGGGGTGGCGATCGTGGTGGGGCTGGCGGCCTTCGGGGCTGTGTTCGCCATGAATTCCTCGATCCACAGCTATCTCGTGCTCGCCTACACCGACAGCGAATCGGTGAGCCTGAACGTGGGCTTCTATTACATGGCCAATGCCGCCGGACGGCTGCTGGGCACCCTGCTCTCCGGTGGCGTGTATCTGCTCGGCGGAATGCAGGCGTGCCTGTGGTGCTCAGCCCTGCTGGTGGGCCTGTCGTATCTGAGCAGCCGGCGCCTGCCGGCGCTAAGGCAGGCGGCAGTGAGCGCGGCCTGAGCGGGACCTAGGCGACGCCCTGCCCGCAGTCGCCATGATGGCGCTGGCTGGTGACGGCCCGCCGGCTGGGCCGGCGTTTGCAGCTGCGATCCGCCCCTGAGATGGTGTCTTCCCCTCCCCTGCCCGCCGACCTGCAGGAATCCGGGACTTCGGCCGGCGTGACTGGGTTTCCCGCCATTCACCGCACCGCCCTCACCACCCTGCAGGTGAACCTGGGCTACCAGTGCAACCAGGCCTGCAGCCATTGCCATGTGAACGCCGGGCCCAGCCGCACCGAGCGGATGGACGACGCCACCCTGGCGCTGATCCCGGCGGTGCTTGCGGCTCGGGGAATCGGCTGCCTGGATCTCACCGGCGGCGCCCCCGAACTGCACCCGGGCTTCCGCGGCCTGGTGCGGGCCGCCCGCGCCCAGGGCGTGGAGGTGATCGATCGCTGCAACCTCACCATCCTGTCCGAGCCAGGCCAGGAGGATCTGGCGACGTTTCTGGCGGAGCAGGGCGTCACCGTGGTGGCATCACTGCCGTGCTATCTCGAGGCCAACGTCGATCGCCAGCGCGGGGATGGCGTGTTCGCGCGCAGCATCGCCGGGCTGCAACGGCTCAATGCCCTGGGCTATGGCCAGCCGGACTCGGGCCTGGAGCTTCACCTCGTCTACAACCCCCAGGGGCCGGTGCTGCCCCCACCCCAGGCCCAGCTGGAGGCCGACTACAAGCGGGTGTTGGCGGCCGAGTTCGGCATCGTCTTCAACCAGCTTTATGCCCTGGCCAACATGCCGATCCAGCGCTTTGGCGCCGTGTTGCGGGCCAGCGGCCAGCTGGAGGGCTACCAGGCACTGCTGCGCGCCAGCCACCGCCAGGTGAATCTGGAGCAGGTGATGTGCCGCTCGCTGATCAGCGTCGACTGGCAGGGCCAGCTGTTCGACTGCGACTTCAACCAGCAGCTGCAACTGCCCCTGGCCGGTGGAACCGCACCGAACCATGGAGCTGCCCAGCTGCGGGATCTGCTGGAGTGCGATCCGCAGGGGACACCGATCCACGTGGGCGAGCACTGCTTTGGATGTACCGCAGGGAGCGGCTCCAGCTGCGGCGGGGCCCTGGGCTGAGGCAGTGTTCAGCAGGTCAGCGGCTCGCCAGCTGCCGCAGCTCGCCCTGCAGGCTGGCGAGGTCGGCCGGCGTGTCGATGTCCACCAGGGGCTCCTGCTCATGCCAGGAGCAAGCGGCGGTGGCCAGGCGGCGGCGCGTTTCGGCCAGGACCGCCGGCGTACTCCAGGGCATGGCCGCGAACAGGCTGGACTCAAAGCGCCGCAGCCCCAAGAGGGCATAGCCCCCATCCCGCGTCGGCACCAGGGCCGCATCGTGGTGCAGCAGCTGGGCGGCGGCGACCCGCAGCTGGGGCACCCCCAGGGCAGGGCAGTCCATGCCGATCAGCAGCACCGGATCGCCGCCTTCAAGCGCACGGCTGGCGGCCCGCGCCATCCGCTCGCCCAGATCCCCCTCCCCCTGCGCGCTCCAGGCCAGGCCCGGGGGCAGCTGGAGCCGCCGCCAGATGGACAGCTGCAGCGCGGGGGCCACGCACAGCTCCACCGGCCCCAGATCGGCCGCGATGGCGGTGGCCGCCGCCCGCTCCAGCATCGCGGCCGCCAGGGCCGCCGCCCCCTCCGGCCCCAGGGCGGGGATCAGGCGGGTCTTCACCTGGCCGGGTAGCGGTGCCTTCGCCATCAGGATCGTGCGGCACTGCAAGGGCGATCCGGGGGCATGAACCGCCAGGCTGGCATGGGGATCCTTCCGCCCCTGCCCTCCCGTCTCCGCCATGACCAGCCTCACCAGCGCCGTTCAGGAGTACTACGGCTCCACCCTCACGGGCACCGCGGACCTGCGCACCAGCGCCTGCTGCGATGCCACCAGCGTGCCCGAGGCCCTCAGGCCCCTGCTGGCCCGCATTCACCCCGAGGTGCTGTCGCGCTACTACGGCTGCGGCCTGGTGGCACCGCCGTTGCTGCAGGGGGCCCGGGTGCTGGACCTGGGCTCTGGCAGCGGCCGGGATGTGTACCTGCTCGCCCAGCTGGTGGGGGCGAGCGGCGAGGTGGTGGGCGTGGACATGACCGCCGAGCAGCTGGCGGTGGCCGAGCGCCACTGCGCCTTCCACGCCGAGCGCTTCGGCTACGCCAATGTGCGCTTCCTGGAAGGCGCCATCGAGCGGCTGGAGGAGCTGGATCTGGAGCCCGCCAGTTTCGATCTGGTGATCTCCAACTGCGTCGTCAACCTCTCTATTGACAAGCTCGCCGTGTTGCAGGGGGTAAGGCGGCTGTTGAAGCCCGGCGGTGAGTTCTACTTCGCCGATGTCTACGCCGATCGGCGCATTCCCCAGGCGCTGCGCGACGATCCGGTGCTCTACGGCGAATGCCTGAGCGGCGCCCTCTACTGGAACGACTTCCTGCGGCTGGCGCGGCAGGCCGGCTTCGCCGATCCCCGGCTGGTGAGCGACCGGCCCCTGCAGGTCACCGACGCCGATCTGGCCGCCCGCACCGGCACGATCGGCTTCCATTCCGCCACCTACCGGCTGTTCCACATCGACGGCCTGGAGGACGCCTGCGAGGACCACGGCCAGGCGGTGATCTATCGCGGCACGATCCCCGAGCACCCCCACCAGCTGCCCTTCGACAAGCACCACCTGATCGAGACCGGCCGGGTGTTTCCGGTGTGCGGCAACACCTACCGCATGCTCGCCGAAAGCCGCTTTGCGGACCATTTCACGTTCATCGGCGACTTCAGCCGCCACTACGGCCTGTTCGCCGGCTGCGGCGGCTCCCTGCCGTTCGACACCACCACGGCCGAGGCCTCCGCAGGCGGCTCCTGCTGCTGAGCGCTCCTCAGCGGTAGAGGCGCACCAGGACGGTGGCGGGCACCCCGAGCCAGTAGGCGAGCCGCAACCCCCACATCAGCAGGATCGTGCGCCAGACGCCGTGGCGTTCCCAGCGACGCCCGGAGGTCAGCACCGGCGACCGCAGGCAGACGGGTGGGCCCAGGCGTTTCAGCCGGGCAGAGAGGTCGATGTCCTCCATCAGGGGTTGATCCGCAAAGCCACCCACCTGCCCGTAGGCCTCCCGGGTCATGAACAGGGCCTGATCGCCGGTGGCGATGCCGCTGAGCCGGGAGCGCAGATTGATGGCCCAGGCCACCACGGCCAGCAGGCGACGCTCGCTGTCGATGTGCACGTCGAAGCGGCCCCAGCAACGGGGCCCCTGCAGTCCCTGGTGCACCAGCTCCAACCCATTCGCCGGCAGGCGGGTGTCCGCGTGCAGGAACAGGAGGATCTCGCCCCTGGCCCGTGCGGCCCCGGTCCGCAGCTGCCGGCCCCGCCCCCGCGGCGCGGCGACCACCCGCAGGCCAGCCTGCTGCAGCAACGCCACGGTGTCGTCATTGCTGCCGCCATCCACCAGCAGCACCTCGGCGCCACTGGCTTCCAACGCCTTCCAGCTGGCGCCGCACTGCCGCACCGCCTGGGCCTCATTCAGCACCGGGATGATCACGCTGAGGCGCGGTCTGCGGCGGCGACGCACCGCCTGAATCTGGCCCTGGATCTCGGCCTGGAGTGCGGCCAGGTCCGCGGACCAGTCGATGCTGCGGGAGCTGGGGATCTCCAGGCGGCGATCCTCCAGGGCCGCCTCGCGTTCGCCCGCCTGGGCGTGGCGTTCCAGGCAGGCGTCGCGCTCCTGCAGCAACGCCGCGATCACGGGCCGGTAGAAGACCAGGAAGTGGGTGAGCCAGCGGCCCAGGTGGGGATCCAGGCGGCGCGGCTCCGGGGCAGATGCGCCGGCGGACAAACCATCCGGCACCGGGAATGCAAACCTCTCGAGTAGCGGCAGCGTCTCGGCGGCAGGCAGCCAGGCATCCGCCGCCACCCAGCGGTTGAGTGTGAACAGGCCAATCGGCAGGCCCCTGGCATCGAGGCTGATGCCGATCAGGTGGGTGAGCTCCGCCCCTGGGGCCGCCGGCACGAACAGATGCAGGTGGCCGTGTTCGCCGCCATCGCGATGGCAGTGGTAATAGAACTGGGCGCCCGAAGTTGGATCGCGCCCATCGCCCTCGGGGTAGTGGCGCTCCGCCACAACCGTGCCGCCCCCCGTGAGGGCGACGACCACGGAGCCGTGGCGCTCGGTGAGGCGTAGCCAGAGGCGCAGGCTTCGGCAGGCCGCCCGGTAGCGCTGCAGCGCCCGTGGATCGATACCAGAGCCGCTCAGCGTCCTTGAGCTGCAGGAGAGGGACAAGGCTATCGGCCGCAGCGCCCCCGACCCAGCGGCTGGTTGCCAAGTTTGGGACCCATGGCGTTAACGTTCCGCCCCAGCTTGCGGCGGACACAGCCATGGCCCCCAGGGCTCGCCGGATCGCGGTGCTGATGCTCGTGGCGGGCTGGCTGCTGGCGTTGCTCCTGCACGGACCCAGCAGCGTCCGCGCCCAACCGGCGCCAACGCCTGGCGCCTCGGTGCCAGCCCAACCCGCCCCCGCGATCGAGCGCACCGAGCTGCGCGGCGTGTGGCTCACCGCCAACGACATGCCCACCCTGCGGGACCGCGAGCGCATGCAGGCGACCGTGGCCCAGCTGGCCGCGCTCAACTTCAACACCCTCTATGCAGTGGCCTGGAACGGGGGGCATGCCTATTACCCCAGCCCCGTGAGCGAGGGGCGCGGGCTGCAGAGCTTCAGCTACCGCGGCCTGCAGGGCCAGGACGTGCTGGCCGAACTGAGCGAAGCGGCCCACCGGCACGGCCTGCTGCTGATCCCCTGGTTCGAGTTCGGCTTCATGACCCCCCCCGATGGCGAGCTGGCCCGGCGCCATCCCGACTGGCTCACCCGCAAGCAGGACGGCGGCCGCACCTCGATCAGCGCCGCCGGGGAGGTGGCCTGGCTCAATCCCTTCCGGCCGGAGGTGCAGCAGCTGATCACCGACCTGGTGCTTGAGGTGGTGGGCAACTACGACGCCGATGGCATCCAGTTCGACGACCACATGAGCCTGCCGCGGGAGTTCGGCTACGACCCCTTCACCATGGCGCTCTACGCCAAGGAAACCGGCAAGCCGCCACCGGCCAACCCAGCCGATGCCGCCTGGATGAAGTGGCGCACCGAGAGGATCACCGCCTTCATCGGCCGGCTCAGCCAGGCAGTGAAGGCGCGCAGACCCGGAGCGATCGTCTCGGTGTCGCCCAACTATTACGACTTCGCCCTCAAGCTGCAGCTGCAGGACTGGCTGGCCTGGGTGCGGCGCGGTCTGGTGGATGAGCTGCTGATCCAGATCTATCGCCCGGATCTGGAGAGCTTCGTGCCCCAGCTCGACCGGCCGGAGGTTCAGGAGAGCCAGCGCCGCATCCCCACGGCGATCGGAATCATGAGCGGCCAGCGCACCCGGCCGGCGCCGATGGCGCTGATCCAGGGCCAGGTGCAGGCCGCCCGCGAGCGCCAGCTGGGGGTGGCGTTCTTCTACCTCGAAAGCCTCTGGGCCCTCAGCGGCGAGCCCCGCGAGTCGCGCCTGGCCGCCCTGGCCCAGCTGTTCTCCTTGCCCGCCAGGCGCCAGCGGCCACCCTCTGGCCCTGGGCCCGGGTCCCCGGCACCGGGGCGCCCCGCTCCACCCCTGGCTCCGCCCCCGCTACCGCCCCCGCCGGGTCCCTAGACGCCGACCCAGGGCAGAACCCAGCACCACCAGGCCCAGGCCCGCCCCCAGGCTCACCAGCAGCACCGCCAGGGCGGCCGGGGTGGAGCCCCGCCGCAGCGCCTCAGCCAGCTGCAGCATCCAGGAGGAGAAGGTGGTGAGCGAGCCGCAGAAGCCGATGCCGGCCCACAGGTAGAGCCGTTGCGATCCAGGCGGCTGGGCGGTGAGCACGCCGATCAGCAGACAGCCGATCAAGTTGGCCAGCAGGTCCGCGGCCGTGAGGCCCCGCATGCCACCCACGGCCTGGTGGCCGATCAGCTCCAGTTGCCAGCGGAGCAGGGCGCCTGGGATCGCACCGGCGGCCACGAGCACCAGATCGCGCACCTCGCCCCGCAGCAGCGGCTTCCAGGGACCCGGGCTCATGGCTGCTCCCCCAGGGCCAGGCCGGCCGCCATCGCCACCAGCCCCCCAGCCACCGACCCCCCCGCCAGCAAACTCGCCTCGCGCCAGTGGCGAGTCGCCAGGACAGCCCGCAGCTCGGCGATGAAGGTGGAGAAGGTGCTGAAGCTGCCGAGAAAGCCCGTGCCGAGCAGCAACAGCACCCGCTGGCCAGGGCCGCAGCTGCGCTCCAGGCCCACGAGCAGGCCCAGCGCAAAACAGGCAATCACGTTCACCCCGAAGGTGCCCCAGTGCTTGCGGGGCAGCATCGGCTCGAAGTGGTTCACCACCCGGAAGCGAAGCCAGGCCCCGGGTACGGCCCCCAGCGCCACCAGCAGCGGATCGGAACTGGCCATCGGAGCCCGGGCGGAACAGTCCAGGTAGTTTCGATGGCCGCAGCTGAGCCACCCGTGACCGCCAGCGACCACCTCACGGCGCTCAGGGCCGACTTCGAGCAGGACGCGCGCCTGAATGAGGTGTTCCTGGTGCTCAGCGTGGGCGCCAGCCTGATCGCCATCCTCGGCCTTCTGGCCAACAGCACGGCTGTGGTGATCGGCGCCATGGTGGTCGCCCCCTGGATCTCGCCGCTGCGCTCGATGGCCTTCGGCATCCTGGAGGGGCGCTTCGCCCTGGTGGGCCAGGCCCTCGGCACCCTGGCCACCGGCGTCGTGAGCACCACGGCGATCGCGGCCCTGCTGGGCAGCTTCTCCGGCTTCCCGAGCTTCGGCAGTGAAGTGCTCAGCCGCACGGCTCCCAACCTGCTGGATCTGGGCATTGCGCTTGTGGCCGGCGGCATCGCCACCTACGCGCGGGTGCGCAGCGACGCGGTGTCGTCGATTGCCGGCACCGCCATCGCCGTGGCCCTGGTGCCGCCGATGTGTGTGGTGGGGCTACTGCTCTCGGCCGGCCTGTGGGAACCGGCCCTCGGGGCCGCCCTGTTGTTCGCCACCAACCTGCTGGGCATCCTCAGCGGCGGCCTGGTGGTGCTCGCGATCCTGGAGCCATCGCTGCGGTTCCGCTTCTGGCGCAGCCGCGTGGGGCTGGTGAGCCTGCTGCTCACGGCCCTGCTGTTGATTCCCCTGAGCAGCAGTTTCCTGCGGCTGCTGGATCAGGCCCGGCGCGACGCGGCCCTGCAGCTGGTGGAGCGCGCCATCGCCACCAACCTCAAGCGGGAGACGGTGAGCCTGGGACGGGATGCCGACGTGGTGGGTGTGTCCATCGACTGGACGCAGAACCCGCCCCTGATCCGCGCCTCTGCGCGCGTGACCAACCCGCAGCTGCCAACGCCGAAGCAGGTTGCAGCCCTTCAGGACTACATCAACAGCAAGCAGCCGATCAACTTCCGGCTGGTGGTGCAGCGCTTGTCCACCGATGTGGTGGGCCCCGAGACCGATCCCAACCCGCCCCAGGTTCAGGAGAAGCTGCGGAAGGGGAGGCTGAACCCGATTCCCGAACTGCCCCCGCTGCCGGAGCCCGCGGCTGCGCCAAGCGGCGAGCCTGCTCCGGAAGGCGAGGCCAAGCCTGCGGCACCCGCCGGGACCTAGACCAGCCGTTCGCGCCACTGGGCCAGGTAAGCGATCGCATCGGCCTCGGCCAGGGGCCTGGCAAACAGGTAGCCCTGGCCGATGGTGATCCCCTGCTCCAGCAGCCAGCGGCGCTGGGCCTCCGTTTCGATGCCCTCGGCCGTGGTGGAGAGGCCCAGGCCCTGGCTGAGGGAGATCACGGCCTCCAGCAGGGTGTTGCTCGGCCGTTCCGGATCGTTGATGCAGCGCACAAAGCTGCCGTCCACCTTGAGGGAACGGAACGGCAGGGTGTGCAGCCGGCTCAGCCAGGAGTGGCCGGCGCCGAAGTCGTCGAGGGCGATTGTGATGCCGCGCTCCGCCAGCTCCAGCAGGAACTGGGCCAGGGGACCCTGGCCGTTGGAATCGCGCAGGTCGTCCTCGAGGATCTCGAGCTGCAGGCTCCAGTGCGGCGGCAGGGGATTGGCCGCAAGCACCTCCAGCAACCGCGCCCGCAGGGGCCTCTGCTCCAGCACCTGGGTCGAGATGTTGACGCTCAGCAGCATGGGCCGACCGGGCAGCTGACGGGCCAGAGGCTGGGCAACGGCCAGGCCCTTGGCGATCATCTGCAGGTCCAGTTCCGCCGCCAGGCCGGCGCGGTAGGCCAGGGGCACAAACCGATCCGGTGGGATCCAGGCGCCACTGGCCAGCTGCCAGCGGGCCAGGCATTCGAAGCCGATCGGGGCGCCACTGGCCAGATCCACCAGGGGCTGCACGTAGGGGAGCAGCTGCCGCTCATGCAGCACCAGCCGGAGCTGCTCCTCCAGGGCCACCTCCGCTTCGGCCCGGGCCCGGATCACCGGATCCACAAAGCAGTGGTTGTTGCCGTTGCCCGCGCGGGCGATCCCCAGGGCGATGCTGGCATCGGCGAGGAGGGCCGCAGCCGACAGGGGACGATCCGCGCCGGAGGGTGCGATGCCGATGGCGATGCCCACTGAGATGGTCTGCTCCCCCACGACAAGGGGCGCGTCGAGGGCGACGATCAGCCGATCGGCCACCGCGGCGATCCCCTCGCCCTGGTCCGGGCCCGACAGCAGCACCAGCAGCTGCGAGTCGCCGTAGCGGGCCGCCAGGGCGCCGGCGGGGAGGGCCGCTATCAGCCGCTCCACAAAGGCCTCCACCACCCGTTCAGCCAGGCGATCGCCGTGGATCGCGGCGATGCGACCCAGCTTGCGCAGGTGGCAGCGCAACAGGGCCAGGTGGGGGGGCTGCGGCTGGCCCAGCCTGGCCTCCAGCTGGACGTGGAAGGCCTCCAGATCCAGGAGCGGCGACCCGGATCGCCTGGGGTGCACCAGGGCGACGGGCAGGGAGCGGCAGCTGCCCCGTACCCACTCGTGCTCAAACAGCCGGGCCGTTTGGCGAGCCAGGCGCTGCAGGGCATCGACCTGCTGGGCCCTCAGCTGGCGGGGCTGGGGATCCAGGGCCCAGAGGCTCCCGGCGGTGTGGCCGCTGGAGAGCAGCAGCGGGAAGCCGGCCACGAAGCGTGCCTGGGGGGCGGCCGTGCTGATCGCGCGCTGGCGCAGCGGTCCCTCAGCCTGGAGATCCCCCAGGATCAGCGGTTCGGTGCCGGGGTCGCTGTCGAGCCAGAGAGGGCCGAGGTCAGCGGGAATGCCGGGGCAACCAGCCGCGGCGTGGAACAGGGGATGGCGATCCGCCACCAGCTGAATCAGGCCGATGGAGGTCTCCGCCAGGGCGCGCGCCAGCACCGCCACATCCCCGAAATCCTGAAGTCGGTCGTCAACGGCGAGCCGGCCGGAGGCGGGCATCGGATCTGGTGCGATCACCATGGGCAAGTCATCCACCTGATTCTGAGAATTTAATTGCTGGCGATCAGCCCAACAGAGGTGGATGTAGCCCCACACACATTCTTGGTCTGCTGCATGCTGCTGTGGATTGATTGGTAGAAGGTGAGCCCATCCCCTGACGTACATTCCTCTAAACTTGCACCAGAGATGGCCCAAGCCCAGCCCCTGCTTGCCGGCGCCCGTCCCACCCCCCAGAGCCGTCTGCTGGTGATGCTGTTGGCCCTGGTGGCCGCCCTGGTGGTGGGCGTGGTGGGTTACGGCTGGCGCCAGAGCGCCCTGGCGCTGGTTGGGGTTCTGTTCGGCATCAGCCTTTACCACGCCAGTTTTGGCTTTGCCTCCTCCTACCGGCAGCTGCTGCTGCGTGGCGATGGCCGCGGGGTGCTCGCCCAGGTGCTCATGCTCAGCGTGGCCACCCTGCTGTTCGCTCCGCTGCTGATCGCCGGCGTGGGGCGGGGCGCCGTGGCGCCGTTGGCGTTGCAGGCGGTGATCGGCGCCTTCCTGTTCGGGATCGGCATGCAGCTGGGCAGCGGCTGCGCCTGCGGCACCCTCTACACGATCGGAGGGGGCAGCGCCATGATGGTGCTCACCCTGGTGAGCTTCTCGGGCGGCTCCTTCGCCGCGAGCCTCAGCACCGAAGCCTGGGCCGTCCTACCTCGGCTCGACCCCGTCTCGCTCCTGCAGCGCTGGGGCTGGGCGGGTGCCGGCCTGCAGCTGCTGGTGCTCGCCATCCTGGCCCTGGCGCTCTGGCGCTGGCAGCGTCCCCGGCTGGCGGAGGAGGGCTTCTGGCCGCGCACCCCGGGTTGGCGCAACCTGGCACTGGGCCCCTGGTCGCTGGTGGGAGGGGCGGTATCGCTGGCCCTGCTCAACGCCCTCACCGTGGTGCTGGCAGGGCGGCCCTGGGGCGTCACCCGGGGCTTCACGCTCTGGGCCGCCAAACTGGCCACCCTGCTGGGCTGGAACCCCGATACCAGCCCGATCTGGAGCCAGGGCCCCTTCGCCACAGCCCTGCAGGCCAGCCTGTTCGCCGACGTCACCTCGGTGATGAACCTGGGCATCGTGCTGGGTTCGGCCACGGCGGCGGCCCTGGCGGGACGGCTGAGCGTGCGCACGCCACCGTCGGCGGCGGCCTGGCTGGCGGCCCTGCTGGGCGGCCTGATGATGGGATACGGCGCCTGGCTGGCCTTCGGCTGCAACGTGGGCGCCTACTTCAGCGGGATCGCCTCCACCAGCCTGCACGGCTGGCTGTGGATTGCCTTTGCCCTGCTGGGCACGGCCGTGGGGGTGCGGCTGCGCCCCTGGTTCGGCCTGCCCAGCTGAAGGCGACACGGCCGCCCACCACTCAGGGCTGGCTCGCCGGGCACTGTTGGGTCTCGAAGTTGCAGCTGTAGATGGCCGGCTTCTGCCAGTTCAGCGGAATCTCCAGCAGATCCCGCGGGCCGCTGATGCCCTGGGCCAGAAACACCACGGCAGCAAGCACGTTGGCGCTCACGTGCAGGCGACGCCAGCGCAGGCTGCGGTAGATCTCGGGCTTGGAGGCCAGCGACAACAGGAGCAGGCCGCACAGGCCAATGCCTCCCCAGAAGTGCGACTGCCAGAAGGCCAGCTGGAAGGGGTTGTCGCTGAGGCGGTAGACCTCGCCCTGCAGGCCCAGGCCGATCAGCCCCGCCCAGGTGAGCAGGGCGAAGCTGGCCCGGTACACCGAGTCCCGGGCCCGCCACAGGGCGGCGAAGGCGGCCGTGGTGCCCACTACCACCAGGCTCAGCAGCCCCAGCCGGCTGGGTCCGCCGGCAAACTCTGCCAGGGGCTTGCTGGTGGCGATAACCACCACCAGGGCCACGAGCACCCCGAGCACCACCGCGCCGCTGAGAAGCCGGCCCAGGTCTGCATGGTCGCGGCCCACGGTGGCCGGATCCTTGCTGTGCTCGAGGCGGCGACGCCGGGTCTGGAGTGCCAGGCGCAGCACCTGGCCGAGCAGGGGGTAGATCACCACCACGGCCAGAACCGGGTGCAGCAACCAGAGCCAGTCAACGGTCTGCATGGCGGGAGCGGCAGAGAAGGGAACGAAATGGACAGGAGTAGTGGGCGTCTGCCATCAACAGGCGAGCAAGCCGACGCTCAGTGGCCGCCGTGGGCACCGCAGCCACCGGCCGGGCTGGAGGCGCCGCAACCACCGGCCTCCGAAGCGGAAGCGGCGGGCTTGGCGGGAGCCGCCTTGGGCTTGTTGCCCTTGGCGGCCGGGGTGGTGGCCTTGCCGGAGCTACCGCCGGTGCTCTGGGCCAGGGCTGGAGCCACCACGGCGGCGCTGCTGATCACAGCGGCGGCCAGGCCACGGGCCAGCCGGTCGGACAGGGAAGGCATGGAACCGAGCCAACGAGAGGAGACGGAACGACACGGGCCAGGGCGAGGACCAAGGCCGTGCACTGCGATCAAGAATGACGCGCACGGCGCCGCTTCGGTGCAGCGCTGATGACATGCCCCGGCCTGTGGCCTGGCCCACCGCCAATCGCCGGCCAGGTCTGCCAAGCTTCTGCCTCTGATCCGAAACGCACCCGTGGCGCGCCGCCATCCCCCGCTGCAGCGCATCCGGCGCATCCTGGAGTGGCTCTGGCAGCAGGAGGGCAGTGCCTCCCAGCGGGCCCGCGGGCTGGCGGTGGGGGTGTTCAGCGGCTGCTTCCCCTTCTTCGGGCTGCAGATCGTGATCGGCGTGGCCCTGGCCAGCGTGGTGCGCGGCAACCATCTGCTGGCGGCTGCGGGCACCTGGATCAGCAACCCCTTCACCTCCCTGCCGCTCTACTGGTTCAACTACCAGCTGGGGATCCTCCTGCTGGGCCCCGGCCCCAGTTTTCCCGAGCTGGACATGCTGCTCAGCGAGCGGTTCTGGCACCTGGGCTGGGGCTTCGCCAGCCGGCTGTTGCTGGGCTCCACCGTGGTGGGGCTGATCTGCGCCAGCCTGGCCGGGCTGCTCTACTGGCGCTGGCTGCACCGTCAGCCGGCGGCCCTGGGACCTGCGGCGCGCCGACCGAGGCGCTGACCCACGGCGCCAAACCCATGGCCCCACAGGCTCCCTGGGCTTGACTGGGGGGTCAGCTTGAACAACCCTCCGGGGATTGACGGGACACGGGTGGACTCGATCGGGCGGATGAGCGACACCATTGGCGCCCTCATCAGGGCCATCGGGGCCCTGGGCCGCTGGATCGCGGGACTGATCGGCTGGGGCGCTCCGGCCCGCCAGGCCACGGCCAAGCTGGGCGCCTCGGGCCGCACCCAGCGCAAGCCCCGCGGCACCGTGCTGGTGAATCCGCCGGCTGGCGAGCTCACCGACCACAAGGGCGGGCTCTGGCGAGCGGTCCTCTGGGATGTGAGTGAGTCGGGCATCTGCGTGGCGATCCGCGGTCGCCAGCCCCAACTGCAACGCGGCGCGGCGATGAGCCTGCGGCTGCACGATCCGGTGACGGCGATCACGCGCCGCTTCCGCATGGAGCTGATGTGGACCAAGACCGAGGGCCAGGACATCTACCTGGGCCTCAAGCTGCGCAAGGGCTCGGCGCCGATCCGCGGCAGCTTCCTGCAGCGCTATCTGCCCCATGGGGGCTCGTAGGGTCAGACCAGCCCCCCACAGGATTGATGGCTGACGGGAAACAGGCAGCAGACCCCCAGCCCACGCCGGGGGCGGCCCCGACTCCGCGCCGGGAGCAGCGCACCGTGATGCCCTTCCCCTCCGGCGCCATCCGCGTGGAGATCAGTCCCCCAAACGGTGACGCGATCCTGCACGGCAACCTCTGGGACCTGAGCCACGACGGCTGCTGCGTTGTGGTGGACGGCCTTGCCGACGAGCTGGTCCACAGCAACTGCGGGCTTACGATCAAGGATCCCGTATCAGGCTCCACGCTGGAGGCCCTGGCCCTGCTGGAGTGGTGCGACGACACGATCACGAACTGCTTCTGCGGCTTCCGCTTCGTGATGCCCGAGCAGCTCCCCAGCGGCAGCTTCCTCGATGACTACCTGCCGAAGCAGTCCATCCAGCCCCCTGAGGAACCGCTGCCTTCGCCCTGACGGCATCGGGCTCCATTCCCGCTCTTGGGTGGCGCAATCCGCATGGCCACGGCATCACGATCACGGCCCGGCTGGATCACCACCCTTGGCCGGCCGCCGTAGTCACCAGGTTTCCGGGGGCAGGCCGGCGCGGGCCTCCCGCAGCAGGTGGGAGGGCTTGACGTGGAAGCGCTGCTGAAAATCCACGCTGAACAGGCTCATCGAGCGGTAGCCGCAGGAGGCGGCGATACTGGCCACGCTGTCGCCCGGCTGGGGCTGCTGCAGGCGCTGGCGGGCCAGATCGAGCCGCTGGTTGCGGATCCACTGGGTGGCGGTGCAGCCCAGCCGTTTCTGAAAGGCATATTGCAGGGCGCGCCGGGAGTAGAAGCTGTGGGCCTGCAGGATCGAGAGATCCAGGGCCTGATCCAGGTTGGCGTTGATGAAGGCCACCAGCTCATCGAAGGCATCAAGGC
The DNA here is from genome assembly GCF_002252705.1 of Vulcanococcus limneticus LL. Lineage (GTDB taxonomy): Bacteria > Cyanobacteriota > Cyanobacteriia > PCC-6307 > Cyanobiaceae > Vulcanococcus > Vulcanococcus limneticus. Next base: position 37,511 of record NZ_NQLA01000027.1, read on the forward strand.
CCTGATCGGAGCGGCGTCTGAGCCGATCGAGGGGACTGTCGAGCCGGAGTTCCGGCAGCACCATCGCCGCCATCACCCGGTAGATCTGCTCATCGAGCTGCATGCGCTCCACCAGCAGCTGGCTGTAGACGCTGAGCCGCTCGGCCCGTTCCACCACGTCCCGCAGCATCTCCTGCAGCGGTGCCACGGCCGGATCCGCCGGCAGCCAGGCCTGGCTCAGTTCCACCTGGTCGGCCCAGCCCTCCGGGCTCTGCACCAACCCTCCCATCTGCAGGGCCGTCTGCATCAACCGCTCCGGCTCCAGCTGCAGCGCCACCGTGCTCAGCAGGGAGCTCTCGCAGCTGGCGGCATCGCCCGAGAGAATCAGGCACCCATTGGCCAGGCATTCCACTTCGCCAGCGGACTGCTGGAAGGTCTGCTCGCCGGCGTAGCCGAGGATCAGGGTGAGGGTGTGATGCTTGGCGATCCAGAGGCGGGCGGGCGGCAGGATGCCCGCGCTCACAGCGATGCTGCCCAGGCGGCTGTGGTGGCCGTAGTGCCACCAGGGCTCCTGGGGACACGCGGGCACCAGCCGACGCAGCGGCAGCACCTGGCTGATCAGCGCCATGCTCTGCTGCGGGTCGTCGATCAGCTGCAGCCGCCGCCGGAAGGGGTTGTCAAGCTCCGCGGCCTGGGGATGGGCTTCAACGCAGGCTTGGCTGGCCTCTGACATCACCGGGGCGAGCGGTCTGGGAAGGGGGAGGCCGCCGGCAGTTCAACCCTACGTGCGATCTTCTCTTGCAGCTACGGCCGACGGGCAACCCCTCCGGGCCCTGGCGAAGCTCAGATGGCGGGCAGTGATGGAGAGCAGCCCCCAAACTCACTAGCGTGGTGCAGGGCTGGCCATCGAGGGGCGCGTGACACGACGACCGACCCGTAGGCGCGAGACAGCCGACGACCAACCGGGCAGTTCCCCAGCGGCAGCCCCCGAAGCGGCAGCCACTGAAACAACAGCCCCTGAAGCAGAACCCACCCCAGACGAACCCGACCAGGCCCCGGCTATCGCCGTCGCGCTGCGCCACCTGCTCTCACCCGGCGTGGATCTGGGCCTCGCCGACGCACGCCTGCGGGTGTGGATGCCTGGCTGTGGCGACGGCCTCGCGGTGTATGGCCTGGCAATGCAGCTCGCCGAACTGCTGGGCCATCCCGCCGATCTGGTGGACCGGTTGCGGATCTTCGCCACCGACCCGCTGGAAGACAACCTGGCCCGCGGCCGCCGCGCCACCTATCCGGCGGCGGAAGCCACCGCACTCCCGGCTGACGGGCGCCGGCGCTACGGCAGCGAGCGGCAGCAGCACCTCGTGATCGATGATCCCCTGCGCCGCTGCGTTGTGTTCGCGCGCCATGCCATGGGGGAGGATCCCTCCTTCCCAGACCTGGATCTGATCGTCTGCCTCAGCCGACTGGACGGCCTGGCGGAACCCCTGCGGGAACGGGTGCTGGGCCAGTTCCGCTTCAGCCTGCAGCGCGGCGGCGTGTTGGTGCTGACCCCAGGCGATGGCGATGGCGAACCGCCGCGCGGCTTCCACGCCGTTGCGGGCAGTGCGCAGACCTACCAAACGGCCCACCTCGGCGCTGGTCGCACACCCCGCCCCGGGGCCCCCGCAGCCAGTGCGCAGCCGGAGCCGGCCATGGCCCTGTCGCTCGGGCGCACCTCCGTGGCACCGTTCCGCGGGCTGGCGCCCCTGGCGGCGCGGCCGCCGGCAAGCCAGGGCGCCCTCGAACCTTCGGCGCTGCAACTGGAGCTACTGGAGGCCCTGGTGCGGCTGGTGGGCCCACCGTCCCTGGTGGTGGGGGAGCAGCACGAGCTGGTGCAGGTCATCGGCGATGTGACCCCTTACTGCCGCCTGCCCGAGGGGACAGCCACCGCCGCCGCCTACGCCTACCTCCACCCCGACCTGCAACCGCTGGCCCGTTCCCTGCTGCTCCAGGCCCGCGCCCGCGGACAGGCGGTGAGCAGTGAGGCTGCCAGCGGCACCCCCGACCTGCGCCTGTGTGCGCAACCCTTGCCCGTGGGCGGGCGCCAGTGGCTGCTGCTCAGCTTCCAGCGCGATGCCAGCGGGGCTGCCACCCCCTTCAGTCCACCAGCCACAGACGGCGCCGAGATCGAGCGACTGGAGCGGCAGCTGCTCGCCAGCCAGGACAGCCTGCGCCGCTCCCTGCTGCAGCTGGAGCAGGCCCATGGAGAGCTGCAGGCCTATGCGGAGGAGATCCAGGCCTCCACCGAGGAACTGCAGTGCTCCAATGAGGAACTGGAGGCCTCCAACGAACAGCTGCGGGATGCCAACGGCGAGCTCGACAGCCTCAACGAGCATCTGCGCGGCCGCAGCGAGGAGCTGGAGCGGCTCAACACCGATCTACGCGGCATCCTCCACTCCCTCAATCAGGGGATGGTGATCGTGGATGCCGATCTGCGGGTGCTGCGCTACTCGCCCCTGGCGGTGCTGCTGTTCGGCCTGATCGAAGCGGACATCGGCAAGCCGCTGCTGGATCTGCCCACGCGCCTGCCGCTGCCTGGACTACGCGAGGCACTGCAGGCGGTGGTAGCCGGAGCGGAGCGGCGCAGCCTGGAGGCCAGTGGCGACGACGTGACCTATCTGGTGCAGGTGCAGTGCCATCGGTACAGCGACGGCAGACGCCAGGGGGCCATCGTGACCCTGACCGACGTGAGCGAGCTGGCGGCCCTGCACTGGGCAGCGGAGGCCTCGCTGGCTGAATTCAGCGGCCTCACCGACACCCTGGAGGAAGGGGTATGGAAGCGCGACCACAGCCTCGGGCGCTTGCTCTACGTGAGCCAGCGCATGGCCGCGATCACGGGCTGGGCAGCGCTGGAGCTGTGCAACCACCCCGAGCTGCTGGATGCGGCGATCCTCGAACCCGACCGTGGGCGCGTGGCCGCCGCCCGGCGGGTCGGACAGGGAAGATGGTCGGTGCGCTATCGGCTGCGCGGGCGCAACGGCCGCCAGCTCTGGGTGCAGGAATCGGCCCGGGTGGTGGAACAGGACGGCGAGCTGGTGGTGATGGGGACCCTGGCGGATGTGACGGAGCTGGAGCAACTTGGCCGCAGCAACGCCGACCTGGCCGGACGCCTGGGGGCTCTGCTGACGAACCCGGGCCTGGCCGTGGCCTTCCTGGATGGGGACCTGCGGCTGGTAACCGCCAGTAGCGCCTTCTGCACGCTGGTTGGCACAGACCTGCGAGCGCTGGTCGGCAAGACCTACGCCGACTTCACTTCGGCGGCGGAAGAGCTGCGGATGCGGGCCAGCCTCGCTGCCCCGCCCCCATCGCCACCCGCCGCTTGGAGCGAGCGGCTCCAGGTGCAGCTGCACCCCCAGCAGGGCCCGTCCCGCCCCGTGGACCTGCAGCTGCGCTCCTATCGCGGCCACGACGGCACCATGGGTTTCGCGTTGCTGATGCAGCCCCGCTGACGGGCCTGACAGGCTTCTGCCCTGCCATGGCAATTTGTATAGCAGCCAGGCGCAATGGTGCATCGGAAGTGCGCGATTGGCTG
>NZ_NQLA01000028.1 GCF_002252705.1 Vulcanococcus limneticus LL
AGCTGCTGCGGGGCGCCGGCCTGGGGGCCCGTAGGCCGGCCTCACTGCTGCGCCGCCTGGCCCGCCAGGACGGCCGGGCCCGGGCCTGGCTCGAGCATTGGCCTGCCCCCGGCGAGGCGGCCCGCACAGGCCTTCGCGGCGGCCCCGCCACCGACACCCGCAGCAACCGCCTGGCCAGTCCCGACGCCGCGACGCTGCAGGGCCTGCTGCCGTGAGCCCAGCCGCCACCGGGCTGGAGGACCAGGGCCCCGTGGCCCTGTTCGGCACCAGCGCCGATCCGCCCAGCTGTGGCCACCGCAGCCTGCTGGCGGGCCTGGCCGCCACCTATCCGCTGGTCGCCACCTGGGCCAGCGACAACCCCTTCAAGGCCCACGGCGCTCCGCTGGACGTGCGGGCCCGGCTGCTGGGCACGGTGGTGGCGGCCCTGAACCGGCCAGGCCTGCGGGTGGAGCAGGGTCTCAGCAGCCCGCGGGCGATCGAGACCCTGGAACGGGCCGGGGCCCTCTGGCCTGGCCGGGAGCTGGTGTTCGTGGTGGGCAGCGACCTGGTGCCCCAGATCCCGCGCTGGTATCGGGCCGCCGACCTGCTGGGGCGCTGCCGGCTGGCGGTGGTGCCACGCCAGGGTTGGCCTGTGGCCCCCGCCGACCTGCAGCCCTTGCGGGACCTGGGCGGCCGGGTGGAGCTGCTGCCGCTGTCGATTCCCGCCACGGCCAGCTCGGCCATCCGGCAGCGGGCCCGCCGCGAGCAGGTGCCGGCCGAGCTGTGGCCGGAGCTGATCCAGCACAATCTCTACGGCCTCAGCACCCCGCCCTGATGCGCCTCGCGCTCGCCCAGTGCAATCCCCTGGTGGGCGACCTGCGCGGCAATGCCGACCGGCTGCTGGACACCTGCTGGCGCGCCGCCGGCTCCGGCGCCGATCTGGTGTTGGCGCCGGAGCTGGCCCTATGGGGCTACCCGGCGCGGGACCTGCTGCTGCGCCCCGACCTGCGCCGGCTCCAGCACCAGCAGCTCGACCGCCTGGCGGCGCAGCTGCCGGTGGGCCTGGCCCTGCTGCTGGGGGTGAGCGAACCCGCCCCGGGCCAGCAGCAGCCCGACCTGTTCAACGCGGCGGCCCTGGTGGAGGCCGGCCACTGGCGCATCGTGGCCCGCAAGCGGCTGCTGCCCAGCTACGACGTATTCGATGAGCGACGCTACTTCCGCCCGGCCTCCGAGCCCTGCCTGCTGGAGCTGGAACGGGGCGGCCGCACCTGGCGCCTGGGCCTCAGCCTCTGCGAGGACCTCTGGGTGGACGAGGACCTGCACGGCCACCGGCTCAGCGGCGGCGACCCGATCGGCGACCTGATCCCCCTGGCCCCGGACCTGCTGCTCAACCTCTCGGCCTCGCCCTTCGCCCAGGGCAAGGCCCAGCTGCGCCGGGACCTGGCGGCGGCGGCGGCTGGGCGGCTGGGCTGCCCCGTGGTCTACGTGAACCAGGTGGGCGGCAACGACGAGCTGGTGTTCGACGGCGGCAGCTTCGTGACCGCACCGGGCGGATCGGTGCTGCTGCAGCTGCCCTGGGCCGAGGAGTCCCTGGCCTGCTGGGACCCCACGGCCACCCCGGGCAGCCCAGCCCAGGCCATCCCCGCCAACGAGGCGCTGCTGCTGCGGGTTCTGGTGCTTGGCGTGGCCGATTACGCGCGCAAGTGCGGCTTCCGGCGGGCCCTGCTGGGCCTGAGCGGCGGCATCGACTCGGCCCTGGTGGCGGTGCTCGCCGCCGCGGCCCTGGGGCCCGAGAACGTCCAGGGGCTGCTGATGCCCTCGCCCTGGAGTTCGGCCGGCTCCATCGACGATGCCCTCGCCCTCGCCGAACGGCTCGGCCTGGCGACCCACACCCTGCCGATCGCGTCGCTGATGGCGGGGTTCGACACCGCCCTGGCGCCGGCCCTGGGCGGGGCTCCCGCCGGTCTCACGGCCGAGAACCTGCAGTCGCGCATCCGCGGCACGCTGCTCATGGCGGTGGCCAACCAGCAGGGCCAGCTGCTGCTCTCCACCGGCAACAAGAGCGAGCTGGCGGTGGGCTACTGCACCCTCTATGGCGACATGAACGGCGGCCTGGCCGTGATCGGCGACCTCTACAAGACCACCGTGTTCCGCCTCTGCGCCTGGATCGACTCGCCCGAGGCCGGCCCCTGCCGCGCCGCCCTGGGCCTGCCGGCCGAGGGGGAGCTGATCGGCCGCGCCATCCGCGAGAAACCGCCCAGCGCCGAGCTGCGTCCGGACCAGCGCGACAGCGACTCCCTGCCCGACTACGCCGTGCTCGACCCCCTGCTCAAGGGCCTGATCGAGGAGCTGCGCAGCCTGGAGGAGCTGGTGGACTCCGGCGTGGACCCCGCCCTGGCGACGCGGGTCCAGGGGCTGCTGCGCCGGGCCGAGTTCAAGCGGCGCCAGGCGGCGCCGCTGCTGAAGGTGAGCGGACGGGCCTTCGGCAGCGGCTGGCGCATGCCGATTGCCGCCGGCGCCTGAAGGCCCGCCAAGATCCCGCCGCAGCCACTGCTGCGAAGCGGCCCGGTGGCCATCCGGTGGCGGCCCCGTGGCGGCCTCGCCATCGTGGAGCGATACCTCCAGCTCCCTATGGCCAGCGCCGGCCCCCCAGCCTCCATCGCCAGCATCGGCGTACCGACGGAGACCAAGCGCGACGAGCAGCGGGTGGCCCTCACCCCCGATGGGGTGCGGGAGCTGGTGAGCCAGGGCCTGGAGGTGCGCATCCAGGCCGGTGCCGGCCAGGGGGCCGGCCTCGACGACGACGCGTTCGCCACGGCTGGGGCCCGCATCGTCGACCGGGAGGAGGCCTGGGCCGCGCACCTGGTGGTGAAGGTGAAGGAGCCCCAGCCCGCGGAGTTCGGTTTCCTGCGTCCCGACCTGGTGCTGTTCACCTACCTGCACCTGGCCGCCTATCCGGAGGTGGGCCGGGCCCTGCTGGAGGCAGGCACCACCGCCATCGCCTACGAAACCGTGCAGCTCGACGACGGCAGCCTGCCCCTGCTGGCGCCGATGAGCGAGATCGCCGGCCGGCTGGCGGCCCAGGTGGGCGCCCACCTGCTGGAGAGGCCCCATGGCGGCCGTGGCGTGTTGATCGGCGGCTGCACCGGCGTGCGGCCGGCGCGGGTGGTGGTGATCGGGGCCGGCACCGTGGGCTGGAACGCGGCCCGCATCGCCACCGCCATGGACGCCGAGGTGTTCCTGCTCGATCGCTCTCCCCAGCACCTGCGCCGGCTGGAGGCCCAGCGCCAGGGGCGCCTCACGAACCTGGTGAGCAGCCGTGGCCTGCTCGAGCGCCTCGTGCCCAGCGCCGACCTGCTGATCGGCGCCGTGCTGTTGCCGGGCGACCGGGCCCCGACCCTGGTGGAGGAGGAGCTGGTGCGCCGGATGAAGCCGGGCTCGGTGATCGTGGATGTGGCGATCGACCAGGGCGGCTGCATCGCCACCAGCCGCGAGACCACCCACACCGATCCGGTGGTGACGATCCACGGCGTGCAGCACTACGCCGTGGGCAACATGCCCGGCGCCGTGCCCTTCACCTCCACGGAGGCCCTGGTGAGCGTCACCCTGCCCTACATCCTGGCGATCGCCGGCCGGGGCCTGGTGGAGGCCGTCACGGAGCGGCCCGAGCTGGTGTCCGGACTGAACACAATCGACGGGGCGGTGTGCCATCCCGGCGTCGCCAAGGCCCTGGGGGTGCCGAACCGCCACCCGATGGCCTGCCTGCACTGACCGGGGTTGGCGGGCCGCCCACAACGCGGCACAGCCCGAGCTCCGTCAGCTGGAGCCCGAATCCGAGAGCTCAAGGGCCTTCAGATAGAGCCAGCGGCCCTCCGGCCGGTTTCCCTCCCGCCCGAACAGCGAACACTCCCGCATCACCCCCGCCTGGCCGCCAACGGCGTAGTGGGCTTCAAAAGTCACCGTGCCGGCGGGATCGGCCGGCCCTCCAGCTGTGGTGGCCAGGATGCACAGCCGCTGCCAGCGCACCTGGCCAAGGCTGGCCCCCAGCTCCCGGCGGCGGCGGGCCAGCGGTTCGGGGGAGGAATGGGTGCGCAGCAGATACTCCAGCTCCCCGAGGGCGTAGGCGCTGTAGCGGGAGCGCATCAGCTGCTCGGCCGTGGCCGCCGGCCGCTCGCCGCGGTGCAGGGGGCCGCAGCAGGAGCGGTAGCTGAGGCCGCCACAGGGGCAGGGTCGATCGAGCGCCATCGCCGTCTCCACCTCAGGCCAACCGCGCCAGGGGCCGTCGCAGGGCAGCGGGATCCAGCCCCTCCCGCAGGGCGAGCACCAGGCCGGCGGCCTCCATGTAGCTCCGGGCCGGCAGCACCTCCAGCCCCAGGGCCTCGGCCGACACGTGGAGCACGCAGGGGTTGTGCACGGCGATGAGCGGGATGCCACGCTCGGCGCAGGCCAGCACGGCGGCCCCGCCGAGGGCCCCGGCGGGCGCCACCACGGCCCCCACATCCGCAACCCGGAGGAGATCGCCGCCGCCACTCCAAGCCCTGGAGCGCCCCTGGGACGACGCGGGGGCCATCGGCACCAGATCAGGCGCCCGGCTCAATCCCACCAGCACGCAGGCCAGGAAGGTGTAGCCCAGCTCCTCCCCCGCCGCCCGGGGATCGAGGAGCGGATCCAGCGGCAGCGGGCTCAGGGCCGGAGCGTGGGCGCAGGGGATCCCCAGCTCCCGGCTGAGCAGATGGCTGATCACCGCCTCGGCCCCCGCCAGGGCATCCACGCCCGATCCCTGGCGATAGGCGGCGAGGGCCTCACTGGCGGGATCCTCCGGGAAGCGGGCCACCACGGCAATCGCCGTGGCCCCCGCCGCCTGCAGCTCGCGGCCGGCGCGCAGCAGCGCGTCGGGGCGACCCAGGCGGCCCCAGCTGGCCCCGCTGGCCCCGCTCGTGAGCGTGACCTCCAGGGGCTGGTCAGTGATCTGCACGGGCCCGATGCTGAGGCCCAGGCTGGCGCGGCAGCCATCGGCCACCTGCAGGTGGCGCTGGCGCAACTCGGCCTCGATGCCGGCATCGAGCAGCAGGCCGACGCGTTGACGCCGCACGGACCGCAGCGCCAGCTCCCCGCCAGCGAAGCGATCGAGGGCCGAGCCCTCTACGTAGTGGATGCGGGGGTCGCTCCAGTAAAGGGCCGCCCCGTTCATCACGTTGGGGTGGGTGATCAGGCAGCCGCTGGCAGCTGCCAGCAGCCGTGCCGAGGGAAGGGCATCGCCCGCATAGCCGCCGACCTCACAGCCGATGCCCGTGGGGAGCACCAGCAGGGTGGGCAGGGGCGCACCGGGATGCCCGGCCACGCCAGCTGCAGCGGATGTCACGCCAAGGTCGGGCCTCATCGCTGCAGCACGGCCTCGATGCGCAGCCGCGATCCCTCCGGACCACCTCCTGCGCCAGGCTCCACGGCCGTGATGGCCCAACGCAGAACCCGACCCTCGGCCCCGAGGCCCGCCTGAATCTGGGCCAGCAGCGGGCCGGGCCGCCGCACCAGCTCCAGCTCCACGGCCTCGAGCGCGATGGCCCGATGCCCAGCGGCCGCCACCGGCCTGGGCGCCTGCCCCAAGGAGTCCAGATCCCCAGTCTCTGGCGGCATCGGCTCCACGGGCGACTCCACCGGAGAGTCAGCCGATCCGCTCACTTCTGGTACTGACCGAACTGGGCCTCGTAAAGGGCGTCCTCCTGGCCGCCGACCAACTTGAGATCACTGCGGGGGTAGGCCACGCACAGCAGCGCGAACCCCTGCTCCTGCAGCTCCGCCTTCACGCCCATGGCATCCGGCTGATGCACGCTGCCCTCGGTCAGCCGGGCGGCACAGGTGGTGCACACGCCCGAACAGCAGGAGCTGGGCAGCTCCACGCCCGCGGCCTCGGCCGCCGCCAGCACGGTCTGGTCGGCGCGGCAGCTGAAGCTGTGCGACGTGCCGTTCAACTCGGCGACAACGGTGAAGCTCTCACTCATGGGAAGGGCCGCTGCAGCGGCGACTGGCCGGATCGGGACCATCTTCCCGGATCACGGAACCGAGAGTCCTGCCGACCCCGGGCGCCAGTTGGGCAGCGCTTCGCCACGGGCGGAGGCGCGCTGCCCAACTGGCGCCCGGGGTCGGGGCAAGGGTGTTTGTGGGGGGATTTACGGGCCGCTGGGACGGGGTAGCTCGCTCCACTGGGTGGGGTGGGGGGCCAGGTATTCGGGGGGGGCGGGGTCGCCGGGGGCGGCGAGGGGGGCGGTGAGGGCGAGGTCGAAGGCGATCGAGAGGCGCACCTCCTCGTCGTCCCCATTGGCGGTCACGGCGTGGTCGATGGCAGAGGGGAACAGCACCAGCAAGCCGGCCTGGGGGGCCACATCCAGCCAGGGGGCGTTCCAGCGTGCAGCGCCGGGATGTTCGGCACGGATCGGGCCGCCATGGCCCACGGCCAGCCCCGGCACCAGCTCATTGGCCTGGCGCTGGGGGAACAGGCGCAAGCAGCCACTACGGCCGCTGCCATCGCCGTTGAGGTAGTAAACGGCGCTGAGATGGGCATTGGGGTGGTGGTGACGGCCCACCACCTGGCCCGCTTCGCTCACCACCGGCCAGGCCCGCTGGATGTGGAGCGCCACGGCAGAGCGGTCAAAGCCCAGGGCCTCCAGGTAGGCCCAGGCCTGGTGCTGCACCTGCTGGCACAGGCCGGCGAAGGCCTGCAGGCGCTGCAGCTGCCAGACGCCGTTGATGTCGCCGGTCCAGGCGCAACCGGGCTCGGGATTGCCGCTGGCCTGACCGCGCAGCGCCAGCACCTCCTGGATCCACACCGCCGAATCCCAGGGGTCCGGACGGAGCTGCACCCGGGCCAGCGCCAGCGGGAACAACGGCTCCAGGCCTAGGGAAACGGACGACGACAGGGGCATCGGCAGCATGCAAAAAGGGGAGCCCCACAACGCGGGCTCCCCTCAGCCTGCCTCAGGCTCGGGCGCTGCTTCAGGACATCGCGGCCGCGCCACCGACCACTTCCAGGATCTCCTGGGTAATGGCGGCCTGGCGGGCCTTGTTGTAGTCCAGCGTCAGAGACTTGGCCAGGGCCTTGGCATTGTCGCTGGCGTTGTTCATGGCCGTCATGCGGCTGGCCAGCTCAGATGCGGCAGCCTCCTGCAGGGAGCGGAGCAGCTGATTCTGCAGATAGAGCGGCAGCAGGGCATTGAGCAACTGCTCGGGGCTCTGCTCGAACACGAAGTCCGACTGCAGGGTGGGTTCCACGTTCTGAATCTTGTCGACCTCCACGCCAAGACGGCCCTCACGGGTGGTGAGCCGGAAGATCTCGTCGTCGGGGGTGGCGATGCCCTGGGGATCGAGGGGCAGCAGGGTCTGGGAGACCGGCTTGGAGCTCACCAGGTTGATGAACTTGGTGAAGATGATCTCGATCCGATCGGTGCTGCCAGAGAGGAACTCCGCCAACACTTCATTGGCGATCTCACCGGCTTCAGCGGCGCTCGGCACCTGCTCCAGACCGGTGAAGGTGGCCCGGATCTTGTAGAGGTGGGAGCGGTTCTGGAAATAGGTGATGGCCTTGCGGCCGATCAGCACCAGATCCACGTCATAGCCCTGGGCCTTGAGCTCAGCGAAGCGCTGCTCGGTGCGCTTGATGATGTTGGCGTTATAGCCGCCGCACAGACCCCGGTCGCCGGTGACGGAGAGCAGGGTGATGTTGCGCAGGTCACGATCCTCCAGCAGCGGAGCATCGGCATCCTCGAAGCGCAGCCTGGACTGGAGGTTCTCCAGCACCCGGGCCAGGCGATCGGCGAAGGGGCGACTGCGCAGGACCTGTTCCTGGGCACGGCGCACCTTGGCGGCAGCCACGAGGCGCATGGCCTCAGTGATCTTGCGCGTGTTCTTGACCGAACTGATGCGGTCGCGGATGTCCTTGAGGTTCGCCATTACTCAGGATCCTCAGGCGGCGACGGCGATGGTCGAGACCACCTCCTGGATAGCGGCCTTGAGGATGGCTTCGGACTCCTCGCTCAGCTGCTTCTCGGTCTGAACCTTCTGGATGTACTCGGGCTTGTTGGTCTTGAGGTACTCGCGCAGCTCGCGGGCGAACTCCACCACCTGATCCACAGGCACGCTGTCGATCAGACCCTTGACACCGGCATAGACCACGGCCACCTGCTCAGCCAGGTTCAGGGGGCTGAACTGGGACTGCTTGAGAAGTTCGCGCAGACGCTTGCCGCGGGCCAGCTGGGCCTGGGTGGCGGCGTCAAGGTCGGAGGCGAACTGGGAGAAGGCGGCCAGTTCGTCGAACTGGGCCAGCTCCAGCTTCAGGGTGCCGGCAATCTTCTTGATGGCCTTGGTCTGGGCGGCACCGCCCACGCGGCTCACCGAGATACCCACGTTGATGGCGGGGCGCAGACCGGAGTTGAACAGGTCGGAGCTGAGGAACACCTGGCCATCCGTGATCGAGATCACGTTGGTGGGGATGTAGGCCGACACGTCGCCAGCCTGGGTTTCGATGATCGGCAGGGCGGTCATCGAGCCCTTGCCCATCGCATCGCTGAGCTTGGCGGCGCGCTCCAGCAGGCGGCTGTGGCAGTAGAACACGTCGCCGGGGTAGGCCTCACGACCGGGGGGACGGCGCAGCAGCAGCGACATCTGGCGGTAGGCCTGGGCCTGCTTGGTGAGGTCGTCGTAGATCACCAGGGTGGCCTTGCCCTTGTACATGAAGTACTCGGCCAGGGCGGCGCCGGTGTAGGGGGCCAGGTACTGCAGCGCAGCGGATTCGGAGGCGTTGGCGGCCACCACGATCGTGTAGTCGAGGGCGCCCTTCTCGCGCAGCACGTCCACCACGTTGGCCACCGAGGCAGCCTTCTGACCCACGGCCACGTAGACGCAAACGACGTCTTCGCCCTTCTGGTTGATGATCGTGTCGATCGCGATGGCGGTCTTGCCGGTCTGGCGGTCGCCGATGATCAGCTCCCGCTGGCCGCGGCCGATGGGGATCATCGCGTCGATGGCGGTGATGCCGGTCTGCATGGGCTCATGCACCGACTTGCGCTGGATGATCCCAGGCGCCATCGACTCGATCAGGCGAGTCTCGGTGGTGGCGATGTCACCCTTGCCATCGATCGGCTGACCGAGGGCATTCACGACGCGGCCCAGCAGCGCATCACCCACGGGCACCGAGGCGATCTTGCCGGTGGCCTTGACGGTGCTGCCCTCCTGGATGCCGCGGCCCTCGCCCATCAGCACCGCACCCACGTTGTCGTCCTCGAGGTTGAGGGCGATGCCTTCGGTGCCGTCTTCGAACTGCACCAGCTCACCGGCCATGACCTGCTCCAGGCCGTAGACACGGGCGATGCCGTCACCGATCTGCAACACGGTGCCGACGTTGCTGACGGAGACCGACTTGTCGTAGTCAGCGATCTGCTGCTTGAGGATCGCGCTGATCTCGTCGGGGCGGATGGAAACCATGGGAGGCGGTGGAGGGGAGGACGGTGGGTGAGAAGGGGGAGGCGGTGCGGGGTTAGCTCACCTTGGCAAGCGCCAGTCCGAGGCGACGCACCTGACCGGCCAGGCTGGCGTCGATCACCTTGGAGCCGACGGTCACGACGAAGCCGCCGATCAGCGCGGGATCCACCAGGAGGTTGATCTCCAACTTGTCGGTGCCGGCCACGGCCTGGACCTTGCTGCGCAGATCGGACTGCTGCTGCTCACTGAGGGCCGTGGCGGAGGTCACGGTGGCGAGCGCGATGTTGTTCTGCTGGCGGTAGAGCTCGAGCAGGCGCTCCAGCACGGCATCGAGGATGCCGATGCGCTGGCGATCGGCCAGCAGCTTGAGCAGATTGAGGAACGAGGGCGTGACCTGACCTTCGAACAGCTTGGTGAGGGCCGCCTTCTTGGCGTCCACCTCCAGCACGGGGGAGGCCAGGGCGTTGCGCAGCTCGGGGGACTCCTGCCACAGGGCCAGCACGGCCTTGGCCTGATCCACCACCTCGTCCACTTCGTTGCGGGCCTCGGCGACCTGCAGGAAGGCCTCGGCGTAGGGGGTGGTGACGGTGTTGAGCAGCGGCATCAGGCGTTCCCCAGGTTTTGGATGGACTGGTTCAGCAGCTGGGCCTGGGCATCGGCATCGAGCTTGCCGGGGAGGGTGGCCAGGGCCTTCTCGATGGCGAGGCGGGCCGCTTCACGCCGCAGCTGGTTGGTGACACGGGCCGCCTCGGACTGCAGGTCGGCCGCGGAACCCTGCTTGAGGCGCGCCATCTCCTCAATGGTGCGCTTTTCGTTCTCCAGACGGATCGCCTGGGCACGGGCTTTGCCGTCGGCACGGATCTGCTCGGCCTTCTTCTGGGCCTCGGCCAGACCCTGCTGGGCCTGGGCCAGGGACTCGCTGGCCGCGCCCAGGCGCGTCTCAGCGTCCGTCAGATCGGTGAGAATCGCCGCTCGCCGCCGCTCCAGAATGCCGCCCAGGAAGTTGGGGAGGAATTTGTAGAGGGCGAAGATGACGATCGCCAGGTTGATGATGTTGGTCTCGAACGGATTCAGGTTCAGCCCGAATGTGCCGTGCGAGGCCAGGATCGAAGGGAAGTTCATTTGGCGGCCAGCAGGCGGTCGACGATCAGGTCACCGAGCTTCTCGGCATCACCCTGGAGCTGCTTGAAGGCGGTCTCGCGCTCAGCATCGATCTCGCGGCGAGCCTGCTCACGGGAGGCATTGGCATCCGCAGTAGCGGCGGCCAGGGCTTCGCGGTAGAGGCGATCGCAATCCTGCTCCGCGTCCTGGATCAGCTTCTGGGTGGCCAGACGGGCCTCCTTGAGCTGGGCGGCGAGATCCGCCTCCAGGCGCTCCACCTGGGCCAGCTTCTGCTTGGCCTCAGCACGGCTGGTGGTGATGTAGCCCTCGCGCTCCTCCACAACCCGACCAACGGGGCGGAAGAACAGGGCGTTGAGAATGAAGGTGAGGAGCACCACCTGCACCGCCATCAGCGGCAGGGTGGCATCGAGGTCGAAGAGACCTCCCTCCGTTGCACCGAGCAGTAGCCAGCTGGTCATGAGGCGGGGGTGCGGGCGGATGAAGCGGGCCGCGGAACGGCTTGGGGGCTGGATGCGAGCGGCTGGAGCCAGGGTTCAGCCGCCATCCGGCGACCGAACCCCCACTCACCTCCGTTCGCGATCAGGCGAAGGGGTTGGCGAACAGCAGCACCAGGGCGACCACGAGGCCGTAGATGGTGAGAGCTTCCATGAAGGCCAGGGACAGCAGCAGGGTGCCGCGGATCTTGCCTTCAGCTTCAGGCTGACGCGCGATGCCTTCGACAGCGCCGCCGGCAGCGGTGCCCTGACCGATGCCGGGGCCGATGGCGCCCAGGCCGACGGCCAGGCCAGCAGCCACAACAGACGCAGCGGAGGTGATGGAATCCATGGTGGAACTAGGTGTGTGGGGCGCCGGGAAAGCGCGGGATGGACCGGGGACGAAACCCTGCGCCGGGACATCTCGGGTGGGGAGATGGGCCCGGAACGAACCGGACCTGCGCGCAAGGAGTTTGCCAGACCGGGGGTACCGGCCTGACGGGATCAAGGCTGATCAGTGGTGGGATTCGTGCACCGCTTCGCCGATGTAGTAGGCGGCGAGGGTGGCGAAGATCAGCGCCTGGATAGCACTGGTGAACAGGCCCAGGAACATGGCTGGCAGGGGCACCACCAGGGGCACCAGGAAGGCCAGCACAGCCACCACGAGTTCGTCGGCCAGGATGTTGCCGAACAGACGGAACGAGAGGGAGAGCGGCTTGGTGAAGTCCTCGACGATCTTGAAGGGAACCATGATCGGCGTGGGCTCCACGTAGTACTCGAAGTACCGGAAACCCTTGCGGCTCAGGCCGGCATAGAAGTACGCCAGAGACACCAGCAGGGCCAGGGCCACGGTGGTGTTGATATCGGCGGTGGGGGCACCGAGTTCACCGCTGGGCAGGTGAATCAGCTTCCAGGGCACCAGGGCACCGCCCCAGTTGCTCACGAAGATGAACAGGAACAGGGTGCCAATGAACGGCAGCCAGTCGCGGTAGGCCTTCTCGCCGATCTGCTCGCGAGCCATGTCGCGGATGTAGTCCCACAGGAACTCGAGCAGGTTCTGCACGCCGCGGGGGTCGCGCTCCAGCTTGCGGGTGCCGACCACCACCAGGGCGAGCAGGGCGCCGATGACGACCCAGGAGCTCAGGAACACCTGGCCGTGGATCTTGAGGTTCCCGAGCTGCCAATAGAGGTGTTGGCCCACCTCCAGTTCGGCAAAGGGAAGAGCGAGTGGCAAGGGAACCATCGGGCTGGAAGGGCGGTGTCGCGCGGGCGACGGGTCGGAATGGGGGCCGGCGGGGCCAGGCAGCCGCTTAGCGGTCGAACAGCGCCTGGAGGAGCAGGGCGGGCTTGTAGAGCACGAAGCCGATCAGGGCCGGCAACAGCTCCAGCTGGGGGGAGCGCGAGCTCGCCAACACCAGCACCACCGGCACGAGCAACTGGATCTTGCCCACCTTCTTGGAGCCGTTGCCGAGCTTGCTCACACTGCGGGCAAGGAGCCACAGATAGAGCAGGCCAGCCAGGGCGCCCACCAGCAGGCTGCCGGCGGTGGGGAGATCAAATCGCCATGCCGTGAAGACCACCGCCGCGGCGGAGACGATCACGGTGGCGAGCAACAGGCGCTGCTGAAGCCGCCGGTAGTCGTCCAGCCCGCCATCGACGGCTGCCGTGGCGGCCGCAGGGTCCGCAGCGGCTGCTGCGGGGCTGGTGGACGGTGGAGACTCCGAGGACTCGGAGGCCACCGGGTCCAGGGCCAGGTCGGCAAGGTCGCCGGCGGGGAAACCGCTCACCACCCCGCCAGCCGATCCCGCTGAGGGGACGTCGTCGGGAGGGGAAACGGGGCCTGCCTGCAAGGGGGCCGAGGCTCTGGAAAGGCGCGCGGAATCTATCACGCAGCGTTACAAGTCCCGGCCTGGAGCAGCAGAACCTGCTGTCGTAGCAGGGTTCTTGCCGTCTCAAGCAGCCGGGCCTGCTCCCAGTCCAGGGGCAGCTCGCCCAGGGGCCTGGACAGCACCTCGTCGGCCTGCTGGCCCGCAGCCCCGGACGCCTCCACGGCCTGGAGCAGGGCCTGGCCGTCGGCGCTCAGATCCAGGGGCGCCATGTCCGAATCGAGCAGGGCGGTGCCGGGCCAGCCCCACAGGCAACGGTTGCGGCGGCCGCGGGCCGCCAGCAGCGCCCCGTCGTCCGACCAGTTGTGGCGGGCCGGTTCCCCCTGGCTGAGGAAGAACTCGAAGTGGCTGATGTCGGGATCCAGATCCTCCACCAGCTGCCACTGCTGGCGCGGGGGCAGGGCGCGGGCCCGCTCCAACAGCTCGCCCCCCAGCAGCCGGGCCGGATCCCACACCTGGGGATTGGAGAAGCCGGCGAAGTGCAGGTGCGCCGAGGCCACGAAGGCGAACAGGCGCTCGAGGTTGTAGCTGGTCTCCTGGGGGTGCAGGTACATGTCGGCGAAGTTGGCGTCGGCGGCGCAGTCGATCGCCCAGCGCTGCTCGTGGTGGCGCCGCAGCCGGTTGTGCCCGGGCAGCTCGGTGAACAGCTGGCGGCCCAGCCGCAGTCCCTCGGCGCCGCTGCCCACCCCCAGGGCCGTCAGGGCCCGCTGGCTGCGGTGGATCTCCCAGCGGCCGCCGTCGGCATAGAGGAAGAGATGCAGCAGGGCGCCGGGAGCCAGCAGGGCGGCCAGGGCCCGCAGGCCCGCCTCCGGCTCGCGCAGGTGGTGCAGCACCCCCACCGAGTTGATGTAGTCGAACGGGCCCTCGCCCTGGAGCTCCAGCAGGCTGCGGTTCTCGATCCGCACTGAGGCCTGGCGGTCGCCGCCGGAGCGCCGCAGGCGCTCGCGGGCCACCTCCAGGGTGCCGGGGGAGATGTCCACCGCCAGGATCTCTGCGCCGGGGTTGAGGTGGGCCAGGTAGTCGGTGCTCACCCCCGTACCGCAGCCCGCATCGAGGATCCGCAGCGGTCGGCCCTCGGACCGCTGCGGCGGCAGGGCACCGGTGCTGGCGGCGTAGGCCGTGTCCACGCACCAGCGCCAGTTGTATCCGGGCGGCGGGCCGTCCTGCAGCGGATCCCCGGGGTAGGGGAAGCGGTCGTAGAAGGCGCTCACCACCGGGGTGGCGGCATCGGCCGGGGACTGGGTCATGGCAGGGGAAACAGGCGGAGCAGGACCGCCGGCAAGGGGACCTGCAGGGGCGAGCTTTTCATGGCCCCAGCTGGCGTGGAGCCGGGGATCGCGTAAGGCTGCAAACATTTGTTCATGGCCGGCCGAGGGGCCAGAGGGGCAGCCGTAAGTTGCCTTGGCCCGGTTCGCTCTCCTCCATGACTGTGACCGCCAGCAGCGGCAGCAGCAGGGTTGCACCCCAGCGCTACGACACCCTGCCGCTCTCCAGCGTCCGTCAGGCGGAACAGCAGGATCGCTTCCCCGACGGCACTGAGCTGCAGACGCTCGCCACCTTCTTCGAGAGCGGCAAGCTCCGGCTCGAGGCCGCCCGTCGTCTCTCGGCCAATGCCGAGACGATCGTGGCCCGCGCCGCCAACCGCATCTTCGCGGGGGGTACGCCGCTGTCCTACCTGGATGCGCCCCTGAGTCCAGCCGCCAGCGAGGAAACGCCCCTCGCCGCCGACCAGGTCGCCTTCCAGAAGTCGGTCCAGACCTTCACCGGCGGCAGCGCCAGCAAGGGCAATTTCCTCACCCGCCTTCTCGAAGGGGGCGGTGACGCCGACGTGCGGGTGGTGATCCCCACCGGCTTCTCGCCGATCAGCGTCGCCGTCTACGGCACGGCGCGGATGAAGAAGTCGATCCGCGACCTGGCCTGGTTCCTGCGCTACGTGGGCTACGCCGTGGTGGCGGGTGATCCCAGCATCCTGGCGGTCAACACCCGGGGGCTGCGCGACGTGCTCGAGAAGGGCTGCTCCCTGGCCGCCACCAACGTGGCCCTGCAGGAGATGCGCGCCGGTGCGGCCGCCCTGCTCAAGGACCTGCCCGAAGCGCGCCAGCTGCTGATCGAGAGCTTCAACGTCCTGATCAAGGAGCTGGACGTTCCCACCCCCTCGCCGCGCCAGCGCCTTGGCAGCCCCGAGAACCAGGGCCTGCAACTGCCGGCGATCTACGCCCTGGCAGCCCAGGGCAAGGCTCTCCGCTACAACATGAAGCCGGGCCTGACCGGCGGACAGAAGGCCGAGGTGGTGCGCGCCGCCTACCGCCAGGTCTTCGAGCGCGACATCGTCAAGGGCTACAGCCAGGAGGTGGCGCCGGTGCAGGCCACCCAGCTGCGCCAGGGCCAGATCTCGGTGCGCGAATTCATCCGCGCCCTCGGCCACAGCAAGGAATACCGGCAGCAGTTCTACAGCCGCTTCTCCAACAGCCGCGCCGTGGAGCTGGCCTTCCGCCACTTCCTGGGCCGCGGCATCAGCTCGAAGGAGGAATTCACCCGCTACTTCGACATCGTCAGCGCCCAGGGCCTCAAGGGCCTGGTCGATTCCCTGATCAACACCGCCGAGTACGCCCAGGTCTTCGGCGAAGAAACCGTTCCCTTCCTGCGGGACATCGGCGAAGAGGCCCAGGAGAGCGCGGGCTGGGGCAGCAACCGCAAGCTGTTCCGCTTCAGTGCCCCATTTGAAGGCGCTCCCCAGTACGTCACGCTCTACGCCAGCTACCGCCGGCCCTTTGCCGACCAGCACCCCTACGGCGGCGGCAACGATCCCCTGGGCCTGAACTACGGCGCCATCTTCCCCTCGGGTACCGCCAGCGTGGCCACCCGTCCGGCACCGTTCAGCTACGACAGCCGACGCATCCTGGTGGGCAACGGTCTGCGCCAGCCCGGCCAGATGAACAGCCCCCAGTTCCGCGCCTCCACCCCCCGCAAGGTGGGCCCCAAAGTGGTGCGCCTGACCCAGATCGCCACCGGCGGCAACTCGGTGCCCCGCCGCGGCGGCCAGCCCAGCGTGCGCAACACCGAGGCCGGCACCCAGGCCGTGATCAACGCGGTGTACGTGCAGGTGCTGGGCAACACCGGCTACGCCGGTGAGCGCAACACGGTGGAGGAGATCAAGCTTGAGAACGGCGATCTCAGCCTGCGCGAGTTCATCCGCCAGGTGGCCCGTTCCGATGCCTTCCGGCGTCGCTACTGGAGCGGCCTCTACATCACCAAGGCGATCGAGATCATCCACCGCCGCCTGCTGGGCCGTCCCACCTTCGGCCGCTGGGAGATCGACAGCTACTTCGACGTAGCGGCCCGCAAGGGTTTCTACGGCGTGGTCGACGCGATCCTCGACAGCCGTGAATACAGCGAGACCTTCGGCGAGGACACGGTCCCCTACGAGCGCTTCATCACCCCGGCGGACCTCAACAGCCGGCGCGTGCCGGCCCTGAAGCGGGAGCTGGACCTGGCGGCCTACGCCGATCTCACGCCTCGCCAGCGCCCTGAGGTGGCTCCCCCCCGCGATTTCCGCTATGCCGGCGAGCTGACCCGCCGCAACCTCCCTGCCAAACCTGCGGTGGTGCGGGGAGGCTGGAGCGCCACCCTCAGCGGCGGCCAGAGCCTGGCGCCGAGCGTGCCCGCAGACCAGGGACCCGGCACCATCGCCACCCCGCCCGAACCCTCCCGCCGCTGGAGCGCACCGCGCTGGCAGCCCGGCGGTGGCCTCACTCCCACCTGGAGCTAGGGGGTCACCAGCTTCGGCACCGGGGTCAGCAGCACCCCGACATCCCCAGCCTTCTCCGTTGGCGCTGTTGCCCCTGTGGTGGGTGGCTGGTCGAAGGCCGTGGCGGGCACCCTGGCCGCAGGCCCCGCCCAGCAGCCGGGCCAGGCGATGCAGAAGGCCCTGCGACCCGACCGTCCCCAGGGCTTCGCCCGCCGCCAGAGCCTGGGACGGCCCCTGCAACTGGCCCTGCGGCCCAGCCCTGCCGAGCTGAAGCAGGCCATCGACGCCGTCTACCGCCAGCTGCTCAACCGCCAGCCCCTCGCCGCCGAGCGGCTGGTGGATGCTGAGTCGCAGCTGCGCAACGGCAAGCTGAGCGTGGCCGACTTTGTGGCCAAGGTGGCCGGAAGTGAGCTCTTCGAGCGCCGCCTCAACCGCATGGCACCGCTGCGGGCCGCCGCCGCCGCCTACCTGGCCCTGCTGGGACGCGCCGCCCAGCCCCATGAAACCAGCCGTTTCCTGGCCACCCGCACCACCGAGGGCCTGCGGGCCTCCATTGAGGCGATCCTGAGCAGCCAGGACTACGCCTCGGCCTTCGGCCGGGACACTGTGCCCTACCTGCGCGGCCTGGCCACCAGCGACGGCATCCCGCTGACCACCGTGAACCGCACGGCCTCCCTCTACGGCGGCAATGCGGCCCTCAATCCGCCCATCAAGGGCGCCATCTAGGACGAGAGCACTCGTCAGGATTCCTGGCGTCCAAACGAGCAGCCCACCGGCCCCCACAAGGGCCGGTTTTTTATTTGTGACAACAAGCAAGCAAAATCCCGAATCGCAGACTGTGCGCGACTGGGCGATCAAGCCTCCTGATTGTTAACAAGCGAGACAGGAGCCGCGTATTCACAACATCGCCGAAAACCCTTGCGAGCCAAGGGATCTGCGGGACTGAGGCGCCGTGAAGAACTGTTACCGGAGCCGGGGCTGTCGCAGGGCTCTGCCACAGAATGATTCGGCGAACAGCACCCCTGTCGCCTCCCCCAGTCCAGCCCCGCCACGGCGGGCCGTCCGCCGAAGCGGGCAGCTCCTAGTAGCGAGGCCCTGAGAGAGCCCCCTTACCCACCGGATATCGGTCTCCGTTCAGGCGACCGCTTGTTTCGAGGCAGAACTGCATGAGCATCGTCTCCAACTCGATCATCAACGCGGACGCCGAAGCCCGCTACCTCAGCCCTGGCGAACTCGACCAGATCAAGGCTTTTGTGAGTGGTGGCCAGCGCCGCATTCGCGTAGCCCAGGTTCTGAGCGAGAGCCGCGAGCGCCTGGTGAAGCAGGCCGCAGGCGCCCTCTTCCAGAAGCGCCCCGACCTGATCTCCCCCGGCGGCAACGCCTACGGCGAGGAGATGACTGCCTCCTGCCTCCGCGACATCGACTACTACCTGCGCCTGGTGACCTACGGCGTGGTGGCCGGTGATGTCACCCCGATCGAGGAAATCGGGATCATCGGCGCCCGCGAAATGTACCGCTCCCTCGGCACCCCCCTGGAGGGCATCGCCGAGGCCGTGCGTGAACTGAAGGTCGCTTCCGCGAGCCTGCTCACCGGTGGCGATGCCGAAGAGGCTGGCTTCTACTTCGACTACGTCGTCGGCGCCCTCTCCTGAGGTTGCTTCTTCCCTAACCCCGCCTCTTCTCAGCTTCCATGCAAGACGCCATCACCAACGTCATCAATTCGGCCGACGTTCAGGGTCTCTACCTGGACGGCTCCTCCATCGGCCGCTTGGAGCAGTATTTCGCCTCCGGTGAACTGCGGGTGCGCGCTGCCGCCACCATCAGCGCCAACGCCTCGGCCATCATCAAGGAAGCCGTCGCCAAGTCGCTGCTGTACTCGGACATCACCCGTCCGGGCGGCAACATGTACACCACCCGTCGCTATGCCGCCTGCATCCGCGACCTGGACTACTACCTGCGCTATGCCACCTACGCCATGCTGGCCGGTGACACCTCGATCCTCGACGAGCGCGTGCTGAACGGCCTCAAGGAGACCTACAACTCCCTGGGTGTGCCCATCGGTGCCACCGTCCAGTCGATCCAGGCCATCAAGGAAGTGGCTGCCAGCCTGGTGGGTCCTGATGCCGGTCGTGAACTGGGCGTCTACCTCGACTACATCAGCTCCGGCCTGGGTAACTGATCCCGCGCCCTCGGCACACCCTGCGGATCATTCCCATGCGTCTGTTCAAGATCACGGCCTGCATCCCCTCCCCTGAGAAGACCCGGACTCAGCGCGAGCTGCAGAACACCTTCTTCACGAAGTGGGTGCCCTTCGAAAGCTGGTTCGCTGAACAGCAGCGGATCATGAAGCAGGGCGGCAAGATCCTGAAGGTCGAACTGGTCACCGGTCGCCGTCAGGTCAGCGTCGGCAACTGAAGCTCCAGCTTCACGAGGTGCCGGAAGCCAAAGCTCAGTTGATCTGGATCATGTTCTGAGCTCTGAGCACAGCATCAGCCTGCACTCCGTCTTCCAGTACTGCATCAGCCCGGCTCAAGCCGGGCTTTTTTGTTGGCAACCACCACGCAGATAGGGGATAGTCGGTGACACAGCTGCACCAGCACCGCCTTGTCCAGCGCTCCCGTTGCCGCCCGCCCGCAGCGCCACGGCGCGGCCTCCGGCTCCGGGGGTCTGCGCCTGCTGCCGCTCCCCTTCACCCACTGGCCGGCCGAGGCCCGGCTGCTGCTGGCCATGGTGGCCCTCTGGAGCCTGCTGGGGCTGCTGGTGCTCGCCTCCGCCAGCTGGTGGGTCGCCAGCCGCGAGATGGGAGACGCGGCCTACTACCTGAAACGCCAGGGCCTGTGGCTGGTCGCCAGCTGGGGCCTGCTCTGGCTTGGGATCAGCACCAACCTGCGGCGTTGGCTGCGGCTGGCGGGGCCGGCTCTGCTGGTGGGGGCCCTGCTGGTGGCAGCCACCCTGGTGGCGGGCAGCACCGTGAACGGGGCCAGCCGCTGGTTGGTAGTGGGCCCGATCCAGATCCAACCCACCGAGCTGATCAAGCCCTTCGTGGTGCTGCAGGGCGCCGCCCTGTTCTCGCACTGGAAGCGGATTGCCCCCGATCAGAAACTGATCTGGCTGGGGGTCTTCGGGGTGTTGATCCTGCTGATCCTCAAGCAGCCCAACCTCAGCACCGCCGCCCTCACCGGCCTGCTGCTTTGGCTGATGGCCCTGGCCTCCGGCATCAGCCTCACCGGCCTTGTGGCCACGGCGTCGCTGGGGGCCATGGTTGGGGTGGGCAGCATCCTGATCAACGAGTACCAACGCATTCGCGTCACCTCCTTCCTCAACCCCTGGAAGGACGCCCAGGGCGATGGCTACCAGCTGGTGCAGAGCCTGCTGGCGATTGGCTCCGGGGGCGTCTGGGGTGAGGGTCTGGGCCTTTCCACCCAGAAGCTGCAGTACCTGCCGATCCAGAGCACCGACTTCATCTTCGCGGTGTTTGCCGAGGAGTTCGGCTACGTGGGCTCGCTGATGCTGCTGCTGTTCCTGCTGCTGTTCGGCCTGACGGGCCTGCGGGTGGCCCTGGCCTGCCGCAGCAACCAGCAGCGGCTGGTGGCGATCGGCTGCACCACCCTCCTGGTGGGCCAGTCGATCATGAACATTGCCGTGGCCAGCGGCGCCATGCCCACCACCGGGCTGCCGCTGCCCTTGATCAGCTACGGCGGCAACTCGCTGCTGGCCAGCCTGCTGCTGGCCGGCCTGCTGATTCGCTGCTCCCTGGAGGCGGCCGGCCTGGAGCCGCCGCGGCCCGCCCTCAGCCGCCGACTGGCCCAGGCCACCGCCAAACCCGCGGGAGCCCCCCGATAGGCTGGGCCGACAGCCCAGACGCCGGAGCGAGCGCAATTGCCGATGCTGGCTCTGCCCATAGCGACCAGCCTGCCAACGGCCGCCTGCCTGACCCTCGCCACCCTGCTGCCGGTGGCCGACTGGGCCCGTAGCAGCGAAGACCTGCTGCGCAGCTCCCTGGCCGCCCCGGGCCCGCTGACTCTGGCCCTGGTGTTCGTCGGCGGTCTGCTTACGAGCCTGGGGCCCTGTTCGCTCTCGCTGCTGCCGGTGACCCTGGCCTACCTGGCGGGCTTCGATGCAGACGGTGGGAAGCCGTGGCTGCGCAGCCTCAGCTTCACCGGCGGCATCGTGGGCGCCCTGGTGCTGCTGGGGCTGGCCAGTGGCTGGCTGGGCCGGCTCTACGGCCAGATCCCTGGCCTGATCCCCACCCTGGTGGGGGCCCTCGCCCTGCTGATGGGACTGAACCTGCTCGGGCTGGTGCGGCTGCGGCTACCCGCCGGCCCCGACCCCGAGCAGTGGCGCCAGCGCGTGCCCGCCCCCCTGGCCCCCCTGGCGGCCGGTCTGGCCTTCGGGCTTGCGGCCTCCCCCTGCACCACCCCGGTGCTGGCGGTGCTCCTGGCCTGGATCGCCCAGGCGGGCGATCCGCTGGTGGGGGTGGTGCTGCTGACCTGCTTCGCCGGCGGCCAGGTGCTGCCGCTGCTGCTGGCCGGCACCGCCGCCGCCTCCCTGCCCCGTCTGCTCGCCCTGCGGGCCCTGGGTCAGTGGGTGCCTCCGATCAGCGGCGTCGTGCTGCTGGTCAGCGGCGGGCTCACCCTGCTCGCGCAGTGGTCTTGAGTCCACGGCCAGCCGGCAGCCCCCGCGCCAGCAAACGGCCAGACCGCTTCCACTCCTCTCCCTGCCCTCCCTTCCCCTCCGACAGAGTCCTCCGCCGATGAACACCGCCGCCCCATCCCTTGGCCGCTGGGGTCAGTTCGGCCGGCTGCTCGCCTGGATCTCCGACCTGCGGGTGGCGATCGGCCTGCTGCTGGTGATCGCCATCGCCAGCGGCATCGGCACGCTCGTGCCCCAGAAGGAAGACGGCGCGCTGTATCACCGCGTCTTCGACGGCAAGCCCTGGCTCGGGCTGCTCAACGGCGACGCGATCCTGCGGCTGCAGCTCGATCACGTGTATTCGAGCAGCTGGTTTCTGGCCCTGCTGGCCTGGCTGGGGCTGGCCCTGATCCTGTGCAGCTGGCGCCGTCAGTGGCCCGCCCTGCAGGCGGCCCTGCGCTGGATCGACTACCGCTCGCCGCGCCAGCTCAGCAAGCTGACCCTGGCCGAAACCCTGGAGAGCCCCGATCCCCGCGCCGAGCTCACGGCCCTGCAGACCCTGCTGGCCGTGCGGGGTTGGCAGCTGCAGCCCGCCGAGGGGCGCCTGGCAGCCCGCAAGGGCGTGCTGGGCCGGGTGGGGCCACTGCTGGTGCACACGGGCCTGGTGGTGCTGATGGTGGGGGCGGCCTGGGGCGCCCTGGCGGGCCAGCGGCTGGAGCGCTATCTGGCCCCCGGCCGGGAGCTGGAGCTGCTCAGCCGCCGCGGCGACAGCCAGCTCACCGTGGCCCTGGCGGATTTCCGGGTGGAGCGGGATCCGGCCGGCCGGCCCGAGCAGTTCCGCTCCCAGCTGGAACTCAGCGACGGCAAGGGCGCATCGCTCGGCGCCTACGAGATCAGCGTGAACCATCCGCTGCGCTTCCGCGGCCTCACCATGTATCAGGCGGACTGGAGCCTGGCCGCCATCGGCGTGCAGCTGGGCAAGAGCCCGATCCTGGAGCTGCCCCTGCAACCCTTTCCCCAGCTGGGGGAGCAGGTGTGGGGCATCGTGCTCCCCACCCGGCCGGACGGCAGCGAGCCCGTGCTTCTCACGGCATCCAACGAGCAGGGACCGATCACGGTGTACTCGGCTGAGGCCCAGGTGATCGGCAGCCTCAGCCCCGGCGGCCCTGCGGTGGACATCCAGGGGCTGCCGCTACGGGTCGCCAGCGTGCTGCCCGCCAGCGGCCTGCTGCTCAAGCGCGATCCGGGCGTGCCGCTGGTCTACGCCGGCTTCGCCATCGCCCTGGCGGGCGGAAGCCTGAGCCTGGTGGCCACCCGCCAGCTCTGGGCCGTGGCCGAGCCGGAACGGGGCCGCCTGCACGTGGGCGGCCTCTGCAACCGCAACCTCACGGCCTTCGCGCGGGAACTGCCCCAGCTGCTGGCCGAGCTGCGGAGCACCCCTCAGCAGGGCTGACGGGTGCCGTGGCTGGCCCGGATCACGGTGTGCACGTTGCCGCGGGGGTTGAAGTCGGCCTCGAGCTGCATCCACACCGGCTCACAGGCCGCCACGAAGTCGTCGAGGATGCGGTTGGTGACTTCCTCATGGGAGATGGAGCGATCGCGATAGCTGTTGATGTAGAGCTTGATCGCCTTGAGTTCGATCACGCGCGGCCCCGGCTGATAGATCAGGCGCAGCACGGCGAAATCGGGATAGCCGGAGAAGGGACACTTGCAGGTGAACTCCGGCAGTTCGATCGCGATCTCATAGGCCCGCCCAGGCCGTGGGTTCTCGAAGCAGATCAGCTCCGCCTCGGCGATGGCCCGCTCGCCATAGAGGGGGGTGCGGGTCTGGGAATCGGCGAGGCCGGCGGTCATGGCGGGAACACCAGGAGGGCAATGGGGGATGCTACGCACTTCGCCCCCCACCGGCGCAAAGGCGCTGGGGCCATGGCCGTAACAATGGCTACCCCGCCGAGCGGGCCGCTGCGGCCTAATAGCCCGTATCCGGGGTCTGAGCACTGCGATGGCCCTTCCTCCCGGGAAGCTTTCCTGAGAGACTCCCTTCGATCGAATCCGGTCCCATGAAAAAAGTCGAGGCCATCATCCGTCCCTTCAAACTTGAGGATGTGAAGCTCGCCCTGGTGAACGCCGGCATCGTCGGCATGACCGTGAGCGAGGTGCGGGGCTTTGGCCGCCAGAAGGGCCAGGTGGAGCGCTACCGCGGCTCGGAGTTCACTGTGGAATTCCTGCAGAAACTCAAGCTGGAAGTGGTGGTGGACGACGACCGCGTCGACACCGTGGTGACGGCGATCCAGGACGCGGCCCGCACCGGCGAGATCGGCGACGGCAAGATCTTCATCAGCACGATCGACTCGGTGATCCGCATCCGCACCGGCGACCGCGACAGCAGCGCCATCTGATGGCAAGCCGCCAGTTTGTGGGGGCAGCGACTTGCAGCCCCCTCAACTGGCCAGGGTGGCCTCCACCAGCCCCAGGATTTCCGGCCGATCGAGACTCGCGGCACCGGGCTCCGCGGGCCAATCACCGCGGCGCAGCCAGAGCAGATATTCGTGGTTGCCGGCCGGCCCGGTGATCGGCGAGGCCACCAGCCCACAGGGCCGCCAGCCCTCGCCGGTCGCCGCCGCGATCACCCCCGCGATCGCATCGGCATGGGCCGCCGGATCACGCACCACCCCGCCCTTGCCCACCCGCTCGCGGCCCACCTCGAACTGGGGCTTGACCAGCAGCAGCGCCTCCACCGGCCCTTCCACCAGCAGGCGCCCCAGGGCGGGAAGCACCAGCGCCAGGGCGATGAACGACACATCCGCCACCGCCAGATCGGGCCGCGGATCCTCCGCGCCGTAGAGCTGCTCAGGCAGCAGGTGGCGCAGGTTGGTGCGCTCCTTGAGCACCAGACGGGGATCGGTGCGCAGGCTCCAGGCCGTCTGGCCGTAGCCCACATCCACCCCGTAGACGCGGCTGGCCCCCTGCTGCAGCAGGCAGTCGGTGAAGCCACCGGTGGAAATGCCGCCATCGAGGCACACCCGCCCCGCCACGCTGATCGGGAAGGCCTCCAGGGCCGCGATCAGCTTCTCGCCGCCCCGCGACACAAACCGGGGGGGCTGCTCCACCTGCAGGGCCAGCTCCGGCGCCACGTCGAGACCGGGCTTGTCGAGCACCCGCTCGCCACTGCGCACCCGGCCGGCCCGGATCAGCTGCTGGGCCTGCTGGCGGCTGGCGGCCAGGCCCAGCTCAACAAGCCGCAGGTCGAGGCGTTGCTTGCGGGCCATGGCGGAGTCGGGGAAGCGTAGTCGGCGAAGGAGTGGGCGGCGGGAGCGGCGGCGGCGAACGGTGCGCGCACCAGCGGGCTGGGCCCCGTTGTCCTACATCGAGGCCGAAGATCGCCAGCGTTCCCGAACAAAACCGGTGCGGAGCGGGGTCGAACCCGAAACCCATCGGAGGATGGCCCCACCGCAGCAGTCGGGGTATGGCCCTCCCACAGGAGCCTGGACGATCGAGCCCCATGGGCATCGCCAAGCCGGCCAGCGCCAGCACTGACCGTCGTGCTCGCCCCCGCACCATGCCGGACGGCACCACCCCCAGACCGGCGCAGACCCCGGCCAACGTGCTCGAACTCCTGCATCCCGGCAGCTTCGTGAAGCTGCAGCGCCACCCGGCCGACCTGCCCCCCTTCCAGCTGATCCGCTGCCACGGGGGCCGCTGCTGGGTCCGCCAACAGAGCTGGGGCCCCGCCGTCCACTGGGAAGTCCCCCACCGCCAACTGAAGAGCCTCGGCGCCTGATCGCGGTGGCTGGTGCGTCGGCGGCCGGCGCCCGCGGGGCGGGCGATGCCGCCTCTGCACCAGCCACCGCGACCGGGCGGGCTCCAGGGCTCAGGGGGTAGGGGGAGCTCTAGGAGCCGGAGTATCACCCCATACATTGGGGGAGATGTGAGCCCGGCGCGGCCTTGATCGAGCGTTACACCCTGCCCGAGATGGGCGCCATCTGGAGCGAGCAGGCCAAGTTCCAGAGCTGGCTGGATGTGGAGATCGCGGCCACCGAGGCCCAGTGCGACCTCGGCCGGGTGCCTCCTGAGGCAGTAGCCACGATCAAGGCGAAGGCGGCCTTCTCAGTGGAGCGCATCCTCGAGATCGAGGCCGAGGTGCGTCACGACGTGATCGCCTTCCTCACCAACGTGAACGAGCACGTGGGCGATGCGGGCCGCTACATCCACGTGGGTATGACCAGCTCAGACGTGCTGGACACGGGGCTGGCGCTGCAACTGAAGGCCTCGGTGGCGATCCTGCGCCACGAGCTCGACCAACTGGCCGAAGCCCTGCGCGAACTGGCCCGGGCCCACAAGGGCACGGTGATGATCGGCCGCAGCCACGCCATCCACGGCGAGCCGATCACCTTCGGCTTCAAGGTGGCCGGCTGGCTGGCCGAGGTGGTGCGCAACCAGGAGCGGCTGGAGCGCCTGGAGCGGGTGGTGGCCGTGGGCCAGATCAGCGGCGCCATGGGCACCTACGCCAACACCGATCCCCAGGTGGAGGCCATCGCCTGCCAGAAGCTGGGCCTGGAGCCGGATACCGCCAGCACCCAGGTGATCTCCCGCGATCGCCACGCCGAATACGTGCAGACCCTGGCGCTGGTGGGTGCCGCCCTGGAGCGCTTCTCCACCGAGATCCGCAACCTGCAGCGCACCGATGTGCTGGAAGTGGAGGAGAACTTCGCCAAGGGCCAGAAGGGCAGCTCGGCCATGCCCCACAAGCGCAATCCGATCCGCAGCGAGCGCATCAGCGGCCTGGCCCGGGTGCTGCGCAGCTACACCGTGGCGGCCCTGGAAAACTGCGCCCTCTGGCACGAACGAGACATCAGCCACAGCTCTGTGGAGCGAATGATGCTGCCCGACTGCTCGGTGACCCTGCACTTCATGCTGCGGGAGATGACCCAGGTGGTGAAGGGGCTCGGGGTCTACCCCGAGAACATGGCCCGCAACCTGAACGTGTACGGCGGCGTGGTGTTCAGCCAGCGGGTGCTGCTGGCCCTGGTGGAGGCGGGCCTGGCCCGCGAGGAGGCCTACCGGATCGTGCAGCGCAACGCTCACACGGCCTGGAACACCGGCGGCGGCGACTTCCGGGCCAACCTCGAGGCCGATCCCGATGTGAGCGGCCAGCTCAGCCAAGAGCAGCTGGCGGACTGCTTCTCCACCGCCCTGCACCAGGAGAATCTGGGGGTGATCTGGGAGCGGCTGGGGATCTGAGCACCCGGCCTTTGCAGCCCGGCCCTCAGGCCGCCCGCTCCGTGGCCGGGTTGAGCCCCTCCCCCGCCACCAGCAGGTCGATCGGCTCACACACCGGGAAGCGGTTGATGGCCTTCAGCGCCAGCCGGGCATGGCTGCGCAGCCGTTCGCTGATGGCCTCGCAGTAGGGGATCTGGGCCAGCAGGTCCACGGTGCGGCGCATGATCCGCACCACGTCCCCCTCATCGAGGGAGGTGTTGGCGATCACGTCGTTCCAGGCGGCGCCCTTGGCCCAGGCATGGACCAGTCCCATCAGCTCCGGCTCGAACCACACCGGCACCACCACCCTGGCCGTCTCCTGCTGGCGCAGCAGCTCGCGGCGGATGCCGCGCAGGTCGTGCAGGGCCTCCTCGGCCGCGGGGGGCGGCGGGTAGCCGCTCCACAGGTCGGGCCGGTTCACCTCGGTGGAGATGGCCTCCAGCAGGGCCGCCAGATCGGCCGGTTCCAGCTCATCGGCGTGACCGCTCATCAGCGCCAGACCGATCCAGAGCTCGTTGTCGCCACGGATGGCGGCCACGGTGCGGCCGATCTCGGTGGGCTCCAGCCCCCCCTCGCCACCCAGGCAGCCGAAGCGCTGCAGGATGTCGATCAGGGCCAGGAAGGTCTCCCAGTGGCGGTTGGCGCGGAAGTGCAGGATGCGCTGCCGCTCCTCGATCTCGGCCTCCAGCTCCTCCATGCGCTGGCGCTGCTTCTTGAGCCGCTTGCGGTCGCCGGCGTGGTGGGCCGGATGCAGCTCCAGGGCCAGCTCCAGCTCGCGCACCAGGTGGGCCTGGGCCTGCACCTCGCCGGCCAGGTCGTACTGGGGGGTGGTCATGTCGTGGCGGCGGGCCATCGAGGCCACCGCCAGGGCCAGGCCGCCGCTGGCCTGATCGCCGTGGCGCAGCTCGCCGGAGCGGTGCAGCTCGGGGGCCTGGATCTCCCGCACCTGCAGACAGCTGAGCTCGGCGTGCAGGCTCACCACGGCGCCGCAGGGCACCAGGATCCACACGTTCTCATCGGTGAGGCAGAGCAGCAGCGGGAACTGCCCCGGCCCCTCCAGCTTCTCCACGATCACCGCCGGCGTGACCCGGCCCCTGAGCTGGGGCGTGCGCAGGCTCACCAGGGTGCCCTCGCTGGCGAAGCGCAGGGCCAGGGTGAGTTCGTGGGCCAGAGTCTCCTCGGCCTGCTGCTGCAGGATCCGCAGCAGGCGCCGCTCCTCCAGCAGGCGACCGCGCTGCTTCTCGTAGGCCTCGAAGTCGTCCCAGGCCACCTCCGGACCGGTGCCGAGCAGGTGGCCGAGCTGGGCACGCAGCTCGGCGATGCGGGCCTCGTCCTCCACCAGGTCGAGGGAGGCCAGGTAGCGGCCGAAGCTGCGCTCCACCAGTTCCTTGGCCTTGGGCAGCTCGTAGCGCTGCAGCAGGTTGAGCACCATGCCGTAGCTGGGGGTGAACTGGCTCACCAACGGATCGGCGGGGCTGGTGGCCAGCTGGCCGGCCTCGCGCACCCCCTCGAAGCGGCTCTGCACCGTCACCACGTAGCCCTGGGAATCGAGGCCACGACGGCCGGCCCGGCCCGCCATCTGCAGGAATTCGCTGCCCATCAGCGGCCGGTGGCCCCGCTCGGTGCGCTTGGAGAGGGCCGAGATCACGGTGCTGCGGGCGGGCATGTTGATGCCGGCCGCCAGGGTCTCGGTGGCGAACACCACCTTCACGAGCCCCTGCTGGAACAGCTCTTCAATCAGTTCCTTCCAGGCGGGCAGCACGCCGGCGTGGTGGGCTGCGATGCCGCGCAGCAGGGCGTCGTCGTGGCCGCCCTCACGCACGGCCTCCGGGGTGGCGGCCACGTAGGCCTCCAGGCGGGCGCGGATGCGGGCCTGCTCCTCGGGCGTCACCAGGCAGAGCTTGCCCAGGTCACGCACGGCCTTGTCGCAGCCGCGGCGGCTGAAGATGAAGTAGATGGCGGGCAGCATGTCGCGCTCGGCCATCTGGGCCACCACGAAGGCCAGGGGTGGGGCCTCGGGCTGGGGTGGCTTGGGCGTCTTGGGCCCCTTGCGCTTGTGGCCCTTGGGAGCGCGCCACACCTTGCAGTTGGGGTGCAGGTCGGTGCCGGCCTCGTTGAGCAGCGGGTGCAGACCCTTGGCGCTGCAGAAGCTGAACTGGAGCGGCACCGGCCGGAAGGTGCTCATCACCAGCCGGGTGGGCCCGTGCACCTTGGCGATCCAGTCGGTGAGCTGGCCGGCGTTGGCCACCGTGGCGGAGAGGGCCACCAGCTGCACCGTGAGCGGGCAGTGAATGATTGATTCCTCCCACACGGTGCCGCGCTGGGAGTCGTTCATGTAGTGGCACTCATCGAGCACCACAGCCTCCACATCCGCCAGGGGATCGTCGTCCTGGTCGGCCTCCGCGTAGAGCATGTTGCGGAAGATCTCGGTGGTCATCACCACCACCTTCGCCTCACGATTCACCGTGAAGTCCCCCGTCATCAGGCCCACGTTCTCGGCGCCGAACTGCTCGCGGAAATCGCGCAGTTTCTGGTTGGAAAGGGCCTTGAGCGGCGTTGTGTAGAACACCTTCTGGCCATGGGCCAGGGCGCGGTGGATGGCGTACTCGCCCACCAGCGTCTTGCCGGAGCCGGTGGGGGCGCTCACCACCACCGAGTGGCCCTGGTTGAGGGCATCGATCGCCTCGAGCTGGAAGTCGTCGAGGGGAAAGGGGAAGAGCTGATCGAGGGGGGGCACCGCGCCGGCCACCGGCAGGGGCCCTGCGGGTGGGGTGGCGGTCGGGGTGGCGCCTTGGGCCGGGTCCGCACCAGCACCTGCCGTATCGGAGCCAATTCGCTCCGAATGAGCGGCGGGGGCGGCCTTGGGGAGAGTCTGGAGGGTGGAACCGGCCGGATCGGAGTCCTGATCGGGCACGTCGGGGCCGGTGCTGTGCATGGGGGAATCCTAGGAGCAGACTGCTTTCAGCCCAGGCGCCCGTCAGCGGCCAGCCCTTGAGCGACGCCCCCCCCGA
Source organism: Vulcanococcus limneticus LL (assembly GCF_002252705.1). GTDB lineage: Bacteria > Cyanobacteriota > Cyanobacteriia > PCC-6307 > Cyanobiaceae > Vulcanococcus > Vulcanococcus limneticus. The sequence continues at coordinate 29,582 of NZ_NQLA01000028.1, forward strand.
TCCCCTGGCCCCCCTGGCCGCCGCCCTCGCGGCCCTGCCGGAGCAGCGGCGCCGGCGGCTGCGCCATTTCCAGCCCGCTGGACCCGGGAGCCTGCGGGCGATCGGGGCCGACGCGGCTCCGGCCACCGCCCAGCCAGCGACAACGCCTGCGGCCGCCCCCAGCGGCTCGCGCCAACCGCTCCTGCTGGATCTGGCCAGCAACGACTATCTGGGCTTCAGCCAGCACCCCCAGCTGAAGGCCGCGGCCAGCGCCTGCATCGCCGAGCAGGGCGTGGGGGCCGGCGCCTCGCGGCTGGTGAGCGGCACGCGGCCGGTCCATGCCGAGCTGGAGCGGCGCCTGGCCCGCTGGCTGGGGCGGGAGCGGGTGCTGCTGTTCCCCAGCGGCTTCCAGGCCAACCTGGCGGCGGTCGGCGCCCTGGCGGATCGCCACAGCCTGGTGCTGGCCGACCGGCTGATCCACCACTCGTTGCTGGTGGGGGTGCAGGCCACCGGCGCCCGGCTGCAGCGCTTTGCCCACAACGACCTGGCGGATCTGGCGCAGCGGCTGGAGCGCGCCAGATCCGCCGAGCCGCAGCGGCGCCTGGTAGTGATCAGCGAGAGCCTGTTCAGCATGGAGGGCACATCTCCAGACGCCACCGCCCTGGCGGAGCTGTGCCGGCGCCACGCTGCCGCCCTGCTGCTGGATGAGGCCCACGCCCTTGGGGTGCTCGGGCCCGGCGGTCGCGGCCTGGGCCAGGGGCTTGCGGGGGTGCACCTGGTGAGCGGCACCTTCGGCAAGGCCTTCGGCAGTGGCGGCGCCTTCCTGGCGGCCGATGGCGTGGTGGGGGAGTGGCTGGAGCAGTTCTCCGGGCCATTCCGCTACAGCACCGCCCTGGCCCCACCCCTGGCCGCCGCGGCCCTCGCGGCCCTGGAGTTGCTGGAGCAGGAGCCCGGGCGCGGGGTAGCCCTGCTGCAGCGGGCGCGGCGCTGGCGCGACCGCCTGGAGGACGCCGGCTGGCCCCGTCCCCCCGGGGAGGGGCCGATCCTGCCGCTGCTGGTGGGCGGCGATGCCACCGCCCTGGCCCTGCAGCAAAGGCTGGAGGCCGCGGGGCTGCTGAGCGTGGCGATCCGCCCGCCCACCGTTCCGGAGGGCTCGGCCCGGCTGCGGCTGGTGCTGCGCCACGATCTGGCCCAGGGCAGCCTGGAGCGCCTGCTGGGGGCCCTGGGCCCACCGGCTCACCCCCAGGAGAGCAGCTGATGGGCGTCGATCTGATCGCGATGCACGGCTGGGGTGGCGACCACCGCAGCTGGGCCCCCTGGGGCGCCGCCGCCGTGGAGCGGGGCTGGCGGCTGAGCTGCGGCGAGCGGGGCTACGGCCGCCAGACGCCGCACCAGCCGACCTGGGGCGACGCCGAGCAGCGGGTGGTGCTGGTCCATTCCCTCGGCCTGCACCTGCTGCCGCAGGAGCTGCTGGGACAGGCCACGGCGGTGGCCCTGCTGGCCAGCTTCGGCCGCTTCGTGCCGCCGGGGCCGCCGGGCCGGCGCCTGCAGAAGGCCCTGCAGGGCATGGCCGCCAAGCTCGAGGCCGGCGGCGGCGAGCCCGAAGCGATGCTGCGGCAGTTTCTGGCGGAGGCCGCCGCTCCAGCACCGCCCGAGTGGCTGCCCCAAGGGCCCCTGGAGGATGGCCTGAGCGCCGAGGGCCTGCAACGGCTCCACGACGACCTGGCCCTGCTGGGCCACACCAACGGGCTGCCGTGGGGCTTTCCCAGCACCGCGCGGGTGCTGATCGTGGAGGCCGCGGAGGATCGGATCGTGACCCCCGAGAGCCGGGGGCTGCTGCGGTCAGCCCTGCCCCAGGCGGAGCTGCTGCGCCTGGAGGGGGTGGGCCACAGCCTGCTCAGCCCCACGCTGATCCCCGCCGTGCTGCATTGGATCGAGACCCCTGCGGCGGGAGGCCATGGTCCGGGCTGACTCCACAGCCAGTCGTGCCGCGGAACCAGTGGCGGATCCGGGGGCGGAACCCGCCGCGCCGCCCGGCGACTTCAGCGGCCAGGTGCGCCGCAACTTCGGCCGGGGCGCCGGGCGCTACGAGCGGGAGGCACGGCTGCAGCGGGCCGTGGCCTGGCGCCTGGCACGGCACTGCCGTGACCTGGCGATCCCCACCGGCCCCTGCGCCGACCTGGGGGCCGGCACGGGCCTGCTGGCCGGGGCGCTCGAGCAGCTGCGGCCGGACCTGCGGCTGCTGCGGGTCGACAACTGCCCGCAGCTGCTGGCCCAGGATGCCGCGACGGCCCCGCACCTGCGCTGGGATCTGAATGGCGGCCTGCCACCAGGCCTGGAGGGCTCGGCGCTGCTGGTCTCCAGTTTCGCCCTGCAGTGGCTGGAGCAGCCGGAGCGCCAGCTGGAGCACTGGGGCGGGCAGCTGCACGCGGGCGGCTGGCTGGCCCTGGCGGTCCCCACCGCCGCCAGCTTCAGCCAGTGGCGGGCCGCCGCCGCCGCCGCCGCCGTGCCGTTCACCGGCCTGGACCTGCCGGAGGCGGAGCGCCTGGAGGGGGCGGCGGGCCGCCACCTGGAGCTACGGCTCTGCCGCCGCCTGCGCTTCAGCCGACCGGCCCCGAGCGCCATCGGCTTCCTGGGCCAGATCAAGGCGATCGGCGCCCAGGCCAGCCGCGGCCCGCGCCTCGGGCCCGCACAGCTCAGGCGTCTGGAGGCCGCCTGGCCCAACGCCGCCGGCCGCCGCCTGGAATGGGAGGTGCTGCTGCTGCTCGGCCGCCGCCCGGGCGCGGCCTGAGCGGCGGCCTGGCCGTGACCCGCCCGCCCGACGCCATGCCCCCCGTCCAGGCCCCCATCCCCGAGCCCCCCCTGCAGCTGGTGGTCTGCGGCACCGACACCGATGTGGGCAAGACGGTGGTGAGCGCCCTGCTGGTGCAGGGCTTGGGGGCCCACTACTGGAAGCCGGTGCAATCCGGCCTGGAGGGCGGCGGCGACAGCGGCCGGATCCGCACCCTGCTGGACCTACCGTCGGAGCGTCTGCTGCCGGAGGCCTACCGCCTGACGGCCCCCGTCTCACCCCACTGGGCGGCGGAGCTGGAGAGCGGCGATCCCCAGCGGCCTGGGGCCCCGATCGATCCGGCCCGGCTGGCCCTGCCGGCCGTGGCGGGTCCCCTGGTGGTGGAGTGCGCCGGCGGCCTGCTGGTGCCCCTGCGCCGGGACCTGCTGCAGATCGACCAGATCCAGCGCTGGGGGCTGCCGGTGCTGCTGGTGGCCCGCAGCGGCCTGGGCACCCTCAACCACACCCTGCTGTCGCTGGAGGCCCTGGAGCGGCGGGGGATTCCGGTGCTCGGCCTGGTGCTGAACGGCCCTCAGCACCCCGACAACCCCCGCACCCTGCAAGCCCTGGGCCATGTGCCGGTGCTGGCCTGCCTGCCCCCCGTGGAGCCCCTCAGCCGCGAGGCCCTCGCCGTCCAGTGGGAGGCCAGTGGCCTGGCCCATAGGCTCCAGCGATGAAACCATCTGTTCTTCTGATCAGCGGCGCCGTCGTCGTCGTGCTCGCCGGCATCCTGGCGGCCATCACCGATCTCGATGTGGCGGTGGTGCGCTGGGTGAGCTGCGGCCCGCTGGGCAGCAGCGCGGCGAAGCAGTCCGAGATCTGCCGCTGACGCCCGGCGCCGGCGGCAGTGCCCATCCCGTTCCTTCCGATTGACCATGGCGACCTGGCACCCCCACCTCTGGCACCCCACCACCCAGGTGGCCACGGCGGATCCACCGCTGCGGGCGGTGCGGGCCCGGGGTGCCCTGCTGGAACTGGAGGACGGCCGCCAGCTGATCGACGCCATCAGCAGCTGGTGGGTCACCCTGCACGGCCACGCGGAGCCGGAGATCGCGGCGGCGGTGGCGGCCCAGGCCCAGACCCTGGAGCAGGTGATCTTCGCCAACTTCAGCCACCCCCCCGCCGAGGCCCTGGCCACGGCCCTGAGTGCCCGAACGGGCCTCGAACGGCTGTTCTTCTCCGACAACGGCTCCACCGCCGTGGAGGTGGCCCTCAAGATCGCCTGGCAGTGGTGGCGCAACCAGGAAGCCGCCGGCACGCCGGGGGCGGCGGCGCGGCGGCGCCTGATCGCCTTCGATGGGGCTTACCACGGCGACACCTTCGGGGCCATGGCCCTGGGGGAGCGCTCGATCTTCTCGGCCCCGTTCCAGCCGCTGCTGTTCGAGGTGGCCCGGGCCCCCTGGCCCGCCACCTGGTGGGACGACGAGGGCATCGAGGCACGGGAGGCGGCGGCCCTGCAGCGGCTCGAGCAGCTGCTGGAGGAGGTGCCCACCGCGGCGGTGATCCTGGAGCCGATGATCCAGGGGGCCGGCGGCATGGCCATGGTGCGCCCCTCGTTCGTGCACGGCGTGGCGGAGCGGGTGCGGGCCGCCGGCGCCCTGCTGATCGCCGATGAGGTGATGACCGGCTTCGGCCGCACCGGCGCCCTGTTCGCCCACCGCCACGCCGCCATCCAGCCCGACCTGATCGCCCTCTCGAAGGGCCTGACCGGCGGCTTTCTGCCCATGGGGGTCACGATGGCGAGCGAGGGGCTGTTCGCAGGCTTTGTCGATGCGGAGCAGCCCGGGCGCACCCTGTTCCACGGCCACAGCTTCACCGCCAACCCCCTGGGCTGTGCCGCCGCCAACGCCAGCCTGGCGCTGCTGGAGCGCCAGGCCGAGCGCTTCACGGGCTTCGAGGCCCGCCACCGCCCCCACCTGGAGGCCCTGGCCCGCCACCCCAGGCTGCGCCGGCCGCGGCTGCTGGGCACGGTGGCGGCGGTGGAGCTGGTGGTGGAGCGCCCCGGCTACCTCAACCCCGTGGGCCGGGAGCTGCAGCGGCGGGTGCTGGAGCAGGGCGTGTTCCTGCGGCCCCTGGGCCAGGTGCTCTACCTGCTGCCGCCGCTTTGCCTCAGCGACGCCCAGCTGGAGCAGTGCTACGCCGCCATCGGCCTCGCCCTGGACGCCCTCTGAGGAGCGCCCAGCCCTGGGATGCCCAGCCTCAGGGGCCCGCCAGGATCGCCGCCTCCACATCGGCGCGGGAGAGTCCGTAGGGGAAATGGCGCTCGTTGCACTGTCCAGCCCCTGGGCCGGATTCCGCGCTGGCCGGGGCCGTTGCCCGCTGCCAGCGCACGCCCAACTCCTCAATCTCCAGCTCGATCTCGGCGCTCCAGTCGCGGCGATGCAGATCCCAGAGACAGGGGTTACCCCGCTGCTGCACCGCGCCCAACTCCTGGAGCCACTGCTCCAGGGCTGGCAAGGGATGGTGGTAGAGGGGAGTCTGCGGCGGCGGCAGGGGCGACATCCGAACGGGCGGAAGCTGGGGATTGGGCAGTCTGCCCCGGCGCGCCCGGCGGCGCCGGCCACCAGCTGGGAGCTCGTATCAGCTCGGCGCCACGGGCCCAGGCCAGTCCAACCCCCAGCACCAGGCTGAAGACCACCGCCAGGGCCAGCAGCACCAGGGCAAACCACTCGCCACCGGAGAGGTCGCGGCGCACCGAGGCGGGCGGGCCGGGCACCACCAGCCGCAGGCCCGGGGGCGGGGCGGCGGGCGGCGGGGCAAGGGTGGCGACCAGGCTGGCGTCGTAGCTGCGGCGGCGCTCGGGGTCGCTGAGGGCGTTGTAGGCCTGCTGCAGCCGGCGAAACGCCTCCTGGGCCTGCGGCTCCGGCAGGGTGGTGGTATCCGGGTGATACAGCTTGCTCAGGCGCCGGAAGGCCTGGCGCAGCTCCTGGGCCGAGGCCGTGGGCTCCAGCCCCAGCAGTTCATAGTGGTTGGCATGGCCCCTGTGGCGGGCCTCTCCGAGGGAATCGCCGGCGACCACCGCTGCAGCACCTGATGTGCGGGATCCTAGGGAGCCTGCCCCTGAGCCCCGCGGATGCCCGCCGACCCCGAGCCCACCGCCGCTGCGGCCGCCAACGCCGCTGAATCCGATGGGGCCTTCGCCAGCCCGACACCGGAGCTGTGGCAGGCCCTGGGCTGGGCCCCGGATGACAACCAGCGCGCCCAGTTCCTCGCCCTGCAGCAGCAGCTGCGCGAGTGGAACGGCCGCCTCAACCTCACCCGCCTGGTGGAGGAGGCCGATTTCTGGATCGCCCAGGTGGTCGACAGCCTCTGGCCGCTGCTGCCGCTGCTGCGGGAGCGCCCCGAAGCGCCGCTGCGCTGCATCGACGTGGGCACCGGCGGTGGCTTCCCCGGCCTGGCGGTGGCGATTGCCCTGCCCAACGCCCGCCTGACCCTGGTGGATTCGGTGGGCCGCAAGACCCAGGCCGTGCAGGCCATGGCCGAGGCCCTGGGCCTGGCGGAGCGGGTGGAGCTGCGCTGCGAGCGGGTGGAGCTCACGGGCCGCCAGAAGCGCTGCCGCGGCCAGTTCGACCTGGCCCTGGCCCGGGCCGTGGCGGCGGCGCCGGTGGTGGCCGAATACCTGGTGCCCCTGCTGGCCAGCGGCGGCGAGGCCCTGCTCTACCGAGGCCAGTGGTCGGACGATGACCAGGCGGAGCTGGATCGTGCCCTGGCCCTGCTGAAGGCCCGGGTGAGCCGGCGCGAGCAGCGGGAGCTGCCGGCCGGGCGGGGCCTGCGCACCGCCCTGACCCTGCAGCCCGTGGCCCCCTGTCCCGCCCAGTACCCGCGGGCGGTGGGGGTGCCGGCCAAGCTGCCGCTCGGGGCCTGAACGCCGGCAGGGGCCTCAGCCCTGTTGCAGGCGGCGCACCTGCTCCCCGCCGATCCGCTCCCGCAGCCGGCGCAGCAGGTCAGGGATCTGCGCGGCCCAGGGGCTCCCGCCGAGGACCCCCAGCAGCTCCACCTCACTCACCGAGACATCGAGGGCATCGGCATTGGCGCCGGGGAACCAGTGGCCGCCGGACCCCAGCAGGCCGTAGCGGGCCCGGCCGAAGCTCTGCAGGTCCCAGGCCTCCAGCAGGTTGTGCAGCCACAGCAGCACCGGCAGGTTGATCTGGCCGGGGGTGTCCTGCCACTCCGGCAGGCCCCGCTCCCAGCTGGAGAGCCAGGCCTCGCCGAGGACCTCCCGCCGGGCCTGCTCCAGCCGCGCAACGATCGGCGGCAGCAGCTCCGCCGCCCGGGGCAGCAGCGCCACGGCCTGCAGGTGCAGCTCCAGATCCTCCGGCCGGGCGGCGCCCACGCTGAGGGTGTGGATGCCGGGGGCCGAGAGGCAGAACAGATCGTTGAACACGATCGGGTGCAGCGGCGCGCAGAGCTCCAGCAGCCGCGGCGACGGGCTGTGCAGGTGGCCACCCTTGTCGGTGGGGCTGATCACGAACACGCCCATGTCGCGGGCGGTGGCGGCGACGATCGCCGGGCCGTTGTCCTGGCGGATGTAATACCAGTGCAGGTTGATGTAGTCGAAGCGATCCGAGGCGATCGCCTCCAGCATCAGCGACAGGGGCGCGTGGGTGGAGAAGCCCACCGATCCGATGCGGCCCTCGGCCTGCCAGCGGCGGGCCACGTCCATGCAGCCGCCGGGCCGCAGGGTCTGCTCCAGGTGCTCCGGCAGGTTCAGGCCGTGGATGCCGAGCAGATCCACCCGCTCCACCCCCAGCCGCTCAAAGCTCAGGGCCAGTTCCGCCTCGAAGGCCGCCGCGTCGTCCTGGGGCGGCACCTTGGTCTGCAGGATGCGCCCTGGGTCAGGGCACTGGGGCAGCAGCCAGCCCAGTTGGCGCTCGGAACTGCCGTAGTGCCGAGCGGTTTCCACGTGGTGGAAGCCATGGGCCACAGCCCGCTCCAGGGTGGCGCGCAGGTTGGCCTGGCTCTCGGCGGTGATCTGGTCGGCCGGCAGGTCGCTCCAGCTCTGCTGGAAGCGCATCCCCCCCAGCGACAGCACTGGCATCGCCAGCTCCGTGCGCCCGAAGCGGCGGGTCGGCAGAGGGCCTGGCCCGGCGCCTGGCGGGACAGGGGAGGCCATCAGGGCGCCTCGCCCTGGGCAGCACCACCGCGGGGAATCAGCCGCTTGGGCCGGGCTGCGCTCGGCAGCCCCAAAGGCAGCAGCTCCTGGCGGCGGGCCTGCTGCTCGAGGCCGGGCAGGTCCTCGTAGGCCACCCAGTGGATGCAGTCCACCGGACAGGTGTCGATCGCCTCCTGGATCGTCTCGGTGCTGTCGCCGTCCTGGCGGATGGCGCGGGAGCGGCCCCAGTCGGGCTCCACCAGGAAGGTGTTGCCGGCCACGTGGGCGCAGTAGCGGCAGCCGATACACACCGCCTCATCCACCCACACCGCCTTCTGGCGCAGGCCTCCCCCCAGCAGCGGCTCACGCCCAGTGGGTTCGACGGCAGGACGCGCGGCCGCCGCAAAGGCCAGGGAGGGATCAACCGGGGCAGGCCGGGGCACTCAGCCGTCCCAGCGGGTCACCACCAGCTCGATGCTGCCGTCGAGGGCCTGGCGCTGCTCACTCACCTGGAAACCCTCCTGCTCGGAGGCCGCCAGGATGCTGCGCAGGGCGTAGCGCTGGGTGAGCTGGGCCAGGAAGCGCTCCACCGGCACCGGCTGCTTCCACAGGTCCAGGTCGGTCACCAGCTCATAGCTGCCGGCCTCGGCGTTCCAGCGGAAGCCGAGGTCGCTGCCCTGCTCGCTGGCGATGGCCAGGTCGGCCAGCACGGTCTGGCCGCGGTAGCCACGTACGGGGCGCTCGCCCTCGCTGGGCTGGTGGCCCAGATCGCGCAGGGCGTCGAGCAGGGCGCCGCGATCACGGAGTTCCGTCTTGACGGTGCTGAAATGCGACATGGTGCAGGCCTCGCGGGGAGCTCAGGACAGCGGTGCTGTGATGGTCTGCTCGGCGGTCACCGACTGGCCAGAGGGGAGCGCCTGGGCCTGGTAGGCCTCGGAGGTGGCGCGGCGCTGCTGCACCACGCCCAGCTTGGCCTCGATCCGCTCGGTGAGTTCCTCGCAGCCGCTGCCGGCGATGCCCTCCACCAGCTCCTCCACGCGGCCGTCGGGCCGGATGCGGAATCGGATGGTGTGCTGGGCCATTCCGGGCAGCGGAAGGTGACGCGATGCTAGCCGCGTCGTCCAGGTGCTGGGGGACGCCCGGGTCGATCGGGCGTCCCCCAGCACCTGGATCGGCCCAACCGCTCAGCTCAGCAGTCCCTCATCCACCAGGGTCTGCAGGCGCTCCAGCACCATCGGATCCTCCAGCTGCTCCAGGGCCAGGCGGGCCTCGTCGCGCACGGTGAGCTCGCCGTCGTGGAGCATGGCCTTGAGCAGGGCCTCCACCACCTCCCGCTGGCGCGGCTCCACCAGATCGGGGTAGAGGCGGCCCAGCGACCAGGCGCAGTTGCTGCGCACCACCGGCTCACTGTCGATGCGCAGGCTGAGCAGCAGCTGGCCGGCGGCCTGGTCGGCCTTCGCCAGGCCCGTGGCGCCGGCATCGGCCAGGGAGCTGGCGGCCCAGAGGCGCACGGCGGCGATGTCGTTCTGCAGGGCCCGGATCAGCGGGTTCATCACCGGGGCATCCGGATAACTGCCCAGGCTCCAGGCCACGGCCTTGCGCACGTAGCCGTTGCTGTCGTTCTGGAGCAGGGCCAGCAGCGGGGTCACGGCCTGCAGATCCGGGTTGCGTCCCAGGGCATAGACCGCGCTCATGCGCAGGATCGGGCAGCTGGCCTCCAGCAGGGGCAAGAGCTGGGCCGGGGCGCGCGGGTCGCGGTGCTCGCAGAAGATGCGCAGCCCCTGCATGCGCTCCTCGTGGCTGCCGCGCAGCAGCTGCAGGCCCAGGTCGCACTCGGCGGCCACGTCGGCCTCCCCGGGCTCGAGGGTGTCCAGGTCGTCGAGGGGATCCCCCAGCAGTTCCTCCGCCAGCTCCGAGGCGAGCACCTCCGGATCCAGGGCCAGCTCGGCCGGGCTGTGGGAGAACGGTGGGAAGGGGTCCGTCATCGGGGGATCGTAAAAGCCGGGCTCCGGCTCAGCCGATCGGCGCCGGAGCCGCCATGTCGCCCGGCAGCCAGATGCGGGCGCTCACCGCGACCAGGGCCAGGCCGAACAGCAGCACGATCGCGGCCGGAAGCAGGGTGGAGCGGAGAAACTGCACGGCGGGCTCGGCGTTGGCCCCATTGTGGCGGTCCAGCCGAACCGAACCCGCAGGGTGCCCCTACTGGCCGCTGCCGTAGGCCACCACACAGGCCGCATTCAGGAGCTGGGCGGCCTCAAAGCCGCTGGCGGGCTGGCCATTGAGCAGGCCGCTCTGACAGTCCCCCTGGGCCGTCAGGGTCACGCCATTGGCCCCGTAGACGAAGCTCACGCCGCTGGGGGGCGCGGCCACCACCGTGGCGTAGTTGAGCTGGTAGCTGGTCTGGGGCACCACGAACACCGTGGACTGCTGGGCGGCGGCGCTGTTCACGGAATTGGCGATCGCGGCGCCCGTGGCCAAGCCCGCCACCCCCCAGCCGACGGGCCGGGTGCCGTACCAGCCGGCGCTCCAGGGCCGAGCGGCCCAGTAGCCCCCGCCGGCCCAGCCCGGGTGATAGACGGCGGCGCCATAGGCGGCGGCCGGCGCGCGGGTGAGCCCCACCCCAGGAGCCCCCCAGCCGGCCCCGGGGCGCACACCCGCCCCGGAGGCCGGGCCGCCCACACCTCCTGCACCCACCCCGGGGCGGGGCGTCA
>NZ_NQLA01000029.1 GCF_002252705.1 Vulcanococcus limneticus LL
CCGTGAAGATCGGCTGGTGGGCCTATCGCCTCTGGGACCGGGAGGACTGCATCGATCTCAGTGCTGCGTTTGCCTACCACAGCCTCCAGTCCTTCTTCCCGATTCTGTTGATTGCCCTGGGTGTGGGCAGTCGCCTGTTGGGTCGGCAGGACGGATTGATTGACGACATTCTCGCCTGGGCAGATCAAGTGTTGCCCCCGGCCGTAGTGCCGCTGGTGGGCTCGACCCTTGTCAAGTTGGTGCGCCAAGGGGTGGGTGCGGGAGTGGTTGGCGTGCTGTTTCTCTTCGTCACTGCAAGCAATGCCTACTTGAGCTTGCACCGAGGGGCTGACAGGCTTTGGGGCTTCCGTCCAGTGCCGGTGCAGCCGCTGCCCTGGTTGACCCTGGTCTGGCGCTTTGTTCGACTTCGGATCAAGGCCTTCGGCTTGGTGTTGTTAATCGGGCTGTTGATCGTGCTGGATCAACTGCTGACCAATTTTCGTTTTCTCAGTGCCGGCACCTGGCGGGCCGCCCTATCGGTTTGGCTGCCGCCTGGCTTTCACCTCTGGATTCCACTCCCCGTTGTGGTGGATCTGCTCCTGTCCCTGTTGATTGCCTGGCTGCTCGCCTTGGCGTTGCTCCGGGTGTTGCCGTCACGTCCCATCCCCCTGCGCCCGCTGATCCCTGGTGCCCTGCTGATTGGTACCGCGCTAACGGGACTCAACCTGGCCCTGGGACGCAGCCTGCTCTCCCTGAGCAATCGCTTCCAGGCCTACGGCGTGATCGGTGGCGTGCTCGTGCTGACCCTATGGGTGTGGTTGGTGGGCTTGATCGTGTACTACGGCATGGCTGTCAGCGTGGTGCTCAGTCGCCAGGGCGTGGGGGGGCGATCCACACCCTGGCACTCGGGTCCGGAGCCGCCCAAGGCTGCAGGATGAGGAGAGCCGCTGTTCTGTCTTGGGCAAGCTGATTCCCTCGATTCGGCCCCTGCCGGCCAGCCTGCTGCTTCTGGCCACAGGTGTCGGCGCCCTCGTGTTGATCACGATGGCCACCCTGGCGCTGGTGCCGGTTCTGGTGACGGTGGGTCTGGTGGCGGCGTTGGTGCTGGCGGCTGTGTTCTGCGGCTGGGCTGGCATTGAGGGCCTCGCCGCCCTGGAGCGCTGGATGGAATCGGATCCCCGCTTCAAGCGCTGATGCAGCGGCCCATCCCCTGGCTCTGGATTGCCCTGGCCGCGTTCCTGCTGCTGGCCCCGGGCCTGGCAGGTCGTCTGTTCATCGACGTCCTGGAGGGCGTCACCCTGCTGGTAGTGGTGGGACCGCTGCTGCTGGCCGGCGCAGGCCTGGTGGCCTGGCAACTGGTCAAGCGTCGTATGACCACTTGCCTGGCCTGCGGCACCGTGAGTTTCGGCCAATCGGTCTGCCCTGCTTGTGGTTCTGCTCTGGATTCTTCCGGAACTCCGGCGGCCAGCACCAACCATCCCGAGGTGACGGCCAGCGATGCCACGATCGATGTGGTGGCCCAGGTGGTGGATGACGACTAGGCGTTGCCTGATCAGGGTTGCCGCTGCGCCCTCAGAGCGTTGTCCCTAGTTCCTGGCGCTGCAGCTCGGCCAGGCGGCGCTCCCGCAGGAACAGGAAAAGCGGGGCTGCGCAGGCGAAGGCTAAGGTCACCGAGCTCAGCAATACCAGCCAGAGGTGGCGCATGCCCAAGCGGCGGCTCTCCACCACCATCCAGATCGTCACCGCTGACGCACTCACCAGCAGGTCGCGGGAGAGCGACTGGGCGGCCGGGTTGGCATTGGCCTGGGCCACGAACAGGGCCAGATCAAAGGCGTTGCCGGATAGGCGGATGAACTCCAGGTTCGCCAGCCAGGGCAGCACGGCCCCGGCGATCGCCAGCGCTAGGTAGAGCCAGGCCAGACGGGGATCGGGAAGCGTTCCGGTGCGGCCGTTCGCGGGCCCTGACGGGGCAGTCATGGCGCTGGGGGGGCGAGGGTCTGGGGGTCCCATTCGATCACGTCTTGCTCCACCTGCTGCAGCACCGTCTCGCAGCGCTCGGCATAGGCCTGGGCACGCCGGTACAGCCCCGCCATGTCCTCCACCTCCAGCTCGCTGGACTGCAGCTTGGCCAGGGCCAGCTCCAGGGCGGTGCGGGCCTCCTGGTAGCTGAGCCGGGAGATGTCCGCCAGCGAGTCTTCGGTGGCGGCTGCCCCCTGGCGCGGGGATGGTGGGCCCGCCGCAGCGGCCCTTCCCCCTGGCACTCGGCCCGTTTGGCTGGGTGCAGCCTCCGCTTTGGCGGCACCGCGTGTCCGGCGCGGCTTGGCGGAGGCGGGTCTGCGGCTGTCCCCTGCGGCGCTGGAAGCGGCGAGCCCGTCTTCGGCGTCGGCGGTGTCTTCGAGGCGGGGATCGGCCACAGATTCGGGACGGGTGGATCGGGCTGGCCGCAGCGGCGGCTCAGGACCCCGGGGGGCTGGGCCGTACCGCGGTGACCTGGGCCCCGATGCTGCCATCCGCCAGCTCGACCTGCAGGCTGTCGCCCGCGTGGAGCTGGCCCACCGAGCGCACCAGCTGGCCCGACTCCCCACGCACCAGCGCAAAGCCCCGCTCGAGCAGCCGCTGGGGCGAGAGCGCCCCAAGCAACTCCAGGCGGTGGCCCAGCTCCCGGCGTCGCTCCTGCAACAGCCGGCTGGGATGGCAGCGATCCAGTTGCTCCAGGCGGCCCCGCTGGCACTGGCGCTCCGCCTGCAGGCGCAGGGCCACCAGCTGGCCCAGGTGGGCGCGGATCTGTCCCAGGGCCAGGCCGATGGAGCTCCGCTCGGGCAGCAGCGCCACGATGGCCGCTGTGGGCGTCGCCGCCCGGTAATCGGCCACCAGATCGGCGATGGTGGTGTCGTCCTCATGCCCCAGGCCGGTGACGACGGGCAGCGGGCAGGCTGCAATCAGCCGGGCCAGCTCTTCGCCGTCGAACACGGCCAGATCCTCTCGGCTGCCGCCGCCGCGGGCCAGCACCACCGCTTCGAGGCTCAGCCCTTCAGCCTGCAGGATCACGCTGGTGAGGACCTGGCAGATCTGCGCCTCCACCGCCCCCTGCACGGGAATCGGCACCACGTGGATGCGGGTGGAGGGCCAGCGCTCGGCGGCCGTGCGCAGCATGTCGGCCAGGGCGGAGCTGGGCACGCTGGTGAGCAGGGCGATGGCGGCCGGCATCTGGGGCAGCGGCTGCTTGCGCTCCGGCGCGAACAGCCCCTCCGGTTCCAGGGCCTGGCGTACCTGCTCGAAGCGGCGCAGCACGGCGCTCAGGCTGGGGCGCAGGTCCAGCACCTGCACGCAGAGGTTGGCGCGGGCGGCCCAGAAGTTGAGTCGCCCCACCACCACCACCCCGTCGCCCTCGGCGGGCCGGTGGGACAGCTTGGCCAGCTGCGATGCCCAGACCACCGCCGAGATCGAGGCCTGGTCGTCCACCAGGGTGAGCCAGAGGTGCCCCTTCTTCAGCTGGGGCCGCGACACCGTGGCATCCAGCAGGAAACGGGGGGCGAAGCCCCGCTCCAGCAGCGTGCCGATCGCCTGGTTCAGCTCGGCGACGCCGTAGCGGGGGAGGCCGGACTCAGCGCTCAAGGCGGCGGTAGCGGCTCCAGCAGTAGAGGCTCACCAGGCCCCCCAGCCCAGCGACGCTCCAGCCGGCGGGGTTGTGGGCGATCAGGCCGATGCTGGTGATCACCAGGGCGCTGCTGAGCAGGCGGGCGCCGTCGCGGCGGTTCTTGGGGTAGGGCAGGGCCAGGGCTGGCACTCTCGGGTCGGGCCAGTCTTGCTGACGCCCGGCCGCGCTCGAGGCGGGCTGCCCTGGGGTGGCTGCTGGCGCTGTCCGCCTGAACGGTTCGGGCTAAAGGGGCAGACCTCGATCGCGTGGCCGGGTTCGCACCGGCTTGACGGGCCGGTGGGATCTGGCCTACGCAAGGAGCCCCATCCGCCGCCCACACCATCACGAGCCCCCGCCAGCGCCTCCAGGCCCAGCTCGCTGCCCCCCTGCCCGAGCGCCCCGAGCTGGTGTTGGTCACCGATCTGGATGGCACCCTGCTGGAGGGGGAACGGGAGGAGCGGCGCCGCTTCTATGCCTGGTTGGCCTCGCGCCGGGACCAGGTGCTGCACGTCTTCAGCACCGGCCGGTCGCTGGAGTCGATCGCCGAGGTGCTGGAGCAGGATGAGCCCACGGGCCTGCACCCGCCCCATCTGGTGATCGGCGATGTGGGTTGTACCGTTGCCTGCGGCCGCAGCCTGGAGCCGCTTCCCCTGGCCCTGGAGCCGATCGAGGCCCGCTGGCAGGGGCTGCAGGAACGGCTGGAACCCCTGCTTCAGGGCCAGCCCGGATTGACGCTGCAACCCAGGGCCACCAACCGCCGCCTGGCCTATCTGGTGGATGTGGAGGTGTTCGATCGGGGCCTGATCGCCAGGCTGGAGGCCGCCGGGGCCGACTGCGTCCTCTCGGGCGATCGCTACTTTGACGTGCTGCCGCCGGGGGTGAACAAGGGCTCCACCCTGCTGGCCCTGCTGGAGTGGCTGGAGCTCGATGGTCGCCAGGTGGTGACGGCCGGCGACAGCCTCAACGACCTGGCCATGTTCGAGACCGGCCTGGCGGGGGTGATGGTTGGCAATGCCGAGCCCGATCTGGTGGCGGCGCTGCCGCGACTCCCCATGGTGTATCGGGCGCGGGCGCAGGGCTGTGCGGGCATCGCCGAGGGCCTGGCCCACTTCGGCTACGGCCACCTGCTCCCCTGAGGCTGCGGCTGAGGGGCTGATGGCGCCTGCCGCCCAAGCCCGCGGCTTCAGCCCACGGAGCCGTCCTGCTGCTGGAGGCGGCGGTTGGTGAGGGCCGTGGCCTGGGCGTTGGCCGGATCCTCTGGCCAGGGGTGGCGCGGGTAGCGGCCGCGCAGCTCGGCGCGCACCTGGCGGTAGGCCCCCTGCCAGAAACCGGCCAGATCCCGGGTGATGGCGGCCGGCCGGCCGGCGGGGGAGAGCAGGTGCACCGTCACCGGCAGGCGCCCCTGCAGCACGCTGGGCCCCTCCGCCAGCCCGAACAGCTCCTGCAGTTTCACCGCCAGCACCGGCTCGCCGTCGCCGTAATCCAGGCGGGCCTGCCGGCCGGACGGGATTGGGATCGCCTCCGGCAGAAGCACATCCAGCTGCCGGCGCTGGTCCCAGGCCAGGCCGCTCCAGAGGGCTTCCACCAGGTTCAGGCGCTGCAGGTCGGCGGCGCTGCGCAGGCCTGCCAGTTGGTCCCCCAGCCAGGCCTCCAGGGTCGCCAGAAGGGCCGCCTCGCTGCGATCGGGCCAGGGGTCGCCCAGGTGGATGTGCGCCAGCTGCAGGCGCCGCTGCAGCTGGCGGCTGGCGCTGCACCAGGGCAGCAGCGCCAGCCCAGCGCTGGCCAGCCCCTCCAGCAGCGCTGTCTGTACGGCCTGGGCCGGGGCCTCGGGCCAGGGGCGCCGTTCCAGCACCAGGGCTCCCAGTCGTAGCTCCTGCTCGCAGCGCACCCGCTGCTGTCGCGGATCCCAGCCCACCAGCTGCCGCTCCTCGCCGGCCTCAGTCGCCAGGGCTTCGAGGCTGCCGCGATCGAGGGGCAGGGCCAGGGCGATGCGGCAGTCGGCACCGGCGCCATCGGCCCGGGCAATCGCCAACACCTCGCTGCCCAGCAGGGGATCACTGGGGTGCAGTTGGGCGCCGCGGCCACTCCGCAGCAGGTACCGGCCCTGCCCTTCGGGTCGCAGCAGGGCCACCCGCTCCGGGTAGGCCAGGGCCACCAGCCGGGCGGCCGCCGTGGGGTCGGCGTGGGGGCGGGAGGCCGCTGACGGTTTGGCGGTCTTGCTCGCTGGCTCGTGGACTGGGCCAGGGGCCGTGGGGCCCTGAGCCGCCAACGGCTCCGGCAGGCCCGCGAGCTGCCGCTCCAGCTGCTCCTGCAGGCGCCGCAGCTGCTGGCGGCCTGGATCGCGCCCGCCCCGCTCCAGCCAGTCCAGCCGTCGCATCAGGTCGCAGCCGTCCTGCTCGCGGCTGAGGGGATCCCGCTCGCTCAGCAGGGCGGCGATGGCGCAGCCCAGGCGGGTTTCTTGCAGGGCCCGGGCCCCCAGCAGCAGGTGGGCCAGGCGCGGATGCAGGCCCAGCCCCGCCATGGCCCGGCCGTGGGTGGTGAGGGTGCCGCTCCCGTCCACCGCCTGCAGCTGGCGCAGCAGGTCCTGCCCCTCCAGCAGGTGAGCGCGCGGCGGTGGCTCCAGCCACGGCAGCGTCTCCCCCAGGCCGGCGCCCCACTGGGCGAGCTGCAGCACCAGGGGGGCCGGATCCGCCTCCTGGATTTCGGGGGGATCGAAGGCCGGCCGGCGCTGCTGCTCCGCCGGCGACCAGAGCCTCAGGCAGCGCCCTGGCCCCAGCCGACCGGCCCGGCCAGCCCGTTGCTCGGCGCTGGCCAGGCTGGCGGGAAAGGTCACCAGGCTTTCCATGCCGGTGTTGGGGTCGAAGCGGCTGCGGCGGCTCAGGCCGCTGTCGATCACCAGGGTCACCCCCGCGAGGGTGAGGGAGCTCTCGGCGATGGCCGTGGCCAGCACCACCTTGCCGGCAGGGCTGCTGGCCGCGGCGATGGCCTGGCCCTGGGCCGCCAGCGGCAGGTCGCCGTGCAGCGGTGTGAGCTCCAGTTCCGCTCCCCAGCCGGTGGCGCCGATGGCGTCGAGGCAGTGGCGGATCTCCCGCTGCCCTGGCAGGAACACCAGCACCGTTTCGCCGGGGCCGCGGCGATCCAGCCAGTGCTGCTCCAGCCCCCGCACCACCTGCTGGGCCAGGGATTCGCGCTCCCTGGGAAGCTGGTGGCTGATCTCCACCGGGAAGGCCCGGCCCTCGCTGGTGAGCAGCCCCGCCTCGGGCAGCTGTTCGGCCAGGGGCTGCAGGTTCAGCGTCGCCGACATCACCAGCAGCCGCAGCTCCGGGGCCAGCACGCCGCGGGCCTCCCGCAGCAGGGCCAGGGCCAGGTCGGCCTCGCTGCGCCGCTCGTGGAATTCGTCGAAGATCACGCAGGCCACCCCCTCCAGGGCCGGATCGGCCTGCAGGCGGCGCAGGAACAGGCCGTCGGTGAGCACCTCGATGCGGGTGGCGGCTGAGGTGCGGGCCTCCAGCCGCACCCGGTAGCCCACCCGCTCCCCGACCCGCTCCCCCAGGCCCTGGGCCAGCCGCTCGGCGGCCGCCTTGGCCGCCAGCCGCCGCGGCTCCAGCATCAGGATGCGGCCGTGGTCCGGGCCGCCCTGGGCCTCCAGGGCCTCCCGTAGGGCCAGGGGCACGCGGGTTGTCTTTCCGGCGCCGGGAGGAGCCTGCAGCAGCAAAGTGCCGCCGGCGGGAAGCCGCTCCACCAGCAGGGGAAGCAGCGGCTCGATCGGCAGTGGCTCAGTCGGCAGTGGCTCAGTGGGCAGTGGCTTTATCGGGAGCGGCTGAATCGGGAGTGGCTGAACCGGGAGGAGTGGGGAGCACGGGGCCCTGGCGGTAGAGGACCTCAGCGCACGTGGCGGGCGCCGTCCACCGGGTGGTAGGCCTCGCCTGTGGTCTCTTCGTAGACGATGGCCGGTAGGCCGGTTTCGAACATCGTCTGCAGGGCTTCCTTGAGGTAAGGGTTCCAGCCGCCGGTGCTCACCTTGCCGTGGCGCACGGTCCAGTCCCAGGTGCCCTGCAGATCGCGGGGGATGCGGCCCTCACGGTCGCGCCGGGCCACCAGATCCTGGGATTCCACCAGGCCCACCAGAATCGGATCCTTGCCGTAGGCCGGGGTGATGCTCAGCTCCAGGCGGATCGGATCCTCCTTCACCAGCTTGAGGCGGAAACGGGGCGGCAGCTTGAGGGCCTTGAGCACCGCAGCCACGATTCGGGTTCTTTGGTCCACGGGTCTGTCTCCGCCGAGTTCTCAAGCACGCACCGTTTGTAACAGCCCACGGGCCCGCCGGTGCTGGCTTGGGGCCGGTGGGCTGGCCTGTTCAGCCGGGTTCGTTCGGCCGGGTCTTCTGTTCGCTGTCGTCGCCAAAGCGCACGGTCAGCAGGTCGTCGCGGGTCAGCTCTCCATCCGCATCCAGCAGCTCAGGGTGGATGGTGAGACGGCCGGTGCGATCGCCCGTCGGCGGGCTGGGGCGATCCCCCGGGCGGGGTACGGCGCTATAGCCGCGGCTCATCACCTTGAACGCCTGCCACAGCAGTGCCAGAAAGCAGATCCCGTAGAGCAGGGGCAGCAGTTGGGAAACGATCGCGGGCATGGCAGGGGAGGCGAAGGCAGCTGGGGGGCGGCAGTGCGGACGGCTGCGGCGGTGGCGAGGCTGATGCTGTGATGTCGCCATCATCGCGCCGATCCGGCCGAGGTGATGGCGGAGATCCGGCCCCTTCACGGGGCTTCCCCTGGCCGGCGAGGGCTCCTACGGTCCTGACCGAGCGTTTCCGTTGGCTTGATGGTCGCTTCCCTTCGCCGGGCCCTGCCCCTGCTGCTGGCCTCCTCCCTTGCCGTGACGGCCGCCGGCAGCCCTGCCCTGGTCCGTCCCGCCCGCGCCCAGGCGGCCGCTGGGGCCAGCGCCCTGTCGCGCCAGTCGTTCGTGGCCGAAGCGGTGCGCCGCACCGGCCCGGCCGTCGTCACCATCGACACCGAGCGCACCGTGGTGGTGCCCGGCGGCCGTGGGGTGCCCCAGGGGATGCTGCTGGATCCCTTCCTACGCCAGTTCTTTGGCCTGGGTCCTGGCCTGGCGGCCCCGCCGTCGCAGCGCACCGAGCGGGGCCAGGGCAGCGGCGTGATCTTCCAGGCCGATGGCCTGATCCTCACCAACGCCCACGTGGTGGAAAAGAGTGACCGGGTCAGCGTGGGCCTGCCCGACGGCCGACGCACCGAGGGCAAGGTGGTGGGCCTCGATCGCCTCACCGATCTGGCGGTGGTGCGGCTTGTGGGGGGCGGTCCCTGGCCCGTGGCGCCCCTGGGCAATTCCGATGGCGTGCAGGTGGGCGACTGGGCCATCGCCGTAGGCAACCCCTTCGGCCTGGACAACACGGTCACGCTGGGGATCGTCAGCAGCATCAACCGCAACGCCAGCAAGCTCGGCATCACCGACAAGCGCCTGGAGCTGATTCAGACCGACGCCGCCATCAACCCGGGCAACTCCGGCGGACCGCTGCTCAACGCCAACGGCGAGGTGGTGGGCATCAACACCCTGGTGCGCTCGGGGCCTGGCGCGGGCCTGGGTTTTGCAATCCCGATCAACCGGGCCCGCGGCATCGCCCAGCAGCTGATCAGTACCGGCAAGGTGAGCCACGCCATGATCGGGGTCGGGCTTGAACCCACGCGCGGACCTGGGGGGGTGGCCAGCGGCGGTGGCGCCGTTGTGCGCACGGTGATGCCTGGAGGGCCGGCGGCCCGGGCAGGACTTCAGGCGGGCGACGTGATTGCAGCCGTGGGTGGAGAGGCCGTCACCGGCCCAGCCCAGCTCACCCAGATCGTGGAGCGCTCCGGTGTGGGGCGGCCGCTGCAGCTGCGGGTCCTCCGGGCCGGAGCGCCCCTGCAGCTGCAGGTGGTGCCGGTGGATCTGTCAGCCCTGATGCCCGGCTGAGCTGGGGCCCTCGGGCTGCTCCGGCAGGTTCGAGAGCAGGGCCGCCGGATCCACCCCGAAGCCGGGCGGGCCGTTGAGCTGCTGCCGCATCACCCACTGGGTGGCGGCCCTCTGGCTTTGCCAGGCCTGGAGCAGCTGCTTGGCCAGGCCCTGCAGGGTTTCCAGGTCGGCGGTGGACTCGATGACGCGGTTCATCCGCTCCAGCTCGAATTGCTGGCCGAGGCTGAGGGCGAGCGGTTCTGTCATGGCGGGCAACGCGACGGACTCTGAAACCGTCCCAACGCTACGAAGTGTTTCTGGTCACCGCGTATCCGTCGCCACCGGGCTAGGTGGTTTCTGTCAGGTTTCACGCACTGGCGCGCCCGCTCCGGCTCAGGCCTCCTCCCGCAGGATCTCCACGCAGCGGGTCACGCACTCGCCATCGTCGATCGAGCAGGAGGTGATGCACTCGAAATAGGTGCTCACCGCGTCGTTGCTGGGATGCGAGCCGCCTAGGTCGTTGCGCCCAGGGTCCGGGTTGGACGCGAACGGCTCGGCGAAATAGCCAAACAAGGTGCCCATGGCCCGGTGCGCAAGCTGGTGATGTCAGCCTATGCAGACACAGCGGGCGGGTCCAGGGAAATGGGTCTTCCTGCCTAGGGCTCTGTGAAGTTGTTTGTGCGGCCCTGGTCTGGGGCCAGTCCTGGCTGGGATTGGGCCCCCGTGGGGGATCAGGCCGCGGCGGCCTTGCGGGCGGCCTCCTTGGCCTTCTGCTTCTCGCGGTTGGCCTTGCGCTTGACCTCGGCTTCGGCGGCCAGGCGTTGCGCTTCCGCCTCAGCGGCCTCCTCGGCCTTCTTCTCCTGGAAATAGGCGTAGTCGCCGCGGTAGAGCACCAGCTCGCCGTCGCGCAGCTCCACGATCTTGTTGGCCACCCGCGAGATGAAATAGCGGTCGTGGCTCACCACCAGGGCCGCCCCCTCGTACTCCATCAGGGCGTCCTCGAGCATCTGCTTGGCGGGGATGTCGAGGTGGTTGGTGGGTTCATCCAGCACCAGGAGGTTGCAGGGGCTGAGCAGCATCAGGGCCAGGGCCAGGCGGGCCTTCTCGCCGCCGCTGAGCTTGCCCACCTCCTTGAACACCGCGTCGTTGCTGAAGCAGAAGCTGCCCAGCAGCGAGCGCACCTGGGTCTGGGTCCAGTCGGGTACCGCCTCGAACAGGGTGTCGATCACGGTCTTGGAGAGATCGAGGGCCTCGGCCTGGTTCTGCTCGAAGTAGCCGGCGATCACGTTGTGCTCCCCCAGGGCGGCACGGCCCTCGTCGGGGATTTCCGTGCCCATCACCAGCCGCAGCAGGGTGGATTTGCCGGCGCCGTTGGGCCCTACGAAGGCGATGCGGTCGCCCCGCTCCACCTCCAGGTTGGCCTCGAGGAACAGGATCTTGTCGCCGTAGCTGTGGGTGAGCTCCTCGATCACCGCGATCTGGCGGCCGCTGCGGGGCGCCGGCGGGAACTGGAAGCGGGGGCCGCCCAGGGTCTCGATCGGCGCTTCGATCCGCTCCACCTTGTCGAGCAGCTTCTCGCGGCTCTTGGCCTGGGTGGAGCGGGTGGCGCTGGCGCGGAAGCGGTCGATGTAGGCCTGCTGGGTGGCCAGTTCCTTCTGCTGGCGCTCGAAGGCCGACTGGCTGGCCTCGCGCTCGAGCGCCTTCTGCTCCAGGTGCTGGCTGTAGTTGCCCAGGTAGCAGCGCGACACGCCCCGCTCCGTCTCCACGATCTGGTTGCAGACCCGATCGAGGAAGGCCCTGTCGTGGCTGATCACCACCAGGGGCACGCTCTGCTTGCAGAGGTAGTCCTCCAGCCACTGGATCGTCTCCACATCCAGGTGGTTGGTGGGCTCATCCAACAGCAGCAGATCGGGCTCCTGCAGCAGGATCTTGCCCAGGGCGATGCGCATCTGCCAGCCGCCGGAGTAGTCGCCCACCAACAGCTCGGCGCCCTCGGAGGTGAAGCCGATCGTGGGCAGCAGCTTGTCGATGCGTGCATCGAGTTCGTAGCCGTGCAGCGATTCGAAGCGACTGTGTAGCCGGCCCAGTTCGTGGATCAGTTCATCGAGGTGGTCGGGATCGTTGGCGGCCTGTTCGCTGGCCATCGCCTCCTCCACCTCGCGCTGGCGGTTGAGCACGGTGGCGGCCTCGCCGAAGGCCTGGAACAGTTCCTGTCGCACCGTGCGGCGCACGTCCACGTCGAACTCCTGCTGGAGATACACGATGCGGGGATCGCCCTGCTTCACCACCTGGCCGCTGGTGGGCTCCTCCAGACCGGCGATGATCCGCATCTGGGTGGACTTACCGGCGCCATTCACGCCCACCAGGCCGATGCGATCGCCTGCCTTCACCTCCCAGGTGATATCCCGCAGAACCTCGCCGGTGGGGTAGATCTTCGAGACGCGTTCGAGGCGGAGCACGGGGGTCGTATCGGTAGGGCGATCGGTCGGTGGGCCTGGAGGATGGCCACCCTGCCGGCTGGCAGGTCCGCAGGGGGAGGCCGGCATCGCGGCCTGGGGGTCAGGGCCGCCGCATGGTCAGGGCCGCCACAAACCGTTGCAGAAGGTCATCATCCCCCCTGGCCGGCAGACTGGCCGTTCCGATCCGTCCGGTTCGCCGCCGGTCCGCCCCCGCGTGACATCCCCGGAGCGCCTCAAGCGCGTTGAACTGGTGAAGCGGTTGGAGCAGGTGGCCGCCCTCGTGTCGGCCGCGGGCCTCGCGATCGTGAGCTACTGGCTGTTCTTCAGCTGGATGGGGGAGGACCGCCGCTCCCGGCCGACCCACTCCGCCAGTCCGGCGCCCTTCGCAGCCCTAGAGACCGCCGCGGGCCTTCACCAGCCACTGTTTGCTCTCGGGGTCATCGAGGGACGCGATGTGGGCCCGGATCGCCTCGACGTCCACCGGCAGGCCCCAGCTCTCGCCGAGGGCGGCGATCCGGGCCAGGGTGCCTGAGGGGTCCTGCAGGGCCTGGCGGAACAGCTCCTGGGTCAGGGCCTGATCGCTGCTGATGCGCTCGTAGAGCTGGGCGGCGAGCTGGGCGGCCTGATCCGAGGGGGCGCCGGTGGAGGGATGGCCTGCGGTCATGGCGGGGCTTGGGCTCTGGCGTCACCTTATGCAGCTCGCCTGGGGCTGGAGACGCTTCGTGGCGCTTGTTGATGCGGCGCTCAGGCGGCCCGCTGGTCGCTCGCCTCGCCGCCGGCTGCGGGGGGCTCCATGCTGCGGGCATCCAGGCAAAGCACCTTGCGCAGCTCGGCGTAGTTGGCGGCCTGGGTGGTGCGCCCCTCCTGCTGGGCCCCGAATTCGGCCCGTTGCAGCACGTGGTGCAGGTGGGTCAGCAGGTAGGTGCTGATCACGGCCGAAACCAGCACGTCGCTCGTTTCGGCGCTCTTCGGGGCGCGTTGCTCCAGGTGTGTCTTGGCCGGGCGCTTTCCGGGGGCCGGGGCCCCGGCAGACGGGGACGTCGCCATCGGGGGAGGGCAGGACTGCCGCTACCTTACTGCTGGATACTATCCGCAACAGCCTCGGTACACTCCGGAGTATCCGGTCCGCCCTCTGCAGCTCCATGGCCACCCGCCAGACCTCCTCGAGCGGCCGGCCCAAGTCGCCCCGGATCCAGGTGGTGCTGCCCGAGGAGCTCTGTGACCGCCTCGCGGCCATGGCCGAGGCGGAGGCGCGCACGGTGAGCAACATGGCGCGGGTGCTGATCCAGCAGGGGCTGGACCGCTTCGAGCGCCAGCAGCGGACGGGGCCGTCTGAGCTGCCGGTCGCCGGCCTCGGGGGCTTCCGGGCGGTTCTGGAGCAGCAGGGTCAGGAGGAGCCACGCCGCCTGCGGGGGGCTCCCAGGCGCCTGCGGCTGCAGCGGCCGCGGGCCTGAGTGCGGTGAGTTGCGTGCCCTCGACGCGGGCTGGCTGCCGGCGTTCAGGCGGGCCGGGCGCTGGGTTCAGCCCGGCCGGGCGCACACCCCCAGCACGGCCGATCGCTGGGCCCCGGTGACCGAGGCCAGCGAGCCCGGATGGCCGAGCTGGTGCCACCAGGCCAGCAGGGCGAAGGCCAGGGCCTCGCGCTCGCTCGCGCCGATGCCCAGCTCCGTCAACGGCCGCACCCACAGGCCGCGGCAGCGGCGCCGCAACTGCTCCAGCAGCAGCCCGTTGCGGGACCCGCCCCCAGCCACAAGCAGCTCCAGCGGCGTCGTCGGTGTCTGGGCCAGGTCCTGGGCTACCACCGCGGCGCTGAAGGCGGTGAGGCTGGCCAGTGCATCGGCGGGCTCCAGCGGGCCGGCTCCGCCGCCTCGGGCTGTGGCGCCGGCCTCCAGCTCACGGAGGCGCCGCTCCAGATCGGAGGCGCCGAACAGCTCGCGGCCGGTGGACTTGGGCGGCCGCTGCTGCAGGTAGGGCTCCTGCAGCCAGCGCTGGATCAGGGCCTCGTCGACCCGGCCGCGGCGGGCCCAGGTCCCATCGGCATCGAAGCTCTGGCGGCCGCCGCTGAACCGCTGCACCGCCAGGTCCAGCAGGGTGTTGCCAGGGCCGCAGTCCCAGCCGAGCACAGGTGCCCCCCGATCGGGACCGCTGGCGGGTGGCAGCAGGGTGAGGTTGGCGATGCCCCCCAGGTTGAGCAGGGCGCGCCAGCCGCCGATCGGTGGCAGCAGGGCGGCGTCGGCCGCCGGCACCAGCGGCGCCCCCTGACCGCCCAGGGCCAGATCGGCGGCGCGGAAGTTGTACACCACGGGGATGTTCAGCAGATGGGCCAGCAGCGGACCCTGCAGCAGCTGCCAGCTGGCGCCGCGTCGCCCCTGCGCGGGGGGACGGTGCCAGAGGGTCTGGCCGTGGCAGCCCACCAGTTGGGCACGGCCATCCGGATCACAGCGCCGTGCCGCCTCAGCCTGGGCCTCGGTGACGGCCTCGGCCAGCTCCAACAGGTCGGCGGCTGGTATGCGCTCCCCCTGACCGACGGCGATCACCTGGCGGCGCAGCCCATCGGGGTAGGGGCTGGCGGCACTGGCGAGCAGGCGCCAGCGGGGCCGCTGCGGCGGGCCGTCGAACTGGACCAGTACCGCATCCACGCCATCGGCGCTGGTGCCGCTCATCAGACCCAGAACCCGCATGGCGCCTTGCCCTGTTGGGGCCGGTTATAGGAGCTGGCCAGCAAAAAGCCCCCAGGCCTGAGGCTGGGGGCTGTGGTTCAGCCCGAGGGCCCGGATCTGCAGACGCCCCTTGGGGCGCCGCTCACTTGTTGGGTTGGGGGGTGGTGCGCAGGTAGGGCTTGATCTCGGTGACGCCCTTGGGGAACTTGGCGCGGGCGTCCTCGGTGGAGATCGAGGGCACCACCACCACGTCGTCGCCGTCCTTCCAGTTCACCGGGGTGGCCACCTGGTGGTACTCGGTGAGCTGCAGGGAATCGATCACCCGCAGGATCTCATCGAAGTTGCGGCCAGTGCTGGCGGGGTAGGTGATCTGCAGACGCAGTTTTTTGTTCGGGTCGATGATGAACACCGAGCGCACCGTGAGGTTGTTGAGGGCGTTGGGGTGGATCAGGGTGTAGAGATCGCTCACCTTCTTGTCGGCATCCGCGAGGATCGGGTAGTCGACGTTGGTGTGCTGGGTCTCGTTGATGTCGTTGATCCAGCCCTTGTGGCTCTCGGCCGTGTCCACGCTCAGGGCGATGGTCTTGACGTTGCGCTTCTCCCACTCGGGGCGCAGGCGCGACACTTCACCCAGCTCGGTGGTGCAGACCGGGGTGTAGTCGGCGGGGTGGGAGAACAGCACGACCCAGCTGTCGCCGGCCCAGTCGTAGAAGCTGATGGGGCCCAGCTGCGAGTCCTGGGTGAAATCGGGAACGGTATCGCCGAGAAGCAGTGCCATGGCCGGGTCGGGCGTACGGGTAACCAACGGCAGTGATGCTGCCATGCCAGCCAGGCCCGTCGCTGTGTGCCGGACCTCCCCATGTGGCGATCGCTACACGGTCTGTTTTGTTCCTGGCGGAGCCTGGAACAGCCAGTCGCGCAGGTGCTGCAGCCCCAGCCCTGCAGTGGCGGAGACGAACAGCACCTCGGGATCCAGCTGCCGGGCCTGCTCCAGGGCCGCGGCGGAGCAGCGGTCGATCTGGTTGCCCAGCAGCCGGCGCGGGGCCGTGCTCTCCAGCGAATCGAGGATGGCGTGCACGGTCGTCACCTGCTCCGCCCAGCCCGGATCGGAGAGGTCCACCACCAGCAGCAGCAGGTCGGCCTCAAGGGTTTCCTCCAGGGTGGAGCGGAAGGCCTCCAGCAGCGGCGGCGGCAGGTCGCGGATGAAGCCCACGGTGTCAGTGAGCAGCAGGGTCTGGGGCGGACCGCCGGCCGGATCGGGGCGGCTGATGCGGCGGGTGGTGGGATCGAGGGTGGCGAACAGCTTGTTTTCCGCCAGCACCGCCTGCCCCTCCGCCGGCCTGCTGAGGGCATTGAGCAGGGAGCTCTTGCCGGCGTTGGTGTAGCCCACCAGGGCCAGGCGCCGCTGGCCGCCGCGGCTGCCGCGGATCCGTGCCCGGTGGGCGCTGAGCTTCTGCACGTCGCGCTGCAGCTTGTCGATGCGGCGGGCGATGGCGCGTCGGTCCTTCTCGAGCTGGGTCTCGCCGGGGCCGCGGGTGCCGATGCCGCCCCCCTGGCGCGAGAGGCTCAGGCCCCGGCCGGTGAGGCGCGGCAGTCGGTAGCGCAGCTGGGCCAGCTCCACCTGCAGCCGCCCGGCTCCGCTGGCGGCCCGCTGGGCAAAGATGTCGAGGATCAGCTCACTGCGGTCGCTCACCGGCAGATCCAGCAGCCGCTCCAGGTTGCGGGCCTGGGCGGGGGTGAGTTCCCGGTCCGTCACCACCAGGGTGGCGCCGAGGCGCCGGGCCTCCAGGGCGGCCTCGCGCAGCTTGCCCTCGCCCCAGACCGTCTGCGGTGAACCCTGGCCGTGGCGCTGCATCACCAGCCCCACCGGGGCGGCGGCGGCGCTGCGCACCAGCCCCTCCAGTTCGGCCACCTGGCGCTGGGCCTCCTGCGGATCCGCCGGGCTGAGCACCAGCAGCAGCACCCGCTCCACCCCGGGGGTGGTCCGGCTGGCGCTCGCTGCTGGGGCCTCCGGTTCGGCTGGGCTGTAGTCGCACAGGGCGTCGAGCTCGCCCTGCAGCAGGCAGGACCAGGGGTGCTGCGGATCGGCCCCGGGGCCGTAGGCCCCGGCCTGCCAGCGGCCCCCGCCGCCGGGGCTGTCGCCGTAGCGCAGCCACAGCCGCGGCTGCAGATCCAGCCCCACCACCGCCTCGCCCCCCTGGGGCTCCAGCTGCTTGGCGCGGCCCACGCAGGTGATCAGCCGCAGGCTGCCGCCAGCCCGGCGCGGGCCGCCCGGCAGCCGCTCCAGCAGCCGGCCGGACTGCTCCAGCGGCCCCACCCACAGCAGTCGGCAGAGGCCGCGGCCGTCGAGCACCAGGCTCAGGGGCAGCTCCAGCTCGCGGCTCTCGGCCGCCAGGCGCTGCAGGGTCAGCAGGTCGGCGCCATCGGCCTCGGGGTGGCGCCGGTGCGCCAGCCGCTCCAGCCGCCGCAGCGCCGAGGGGCGCAGGCCGGCGGTGCGGCCCAGCAGGGCGGTCTGCTTCATGGCTCGCCGGCCCCATGGGGAGGCGGGATCGCCGGTCGGGGCCGGCGGATCAGCAGGGGCCGCACCCCGGCGGCCCGGGCGCCGGCCTCATCCTCGGGGCTGTCGCCCACATGCCAGACCGCACCTGGCTCCAGGCCCAGGGCCTCCAGGGCCAGCTGAAACGGCCGTGGATCCGGCTTGGCGGCCCCCGCCGCGCTCGATACCACCACCACCTCAAAGGCGCTGGCGATACCGAGGCCCTTCAGCAGACCCGGGAGGCGTTGGTCGAAGTTGCTGACCACCGCAAGCTTGAGGCCGCGCTGGCGCCATGTCTCCAGGGGGCCGGCCACGTCGGCGTAGGCGTGCCACAGATCCGGCTCGGCGAAGCGGTCGAACAGCTCGCCGGCGAGCTGGGGCGGCAGGGGCTCCGCCTGGCCGCAGGCCGCGAAGACCTCGGCGATCCGCTCGCCCCACCAGCCCCGCTCCGCCGCCAGCAGCTCAGGTCCCTCCAGGCCAGGAAAGGCCAGCGGTGGGGCCTGGCGGTAGACGGCTGGGAACACCCGATCCAGGGCGCCGGCGTCCACGGCGAGGCCGTGGCTGGCCGCCAGCTCGCTGTAGACCGCGCCCACCGAGCGGCGCAGGCCGATCAGGGTGCCCATGGCATCGAGCAGCAGGCCCCGGGGTGCCACGGCCTCAGCCCCCCGCCGCCAGCCAGCCGGCCGCTACCCGCAGCTGGTGGGGCAGCCCCGGCAGCCGGGCCAGGTAGGCCAGACGCCGCAGTCGCTCGGCCCCCGGTCCGGCCAGGGTCAGCCCCAGGCCCGTGAGGGTCGCCTGGCCGATGCCCAGGCCCAGCATCTCGCCCAGGTCATTCCACTGGAAGGGCTGCAGCGGCTCAGCGGCCAGGGAGCGCAGCACGTTGTCCGCCACCCGCTCGGCCTGCTGAAAGGCCACCTGGGCGGTGGCGGGCCAGGCCGGCCCGGCGGGCCCGCTGCCATCCTCGTCGCCCGCGGGGGCCGGACCGACCGCCGCATCCCCCAGGGCGAACAGCTCCGGCAGCCCCTCCACCTGCAGCTCAGCGCTGCAGTGCAGGCGGCCGCGGGGATCGAGGCTGGGGGCTGGCGTGATCGACGGCACGGCCCCCGCCACCCCGCCGGTCCAGATCACCCCATCGGCCCTGAGCTGCTCCCGCTGGCGCTCGCCGGCAGTGCCGGCCCGCGAGAGGCTGACGCCATCGGCCTGCACCGCCTCGACCCGGGTGCCGGTGCGCAGGCGGATGTCGCGGCGCTGCAGGGCCAGGCGCGCCTGGTCGCGGTTGAACGACTTGGAGAGCGGCAGCAGATCGGGCCCTTGCTCCACCAGCTCCAGCACGGTGGAGCCCTCCAGCAGGTCTGCCAGCTTGCAGATCAACTCCACGCCGCTGGCACCGGCCCCCACCACCACCAGCCGCTGCAGGGGCCGGGCCTGGCCCTTGAGCTGGCGCACCAGGGCCTGCAGCCGCTCGACATCCGCCAGGCTGCGGAAGCCGAGGGCGTGCTCCTTCACCCCGGGCACCCCGTAGGTCTCGGGCCGGCCGCCGGTGGCCAGCACCAGCCGGCTGTAGGCGAGCGTGCGGCCGCCACTGGTCTGCAGGTGGCGGGCGCCGGTGTCGATGCCCGTGACCCGCTCCTGCAGCCAGGCCACGCCCCGGCCGGCCAGCAACTGGTCGTAGCGGGGGGCGATCTGCCAGCGGCGCAGCTCGCCGCTCAGCAATTCATAGAGCAGGGGCAGGAACAGAAAGCGCTCCTGGGGCTCGATCAGCAGCAGCGGCGGATGGCCCTGCCGCGCCGAGAGGTTCAGGGCCGTGCTCAGGCCCCCGAAGCCGCCACCAACGATCACGACCGGTGCAGCAGCTGGCATGGGCGACGGTGCCGGACCGGGGCCGGGGGGTACTGGCCGAACCCTAACCAGACCCACCGGCAGGGGAAGATGGACGCCATGACGACGACGACCGCCGGCTTCGACCTCGACAGCGCCTGCCTGGAGCTGAGCGCGGCCGATGCCCAGGGCCGCCTGCGCTGGGGCCTGGCGACCTTCGGCGACGGTTTCGCCCTGACCACCAGCTTCGGCATCCAGTCAGCGGTGCTGCTGCACATGGCCAGCCGGCTGGGCGCCGCGGTGCCGATCATCTGGGTCGACACCGGCTACCTGCCCCCCGAGACTTATCAGTACGCCGAGACGCTGATGGGGCTGCTCAGCCTCAACATCCAGCCGGTGCAGGCCACGATGAGCCCGGCGCGGATGGAGGCCCTGCACGGCCAGCTCTGGAGCACCGGTCGCGTCGAAGACCTGGAGCTCTACCACCGCATCCGCAAGGTGGAGCCCCTCGACCGCGCCCTGGTGGATCTGCAGGTCCGTTGCTGGGCCAGCGGCGTTCGCGGCCGCCAGACCGAGCACCGCAAGGCGATGGAGCCGCTGCAGCGGGTGCGCGGCCGCTGGGCGCTGCGGCCGCTGCTGGATTGGACCAGCAAGGACGTCTTCTATTACCTGCAGGAGCACGACCTGCCCCAGCACCCCCTGTTTGAGCAGGGCTACTCGACCGTGGGCGACTGGCACTCGAGCGGGCCCGACGACGGCAGTGCCAGTGGTCGCGCCACCCGCTTCGGCGGCCTCAAGCAGGAGTGCGGCATCCACCTGCCCGGGGTGGGCGGCGAGGGGATCTGAGTGGCGCAGGCCGGCCCCGCCGCTGGGGCGGCTCCGGTCGGGCGGGTGCTGCTGCTGGGCAACTCTCGCTGGCACTGGGCCGAGCCCGATGGCGCTGGGGGCCTGCGTTGCTGGCACCTTCCGCCTGGCACCGCGATCGGCGCGCCGGGTGAGTTGGTCGGCTGGGCGGCCGTGGGGGCCGTGCCGGCTGCGGCGGGGTTGCCGACCGAGCGGCGGATCGGCCTGGAGCAGGTGCCCCTGGCGGCGGCCCCGCCCTGGCTGGGAATCGATCGGGCCCTGGCCGGCTGGTGGGCCTGGCAGCAACAGCCGGAGGGCGATCGCGGCGGCGTGCTGGTGGCCGATGCCGGCACGGCCCTGAGCCTCTCGCGGGTGGATGGCGCCGGTGCGTTTGCCGGGGGGCGGCTGCTGGCGGGGGTGGGCCTGCAGCTGCGCAGCCTGGCGGCCGGCACCCACCTGCTCCCCGAGCTGGCGCTGGGCGGGGCGTTGGCGCTGCCCCCGGATCCCTGGCCAAGGGAGACGGCGGCGGCGATGGCGCGGGGCTGCCTGGAGGCGGCGGCCGCGGCCATCGCGGCGGCCTGGCGGGATGTGGCGCTGACCAACGGACCTGGCGATCCGGCCTCAGGGCCCAGCGCTGGCTTGCCCGCAGAGCCGGCCGTGGCCCCCTGGAGCCTCTGGCTCACTGGCGGCGACGCCGGCGCGTTGCTGCCGCTGTTGCAGCGGCAGGGTCTGCCGGTGCGCTGGGCCCCCGAGCTGTGTCTGGAGGCCTTGGCCGCCCTGACGGGACTGGCGGGAACCGCGCTGGACGTCGGCTGAGGTGCGGGAGCTGGGCCTGAGTGAGCGCCTCAGCTCAGCCCCAGCTCGCCCAGGATGTCGTCGGCCATGGTCTCGGCCTTCACCTTCAGGTAGATCTTTTCGATCTTGCCTTCGCCATCCACCACGAAGGTGTGGCGCATCATGCCCATGTACTCGCGGCCCATGAACTTCTTGAGGCCGTAGCTGCCGTAGCTCTCGGCCACCGGGCAGGGCTCGGCATCGGTGAGCAGGGTGAAGGGCAGGCTGTACTTGGCAATGAACTTGGCGTGGCTGGCGGCACCGTCCTTGCTGATGCCGAGAACCTGGATGCCGTGCTGCTCGAAGGCACCCCACTGGTCGCGGAAGTTGCAGGCCTCCTTGGTGCAGCCCGGGGTGTCGTCCTTGGGATAGAAGTAGAGCACCACCCGGGTGCCGCGGAAGTCGCTCAGGCTCACGTCCTTGCCGTTCTGGTCCGGCAGGGTGAACAGGGGTGCGGCATCGCCGATCTGCAGGGCCATAGCGGTGCGTTGGAGACAATGGGCGCGAGCCTAGGGGGAGTCCCGATCGCCGCGCTGCCCGCCGTTCCCCACTTCTGGCTGCTGCCCCTGACGGCCCCGCGCGGAGCCCTGCCGTTGAGCGGCCAGGAGCGCACCTGGTGTGGCGCCCTCTCCATCCCCCTGCGGGCCCGTTACGCCACCAGCCGTGCCCTGGTGCGCCGCCAGCTGGCGGCCCTGCTGGGTGGGGATCCCCGCGACCTGCCCCTGCTGAGCCCCCCCGGGGAGCCGCCGCGG
The DNA here is from genome assembly GCF_002252705.1 of Vulcanococcus limneticus LL. Lineage (GTDB taxonomy): Bacteria > Cyanobacteriota > Cyanobacteriia > PCC-6307 > Cyanobiaceae > Vulcanococcus > Vulcanococcus limneticus. The sequence goes on from NZ_NQLA01000029.1 coordinate 21,460, forward strand.
CTGGCCGCCGGCTGGGGCTACCTCAGCCTCAGCCACAGTCGCGACCGCCTGCTGCTGGCCTGGTCGCCGCGGCCAATCGGCGTGGATCTGGAGGCGGCGGACCGTCGGCTGGACGGGCTCACCCTGGCGCGCCGCTTCTACCCCGCCGCCGAGCTGGCGCAGCTGCTCCAGCTGCCGGAGGCCCGCCGGCGGCGGGCGGTGCTGGAGAGCTGGGTGCGCAAGGAGGCGGCGATCAAGTGGCGCGGCTCGAGCCTGGCCAGCGACCTGCGCCACTGGCACTGGGACCGGGAGCGCGGCGTCCTGCTGCAGCTGTGCGAAGGCCTCAGCCCCGAGTGCCTCTGCCGGGAACGCGACGGCTGGCTCTGCGCTGCCGTGGGCGAGGCTGTCGGCTCAGGACTCTGGGCCTAGGGTCGCCTCGACTGGCAGCCCTTCCATCGCCGCCCGCCATGGCCCTTGCCCTGCGCCTCAGCCTGATGTCGGTGCTGGCCCTGATCGGCCTGGCCGGTCTGGTGCAGCTGCCCCTGGCGCCGCCCCTGGCGAGTCGCCCCGGTGCCGGCACCGATCGCCTGCTCTCGGATCTGGAGGGGCAGGAGTCGGCCCAGGAGTCCCGCGAGCGGGCCTCGGCGGTACTGAGCCGTTTCGTGGGTGGCCAGATCACTCGCTACTTCTGGGGTGGCTTCAGCGGCTATCTCGATGTGCTCGGCGTCGAGGCGCCGGAGGATATGGAGCCGGTGCTACGTAGCGAGGGCGAGTGGGTGCAGCTCACGCTTGTGCCCGACGAGGGGGATGAGCGCTATGTGGCCCGGGTGGAGGCCGTGGAGAACGTGCCGCGCGGGGTGGCCTGCGCCGGCCGGGGCGAGCCGGGGCCCTTCCCGCTGCGGGGCGGACGGCTCGGCTGCCCGCCGGGCTGGTGGGACCTGCCCTTGGCCGCCCCCGGACGGCGCGCGGTGGCTGCGGGGGGCTCCTTCTAGGGCGTGGCTGGCTCGCGCCTGCCCTGTCCTGTCCGACTGGGGCAGTTCTTGTGACGATCGGCACGTCCGCTTGCCAACACGTTGGCAACTGGGAGCTTGCTGCCTAGTTTGCGATTGACGAGTTCCCTACTCACCCGTGCTGAAGCGTCTCGCTGCTGGCCTCTTCGCTGGCGCGGCTCTCACTGCCGTTGCCCTGCCGGCCTCTGCGGCTGTCGACAATGACCTGCCCATTCGATGGAACACCGGCGGTGCCGTGTGGTCCACCGATCAGGCAGCGATCAATACCTTCCTCAAGACCGGCGCGATCACCGATCGGGGCCTGGCCAGTGGCATCTCCCGCTCCGGTTGGACCGCCAACGAGATCCGCACCGGCTTCAACAAGACCTACAGCGTGGATCTGGTGGGCGTGTCCCGCTTCCTCTACTCCGACGCCGGGGTGAAGTTCCTGAAGAATCAGACCCGCAGCTACTTCCCCTACTGGACGCTTTCCACCTACGCGGTGCAGGGTCTGCGTTCGGCGATCATTGCCGACGCCCGCGACGGCCAGATCTCCTCTGCCGGCATCCTGGCCGCCCTGCCGACCGACTTCCGGCTGGCTGACACCTGCAACACCTACGACGGCAAGCAGAACGTCTGCGCCGAGGGCAAGTGCGTGGGCGAGGCCCAGTGCACCTCCCTGCTCTCCTGGTATGTGTTCCTGCCGGCCTGCATCCAGGCCAACCAGGTGGCTGATGCCGCCGCCGTTATCCGCACCACCTCGGCGCCGGCCCCCGTGCAGGAGCCCGTTCGCGGCCTCTGGTGATCCTGCGGCCGAATCCCTGCGCTTCGCTGCTGCTCAGTTGTGTGGGCCCCGGCAATGCCGGGGCTTTTTTATTGGCGGTGCTGGGCCAGCAGTAGCTGATGGTCCAGGTCCTGGGGGAGGCGCCGGCCCCGCAGGCGCTCCATCAGGGCGGCGGCGGCCTGGGCCGCCTCCGACCCCAGCGTGGTTTCCACCTGCTGCCGGTAGCGGGCGCCCGGGCCGAACCAGCGCCGCCAGAGCTCCGGCGTCAGCTCCAGATCCAGTGGTTCCCGCCACGGCTCCCAGGCCACGGCCCAGCCCAGGCCGACCAGCTCCTTCTCCAAGAGCTCCGGCTGCGGGTCGGGCCGCAGCCAGTGGGCCTCCAGGCGTTGCAGGTCGGCCAGCAGGGCGCGATCGGCTTCGCCCAGGTCCGCTCCGCTCCGCAGCAGGGCCCCCGCCGGCCCGAGCCGGGGTGCGCTGAACAGCAGCCGCAGCTCGGCCGTCGCGGCGGCCAGGGCCGTGAGCTGGGCGAGATCCGCCGCCAGCTGCTCGGGCTGGTGGCCCCGCAGGGGCTGGCGGGCGGCGATCCACTCGAAGCGCTCGCCGGGCTCCAGCTGGCAGGCCAGCTCGGCGAAGCTGCCGGTGTTCTCCGGGCCACCCCCACCACCACGTGTCGCCTCGACGATCCGGGGCTGGCGCAGGCTGTCGAGCACCTGCAGCTGGGCGGCCAGCCGCTCGGCATCGGCCGGGCTGGCCGCCTGGATCACCACGCCCCCCTCCGGCGTGGCCGCCAGAGGATCGAGGGCCCAGAGCAGGGAGCGGGCCTCCAGGATCAGCACCCGGTCGTGGCGCTGCCAGCGGGCTCCCTGCCAGAGCCGCTGGCGCAGGCCGTCGAGCCGTTGGCCCTCGGCCCCCAGCTGCCGCTGCAGCCAGCGATCCAGGGCCGGATCGTCGGGGCTGCCGCTCAGCACCGGCCCCAGCTCGGTCTCGTGCTCGGCAGCGGCGGCCAGCTGGGCGGCGCGCCGCTGCTGCATCCGGGAGCGGCGCTCCCCCTCCCAGCCCAGGGCGCCCGGCTGCCAGAACACCTCTCCCTGCAGCTGGTTGGGCAGGTACTGCTGGGCCACCCAGTGCTCGGCATAGGCGTGGGGGTAGCGATAGCCCTTCCCATCGCCGAAGGCCTTGCCATCGCGGTTGGCATCGCGCAGGTGGGAGGGCACGTCCTGGCGGCTGGTGGCCTTCACCGTTTTCAGCGCATCGAAGAAGCCCAGCAGGCTGTTGCTCTTCTCGGTGCTGGCCAGATAGAGGGCCGCCTGGGCCAGGGGATAGAGCCCCTCCGGCAGGCCCACCCGCTCGAAGGCCGCGGCGCAGGCTTCCACCACCACCATCGCCTGGGGGTCGGCGAGACCGATGTCCTCGCCGGCGGAGATCAACATGCGGCGGAAGATGAAGCGCGGGTTTTCGCCCGCCTCCACCATCCGCGCCAGCCAGAACAGGGCCGCGTCGGGATCGCTGCCCCGCAGCGACTTGATGAAGGCGCTGATGGTGTCGAAGTGGGCATCGCCCTGCTTGTCGTAGAGCACGGCCCGCTGCTGGATCGACTCCTCGGCGATGGCCAGGTCGATGGCGATCACGCCGTCGCCGTTTGGCTCAGTGGTTTCCACGGCCAGCTCCAGGGCATTGAGCAGGCTGCGGGCATCGCCGCCGGCCACATCCACCAGGTGGGCGGCGGCCTCCTCGCTGATCTGCACCGGGCGGTTGCCGTAGCCCCGCTCCGGATCGGCCAGGGCCCGCAGCAGCAGCTGGTGCAGGTGCCTGGCTTCCAGGGGCTGCATCCGGAACAGGCGCGAGCGGCTCACCAGCGCCTTGTTCACCTCGAAATAGGGGTTCTCGGTGGTGGCGCCGATCAGGGTCACGGTGCCGTTCTCCACCCAGGGCAACAGGGCGTCCTGCTGGGCGCTGTTGAAGCGGTGCACCTCATCAATGAACAGCAGGCTGCGCAGGCCGTGCTGCTCAAGGCGCCGCTTGGCCTCGTCCACCTCGGCGCGCAGATCCTTCACCCCCGCCAGCACGGCGTTGAGGCTGCTGAAGTGGGCGCGGGTGGTGGCGGCGATGATGCGGGCCAGGGTGGTCTTGCCCACACCCGGCGGCCCGTGCAGGATCAGGTTGCCGACCCGATCGGCGTTGATGGCGCGGCGCAGCAGCCGGCCTGGCCCCAGGATCGCCTCCTGGCCCTGAAACTCGTCGAGCGTGCGGGGGCGCAGGCGATCGGCCAGGGGGGCCAGGTGCTGGCGCAGCTGCTCGCCCCGGTGGCTGAACAGGTCGGTCACGGTGCGATCGGGGGGCTCGGTGGACTCGGGAACGCCCGGGGAACCCAGGGGAGCTTGGGGCACCCAGGCCGTTGAGGCTGCCAGCCACAGCCTCTATTCTCCGTCAGATCCAGGGCTGTACCTCAAATGGCGTTTACCAGGCTCCGGCGCTCCGCTGGGGTGGCCATCGCCGTCGCCATGGCCGCTCCCCTGGCGGCCTGCAGCCCGCCCAAACCGCCGGCCCAGCCACCGCCGCTGGTGAGCCTGGCCTCCCCCAGCACGGACGATTTCGCCGACCAGGCCACCTACCAGAGCACCCTGGAGGCGATCCGGGAGCTGAAGCTCGAACCGCAGATCGAGGGCCGCATTGTGCTGATGCCCATGACCGAGGGGCAGCGGGTGCGGGCCGGCCAGCTGTTGTTCCGCCTGGACCAGGTGCAGCAGCAGGCCCAGGTCAACGCCAGCAGCGCCGAGGCTCGCAAGGACCGGCTCAACGCCGAGCGCTACATCTTCCTGAATGAGCAGGGCGCCGTGTCCACGAAGGATCGCGATGCCTACGTGACCCAGGCGATCGAGAGCCGCGACCGGGTGATCGCCAGCTCGGCCACCCTCGGCTACAAGGATGTTCTTGCGCCGATCGCCGGCGAGGTGGGCAACATCAACGCCAAGCTCGGCGATGTGGTGCGCCCCGGCACCGTGGTCACCACGGTGGTCGACAACTCGCGCCTCTGGGTGCGCCTCGATATCCCCTCCGAACTGTCCTGGCGGGTCAAGCCCGGCCTGCCGGTGCTGCTGGAGGCGCCGGGCCGCCCCGGTCTGCTGGCCCGCGGCAGCCTCAGCTTCATCGCCCCCTCGGTGGACAAGAACAGCCAGACCCTGCTGGTGAAGGCCACCTTCGCCAACCCGGATGGCACCCTGCGCAACGGCCAGCGGGTGAGCGCCACGCTGGTGTTCGACCGCCAGACCCGGCCCTCGATTCCCCAGCAGGCGGTGCTGCTGCAGGCGGGCAAGACCTTTGTGTTCCTGGCGGTGCAGCCGGCTGAGGCCAGTCGTCTGCTGGGCCGGCCGATCACACCGGAGCCGCCCGCTGGAGCGCTCGTGGCCCTGCAGGTGCCCGTGAACTTGGGCAGCCTGCAGAACGGCCGCTTCGCGGTGCGCAGCGGAATCGCCGCCCGGGATCGCGTGATCGTGGGCAACCTGGCCCAGCTGCGCTCCGGTGCCGTGGTGCGGGTTGCGCCCGCCGGCACTGGAGCCGGGGGCAGCGGCTCATGAGCCTCTCGGACACCTTCATCCGGCGGCCGGTGCTCAGCACCGTCTGCAGCATCCTGATCCTGATGGCCGGGATGATCAGCCTGCCGCTGCTGCCGATCGAGAACCTGCCCAACATCGCGCCGCCCACGATTCAGGTGACGGCCAACCTTCCCGGCGCCGATGCCCTCACCGTCGAGAGCGCGGTGACCGGGCCCCTGGAGGAGCAGATCAACGGCGCTCCGGGGATGGATTACATCACCTCCACCAGCTCCAGCCAGGGGGTGAGCCAGATCAATGTCTACTTCAAGGCCACCACCGATCCAGACATTGACCAGGTCAATGTGCTCAACCGGGTGCAGACGGCCTCCTCCCAGCTGCCCCAGCAGGTGAATGCCCAGGGCGTCACGGTGGAGCAGACCGCCTCCAGCTATCTGCTCGTCTACAACCTCACCTCCACCCGCGGCCAGTTTGATCGCAACTATCTCAATGGCCTGTTCCAGCTGAATCTCCTCTATCCCCTGGGCCGGGCCGATGGTGTGGGTCAGGTGAATGTGTTCGGGGCCAGCAACCCCGCCTTCCGGCTCTGGGTGGATCCCCTGAAGCTCACCCGCTTCAACCTCACGATCGACGATGTGATCCAGGCGTTGCAGAGCCAGAACCAGGTGGTGATCGCCGGCAGCATCGGTGGTCCTCCGGCCCCGGCCAAGAACCGCAGCACCTACCCCCTGCTGGTGAACGGCAACCTGGAAACGGTTCAGGAATTCGAGGATCTGATCCTGAGCAAGGGGCCCGCCGGCAGCCAGACCGCCAAGGGCAGCGACGGCAGCCTGATCCGCCTGCGCGATGTGGGCCGGGCCGAATACGCGTTCCAGAACTTCTCCCAGTCGGCGATCAATGCCCGTAGCGGCTATCCCTGTGTGGGCTTCGGGGTGATCCAGCTGCCGGGCAGCAACGCCATCAGTACCGCCAAGGCCGTGGATGCGGTGCTCACCCAGTTTGAGAGCACCCTGCCACCGGGGGTGGTGCTGGAAAAGGTGTTCGACCAGACCGACTTCATCAACGGTTCGATCAGCACCGCCCTCGAGGCGCTGCGCGATGCGGTGGTGCTGGTTCTGTTGATCATCTTCCTGTTCCTGCAGGACTGGAAGGCCACCGCCGTGCCGGCCCTGGCCCTGCCGATCGCCTTGCTCGGCGCCTTGATCTTCGTGAAGGCCTTTGGCTTCTCGATCAATGAACTCACCCTGCTGGGCATCATCCTGGCCACGGGTCTGGTGGTGGATGACGCGATCGTGGTGGTGGAGGCGGTGGCGGCCCGGATCGAGGCCGGCGATCCCCCCTTCCGGGCTGCATCCAATGCCATGAAGGAGCTCACCGGCGCGATCCTGGCCACGGCGCTGGTGCTGCTGGCGGTGTTCCTGCCGGTGACCTTCTTCCCCGGCGCCACCGGCGTGATCTATCGGCAGTTCGCGCTCACCATCGTGTTCTCGATCCTGGTGAGCACCTTCAATGCGATCACCGGCAAACCCCTGCAGTCGGCGCTGCTGCTCGGTGGCGGCAAGACCGATCCCCGTGGCCTGAAGTGGACCCTGATCGGCCTGGGGCTCGGCGCCGGCTACGGCTGGCTGGCCTTCGGCTGGGTGGGATCGCTGTTGCTCGGGGTGCTGGGCGCCCTGGTCGGCACCAACCTGGTGCCGATCTTCGCTGGCTTCAACCGCGGCTTTGACGCCCTGGCCGCGACCTATGCCCGTCTGCTGCAGCAGGCGATCCGGCTGCGCCGCCTGCTGGTAGCGATCCTGCTGGGCGGGGTGGTGCTCACCGGCATCGCCTTCGCGGCCATCCCCACGGGGTTCGTGCCCAGCGAGGACCAGGGCTACGGCCTCGGCATCATCCAGCTCCCGCCCCAGGCCTCGCTGGAGGCCACCATGCTGGTGGCGGACCAGGCCCGGCAGATCATCGCCAAGGAGGAGGAGATCGTCTCCGGCGAGATGATCGGCGGGGCCGGCTTCAACGGCGGCGCCCTCAACCAGGGCATCTTCTTCTTCGGCCTCAAGCCGATCGAGGAGCGCACCGATCCGAGCCAGTCGGCGAACGCGATCATCAAACGCCTCAACCAGGAGTTTCGCCAGATCCCCGGGGCCATCGTGCTGGCCCAGCCGCCGGCGGCCGTGCCCGGCTTCAGCGCCCAGGGTGGCTTCTCACTGCAGGTCAACGATCTCAGCAACGGCGGCTATACCCCCACCCAGCTGGCGGGACTGGCCGATCAGCTCATCGGTGAGGCCAGGAAAACGGGCGACTTCTTCAACATCTACACCCAGTTCGTCGCCGATGCGCCGGTGTGGCGCCTGGATGTGGACCGCGACCGCATGGCCTCCCTCAACGTCAACTACGGCGATGCCATGGCCACCCTCGGTGCTCTGGCCGGCGGCCGTTTCGTGAATCCCACCTACGAGAACGGTCAGTACCGCCAGGTGTACGTGCAGGCCGAGGGCGAGCGGCGCAATGTGATCGAGGATCTGGCCAACCTCTACGTGACCAGTGCCGACGGTCAGCAGATCCCGCTCTCCAACATGGTGAAGGCCCGGCTGGACAGCGCCCCGCCGATCGTGAGCCACTTCAACCTCTACCGCACCGTGCTGGTGCAGGGCGTGGAGGCCTTCGGCAAGAGCAGCGGCCAGGTGATCGACACCCTGGCGGACACCTTCCGTCGGCTCAACTTCACCAACATCGGCATGGACTGGTCGGCCCTCTCCCGCTCGGAGGTGCAGGCTGGCTCGCTGGCGATCCTGGTGTTCGCCCTGGGGATTGTGGTGGTGTATCTGGTGCTGTCGGCCCAGTACGGCAGCTACATCGATCCGCTGGTGATCCTGATGACGGTGCCGCTGGCCATGCTCGGCGCCCTGGTGTTCCTGGTGCTGCGCGGTCAGGTGAACAACGTCTACGCCCAGGTGGGCCTGGTAACGCTGATCGGCCTGGCGGCCAAGAACGGCATCCTGATCGTCGACCTTGCCAACCAGCGCATGGAGGCCGGGGCCAGCGCCGCCGAGGCTGCCGCCGGTGCGGCCCAGTCGAGGTTGCGGCCGATCCTGATGACGGCGATGGCGGCCCTGGCGGGCTTCTTCCCACTGCTGGTGGCCAACGGCGCCGGTGCCCTCAGCCAGCGCTCCCTTGGGGCGGTGATCTTCGGAGGGCTGCTGGTGGCCACCGTGCTCAGCCTGTTTGTGGTGCCCTCCTTCTATGTGCTGATGAAGAACCTGGAGGCGGTCTGGTTCCCCGCCAGTGCCGACCGGGTGGATCCCCTCGCCCCAGATCCCCTCGCCGGTGATCCCCTCGCCCCTGAAGTCTGATGCCCCTGCCACCTCCCCCTGGCTATCACCCCGGCCGCCAGCGCCAGGTGGATCGGCGCCGCATCGCCCTGGCGGGTTTTCTGATGGGCCTCGCCGCCACGGTGCTGCTGGTGCTGGCGCAGCAGGCGATGCGGGCGCCGGGGAGCCTGCTCCAGCCCCGGCCCTGGCCGCGTCTGCTGGCCCTGGTGCTGGTGGCCGGTGCCTGTGGCAGCTGGGGTGAGACCATGCGCCAGCTCAGCCTCGTGCGCGATCCCCGCCGCGAGGGCCTCCCGGACGAGGGGGACGACGGAGCGCCGTGATCGGCCCCCCCTGATCGGCAGGCTCGGATCGGCAGGCACTGACTCGGCTGGCGTTGATCAGTGGGCCCGTGTCAGGTGATCACCGTGGGCGCCTCCATGCCGGTGCGCACGCGGATCTCGGCGAGCGCATCGGCGGCGCTGATCAGGTCGGCCAGGGCCTGCTGCGGATCCTGCTGCAGCTGGCCGCTGGGCGGCACGTAGCTCTCCAGGTAGACCCGCAGGGTGGCGCCCTGGGTGCCGGTGCCCGAGAGGCGGAACACGACGCGGCTGCCGTCATCGAGCAGCAGGCGCAGCCCCTGCCCGGTGGTTAGCGACCCATCGACCGGATCGGTGTAGCTGAAGTCGTCGGCGGTGGCGATGGCGCGGCCGGCGAAGCGCTCATCCGCCAGGGAGGGCAGCAGGCCCTTGAGGCGGTCGTAGAGGCCGTGGGCCCGCTCGCTCTCGATCGCTTCGTAGTCGTGGCGGGAGTAGTAGTGGCGGCCGAAACGGCTCCAGTGGTCGGCCATGATCGCGGCCACCGAGGTGCGCTTGCGGGCCAGCAACTGCAGCCAGAACAGCACCGCCCAGAGGCCATCCTTCTCGCGGATGTGGTCGCTGCCGGTGCCGAAGCTCTCCTCGCCGCAGAGGGTGATGCGACCGGCGTCGAGCAGGTTGCCGAAGAACTTCCAGCCCGTGGGCGTCTCGTAGCAGGCGATCCCCAGCTGCTGGGCCACCACGTCCACGGCGGCGCTGGTGGGCATCGAGCGGGCCACTCCGGCCAGCCCATTGGAGTAGGCCGGGGCCAGGGTGGCGTTGGCGGTGAGGACGGCCAGGCTGTCGCTGGGATTCACGAAGCAGCGCCGCCCCAGGATCATGTTGCGGTCGCCGTCGCCGTCACAGGCGGCGCCGAAGCGGTAGTCGTCGCCCTGGAGCAGCAGCTCCGCCAGCTCGTGGGCGTAGGTGAGGTTGGGGTCGGGGTGGCCGCCGCCGAAATCCTCCAGGGGGATGGCGTTGCGCACCGTGCCGGCTGGAGCCCCCAGCAGCCCCTCCAGCAGCCGCCTGGCGTAGGGGCCGGTCACCGCGTGCATGGCATCGAAGGCGATCGGGTAGTTGTTGCGCAACAGATCGCCGATCTGATCGAAGTCGAACAGCTGCTGCATCAGCGCCAGGTAATCGTCCACCCCATCGATCACCTCCACCGTGAGCGCCTCGATGGGGTGCTGGCCCGGAGCCTCGAGGGAAATGGCCGGGGCCTCGACGATCCGGTAGCCGTCGAGGCTCTGGCTGCAGGCGTAGATGGCGTCCGTGAGCGATTCCGGCGCCGGTCCGCCGTTGACCCCGTTCACCTTGACGCCGAAATCGCCCTCCGGACCGCCGGGGTTGTGGCTGGCCGAGAGGATGATGCCGGCCACCGCCCCGTGCTTGCGGATCAGGTTCGAGGCCGCCGGGGTGGAGAGGATGCCGCCGGTGGTGGTGATCAGCCGGGTCACACCGTGGGCGGCCGCCATGCGGCTGATCACGTCGATGGCGCGGCGGTTGCCGTAGCGGCCATCGCCACCCACCACCAGCGTGCCGCCCGCCACCCCCGGCACGGTGCGCAGGATCGCCTCGATGAAGCTCTCCAGGTAGTGGGGCGTCTCGAACTGGCGACTGCTCTTGCGCAGGCCCGAGGTTCCTGGTTTCTGATCGGTGAAGGGCTGGTCGAGCGTCACGCGCAGCACGCTGCTGGTCATCGGGGAGGGCCGGGTGCTCCAAAGCTAACCCCGCTGTTTTGGGCTGCTGGCTGCGCTGCCTTTTCCCTGTTGGGCGGGGCTGCCGGGAGCGGCAGAGCCGGCTACCTTGCGGCCATGCCTGAGGCTGCTCCCGTGTCGCTCTCCCGCCGCGTTCTGCCGCTGCACGCTGCTATCCGCCGTGCGTCCTGCGGGGCTCCCCGCCGTGCCCTCGTCGGTGCGGCTCTGGTGCTGCTGTCCGGTCTGGGAGCCTTCGCCCTGCCCCGGGCGGCGGCCGCGGTGGTCGGTGGGGCGCGGAGCAAGCCCTATCCGGAAGCGGTAGCCAGCACCAAGCTGGCGGCCCTGGCGGTGCTCGATCGCGACGGGGCGGAGAGCTGCCTGCGGGGCAAGCTCACCAACGCACTCTTGGGACTCTCGGCCAGCTGTGAGGCCGCCGGCGAGCGCAATCCCCTCTGCCAGCTGGCGGATCGCGCCGCGGCCAGTACCGGCTGGAGCATCGCCTTCATGGACACCACGGCCCAGCAGCTGCTGGCCCTGATCGATCCCGCCCGGCCCAGGCCCTGACGGCCGGGGCTGGGACCCGGCTCAGTTGCCGCCGCTGTTGAGCCGGATCGGGCTGTTGGAGCCGGATCCGCCCGGCTGGGCGCTGGGGGCCGGCTCGGGGGGCTTCTCGCGGCTGCGGCACACCGCCAGCAGGCTCTGGGCCGGTGCCACCAGCGCCTCGCGGCGCGTGAAGCTGTTGCTGGGGGCCGGGGTGGAGCGCTCGCTCAGGCTCCAGAGCAGGTCCTTGCAGCTGGCCGGCAGGCGCGGGTGATCCAGCAGCGGATTGGCCAGGCTGCGGGAACGCTTGCAGGTCTCCGCGGTGTTGTCGCGGGCGCAGGCGAGGGCCGCCAGTTGCACTTCCCGCAGGGTGGCCTGGCTGGGGAAGGGCACCCACGCGGCCTGGGCCCGGGCCGCGGGTGGGCCGGCTGCTGCGGCCAGAAGTCCCAGGGCACTCGCCACGAGCCAGCGGGGGCCTGGCAGCCGGATCCAGTGGGCTGGGGGCATGGCGGACGGGACGACGGGCGGTGGAGCCATCATCGCCGCATCCGCCCAGTGCCGCAGAGCCGTCGTCCCCGCTCCAGCCGCCGCTGCAGCCGCGGGCTGGGGCCCAGCTCCGCATCGCGCCAGAGCCGGTCCATCTCGCGGCTGAAGTGGGCCGCCAGCAGCGGCGAGTCGATCAGCATCAGGGTCTCGTCGTTCTGGTGGGCGGCCGAGGGGCTCCAGTTGAAGGAGCCGGACACCACGGTGCGGCCATCGATCACGGCCAGCTTGTGGTGCAGCTTGTCGCCGCGGGCCAGGCGGGGCGTGCCCACGCCCTCCAGGGGCCTGGCCAGGGGGCGGTTGCCCGCTTCCAGGCCGCAGTCGCGATCGGGCAGGGCCGCCCCGAGCAGGTCGAGGATTTCGGAAAACGACCGGCTGGCAAACCCCGGATCGGCCAGCACCCGCAGGGCCACACCCCGCTGCTGCAGCTGGGCCAGGCCGGCGGTGAGCTCCTGGGCCGAGAACACGAACAGGGCCAGGTCCACCCGGCGCCGGGCCTGGCCCAGCACCGAGGCCAGCAGGGTCAGGCCCTGGTTCGGATCGCTGCGGCGATGGGGCGCGAACAGCAGCCGGATGCGCGTGGGGCCGACCCACAGCTCCTGCACCCCGCCTTGTTGCTTGGCCAGCCCGAAGCGGCTGTCGGGCCGGCCGCCGGGCCCATCGCCCCACATCCGGGTGAATTCGGCCGCGAAGGCCGCCGCCAGCGCCGCGCTCTCGATCCGCAGCAGGTGGTTGACGTTGCCGCGGGTGCGGTCGTCGTCCGGATCGCCGTGGATGCAGGAGGGGGTGAAGTTGGCCGAGCCGCTCACCACCAGGCGCCGGTCCACCACCACAAACTTGGAGTGCATCAGCCCGCTGCCGGCGCTGCCGTCGGCGGTGTCATCCAGCAGGGGCACGCCGGCGCGCTGCAGGATCCCCACCGCATCGCCGCGCTGGCGCTCGTCGGCGCTGAGCACGCCGTCGTGGTTCCGGTCCGCCAGGGCCATCAGCTGCTGCTTGCGCTGGCGCAGGTGCGGGCTGAGCTCGGCGTCGTGCTGCTCGCTCCAGGGTTGGCTGTAGGTGTTTTCCAGCACCACCCGTACCCTCACCCCGGCCCGCTGCCGCTCCACCAGGGCCTCCGCCACCGCCGGCAGCGACAACTCCTGCACCGCCACCAGCAGCTCGCGCCGGGCCGAGCGGATCGCTTCCAGCAACAGGGCTTCCAGGTCGTCGCCGCTGCGCCACTGGCCGCTGATCGGGCTGCGGTAGCGGGCCTCGGCCCGGTGGTTGAAGGCCACCGTGATCCCGGGTGGCAGGGGCAGGGGATCGGGCCTGGAGCCGCTCAGCCGGCCGGTGGCGCTGCAGCCGGCCAAGCCAGCCGTCAGCAGCAGGGTTGGCAGCAGCCGGAGCCGCAGCCGCAGTCGCAGCCGACGCAGTGGCGCACGCTGGTTCTGTGCCATGGGCGGCCAGGCGGGGAACCTCAGGGTTCCCGCGCCGGTGGAGTGGAGGCCACGCCGGCAGAGGCCCCGCTCGGATCTCAGTCGTGCTGTGGCATCTCAGCGGTGCGCAGCATGGCCACGAACCAGAGGCTGCTGAGCAGCACGGCCGCCGCCACACCCGCGCCGATGCCCACCCGGACCATCAACAGCGGCACCACCACGGGCACCGCCAGGGTGCCGGCCAGGGGCGTGAAGGCCACCAGCTTGCGGATCAGGGTCAGGCGCGGGGCCGCCGAGTCCTGCGGGGTGGGCTCAGGGGAGGTCAGAACCACTCGGCCACAGCCTGGTCGCTGGGGTTGCTGTTGTCCTCGGGGGTGCGCCGCTCGAACTCCAGGGTGATGTTGCGCTTCTGTTCGCCATCGGCGGCCACGGCCTGGATGGCGTACACCTGCTGGCCGTCGCGGAAGGGCACCTGCACCCGGAAGGTGCCGTCGCTGGAGAGGGGCACCTCCTCATCGCCGATGGTGAGCCGGGCCGAGGGGTCGGTGGCGCCGTACACGATCAGTTCGGCGTCCGCCACCAGCCAGAAGGCCCGCTGGCGCGGGGCTACACCGCCGGCGCCGGATTCATTGCGGCCGCTGGCCCACAGGCCCACGCCGGAGGCATTGAGCCCGCTGCTGTCAGTGTCCTCAAGCTCGTGGAAGGCCTCGGAGCCCCGGCCCAGCCGGCGCCAGCCGGTGGTGGCGGTTTGATACAGGCGCTCGTGCAGGTTGCTGTCGCTGCTGCCGGTGGGGGGCGCCACCGAGGGGAAGGTGGCGGGGGGAGTCTCGAGGGAGAAGGGCACGAACTGATCGAGAATCTGCTCGCTCGGATGCAGGGCCGGCACGCGTGCCACGGCCGAGCTGGCCAGGGCGATCCAGCCACCACCGGACTTGCGGTAGCCCAGCTCCACCCGGTAGTCCCGGTCACTGAGGGGTACGGGCAGGTACCACTCGCTGGCGTGGCTGTCGACGGGCACCTCCTGCAGGGTGTGCGGGTGGGCGCCGCCGTTGGTCAGGCCGGTCACGTCCGCCACCCGAAGACAGAGCTGGCTGGCGCCGGCCCGCTGGGCCTGCTGGCGGTCGAGCTCGGAGATCTCCCAGAACACGTAGGCCCACTGGGGATCACGGGGCAGAAACACCACCCGGGTTTCCGAGTCCGGACGGGGAGGCGGGGGCAATTCGGCTTCCAGCACGGCCAGGTTGGTGGCGGCTGCCGAGGCAGCCAGGCCGGCGTCTGGGGCCCCGAAGCCAACGCTGCTGCTGTCCGCCACGGTTTCAGTGCCGACCTGGCGACTGCTGATGGCGGAGAGCAGCTCCTCCTTGGATTTACGGCTGTAGAGGCTGACCCCCAGGTCACTGGCGATCTGCCGCAGTTGGCGCAGGGTCATCCGTGCAAGCGATGAAAGGGTCTGACTCACAGCGCCTCCGGATTGTGTTTGGGATCAGTCTGGGTAACTCTCTCCGCAATCCCCCCATCCCGGGACATGCGGTCAGCATCCACTGACTCCGGGCCGGGGCTCCGGACACAAAAAAACGGCGGGGTGACCGCCGTTGGGGAGAGGGGAGCTGGAGACTTGCCGAGCTGGGATCAGCCGCTGGGATCAGCGGCCCAGGCTGCGGTAGGGGACCTTGGCCAGGTAGTCGATGCTGGTGTTGCCGGAGGTGCCGCCGCGGGTGCGGAGGGCCGGCAGGGTGCGCACCCAGGGCAGGTAGTCCTGCGGGAAGCCGCCACGGCGCTGGGAGGCGCGCTCGGGCAGGGTGCGGGCCGTGCCGGTGTACACGATCTGGGGGAATCCCAGGATGCCGCGGTAGTAGGCCTCGTAGCGGGGGGTGGTGATGTTGAAGGGGGTCTCACCCAGATCGCGGCTGCCCACCACGCGGTTGCGGTGGTAGGGCACCGTGTCGTAGCCGAAGTTGTCCAGGTACTCCTGGCTGTTGAGGATGTCGTCCACGGCGCCGCGGATACCGCGGGTCATGATCACGGCAGACCAGGCGATCTCCTCAGACTTGCCGTAGGTGGGCCGGCCCAGCAGCTTCTCCACCAGGTGGCGGGCCACCCGATAGTTGCTGTTGAGGTTGTAGAAGCTGCGGGTGAAGGTGTCCGACAGAGTCAGCGAGCGGATGAAGTCCCGCACGGTGATCTGACCGTCGCGCAGCTGGGATTCCAGGGTGCGATCACGGTCGACCTTGAAGGCGTGGAAGAAGAGCTGGCGGTAGGCCGCTTCGATCACGAAGTTCTGGTCTTCGCGGTTCAGGGCCTTGTCCAGGGACACGGCTTTCGGATCCTCATCCGAACCCACCCGCAGGGCCGCCACGCGGGAGTTCTGCGTCGTGGGCGCGTACTTCAGAAGAGGAAGGGCCACTCGAACTTCGGCATCCGTCGTGGCTGATCGTAGAAGTGCGGATCAGGGAGGCCCGGTGGGGCCTGGTCAGGGCTCACAGTCCGTAACGTTCCCTACCAGCCGAGCAGTGAGAGGGCCGGGCCGGCAGTGCGGTCTGGTTCCAGCTGGGTCTCGCCACCGGCCTCTGCCGGCCCCGCCGGTTCCTCCTCGCCGCTGCAGCGGGTCTCGATGCAGAAGGAGGCCGTGTTGGAGAGCCCCTCCACGGTGCTGGTGCGCAGCCGCACATCCGGTCCGGCGAAGCTGAACCGCTCGATCGAGCTCATCGTCTCGTAGTCGGTGCTCAGCAACAGGTGGTCGCGCGGGTCCATGGCGAAGTGGCCGGCCACCGGCGCGGTCTCGGCGTAGCCCCGGTCGCGCAGCAGCAGCCCGGCGCGGCCCCGCTCATCGGTGGGGATCAGGCCGAACAGGCTCTCGCCCTCGTGGGCCTCGCCCGCCTTGTCCCAGGCCATCGAGCCGCTCCAGCGCACGCGGCAGCCGCCCACCAGGCCCGCCGGATCCTGGCCGTGCAGTTCGGCGATCGCCCGCAGCCGGTCATCGCCCAGCTCCAGCTCCTCCACCACGATCAGCGAACCGCCGGCCTCGGCGCGGCGGTGCAGCAGGTGGTGGCTGCTGCGCTGGGAGCGCCAGCGGCCGCAGCTCAGCCGGAAGAAGCTGAGGGCGTCGGCGATCGGGGTGGTCACGGGGCAGCGTCGTCTGTAGCGATGATCGCAAGCCAGCGCCGCCCCGTGTCCAGTCGAGTCCCTCGTAGTTGAGCCGGCCGTGTCGAGCCCGCCGTGTTGACGGGAGCCCTGGCGGCCCTGGCCGCCACGCTCTGCTGGACCCTTGCCAGCAGCCTCTGGCGCCGCCTGCCGACCTCGCTTTCGGCCGCCCAGCTGAACCTGTTCAAGACCCTGCTGGCCCTGGCCCTGCTGCTGCCCCTGGTGGCGCTGCGGTCCTGGTCGGCGCCGGCCGGTCCCCTGGTGCTGCTGCTGCTCAGCGGCGTGCTCGGGATCGCCGCTGGCGACAGCTTCTATTTCGCCGCCCTGCGGCGCCTGGGTACCCGCCGGACCCTCACCCTCGATGCCGGCGGGCCGGGGCTGGCGGCGGTGGCGGGTGCCCTGTTCCTGGCTGAGTGGCCCACGGCCGGCCAGTGGCTGGGCCTGGGGCTGATCAGCCTGGCCGTCCTGCTGGTGGCCCGCCAGCGGCCCAGCGATGGCCTGGTGTTGGCCGGCTCGGCCGCAGGCCAGCGACGCGGCGTCGCCCTGGCCCTCGGCGCCCTGGTCTGCGGCAGTGGCGGTGCCCTGCTGGCCCGGGCTGCCCTGCGGGCGGGTGAATTCGATCCGCTGCAGTCGGCGGCCCTGCGGCTGGCGGCCGCCGCCCTGGTGCTGCTGCCCCTGCTGCGCACGCTGCCGCCCCTGGGCCAGGGGCCCCGGCCCCCG
>NZ_NQLA01000160.1 GCF_002252705.1 Vulcanococcus limneticus LL
GGAGACCCTGGAAAACCCAGGCCATCCGCGCGACAATGGCTCAGTGATCACAGGCAAGGACTGGGTTGATGGGCGGCAAGCAGCTCGGTTTCTCGGATTACGAGCTGACCACCGCCAAGAAGCGCACCAAGCGAGAGACGTTTCTCTCTGAGATGGAAGCGGTGGTGCCTTGGCAGGCACTGATCGCCTTGATCGAACCCCATTACCCCAGAACCAGCACGAAAGGCGGCCGACCTCCCTACCCGCTCGCCACGATGCTGCGGATTCACCTGATGCAGCAGTGGTATTCGCTCAGCGACCCAGGCATGGAAGAGGCGCTGATCGAGGTGCCCACCATGCGCCGTTTCGCCGG
>NZ_NQLA01000030.1 GCF_002252705.1 Vulcanococcus limneticus LL
GTCAGCTGTGGAGCCGATCGCCTGAGGTGCGCGGCCCACCCCAGCTACGCCGGGGTGGGAGTGCCGGGGGAATTACACCACTGAAGGGGACGCCAGCCTGACCGAAAGCCCCATAGCGAAAGCAATGACCTCACTTTACGACCGTGAAATAGCCCGATCGCTTCAGGGGATTTCATGAGCACCCTGATCGAAAAAGAGCTCAGTTTCACATTCCCAGACGAGTGGAACGCCGAACACTTTGATGCACCAGGGCGGCCATCTATCGATCACTTTCAGCCAGTCGACTTTGTTGTCGAGTTCCCTCGACGGACCCTGTTCATCGAGGTCAAGGATCCATCAGCAAGCAAGGCCCCAGAGAGTGAGCGACAAGCCTTTGTCAAAAAAATGCAGACCAAGGAGCTGACGCATACCCAGCTTGTTCCAAAGGCCCGAACTTCTTGGTCTTTCCTCCGCTTGATGAAGCGAGCCGAAAAGCCAATTACCTACATTGTAGTTGTCGGCGCTGACAGCTTGCGTGTAGATCCACCTCTTTGGTTAAATCTCACAGAAAGGCTCAAGGCGAGGCTGCAGCAGGAGATTGATGTTCCCTGGCCACATCAGTATGTCGATCAGTGCATTGTCATTCCTGCGGCTGACTTATCCAGGCATCTGCCTGGAGTAACCGTCCAGCGTCTTGCCGCTACTCCCTAGATGAGCTTTAAGGCCGGCGACTGGTGTCACTCGCTGGATCACGGCGAGCCCTGCCGGGTGATCGCTGTGGAAGACCTCTGGGGTATCCCTACCGCCCAGGTCTGGCTGTCCCGCCGGGACGCGGTGGTCCGGCTGCCGGTTGAGAGGCTGCAGACCCTGGAGCAGGCCAGCCCCACCAGCCTTGAGCAGCTCAGCTTTGTGGCCGCGGCAGCTCGCATCCTCGATGCCTTTGAGCACGACGCCCTGGTCGCACCGCTGGAGGGTTCCGTCATCCCCCTGCCGCACCAGCTCCAGGCGCTGCAGCGCGCCATGGCAGGAGATCGGGTCCGCTATCTCCTCGCCGATGAGGTTGGCCTGGGCAAAACCATCGAAGCGGGCCTGATCATTCGTGAGCTCAAGGTCCGCGGCCTGGCCAAGCGGGTTCTTGTGGTGGCTCCAGCGGGCCTGGTCAGCCAGTGGGTCAGCGAGCTCGACACCCACTTCAACGAAACCTTTCATCTTGTTCAGCCCGGCAACTTCGCCGCCTGGCGCCAGCTGCTCGGGGTCGGCCCCCAAGAGAATCTCTGGAAGCAGCACAACCAGGTGGTCTGCACCCTCGATTCGGTCAAACCGATGGAGGCCCGCCGGGGCTGGAGTGCGGAGCAGGTGGCTCGCTACAACCGCGAGCGCTTCGACGACCTGATTAACGCGGGTTGGGATCTCGTAGTGATCGACGAGGCCCATCGCCTCGGCGGCTCCACAGAAACCGTGGCCCGCTTCCGTCTTGGTGAAGGGCTCGCCCAGGCCTCTCCCTACCTGCTGCTCCTCTCCGCCACCCCGCACCAGGGCAAGACCGATGCCTTCCGCCGCCTGCTCGGCTTCCTCGATCCCGACGCTCTCCCCGACGACAGCTCGGTCACCCGGGAGAACGTCGCCCCCTACGTGATCCGCACCGAAAAGCGCCGGGCCATCAACGACAAGGGAGAGCCCCTGTTTCAGCCGCGCCACACCCAGATCGTTTCCGTCGCCTGGGACAGCGCCCGACTGGAGCAGCGGGTGCTCTACGACGCCGTCACCGAGTACGTGCGCGAGGGCTACAACCAGGCCCTGCGTGACAAGCAGCCCGCCGTTGGCTTCCTGATGATCCTGATGCAGCGGCTGGTCACCTCCAGTACCGCTGCCATCCGCACCGCCCTGGAGCGGCGCCTGCAGGTGTTGGAGCTGCCCACCGGCCAGCTCACACTCTTTGGGGAAGACGTCGGTGAGGACTGGGCGGAGCTGGAGGGCCAGGAGCAGCTCGAAACTCTGCTGAACAGCCGCCTCAAGGAGCTCAAAAACGAACGGGCCGAGGTGGAGCTGCTGCTCTCCGCTGCCCGCCGCTGTGAGGCCCGGGGGATCGACGTCAAAGCTCAGGCCCTGCTCGACACGATCCAGCAGCTCCAACGAGACGAAAACGATCCGGCCCTCAAGGTGCTGCTGTTCACCGAGTTCGTGCCCACCCAGCAGATGCTGGCGGAGGTCTTGGAGCAGCGTGGTTATCCGGTCGTGGTGCTCAACGGCTCCATGAACCTGGAGGAGCGCAAGAGCGCCCAGCGGTCTTTCGCCAACGAGGCCCAGATCCTGATCTCCACCGATGCCGGCGGCGAGGGCCTGAACCTGCAGTTCTGCCACGTGATCATCAACTACGACCTGCCCTGGAATCCGATGAAGCTGGAGCAGCGCATCGGTCGGGTTGATCGCATCGGCCAGTCCCATGTGGTGCGGGCTCTCAATTTCGCCCTGGAAGACACCGTTGAGCTGCGGGTTCGTGAGGTGCTGGAGGAAAAGCTGGAGCGGATCCTGCAGGAGTTCGGCGTCGACAAGCTCTCCGATGTGCTCGATTCGGAAGAAAACGGCATCGACTTCCAACAGCTCTATGTCAATGCCGTTCTGACGCCAGAAGAGGCAGAAGCGCGGGCAGCGGCGCTCGCGGAGGCGATCCGCGCCCGGGCCCTATCCGCCCATGAAGGGGCCTCCTTGCTCTCCAGCTCCGAGGAGCTCGATCCCCAAGCCGCCCAGCGCGTGGCCGGCCACCTGATGCCCTTCTGGACCGAGCGCATGACCCTCTCCTGGCTGCAAACCCAGGCTGAGGCCGGTGGGCAGGTGCGGCCCAACCCTGCTGGTGGGCTGGATCTGGACTGGCCGGATGGCCACCGCGACCTCAGGGCCACCTTCAGCCGGCAGAACGCCAAAGAGGCTGGCCTGCTCCACCTAAGCCTTGAGGAGCCGAGGCTGCGCGCCCTCACGGCAGCCTTGCCCCCCAGGGCCCCGGGCATGACCGTGCCGGTTCTGCACCTTCCAGAACTCGCCGGCAAGGTGTCTGGGATCTGGTCGCTCTGGCGCGTGGCGGTGCAGACCAGCGAGGGCCGCAGCCAGCGCCTGCTCCCGCTGTTCCTCTCCACCGAAGGCAAGCTGCTGGAGCCCACGGCCCGGCTGATCTGGGAGAGGCTGATCAGCCTTGATGGCGAGCTGCAGCTCCTTGCTGAGACTCAGCTCTCGCCTGCAGAGGCCGCCCAGGCCTACGACCGCAGTCAGCAGCAGGCCCAGCAGCAGGGCAGGCCCCTCTTCGATGAGCTCCAGGCCAAACACCAGCAGAGGCTGGAGCGTGAGCGCCGCAAGCAGGAGCTGGCCTTCGCGGCCCGGCAGCGCGCGATCGAGCAGCTCGGCCTGCCCCAGGTTCGTGACTTCCGCCGCGCCCAGCTGGAGCAAGAGGAGCAGCAGTGGCGGCAGGAGTTTCAGCGGCGCCAGGAGACCCTGCCTTCCCTGACCCTGCTGCAGCTGGTGTCCCTGGCCCCCACTTCAGCCTGATGGGACAACTGGGCCCGGTTTCGAGTTGGCGCCAGCCGGTGCTGGAGTGCTTCACCAGCGAGAGCGCCACCGCGAGTCGGCTCACGGTGGTCAACGATCCCGACCAGCTGTTCGCCGAACCGGTCCTGCGCACTGTGCTTTCTGAGCGGGGCTATGAGCTGCTGGCCTACGAGGACCCCGTCGCCTTTCGCTACCTGTTCGAGCATCGCTGCCGGCCGCGCTGGGAGGCAGGAGAGCTGCTGCATGTCGTTGTCGTGAACGGAGGCGAAGCCTCGGCCCGCACCGTTCTCCCTTACGACCTCCTTTCAGAAGCCCGCGCCACCCAGCGCGAGTTCAGCTTCAGCCTGCCCAGCCTTTTCCCCAGCCTCGACCCCAACGTTCTCTCCGAGCTCGAGCCCAGCCAGTTCGATGCGCTGAGTGAGGCCCTGCAGCGGGCGAACCCCGGTCAGCTGGGGGCGAACGCCACCCAGGACTTCCTTCTCAACCACCTCTACGAGGTGGTGCCTGGCCAGATCCGGCAGCCTGCCGACCTGCTGCGTCTTCTGCTGCGGCGCCATCTTCGTCAGCAACAACTTCCGCCGCTGCTCGATCAGCGTCTGCTTGAGCAGCTCTGCCTTCAGAAGCAGTGGCGGGAGTGGCCCCTGGAGCGCCTGCTGCCCAACCGGGCGGCCTTCTTCTCCTTCCTTCAGGAACGCTGGCCCCTGTTTCTGCAGGCCAGGGGGTGTGCAGTGGTGCCCGGGCGTGAGCTGCCTGCTCTGCAGCTCCCCGGGCCCGAGCTCCTGCCCTTTGACCACGACGACATCAGGGTCTTCATCGACAACCTCTTCGCCGAGGGTCTGCTGGAGCCCACCACAGCGATTGCTACCGACGAGGTGCCGGCGGACTGGATGCGTCTCGGTGTGGTGGGCAAACAGGACGAGAACGCAGCCCTCCGGCTGGAGCGTCTTCTGCCGCTGCTGGAGGAGGCGCTACCGGATGCGGCCGCCAACCACGAGGACTGGGAGCTGTTCGCCCTTCGCTGGGCTGAGGCCCAGGTGCTGCAAACGGAGCTCAGTGGCTCCCTCAGCCCGGAGGTCAGCTCCCAGCTCGATCGGCTGCAGCTGGCCCTGGAGGAGGGGTTCGGGAGCTGGATGCTTCAGCGCTACAGCGCGTTGTCGACGCTGCCGGCCCTCCCCAGGCCCATCACCCTCGACAAGGTCGCCCACTTCCTAGCTCACCAGCAGGTCAGCGGCTTAAAGCGGCTCGCGCTCGTGGTTGTCGATGGTCTCGCCCTCGATCAATGGCTGTTGCTGCGCGACTCCCTTGACGGGCTCGATCTCAAGGAGAGCGTCTGCTGGGCCTGGGTGCCCACGATTACCTCCGTCTCCCGGCAAACGATCTTCGCGGCAGAGGCACCGATGTTCTTCCCTCAAAGCATTGGCACCACCAACAAGGAGCCCAAGCACTGGGAGCGCTTCTGGGGGGACCAGGGTCTGCTGGGTCCGGCTGTGGCCTACGTCAGGCAGGGGTCGCAGGAGGCCGATAGCGAGCTGCTGGAGAAAGTCAAGGAATTCGCCTGCCGCCCCAGCTGCCGGGCGCTGGGCATCGTCGTCGGCAAGGTCGATGAAATGCTCCACGGCGTAGTCACCGGCCTGGGTGGGCTACACGCCCAGGTGCGCCAGTGGAGCCAGCAGGGTGCCTTCCGCGCCTTGATCGATTCGCTGCTGGAGCAGGGCTTCACCGTCTATGTCACCGCAGATCACGGCAACGTTGCTGCCAAGGGGATCGGTCGGCCCAACGTGGGCACCGTGCCCGAGGAAAAAGGGGAGCGGGCCTGGGTGTTCCGCGACGACGTTCTGCGGGCGCAGGTGCAGCAGGCTCTGCCAAGCGCTCTCCTGTGGCCTGGTCCCGGACTGCCAGCTGACTATTCCGTGTTGCTGCCCCGCGGGGTCGATGCCTTTCTCGCCCAGGGCAAGGAAACCCTCGGCCATGGAGGCATCGCACTGGAAGAGGTCCTGGTTCCCTTCGTGCGCATCCAGGAGCCCGCATGAACAGGCGCAAAACCATTGGCTTTGATCGGCGTCTGGCGCTCGACTGGCTGGAGGCCACAGCCAGCCGGGTGGCGGCAGGTGACTCCCTGGAAGAACTGAGGGCCGGAATGTGGGAGTACCTCGAAGGCAAGGTGAGCGGGGACAAGTTCAACAGCGATCGTGGCAAGACCATGACCGTGCTCACCAGGATCTGGGCCAAGGTTCCACCCGCTGTTGATCCCCTGAAGACCCGGGCGGTAGCCGCCTTTCAGACATCAAAAGCGCGTGAGCATCTCGCCCTGCATTGGGCCATGGCGATCGCCAGCTATCCCATCTTCTCCGATGTCGCCGCAACGGCAGGGCGCCTGCTCACGCTGCAGGACTCCTTCTCGCTCGCCCAGCTCACCAACCGGATGGTGGCGCAATGGTCCGAGCGTCCAGTGCTGGTGAAGTCCACGCAGCGGATCATCCGTTCGCTTGTGGACTGGGGAGCTCTTGCAGACACCGAGACCAGAGGCGTTTATGGACGAGCTCCAAAGGCTCTGCCCATCTCCAAAGAGATTGCACTACTACTCTGCGAGGCGCTCCTGCTCGATAATGAGCATCATTCCCTGCCTGCCAACCAGCTTCTGGATCATCCAGCCTTATTCCCTTTCACTCACTCACTAACCATGGCAGGCCTCAGAGAAGAGCCCGTCTTCGACGTTCATCGCCAAGGGGTCGATGGTGACATGATTGAGCTTCGACACCCGCAAGCGAGTAATATCATGCCCGAGTGATAATGCAAGTCACAAAGAATATTAACCGGCTTGCAAGTGTCAATCCGAGAACTGTGCGCCTGTCAAATTTTATTCATATCACATTGAGCTTGATGCGATGGTCCTAGCCCGCAAGGAGCCAGCCGGCTATCCAGAACTCAGCTTTCTAGAGTTTGACGTGCTGGAACTTCTTGCTGACATCCAGGTCGAGATGGGGCTGACCAGCGCAGAACCTGCAACACTTAGCCTTCAATCAATAGAAACACTGGCCTGCATTTATCATGGCCCCGGGAAGGCAGGAGGCAATATCTACCTCCACTCACTATTCAACCGTTCTGACGTACCACAGCCAGTGATCGAACACGTGCTCCGGCATGAGTTGCTTCACCTCAAGATCCCCGCCCGCGTGATTGATGGAAAGAGAATAGATCATCCGCCCGAATTCTGGGAAGCCGAAGCGAAGCTTGTGCCATGGAAGTCAGCTTCCTGGGCATGGATGTACACAGCCTTCTGGGATGCACTTAAGGTTGATCGCGATAACGAGTGCATCTGGATTAAAAAAAACTGGAAGCGCCTGCAGCGCCATCCCTATCCAAGCTGGCAAGCGATCCTTGATGACACCAAGCTCTTTGAAGAAAAAGAGGAAGAGATCAAAGGTCTCATGCAGGGAATTTAAGTACTACGGCTGATGCTCATTCTCATCTACCCGCTTTTGCTTGGCGCTTCCAAGAAGACCGAAAACCAGGAACCACCAGGGCCAACAACTGCCTCTCGGCCATAAGGGTGTCGATGCACATGCTCGCAGTTCCAGGCGGAATCTTCGTAATCGATCAATTTGATCAAGACCCAGTCGCCCACACCTTCCTTCGTGGCCATATCACATCTATTCGATAGACAGCGGAGCCACTTCTGCAGACTGTGCCTGCTCGAGAAGCCTGCACCCTTTCCTCGCATTTTCAGATGCCCCGATAATACGCAGATTGGAAGGATGATGAAGGCCTCCTTTGGCGAGCGGAGTGATGTGATCAACGTGGTACTTGATGAACCCAGCCGCTTGATTCCGTTGATCCCGATCCCCGTAGATATCCTGGATCTTCGCTTTTTCCTGCTGGTTCAAATCTGGCGTTTGCTCAAGGAGTCGCTGCTTTCTTCTCTGCAGGTAAATAGCCGATTTATGCCGGTTGGCTTCGTACACTGCCTCCGGCGGCGGGCAAGCCAGGCCTTCCAGGCCGAGTGCGGGCCGTTTCAGTGACCAAAGCTCCTGGCGCAGCTGTTTTGAGCACCACTGGTGATACCGAGTATCGCCGTGGAGGTCGATTACGTCTCTAAATCTGCTTACGACATAAATAAAGTCATCCCCAAGATGTGCACCTGTCCACTGAGTCCAGCACCTTGCTAGGTAGCGCTCTTTGCTCCTTACCCAGATGAACAGGGTGGGAAGCTCAAGATCTTCTTCTCCTTTGGCTGGCCCCCGTCTGGCGTATGTGCAGTCGCCTGGCTTTGTAACTAGCCCGCGGTCGTTCGACTGAATAACGCGGAACTTCAAATCCATGGCGGCTGGAGCACTAACCCGCTGCTGCTGCACCCAGCAGCCTATGGGCGGTGGAGCTGGTAGGCCAGGCAAGCCGGGATAAGGGGATTTGCTCAAGGTTCTCGGGCCCCGCAGCTGCGGAAGGAATTGGCTTGCCATCAGGCCGTCAAACACCCACCTGAATCCCTCGTCCAGTCCTCGCGCTGCGTCAAGGATCTAGCCAGGCGCCCCGTTGGGGCGTCCTTGTCAAAGCGCTGCGGCTGGCCGTTGGGGGTGGGGTTCTCTGCCGTCCCCAGATGGCTGCCCCGCTTTCCCGCTCTGCTCTCCGTGCCCGCGATGCCCTGGTGCTGGAGCACCTCTCCCTGGCTGATGCCGTTGCCTCAGCTGTAGCCCGCCGCTTCTTCCCTTTGGTCGAGCGGGAGGATCTGATCCAGGTAGCTAGAGAAGCCCTGCTCCACTCTGTCCTGCGCTGCAAAGCAGGTGAGCCAGCTGAGCCCTATCTGCGCCGCTGCATCTCAGGTGCCCTGCAGCATCACCTGCGCGATCGGGTGCGGCTGGTGCGCATCCCACGCCGGCTGCATGAGCAGGGTCAGTGCCCCCTGGGTCACATCAGCCTTGATGGCCACGGCGATGGCGAGCCGTGCCTGCTCGATCAGCTGGCCAGCCCAGAGCAAGAAGCAGCCGGTCCCGCTGATGATCTGGCGCTGGAGCAGCTAGTAGATCAGCTGCCGGCAGCTCAAGCCACGGCCCTGCGGCTCACCATCCTCGAGGGCCTCTCGCTCCGGCAGGCGGCAGAGCAGCTGCAAATCAGCGCCATGTCGGTGCAGCGGGCCCAGAAGAAGGCTCTTGAGGCTCTGCGGCTGCAATTGGTGGGGGCGGGCTGAGGCCCCCTTGGCTCATGCCTGCTCGAAGACCAGCGTGGAGAGCGGCCACCAACCGCTGCCGCCCTCGTCGTAAGCCAGCTCCACCATCGGATCGGCGTCACTGCTGTCTCCCCCAAGGCTCAGCACCGTGGCGCCGCTGTCTGGGCTGATCAGATCGCGCCAGCAGCGAGAGCCAATCACTGGCAGGGGTGCCTTGGTGTCAGTCATGGTTCAGGGGCTCACCATCACCCGGTTGCCAGCGCCGCTGTTGCTCACAGCCACAAACTGACGCCGCTGGGGTGACCAGCACAGCGAGCGCCAGCCCAAATCAGCCGGGGAACTGCGCGTGGTCCAGCTGATGCCATCGGCGCTGGTCATGATCCGGTTGCCGGTGCCGCTGCTACTCACCGCCACCAACAGCTCCCGCTGCGGCGCCCAGCAAAGGGAGGTCCAGGCGTTGTCGGCCGCCGAGCTGCGGCTGCTCCAACTGATCCCATCCGGGGAGGTCATCACCCGGTTGCCCTTGCCGCTGCTGCTCAGCGCCACCAGCAGGCCCAGCTCTGCTGCCCAGCAGATCGCTGTCCAGTTGTTGGCTGCAGCAGCTATCCGCAGGGTCCAGTTGCGGCCATCGCTTGAGGTCATCACCCGCTGGTTGCCGCCGGTGCTGCTCACCGACACCACCAGGCCCAGCTGCGTGGCCCAACAGATGGAGCGCCACTCCTGATCTGCCGCAGCCGGGCCGGCTGTCCAGGTGATGCCATCGCTGCTGGTCATCACCCGGTTGCCCGTGCCGCTGCTGGCGACCGCCAGCAACAGGCCCAGCTCTGGTGCCCAGCAGACCCCGGTCCAGTTGTTGTTTGCCGGCGTCTGGCGCAGGGTCCAGCTGCGGCCATCCGGTGAGGTCATCACTCGATTGCCAATGCCGCTGTCGCTGACGGCGACGAACAGCCCTAGCTCGGCGGCCCAGCAGAGAGCTACCCAGTTCTGGTCCGCCGCTGATGGTTGGGGGCTCCAGCGGATGCCATCGCTTGAGGTCATCACCCGGTTGCCCGTGCCGCTACCCGCTACGCAGGCGTAGACCCCAAGCTCCGGCGACCAGCAGATCGACTGCCAGCTGTTGTCCGCCGCCGAGCGCACGGTTGACCAAACCACGCCGCTGATTCCCAGCACTGGCGGCAGGTTCAGCAGTTCCGCCAGAGCTGCCGCCTGTAGCTGATAGGTGCCGGCGGCAGGGCCCGTGGGGCGGGTGATCGCCAGCAGGTCGCCTGGTTGGAGGGTCATCAGCTGCGGCAATCAGGGCAGGGCCGGCAAGGTGCTCAGATCCAGGGGCATGTAGTCGCCGGCCGGCTGGGCAGTGGCCATTGCTTCCTTGAGGGCTGCTGCATCGACGGCGGCGCCTTCGGTGCCGGCGGTGAGGTCCTCGGCAGCCGCTAGGCGCAGCACGCCTGCAGCGGCGGTGGATGCAGGCTCAACGCTGAGCAGCGGTTGGGCGGGATCGCTCTCATCAATGGCCAGCGGTGCGGCTACCTGGATGCGGATCACGCCGGCGCCATCGGGGCCCAACGCGGCGTTGGCACTCCAGCTGCTGCCGTCAAACAGCAGCAGATCCCCCTGGGCGATCTCCGCTCCGTCGATGCCGGTCCAGCTCGCCAGGGCAATGCCGGAGCTGCTGGCCAGGTACACATCCCCGACTGCAGCGCCTGCCGGGGCCTCACTTGTGGTGGGGTCGATCGCACCTCGGTAGGTGAGGGCACCGGAGATGGCGGCATGGAGGGTGCCGTCGCTGTCCACGCTGAGGTTGGTGCCCGGTTTGATCGCACCGATTGCCACTGCCGTGGCGGGGCTGAGCATGAACGCCTTGACCTCATCAGCTGTGGCCCGGTAGGGCGTGCTGCCGCGCTGCACCAGCAGCAGGTCGCTGGGCTGGGGCAGGGAGCGGCCGGCGGTGGTGTGGCTCTCGGTTGTGGTGGCCATGGCGATCAGCAATGAAAAAGGGTTGGGAGATCAGAGCTCGGGGTCAAGGCGGCAGGGGGCTGAGCAGGCGCAGGTCCAGAGCAAGCACCACCACCCCGTCGCTTGAGGCAGCACTCACCAACGGCGCCAGAGCTTGCACCGAACTGACACCGCCGGCTGGGGGCGGTTCAGGGTTGCCGCCGTCCTGCAGCTGGGCCTGGCCCAGGAAGATCACTCCCTGGGGCCGACTGCTGCTGCGGCACTGGGCCGTCAGCTCGGCCAGCACAGCCGGATCGGGAGTGGCCATCGGCGCCAGGGCAGTGCTGCTGAGCTGTTGCCAGCCCCCAGCCAGGAATGCGCTGGCCGGGGCAGCACTGGCTGCTGTGATCAGAGCAGGGCATCCCCCAGCTCCAGGGCAGCGAGATCTGCCGCATCGTTAGTGCCCTCGTTGCTGCCGCTGGCCTGGGCTTCCAGCGCCATCGCGTGCTCCACCAGCTCGGCCTTGGTCTGGCTGCCATCGAGCTCCACGCCGTAGACGGTGGAGCAGAACTCGACGATCTGGGCCTTGGTCATGGCCTGGAAGTCGGTGGGCTCAGAAGCCAACAGGGCCTCGCCACCATCGGTGGTGGTCTCCAGCGGGTTGTCGGTAGGAGTGGGCTCATCGGGTGTCGGGGCGGGATCCGGCGCTTCCGGTTGCTCGGGCTCGAGGTCCAGCGCATCCGCCAGCTCCGGTTCCGGCGCGTTGTCCCCGGAGTCCACCGGGACCGGCTCATCGCCGCCGCTGGCGGGGTTGAGCAGCTGCCAGCCCAGGGCCTGCCAGCCGGCCAGGTGCACCGGCCAGATCGAGCGGGTGACGCCATCCTTGCCGATCAGCAGCTGGCTGGGTGGTAGCCAGGAACTGTCGTCGTCTCCGCCCATCACTCCGGGGTCGGGGGTGACGAGCGGCCTTTGCTCCGGGCCCGAGAGGCGAACAGGCGTGGAGGCGGGGTTGTTGCTGTCGAGAGGCTGCAGCAGCTGCAGCGGCAGGGCTTCTGCTCCCGCCGCCATGTTGAGGGTGTCGAGGGGATTGCTCATGGCGCTCACCTCACAGCCCCTGGTTGGCGGTGAGCGCCACGGTCATCCCGGCAGGCGTGGCGGGAGAGACCATCGCCCGCGCCAGCCGCAGGCAGGGCGGGGTGATCAGCGCGCTGTCGACCGGGTTGATCAGCAGCGCGGCGCCGCTGATGATCGCCTCCACCTTGCCGCCAGCGGCGGGGATGGCGACGGCGGCCGCGGTGATCCAGCTGCCGGCGTTGCCATCAGCCAGCAGCGGCGCCAGCTCCAGGGTCACCGTCACCGCCTCGCTGTGGCCGGGGTGGGATGCCACGAGCACAAAAGAGCTGGTGGCATCGAGGTCGGTGCCGAGGTTCACCACATCACCGCTGCTGCGGGTGTGTTCGTAGCAGTCAGTGGCCGAATGGTTGATCCAGCCGACGAGCACCGTCTGGGCGTCGAGCAGCCGAGTGGATTGAGAAGTCATGGAAGGGTCTCCAGAACAAAAAACAGGGGGAAATGATCTGTTGTGCCGCCAGGGTCTTGCGGAGCTGATCAAACGCCGCTCAGGGCAGCACCAGCGGCATCGGGGCGACGTTGAACAGGCGTGCGGCGGCCTTGCGGTTGCACACCGCAAAGCCCACGTACCAATCCACCCGCGTCCGGAACACCGGCGCGTCGTGCACCTCCCCGAAGTCCCGCACCGAGATGCCGTAGCGCCCCTCGAACGGGCCCTGCAGGCCGCACACCGCCGCATCACCGAGCACGCAGCAGTAGATCGAGGTGGTGTCTCCCGGTTCGTCGTAGCCGAGCACCGCGTTGCCCTCGGCGTCCTCCTCCACCAGCAGGATCTCGATCCCCTCGAAATAGTGGCGGCCGTCAATCACCTCGTAGAGGTCGCCGCCGGCCTGACGGGAGGCGGTGCTGATCTGGCGGCGGGCGGCCTTGCTGGCGATCAGCACCTTGTCGCCGCCGTAGCCGATCACGCTGTCGGTCAGCGCCTCCAGCGCCAGCAGGTTGAGGGTGCTGCCGCCGTTGTCGATCGTCTGGTCCTCACCCGGCACCAGACGCTTGCTCAACCCGTTGAAGGCCCGCGGGTCAAAGGTGTCGTCGCCGTTGATGATCGCCGCCTCCAGGGTGAGGCGCATCGAGCGCACCTTCATCTCGGTCTGGGCGGCGCGGGCCTCGGGGCCCTGCAGGTCCACGATCGAGCGGTCCACATCCAGATCACCGCCGAACAGGTGCACGAACTCCGAATCGGAGTTGATGACCCCGTAGCTCTGGCGGTAGCCCTCGTTCACAGCCCGGAAGCCCACGCGGGGGAGTTTCGTTTCAGCCGGAAAGCTCAGCGAGCCGCCCACGAGGTTGCGGAAGGGCAGGCGGCGCAGCAGCTCCCCCTCCGCAAAGGTCTTGAGCACCGCCAGCTGTTCAGCGCGGCGGGCGTATTTCTGCGCCTCGATCAAGGTCAGGCCCAAGGGCACGCTCCCGGGGCCTCGCCCCAGTGACAACAGCAGCTGTTGCCAGGTGACCCACGCCCCAACCACCGAGAAGACAGAACCGTGGTGGCCCAGCTCCTGGTGGATCGGCTACGCGCAGCCCTCCTCATGGTCCGGGCGGCCTCAAGGGCTGCGCGAGTCAGCCGGACTGGTGCGTTGGCTGCGCTGCGCTCCGCATTGCAGAGGGGGCTGCCCCTTGACCCCGCCCGGCCTGCTTCGGGGTCTCCGCTACGCCTGCCATGGCTTCCGCATCCCGCACCCGCGCCTTCCAGCTCCTGAGCTCCCGCACCCTGGAGCTGCTCTGGGAAGAGGCCTCGGCCCACCGCCCTGCTCCTCTGGAGCGGCTGGAGCAGCTCTGCGCTGATCTGCTCTTTGAGCGCCAGGTGGCCACGCCAGCTTCGGTGCCGGTCTGGTGCCCCGAGAGCGAGCTGCCCTTCTGAGGGGGCGGCCCCGGCTGCGGCTGCGGCGCTCTCTTGTTGCCCGCAGCCGGCGGCCCCCAAGCGACCACTGGCAACAGGGCTCAGCAGCACCACGCCCATGGCCAGCCCCATGACCCCCGAGCGGTTCCACGACCGCTTTGAAGCGTTCCGCGGTGAACCCCAGCAGGTCTCCGGCGTCTGGAACCTTCATGCCGCGATCCAGTCACTGCCCGGCAGCGAGGTCGTCCTCGATGAGCAGGCCCCCTGGGCGCTCACCTTCAGCCAGAAACCCGCTGCGCCCCCGGCACCAGCAGTCCCCAGCGGCGGCCTCGATCCGCGCGGCTCAGAGGAAGCCGGGATGGCCGGCCCGCAGCTGGCAGCTCCCGTCCAGCCCGGGGATTCCTACCTGCTGGTGAATGACCGGGACCAGGACATGGAGGCCTACGACCACACCGGGGCCTTCCTCTGGAAGATCCCCTGCCTGGCCCGCGGCCAGGGGAGCGACACCGACTGGGCCCAGAACAGCACCGACACTCCGCCCGGCCTCTACAAGCTCGGCCAGCTCTACCCCGACTACGAACAGAACCCCAACCCGCCCTGCTCCGATACCGCCATGGGCTACGGCTGGTATTCCTTCGACATGGAGGAGCTCGAGGGTCAGGAGGCCGCCCACGGCCGGGCCGGGATCATGCTCCACGGCGGCGGCTCGGCCTGTGGCTGGCCCGGCGCCTGGGCACCGCAGCAACCCCTGCACCCCACCCTCGGTTGCGTTCGCCTGCACAACGCCGATCTGCGCGACAAGGTGCTGCCCCTCTACCGGCAGGGCACCGTCTATGTGGGGGTCTTCCAGGAAAAAAAGTGACGACCGGACTGGTGCTGCCACCGGCTGGGGCCTGATCGCGAGGGAAGAGCAGCGATGGACTCAGGCCCACTGGCCCGACCGCCCAAGCCGCCGTTCGACCGCGAGCGGTTCGTCTTCAAGATCCTGGCAGTTGTGATCGGCACTCAGCTGCTGATCTATTCCCTCGCCGCTGGCGTCTGCGGCCAGCGGGCACTCGATGGCCGCCCTGTCGGCCAGATCTGCCCCGGCACGCTGGAGCAGCTGCAGGGCGGCTTTGATTCCACCCTCAAACTGCTGCTGGCTCTGCTGGGTGGAGCAGCGCTGACGCGGATGGACCGGTAACGCCTGGGAGCGGAAGGAGTGCTTGCTCCGGGCCTCTCCAGTCTGAGGCCCGTCCTGCGGTCGGGCCTCCGCTGGGATCGGTCCCGTCGCTGCGCCGCTCTTGGCGCCGATCGTCATGGCCACGCTCTCATCTGCCGCTTCTCCGTTCTGCAGGCCTGAGGAAGATCCATTCCTGCTGCTGGAGTCCTGCGGCAAAGCCATCGAATCAATCCTGCGGGGCCATGCCGGCCAGCCGCTGCGGCGCACCTGGATTGATCGGCCCTATGGAGAAGAGGAGATCTCCCGGCTGGAGGAAGAGGTGCTGCCAGCAATTCAGCTGTGCCTGGCGCGGGTGGATGAGATCGATAGCGCCCTAGAGGCAGAAGCCCAGCTGAGCTACCGCCAGCAGGTGGAGGCAGAAGCCGCGTTGCGGCGGGGTGGGCTCCAGTGCAGTAGGTGCATGCCGGTCGTCTGATGCTGCGGGGGCCCTGGGCCCCCATTCGGCCTACGCCGTTCCGCCTCTCGCGCCTGCTCGGGCTCCGCGACTCCGGCCAGGGGATGTGAGGACCGCAGTAAGGGGCCGCCACCAGAGATTGCCCTGCCACCAGCCAGACCGGGACCTGTGCCCAGGCCACAGAGAAACGGCGGCTGGGGTGCTGCAGAGCGGGCAGCCAGGGCGCCGCTGCGCGGTAGGCCGCATCAGTCGTGACGGGAGCAACTGGGACGGACCTCGATCCCAGGAGAGCCAGCACCTCTGGTCGCCTGTCGCGGTGAGAAATCAGCACGGCACTTGCACCGTTGCCAATGGAGGCTGGCTGGCTGGGCGGAGCGAAACCCCTCCGCAGCATGCCCCTGCGGCTTGCGCTGGCCAGGGCTGACGCAAGGCTCGCTGGGCTCGCCCCTGGCCAGCACTGCGCCTGCGGGGCGTCTGGTCGGTGTTCTCCGCTCCACCCCAGCCATGGCCACTCCCTAAGGCCCCGTCTGCGAAGTCCGCCTGCTTGTGGTTCACCGCTATCCGCCAGGAGTTCAGAAGCTCGGCACCACTCCCTGTGAGGTCGAGTTCTTTGGCCGCCGCGGCAAGCCCGTCAAGAAGATGCGGCTGATCCCTGCCGAGAAGGCATTCGCCTTTGCCCGCAGGCTGCAGGGCACCCCCGGCTGCACCGTCTCGGTCTGCTGAGCCAGGGGGCTCGGGCCCGGCTGCCGGTTGGTGGCCGGGCCCCAAATCCCCATGCAGGTAAAGCTCATGGAACCCGTGAGCAGGAGAGTGGAAGAGCAGTCAGCAGCCGCTTGCTTCAGCTTTCTTGGCCTGGGTTGTGGTGCATCAGATACCTGGCGGCCACAAACCGCGAACGCTGGCCAGCTCTGCTGAGGCTGGAATTGGCGCGATGGATTTCCTGCTCCGTCGCGCGGGTTGTGTAGAGCGCTGAGCCGGTATCCCGATGAAGAAGCACGTAGTCGCTGGCCTCCGGGGCGGCGGACATGGGCATCACGGGACAGCGGCAGGAAGCGCTGAGCCGCAGCAAAGCGGAGCAGCGCTGCCGGTGCCAGATCCGATCCACGGATGTTGCAGATCGGCTTGCTGCATGACGTCCTGCTGATTGATGGCTGGGTCAGCCACGGGCACCCAGCCACCGCCGATAACGGCTGCGCTGCCGCCTTGCCCTGGCTTTGGATCGAGCACTGCCGAACTGGGGGCTGGAGCCGTCGCGCCGCCGCCGCACCCAGGTTCCCTTCCTGATCAAGCCGGCGTCTTGGGGATTGGCTCGGCGAGCGGCCACGATCGCCCCATAGCCCCGTTTCTGCTGGCGTCTAGCACGGGAACGGGCCTGGCTGGCGCTGGCGGCCGGCACCACCGTGGCGGTGGAGCGGTTGCGCCAGAACACCAGATACCAGGCCATCTCGTTCTCCCGGCGGGGTCATCAGCGCCGCGGTGCAGCCGCCCTGGGCGTGGTGCCCTTGACGGCCTCCAGGTAGAGCTCGGCGGTGCTCAGTGTCTGGAGGTTCACCGCGCCGCCGTGCTCGTGACCGCTCTCCGGCACTGCGGCGGAATAGAGGCCACTGCGCTGCTGGAACAGGAAGCTGTACACCGGGTGGCGGCGCAACTCCTCCATGTAGTCGCCATCGCTCAGGGCCACGCCATCGGCGGTGAGGGGCTGGCCCTTGCCGTCCACTGGCAGCAGCCGCTCGCGACCGTCCACCTCCCCCAGCTGGAAGTGGCCGCCGCACAGCGTCACGAAGGTGTCAAAGAACGTCCCCCGTTCATCACCGCCCACCCGGCCTTCCGCCTCGGAGAAGAGGCGCTCCAGCAAGCGTTCCTTGCGCAGGTTCTGCACCTGGGAGCGGGCCTCGTCCCGTTCCTTTTCAACGCTGCGCACGCGGCGCAGGTTGGCCTCATTGAGCTGGCGTTCGCGCTCGCCCACCTGGCGCTCGAACTCCTCGCGCTTGCGCTCGGCGTCCTGCAGGCGGGCGTACTCGTCCGGGTTGATCTCCGAGAAGCGCGACAGCTGGGCGCGGGCCTTGCGGAGCTCTTTTTCGAGCTGGTTGCTGCGGCGGCGTTCGGCGCGCAAGGGATCAGCACTGCTGGGAGCAGCGGCAGGGGGGTCGTCGTTGTCGCCGCTGCCGCTGGCACCTGGGTCCTGGGGCAGGGAAAGGTCGAGGGTGTCGTCGCCGTCGGCAGCATCCAGGCCCGCGTCAGCAGCGCCGTCGCTGTCGAGCTGGTCGGGGTCGGCGGCAGGTTGGACAGAGCCAGCAGAGCCCTGGTTGGGCTGTTGCTGGTGCTGGCTGTAGCTCCGCCACGGAGCAGCCGGGGCCAGGGGGGCTGGAGCAGTGCCGCTGTTGGCGCTGCTGGAATCAGAGGAGAAGAAGGAGGAGGGCATCACCCATCACGGCTGTGGTGCTGCGGGCGCCCCGTCCGGGCTGCGCTCGCTCTTCCTGTTGCCAGCTCCTCAAAAGCCCTGCTCAGGCAGCTCATCCAGCACGGGAGCAGAGCGCCGGGCCGGCAGGTAGATCCACTCCCCCGCTGGTAGCTGGGTTGAGGGCAGATAACCCGGCACCAGCAGTTGCGTCCCCGCAGGAATAGGGGTTGTGGAGCGATAGACGGGCAGCAGCAGGGTGGTGCCAGCCGGCAGCGGTTCCTCGCTGGGCCAACTGCTCAGCTCCGGGTTGAACTGGCGCAGCAGAGAGAGGCTGAGGTTCTGCTCGGCTGCCACGCTGCTGAGCGTGTCGCCTTCGGCGCTGATGTAGGTCTCGCTCTGCTGCAGCACCGGGTTGAGGCTGCGCAGCTTGGTTTCGGTGGTGCCATGGCGGCCAGCCAGCACGGCCAGCGAATCCCCCTCGACTGCGGTGATCGTCTGGGTGCTCTCTAGCTGGGGGTTGATTCGCCGCAGCGTGGCCACGGTGGTGCCGTAGCGCTCGGCGATCAGGTTCAAGGTGTCGCCATCCCTGAGCACCAGCACGCTGTGGGGTCTGAGCACCAGCTGGATCGCTTCCCCCAGCAGCGGCTGCAGAAGCAGGCCGATGCCACCGGGGCCGTAGTCCGCCCCGAAGTGCATCACCTGGCAGCCGGCGAACTGGGCCCGTCCCCCCGAGGGCAGTCCGCCCTGCGGCTGGAGCAGGGCCAAGTCCCCCAGCCACATCACCCCCTGGCAGGGGGCCTGCACCGTGCCCAGCAACGACGGATCCCAAGGCAACGGAGCCTCCTCGCGGAAGCCCGGCGTGGCCCAGGCCTGTTCAGCCGCCAGCCAGTCAAAGGTGTTGCTGGTGCTCACCGGCAGGATCGCCGCGCGGCAGAGGTAACCGCGCAGCAGCACATCCCCCGGGTCGGTGAGGGCGGTGTCGTTGTAGCCGCTGACGATGCCGCTCTGCTCCAGGAAGCAGTCGATCACGTGGCGGCGGATCGGAATGGGGTTGCGGCTCTCGGGCCGGTCCACCTCGAACAGGCAGAGGCGGGCGTTGGCGTAGGGCTGCAAGGCCAACCAGAGAGGCGCGACAGCCTGCTGGGCCACCTTGCTGTCGATCGCCGGGGTGGCTGCAGGAAGAGACACCAGCTGGCCCCACAGCGGAGCACCCCGCAGGGGGTTGAGGCCCTGGTTCAGCGGCGAGAGGGGCTGCTCCATCGCTCAGCCCCGCACCAGTGATCCACAGAAAGGGTCGGGGTTGCACTGGCGCCAGTTCTGCAGCCGCGGCAGCAGCAGTGCCAGCTGGCCGATGTGCTGGCTGCGCTGTTTTCCCAGCACCACCGCCGGCGAGGGGCCCGCAGGGTTCCACTCGCTCTCGGTTTCCTCCAGCAGCAGCTCGGTGGCGTACTCCACCACCGCCAACTTGCTCAGGGGCAGCGGGTTGGGCACCACGCCACCGGCCACGCCCTTGCGCCGGCTGTGCACCGGACTGTTCACCTCCGCCGGCGTCAGCGCCGCCAGCTGCTCATTCAGCGCCGCGATGGAATCGAGGTGGGCCTGGGCGGTGCACACCCCCGTGGGGTAGTGGGTCTGCAGCTGCGCCATCTCCCGGTTCAACGCCGCCAGGGCAAAACTGGTGACCGGAATCGAGAGAGCGATGCGCAGGGCCTCGGCATCACCGGGGCGCCAGGTGCAGGTGGGCGGGGAGGGCTGGGTCATGCCCTCCGTTGCCAGCTCAGCCGCCACTACCCCCGTTGGGCTCGCCCAGCCCCAGCTGCTGGCGCAGCTCGGCCCCATCGATCACCCCCCGCTCATGCAGCACCAGCCACTCCTGCACCGAGGGCTGGGGTTTGCGCGGTGGTTGGGGCGGCACCAGCGGGCAGATCTCCACACTGCAGGCCGGCGCGTCCGCCAGCTTTTCGCCGGTGAGGCGGGTCCACTGGCGCAGCAGGGTGCTGAGCATCGAGCTCTTCTGGCCCGCCAGCGACTGCAGCACCGCAAAGCTCTGGCCGGCAGTCAGGGAAATCTCCAGCTCGGTGCGGGCGGGACCGTGGCCGCCGGCGGGGATCAGGGCATCGCGGCGCATCGCCTCCTCCAGCTGCTGCAGATAGGCCCGGTGCTCCGCTAGCGATCGGGCTTCTATTTCCACCCACTGGAACGTGGCGCCCTCGGGCAGGTCCATGAAGGAGGAGGTGGAGAGCACCAGGCGCTGGGGGCGCTGGCCTTCTGCCCCACCGGTGCCTGCTCCCGAACCCAGGGCGCCATCACTGCGGCGGAAGCCGTAGGCATCGACCAGCCCCGTGCGTACCCCTACCGGCAGGGCGGTGCGGGAAAGGAGATCTTCGTATTCGCTGCGGCAGCGGTAGTGGTTGAGGTACTGGTGGGCCAGGCCCAGGTGGGGCAGATCGCCCTCGCCGAAGGCAGTGCCATCCACCGAGTACCAGAGGGCCGGCAGGTCAAAGCGCTGGGGCATCCGTTCCGGCTCACCCACCGGCACCACGTCGTAACCATCGACGGTGCCGGGGTTGGGGTTGGCCTGCCAGCTGCGCAGCACCAGTCCGTCATCGGTGACCGAGAGGCTGCGGTACAGCCAGGCCGCCGGATCCGGTACCAGCCCGCCGTGGGCATCGATCACCACCGTGGGCACGGCGGCATTGCCGCTGGCAAACCGGGGCGGCAGGGCCTGCCGACGTGGCTCCCGCCAGACGATCTCCACCGGCCCCGACGCTGGGGCGCCTGTGGCGCCATCGGTGGGCAGGCGCCAGTTGAGCAGGTCTCCCCGGGGTACTAGCTGCAGCCGCGGCAGGGAGAGCCGGTCACCCTTGGCGAGGGCCTCCAGCCGGTCGCCTTCTGAGGGCCAGCGGTGTTGGGGCGGCAGCTGCAGGATCAGGCAGCCGCCATCCCGCAGGGTGAGCAGGTCGGCCAGGAACAGGAACACCCCCAGGTCTGTGCCCTGGCCATCCACATCGGTGGCCACCCGGCTCAGGGAGTCGGGCAGCTCCTGCCAGGCCAGCCGCGACAGCATCCCGGCGTAGGTGCGCAGGGCGTCGCGGTAGAAGCCCGTCGGCCGGGCTGCCTCCAGCCGCTTGAGGTGGCAGGTCTCGGGCTCCTCGATGCCCCTGGGCAGATAGACAGGCCGACGGCTGGTGCCGTCAGGCAGCTCCAGCAGGGTCCAGCAGTCGTAGACCAGCTGCAGGCGGTCCCGCAGGCCGGAGAGGGTGGGGTGTTCCAGCCAGGGGGACTCAGCAGGAGCAATTAGTTGCGTCTCTGATGGGCAGGCGGGGCTGCTGGAGGTGGCTGTCCTGCGGCGGCGGGTGGTGGGCACTGGCTACTGGTGGGGTCAGAGCCATTGCCAGAGGCCGTGATTGGCAGCGGGAAGGCTATGCAGGATCTGCATGGTTCCAGTCAGATCATCCAGGCAAGCTGGTCACATGCCGTGGGAGTTCTGAGCTCTTATCAGGGTTCCCAGAAGATCCAGGCGGGATGGGCTCCCTGCTTAGCATTGACAGCAGCACAGCGGGTTTAGACTTCAACTCGCAATGGCTTCGGGTTCTTATTCGGGTCACAAATTGTCTGACTATATTTTAGCAAGGATCAGCCTACTTAGCATCAGGCAGGCCAATGCAAGCGTTCATCCCGCTGCTTTCATTTCCAATTTGCGTTTCATGGGAAGAGATCATGACAACGTCTAGATTCACTGCCAAAGAAGGGAGGGACTACTGGCTTAATATCATGATTTCATGTGCACCTGAGCGGGAGGATGAAATACGGGGTTTATGGCATAAATACAGTCCAGCAGTCGAAATCGAAAATAGCAACGCAAGCAGGCTCACTGCTTCGCCAAAGGGATTAAGAATTGACATTAAGACGCCAGAGGTCTACTGGCTTATTGTATTTACAGGCTGGAAGGCGCTTGAAATATACGGCCCCTTAGTTGCCTATTCATCAATAAGTGGGATGCCCATCGCTGAAGTTCTAGCACGTGATTCGGAGCTGCAATGCATGGAGCATGACTACAGAGCCTGCATGCGCACTGCCCATGAATACAAAAATTCTCGGGATGTAAATTCGATCCCTTGGCCGCCAGATATACCAAAGCCGTCAGAGAACAGATTTATGATTGACGACGCCCAATACAGATTTACATTTGATCTTGCCTGCTCTGCTTTGGGCTTCACGCTGTTCCATGAGTTTTATCATATTGTCTTGCTAAGTGAGGGTCGCTGTCCAAATGACATCCGAGAGGAAGAGATGCTGTGCGATGTTTGGGCTCGCAATTTCCTTACGGCTAAAGTTTCGGAGTACGCTGCGCCAAGGCAGCTTGATTTCAATCAAGTACTAGAGCGACGGTCAATGGGAGCCGTACTTTCTGCCCTGATCATCTTTGAGATGACTCCGAGCTGGGCTCATGGTGGCACGAAAGAGTATTTTTCAGTTCGTGATCGCATTACCGCACTCTTTTCCAATACTTCATTGCCAACTGGCTGTCATTTTTGGAACTTTGCATCTGCCGTTCTAATCGGAATGTGCAGGAGCAAGAGTATTCAGTTTGCGCCTCCCCCCATGACCGCTAAAGCACTTGCAGAGCACTTGTTACAGCTTATTTAACTTTTGGTTCTGGCAGTCATTACAAAGCGGCATGTCTAGCATCAAGATGCAGAAGACGTGAGCACAAGTTGCTGTCTTGGCTGAGACCTCGTTCGCTTTTGATCTTGGCGTTCAATCAATAGGAAAAGCAACTACCCGAACTGAGCATGCATCGACGATCCCAATCCACTGCTCGCGGCTGATCCCTATTCGCTTCAGCATCACGTCTACAGCCACTCCTGAGGTGAGTAGACGCTGCCCCCGCGCATGGATCTCCCGCCAGGTAGGCGGCACCTTCAGCAGGAAGCCGTTGTCGCGCAGAAAGTGCGTGATCTCCCCATTGGCGTAGGTGCGCCCATAGGGGCGGAATGGCCCCCGTGAGGGGTCATACCGGCGCGCCGCTTTGATCAGCCCGATCATCGCCAGCTGCAGCAGATCCTCCTTGGGATGGACAGTGCGCCGAGCGAAGTTGCCGGCGATCTTCTCCGCCAGGTCCATGTGCTGTAGCGCCAGGGCATCGGCCGCGGCATAGGGCCGCACCGGGCGCTGCCGCCGCGGCCTGCAACGCACGGGTTGCTGACCCTGGATTCGGGGCAGGTGGTTTGCCGACACCAGCAGGTTGATCTCCAGCTGCTGCGCCCGGGCATGGCATGCCGGCCGGCGGTAACGCCGTTGCCGCAGCATCCGCTCCACGCCGGCGGCATCGCCCACCAGCACCACGGAGATCGGCAGGACCAGCTGCACCACAACTGCTGCCGGCTCAGCAGCCCCTGAGTTCGCCAGCGGGGAGGGACTGGGACATTCCCGCACCGCGGAGACCATCGGCATGCTCACCGGCTCACCAGCAGTGGCGTCACCACCGGCTGGATTCCCTGGTCCTTCCAGTAGCGCCCCTCCAGCCACAGGGCGCCGTGGCAGAAAGCATCCACCAGGTCCTTGCTGCCCTTGGGGAAGCGGATCGCCTCTTCCACCAGTGGCTGGGCGCGGTGATGGAAACGGATCTGGCCCGCCTCCACCAGTGGGGCCACGGCATGGGCGCGGGTTTCCTTGCTGCCTCGGGCGGTGATCGGCAGCATCCCCGGCACCCGCCGCCGCAGCGTCTGCAGCACCGCCGGGCCGTTGGCGGCGTCCTCGATCAGCACGGCATTGGGCCGCAGGCCCTGCTGCTCCAGCGCTTCCAGGCAGCCCAGCAGGAAGCGGATCACCTCCGGCAGGCCAAAGCGGTGCCGGGCCGCCCAGAGCACCTCGATCTCCAGCTCCTTCGGGACCATCGGCCCCTGAGATTCACCCGATCGGGGGATGGCAGAGCGGGCCGGTGGTGCCAGCAGGCCCACCAGGCAGAAGCCGCAGTAGTCGCTCTCTGCCTCCCCCTTGAAGCTCAGGTCACAGGAGAGAGCGAGCAGGGCGTAGTGGCGCAGGCTGCCGTCATCGCGGGGGAAGGGCGGCCGGATCCACTGCCGCAGGAAGATTGAGCCCGATGCCGGGCTTGGCCGCTGCTGGTACAGCGCCGCCCACCAGTAGGCCCCCAGGCGGGCGCGGATCTTGAGCAGTTCCGGCAGGGGGAACCGCTCAGGGCACAGGGCTTCTCCTGGCTGGCGCCAGTCGGGGATCAGGGTGCAGGTGGGCGGCAGCTGGGGCCGTTCGCCTGGCTCTTCCGCGATAGCCGGCAGGTCCAGCACGGTCCAGTTCTGGGGGGCCTCGCCCAGCTCCTGCTCCAGCAGCCAGCCGATCACGTCCTGGTGGTCCCAGCGGGTGAGTACCACCACCTGAGCCGAGAGGTTCGGCTGGGCGTTGCCGTCCGGCCCCAGCACCGACGCGGGCTCAGCGCGGGTGAGCCAGACCGAACGCAGCCAGTCGATCAGCTTCTGCCGCAGCGCCGGGCTGGCGGCATCACCGGGGCCCTTGTAGGGGTCGTCGATGATTCCCAGGCTGTAGCCCTTGCCCGTGAACGGGCCATCCACACCGGCAGCGATACACCCGCCCCGCTGGCGGGTCAGCCAGTTGCCCACAGCCGCCGAATCGCGCGCCAGCAGATGGCCGGTCACCCGGTAGAAGTGGCGGGCTTCTCGGGAGTGGGCATAGGCCAGCTCCGCCGAATAGGAAGCGATCGCCGCGAAGAGATGCGGGTAGCGCTGCAGGAAGTAGGCCGGGAACAGCTTGGACACCAGGAGGCTCTTCCCCAGCCGGGGAGGACAGGTCACGATCAGCCGGCTCAGTTGGCCATCGGCCACCTGCTGGAGCAGGTCGATCAGCACCTCAGCCCAGCGGTGGAAGCCGTAGCGGGGGTAGGCCTCGGCAATGAAGCTGCGCAGGCTCTGGGGTTCTGCCTGGATTGGGGTGCTGCTGGCCGGCAGGTGCAGCAGGCCGCTGTCTCCCCAGGGGTCGAGCTCGCTCAGCAGCAGGCCTCCTTCTGCAGGG
Source organism: Vulcanococcus limneticus LL (assembly GCF_002252705.1). Classification (GTDB taxonomy): domain Bacteria; phylum Cyanobacteriota; class Cyanobacteriia; order PCC-6307; family Cyanobiaceae; genus Vulcanococcus; species Vulcanococcus limneticus. The sequence continues at coordinate 24,642 of NZ_NQLA01000030.1, forward strand.
GCCTGTGGAGTGAGCCCCGGTGCCGGCAGCGTGGTGGCAGGGGTGGACACCCTCATGTCCGTGGCTCCGGCGGCTTGATCGGTGCCCGCAGCAGGCCACCGATCTCGGCGATCACTCGGAAGGCGCCGACGGCCGCCGAAAACTGCTCGGCGTCCATCGCCCGGCGGGCGCAGTCATTCAGCGCAAAAATCTGCTCGGCCTGGTGGCGGCGGCGGTCGGAGATCAGCTCCTCCACCATTCGCATCCGTGCCAGGTCGAGATAGCGATTGACCGTCTTGACGTTGCTCACCCCCCAGCTTTCGCCCGCTTTTGCCCTGATCTCCAGCAGCGGCAACCGTTGTGCAATCCACAGCTGGGCTTCTGCAATCCGCCGTTCCACCTCACCAGCCGTGGCCCTGGGGGTCTGGGCGTGATGGGGTGCCCGCCGCGGCGGGTTGGTCTGGCTGATCGGCCGGCTGGGATCCACCGCCACCGGTGCCCACACCGACTCACCATCGGCGTCCTGCTGATCGGGCGCTGATCGCAGCTCCTCCACCGGATCAGCTGCGGACTGGTTGGCAGCACGCAAAGGCATCAACTCAGAACGGCAGGGGCTGGGTCTTCGGGGGGCGGATGGTCCAGAAGGCGTTGCCGCGCTTCTCGGTGGCACTGCCCTGCTGAATCGCTGCTTCCTTGGCGGCCTTGAGCTGTTTCTCGATCTGCTGCACCGCCGCCGGGAAGTCGTAGGTCAACCGGCCCGGGCTGTGGGAGAAAGCCCAGTCGTTGTGGGAGAAGGAGGGATCCAGCTGGCCGCTGGCCATCGCCGTGTTGAGGGCCTCCAACAGCGGCTCGAGCTGCTGCTCCAGCTCCTTCTGCTGCGCCTTGAGCGCGGTGACCGCGTCCAGCAGGGCGTCGAGATCAGCGTCAGCAACCGCATCAGCGGCTGGCGCTGGGGAAGCAGCAAGCAGGAGGTCCGCCATCGAGGAGCACCAGAACAGTTGCTCGGATGATTCCAAGCCTGCTCAATCTAGCGGCCAGCACCTGCTAGCCAACCCATCGATTCAGCTCGCGGCTGCCCTGGCTCTCAGAACGGCCTGCGGGCTGAGCAGTAGCCGCTCCAGGCCGCAGCCCAGGCCGCCAGGCACTGCTCACGGCTGTAGAAGGTGCTGCAGGACGCTGCGCCGGGCTTGCTCCAGATCGTCTGGCCCAGCTCGTAGTGGTTCCCCTGAGCCGCCTCCAGCACCATGTAGCCACCGAGCTGGGCGGCAGTGGAATAAGGGCGGCCGTGGGCCGACAGGGTCTTGAGGTCGTAGAGCACTCGCACCTCACGGCCACGCCGCTCGCTCAGCGCCGGCGAGACGTAGGCGCCATCAAAAGCCCCGGCCACGTTGCGGGCCAGGCAGCAGGTGAGCCGTTCGCTGGCGATCACCTGCACCTCCTCCCAGAGCGGCAGTTGCAGCAGCGGCAGGATCCAGTCCCGGTACTGGTGATGGCCGCTCAAGGTCTCGGCTTCCAGCAGGGCCTCGCTGGCGCTCTTGCCCACCAGGAAACGGGCCTGGCTGTAGTGCTCCAGGGCCGCGTGCACCGTGGTGCCGCGCGGCTCCCAGATCGCCCGCTTGGCTTCGATTGAGCGCTTGGCGGTGTCGCTAAGGCCATGGGCCAGCACGCCGGTGATCGACACCGGGAACAGGTGATCGCCCAGCCAGTACCGGTGGGCTGTCTCATCCCGCCAAAGGCCGGGGATGGGCTCAAGCCAGGTGGATGTGGTGGTGGTCATGGCCGTTTCAGTTGTGACGCGGTGTGACGGTGGGCGTAACAGCCGAGATGGCCGGCCGGCAGTGGTTTCTGGGGGTGCCTGTAACGATGTAACCCTTTTTCAGATATAGAGGCATTAGCAAGCAGCAGTACCAAACCAAGAGGGTGTGCATTCGTCTTTGAATTCATAGGGGGCTCTATGTGCTCCCTGGAGCGTTACATCGTTACAGAGGCCTAGATCGCTTGCGGGGCAGTCGATCTGGGCGTTACCGCTGCTGTTATATCTGGCCGCTTTGTAACGGCTTTCGGTTACAGCACGCCCAGGGGAAGCGCAACGGCGCGGCTGACCATGCCGGCGCCACAGAAGCGCACCGGTCCAGCCCGTTGCGCACCGCCTAGGCGCAGCAGCACCACCGGCCAACTGTTCTGCCAGGCGGTATCAGCAAGAAACTGCTCGATCGCCTTGGCGGTGTTGCTCACCAGCAGACGCTCCTGATCCACCCGCAGGCCATGGCGGCCCAGGGTCTGGGCCGCCAGGCCCGGGGTCACGTCGATGCAGCTGCTGTGGCAGGCCGCCAGCTCTACCAGTTCGCCAATGGTGCGGGTGACGGGCTTGTCATCGGTCTCCACCCGCACCTGCCGCTGCAGGATCGTCTGGATGCAGCGGGCCTCGTCGGGCACTTCGGTGCTCTGGCTGTAGCTGTCCCAGTTGTGGCAGTCGATGCACTCCTCGGCCTCCTGCTGGCTGGGCACCGCATCGCTGAGCAGCGACCAAGCGCCGGCCATCAAGGTGCCGTACTGATCCCCCAGGCGCTGGGAGTCGAAGTGGCGGGCGGCAGCCGCGGAGAAGACCACGACTGACTGGCGGATCACCGGGATCAGCGACACGGTCCGGGCGATCAAGCGCCGCGCCAGCTGCGGGGTGATGTAGCGCTCAAGATCCCGATCGAGGCTCTGCCAGTGGGCCTCACGCTCCTCCTGGCCCATCTCGGTGGGGCTGCGGAGCGTCAGCTGCGCGAAGCGGCTCTTGTCGGCCCCCTGCTTGAGGGCGGTGGCGATCGAGGACATCAGGAACATCGAGCGCACCCGGTAGCGGCTCACATCGCCGCTGGGGGAACCCTTGAGCATCTCGGCGCTGCTCTCGCTGCTGGCCACTCGCGCCAACGAGAGGATCGCCTGCATCCGCTGCTGGTCGCCCTTCTCGTTGCTCTCCGCCTCATCGAAGACCACCGGCACGGCGTCTGAGCAGATGGTCTGGCGCAGGCCGGCCTCTGTCGTGGCGCCCGACACCGCCAGGCGCAGGTCGCCGAGCAGGGGCACCACAAAGCGATCGAGGATCTGGCTCTTGCCCGAGCCGGCACCGGCGGTGAGCCAGAGGTGGGGCCGCCAGCGCAGGGCTCCGCAGATGGGGGCCAGCACCACCCAGCCGAGCAGCAGGGTGCCGGAGGCGGGCACCTCCCAGCGGAAGCGGTTGGCAATGCCCACGATCACCGCTGCTTCGTCCACGGTCAGGGGCTGAACGCCGCAGGGCCCCTCCAGACGTTTGAGGCGCTGGTAGATGTGCCGTGAGCGGAACGGTGCTGTGATCGGCTGCTCCCCCTCGGGGGTGATCAGGCGATCGCCGAGGTGCAGCACGGTGCGGCCCTCATCCCACCAGGCCCCGCGGCCGCGGATGCGCTCCACCGCAAAGATCCCCATGGCGGCGGAGCTCTTGTGCAGATCGCTGGCCGCCGCCGGCCAGTTCACACCGGTGCGGCTGGGATACAGGGTCTCCCAGTACTCCAGCGGAGCCAACGCCACCAGGTGAGTAGCGGTGTGGCAGCCGCGGGGCAGGCGGATCACCTGACCGGTGCTGCCGGGTTGGTAGAAGTTCGCGTCGGCGTCGTACCCCAGGCAAAGAAAGGGTGCTGCCGGCATGGGGACTGCAGCCGCTGCAGGGGCAGGCGGTGGCGCAGCTCCATCACCGCTGCCATCGGCACCCGTCTCTGAGGGTGTCCATGGCTGGGCTGCTTTCGCCAGCTGCCGGGCGGCCTGCCGGGGCGTCCAGTCGGCATCCGCCAGGTCCCAGCCCTGCGGCAGGTCTGCTGGCAGCTCCACCAGCTGCAGCTGGCAATCGAGAGGGTGGAGCAGATCGGCCAGGCTCTGCATTGCAGCCTGGCCGGCCTCATCGCCATCGGGCCAGAGCGTCACCGAACGGCCAGCCAACGGCGTCCAGTCCGCCTTGGCGATCGCCTTGGCGCCATTGGCCCAGCTCAGCACCGCATGGCCTGGGAACAGGTGGGCAGCGGCATCAGCGGTGCCCTCCCCTTCCACCACCAGCACCGGGGCCTCGGGGCGCTGGAGCAGATCCGGCAGCCCATAGAGCGGCCTGGGTGTGGGCCAGTCGCAGGTGAAGGCGTCGCGGCGGCTGGGGCGATGCCAGTCCCCATCCAGCCAGACCCGATGCAGGAAGGCCTTGCCGCCGCTGCGCAGCCGGATCCGCTGGATCCAGAACAGCACCTCACCGGCGGCGTTCCGGTAGGACCACTGGGCGGTGGCCCCCCGGTTCAACGGCGGCGGCGGTGCATCGGCAGGAGGCTTCTCGGGCATCCGCCAGGGCTTGCCCTTGCGGCTGGAGCCCGCGCTGGAACTGGTGTCCTGCCCATCGGGCACCAGGCCAAGGAAGGCCTCCACCTGCCGGGCCGCCTCCACAAAACTCCAGCCCTGCCGGCGCATCAACAGGTCCATGCCGGAGCCGGCACCTCCGCGCTGGTCCTTGCCCCCGCATTGGTTGCAGAACCAGGAGCCGCTGCCGTCCTTGTCGTCAAAGCGGTAGCGATCCGTCCCGCCGCAGAGCGGGCAGGGCTGATGGCGATCGCTCAGCTCCGCGTCGCTCAGCCCTGCCAGGGCAGGAAGGATCTCCGGCCAGCGGCCCCTGGCCGCAGCAATGGCATCGGCCATGGGATGTCGCTCACCATCCCTGGCTGGCGACCGTCTGGTTGCCCGTAGACCCGCGATCAGGTGCGGGCACCAGGGACTCACGGTGGATCACCGCGTCGAGCACCTGGCGCAGGGCGGCTGAGCGACTCAGGGACCCGTGCCGACGGCGTGCATCCAGCCAGGCCAGTTGCTCTTGGGTGATCGAGACACTCACCGGCAGGGCGTAGTCAGACATGGGAACTCTGCTCGTGAACTACAGCCTAATGCCCTGGGCCAGCTCTCGCTAGGCTGAGCCATAGAAGGCCAGTGGCTAGCTCCTGTCCTGATCCCCTGTGATCCTGATGGCCCCGATCGCCCTGCGCGACTACCAGCAGCAGCTGCTGGCCGATCTCCGCGCCGCCCTCAAGATCCACCGCCGGGTCTGTGCCGTCATGCCCACCGGTGCGGGCAAGGGCCAAACCATCGGCGCCATCGTCCAGGGCGCGGCCGGCAAGGGCCGGCGGATGCTGTTGCTGGCCCACCGGGCTGAGCTGATCGAGCAGCTCAGCGGCACCGTGCGGGCGTGGGGACTGGAGCCGGATGTGATCGCCCCCGGCCTCCGGCTGCAGGGCCGGCAGGTGGCGGTTGGCTCGGTGCAGACCGTGGCCCGGCGGCTGGGGCAGCTGTCAGCGCCGGATCTGATCATTCAGGACGAGGCCCACCACCTGGTGGCCGGGAATGCCTGGGGCCGGATCATCGAGGCCTGGCCTGATGCCCTCTTGATCGGCAAGACCGCCACCCCGGAACGCCTCGACGGCAAGGGGTTGGGCGTGGAGGCCGGCGGCTATTTCGAGGCCCTGGTGCTCGGCCCCTCGGCCGCCTGGCTGGTGGAGCAGGGCTGGCTCGCCAGGCCCAAGGTCTTCTCCTGGCCTGGAGCCAGGAACAGCAAGCTGCGCCGCCGCATGGGCGAGTTCGACCTGGAGCAGGCGGCACGCGCCTACGGGGGCCGAGCCGCCATCGGCGATGCGGTATCTCACTACCAGCGGCGCCTGCACCCGGGCACCGCCATCTGCTTTTGCTGCACCATCGAGCACGCCGAGCAGATGGCCGCGGCCTTCCGCGCTGCGGGAATCCGGGCCGCCTCCGTTAGCGGCGGCACCCCAGCCGAGGAGCGCAAACGCCTGATCGCCGGGCTTGGCACCGGCGAGGTAGAGGTGCTCACCAGCTGCATGATCATTTCCGAGGGCACCGACATCCCCTCGGTGGGCGGCGCGATCCTGATGCGCCCCACCGCTTCCCTGAGCCTCTACCTGCAGATGGTCGGCCGGGCCCTGCGTCCCGCATTTGGGAAGCAGGAGGCGGTGATTCTTGATCACGTCGGCAACGCCCATCGCCATGGCCTGCCTACCGACGAGCGGGAGTGGAACCTGGCCGGCCGGCGCCGGCGGGAGGGCGTCTCGATCCCGATCAAGGACTGCCCGGTCTGCTTCTGCAGCTGTCCCAGTGCGGCGCAGGTCTGCCCCGACTGCGGCCACCTGTTCCTGGCCGACGAGCGCGATGAGCAGCGCCACGGGCTGCAGCAGCTCGATGGAGAGTTGGTTGAAGTCACGGGCTCAGCCCGCCACAGGCCACAGGCCCAGCAGCAGCGGCCCCAGCGCAGGCACCCGGCAGCTGGCTGCCGCACCTTTGAGCAGCTGCTGCAGCGGGAGCAGGAGCGCGGCTACAAACCCGGCTGGGCCAGGCATGTCTGGGCCGCTCGGCACCACAACAAGGCAAACAGCAGTACGCTTTGACGTACGGGTAAGAGCCATGCCATGACCACCGTGTCAGCCACAGAAGCCCGCAAACGGCTCTATGCCCTGATCGATGAGGTGGGGCAGTCCCACGAGCCGGTGCAGATCACCGGCAAGCGCAGCAACGCCGTGCTGCTGTCCCAGGACGACTGGCGCGCCATCCAGGAGACCCTGCATCTGGTCTCGATCCCTGGCATGCGTGAGTCGATCCTCGAAGGCATGGCCACTGAGGTGAGCGAACTGAGCAGCGAACCGGGCTGGTGAGCTGGACGGTCCTCTTCACCAAGCAGGCCCAGAAGGACGCTCGCAAACTCGCTTCCGCATCCCCTGCTCTCAAGCAGAAAGCTCAGGTCCTGCTGGACATCCTGGCCGTCGACCCCTATCAGCAACCACCTCCCTACGAGGCCCTGGTCGGCGATCTGCGAGGAGCCTGCTCACGCCGCATCAACATCCAGCACCGCCTCGTCTACCAGGTGCTGGAGGAGGAGCGGATCGTGAAGGTGCTGCGCCTCTGGAGCCACTACGAGTAGCCCCACCCGGCAACAGGAGGCATGGCCTCCTCCCCCAGCGAACACGAGATCCAGCAGCTCATCCGCCTGGCCTGCGGCCGCGGCGCGGTGCGGCTCTGGCGCAACAACACCGGCGCCCTGGTCGACCAGCAAGGGCGCTTCGTGCGCTTCGGGCTCTGCAAGGGCAGCAGCGACCTGATCGGGCTACGGGCCCTGGAGATCACGCCAGAGCTGGTCGGCCAGCGGCTCGCCCAGTTCGTCGCCCTGGAGATAAAGACGAGCTCCGGAACCGTCAGCCAGGAGCAGCAGGCGTTTCTGCGCCTCGTGCAGGAGCTTGGCGGAGTGGCGGCCGTGTGTCGCTCGATCGAGCAGGCCCGGGCGGTCCTGGACATCGGGCCTGCGGGAGGGCCAAGCGAATGAACAGGCCCGAACTCCGCAGGCAGCTGCAGGCCTTGGCCCGTCGTCATCCCGGCATCCACCCCTACACGCTGGCTCTGCGCTTCCAGGCCCAGACGGGCCGGGTTCTCACCGGCCAACAGGTCAAGCAGCTCTTGGCCGAGCCAGGAAACCACCGAAGGCAGGCTGCCAAGCTGTAACAAGCTCTGGCTTGCATTGCCAAGCAGCACTTAGGATTGGGCTATGGCACAAGCAAAAAAGCCCGTCAAGCGCACCTACCAGGCGGTCCTGGACTGGCAGGACGAGTCCCGCAGAGCCTTCGGGAAGATGCTGCTCAACTGGCGGCGCCGTAACGGCTGGACCCAGTACACCGCCTGCGAATGGGGCACGGAAGCCGAGTTTGAGGTGATCTCCTACGGCAACCTCTCGGTGATCGAGCAGGGCAAGGCCGGTGAGCTGCGCCAGAAGGCCTTCTTCCAGCTGGAGGAGCTCAACCGTCGCCTGGCGGAGAAGGACTGGGGACCGGTCAAGTCCCAGCGGTTGAAGGACCAGCTGAAGGACGCGGAGCCCCTGCGCGGCGATGACGACAAGCTCTGGGATGCCGTGGACTTCTGGAGCTGCTACATCGGCTATGTGCCGGTGCCCAGGGCCTTTCAAGCAGCGCCAGCGCCGACCCTGACGTCGAAGCGCGCCGAGGAGATCTGTCAGAAATGGCGCCAGCACGTGCGCCGCGTGATCAAGGATGGCGGCCTCGACGTCACCCAGGCCCTGGAGCAGCTGGTCAAGAGTGCCCCGAAGGAGCACCAGAAGCGTTTCTCGGAAGTGCTGGCCATCGACGACTACAGCTCGGTTGAGCTGGCTCAGCTCTGGGTGGATGGCGAGGACTTCCTGCCCGAGCAGTGGATCGGCGCCTGGGAGCAGAAAGCGCTGGGCGCCTGATCGGTCCGCTCCTGCGGACGCAGCCAGGAGCAGTCCGGACGATTGCGAGCAGAGCCTGGGGTTGCGCCTAGCGTTAGCAAGCCGCTAAGCTCAAGCCAGCGGGCACAAGCCCGGCTTTCAGTTGCCATGACGCAATCCCCCGCACGCGCAGGCGTGTCAACCGACGCCCTCGCGTTGCTCGACGAAAAGGGCAGCGCCGAGCGCGCCCTTACGGCCGCCCTGGCCTCGTTCCAGGAACAGGTGCAGGCCGTCCCTTCCCTTGATCTAGCTGCTGTGGTCGAAGCAGCCAGGCCAGCCTTTGCCTCAGGCATTGCCTTCAGCGCCCAGCTGGTTGAAATCCGCGGCCGCAACAAGTTGCGGGTCACCGTGATGCACGCTGGCGGTGCCGAGGTCACCAGCGAGGAGTGGGCCGACGAGGTCGACGACTTGCTGCGGGCCGCCGGCTGGATGCTGGCCATGCTGCTGGGCATCCCTTTGGCCAAGCAGGCTCGGCCTGTAGAGGCTGAGAAGGACGGACCAGCCGAACTCGTAGATGTGGTTGCCGTTGACGATTCGGCTCAGGCCTCTCCTTCTCAGCCGTCGGAGCAGGATCCCGCTCCGGCGGCTGACCTCGAGGTCGCCCTGGGGCCCCTGACACCCAAGGAGATCGAGGTCACCCACCAGCGGATCCTCGCCCTGCCGCAGGCAGCGCGTCAGGAGCTGACCAAGGCGTTCCGTGAACACTTTCAGGTGCCGCGCAATGCCCGCTCCATCGGTGATCGCATCACCCAGCACCAGCACGCCGCCTTCATCGATTGCTTCCTGGAGGAGTGCGAGGGGCACGGGCCTGATGGCGAGAACGAGCCGGACGAGCCATGAGCACAAGCCATCGCCCCCGGCTGCCCCGTCGCTACGGCGAGCAGCCCCGCTCGGTGGCCGGCCGCTATTTCATCCAGACACAGGTGCGCACCGACGTCTACCTGCGGGTCCGCGAGGTGATGGAGCGCCACAACCTCTCGGCCAGCGGAGCAGTGCATCACCTGCTGCGTGAGCGCTTTGGTTTGCCGCCCCTTCCCCCGTTCGATCAACAGCCCATTTCCACCGATTCAACCCATGGCTAAGGACATCTTTCGTACCCCCCTCGCCGAAGTGCGCTGGGCCCACCTGATCACTCCCCGGCACCAGCTCGACAAGAGCAAGCCCAAGGCCTGGACCGCCGATCTGCTGCTGCCCAACAGCGACGAGAAAGCCCAATCCTTCCTGCTGGCGATGGAGGACCAGTTCATCGCCCTGCATGGCAGCCGTAAACGGCGTGCCGAAAAGGGCTTCCCCTGGAAGGCGGACAAGGAGAAGTCCAGCGAGATCACCGTGGTGCGCTTCAAGGTGCCGCAGTTCCAGCGGCGCGATGGCTCCCTTTCCGAGGGGCCGCGCATCGTCGATGCCAAGAAGCAGCCCTGGGATGGGGCCGCCATCGGCAATGGCTCCAAGGTGATCGTCGCCTTCGACATCTACGACTGGGACGGCGAGAACGGCTGCGGCATGACCTTCCAGCCGCGTGCCGTTCAGGTCGTGGAGTTCGTGCCCTACGAGCAGGTCGACCCCACTGATGGTTTCGAAGAGCTCGATGGCTACACCACCGGTAGTGCCACGGAGACCGGAAGCACTACAGGTTGGGCCGTTGATGACGACGACGAGGCCCCCTTCTGATGGCCTCGCCGTACTTCACCAGCAGCCGGGGCGGTGGGCGCCGCCCCCAGCTGCCGGCCTTCTGCCGCACACGCCGGCCCACCACCGTCGCGGTTACGGCCAGCAGCCTCGTCGGGCTGCGTGGCCTGGTGCTGCTGGGGCTGGCGTTTCAGCTCAGCACCCTGCTGCTCGTACTCGCCGGGCCCGTGCCACCGCGGCCGATGGCCAGCACAAAGAGCGTCTTCCGCCCCGATGCCGGCAGTGATGCCGCTGAGCTCCCACCCGTCACACCGCTTTCAGACCGATGAACACCACGACGTCGTCGTCCCATTCCGCTGCATCTGTCGCCTCGATGAATCACCCCGCTCTGATCTCCCGCTCCTGGAACGGCACGCCGATTTCTCGGCGCACCACCGATGGCTACGTCAATGCCACCGCCATGTGCAAAGCCAATGGCAAGCGGTGGAAGGACTATCGCGAGTCCGACCGGTGCCAGCTGTATCTGGATGCCCTGGAAAGCGTGGCCGGAATTTCCGTCCACGCCCTCGTTGAGTCCCGATCAGGCGGCGCCGGCGGCGGCGGCACCTGGGTTCATCCCCAGGTCGCGGTCGATCTGGCCCGCTGGATCAGCGCGCCGTTTGCGGTGTGGATGGACGGCTGGTTCCTAGAGAGCGTTCAGCAGAAGCAGCTGACACCGGTGGAGACGACTGCCGTGCCCGGGCTCCGGGAAGCCGAGGTGATCACCCTGGTGGAGCGCAGCATTGGCTTGTTCGAGCGGCTGGGCGGGCTGGATCAGCGCGATCAGCTCCTGTTCAAGGACATCGTGCGCAGCAACGTGCTCACCGCGAGCTCGGGACTGCTGCCCGGCACCCAGACCGACGAGGAGCTCACCTTGGGGGATGCCTGGCTGGAGGTGTTCCAGCAAGCGCTGCCGCGCGGCCAGTTCTGCGCAGCCGGCAAGCTCATAGCCAGGGCCTACCGCGAGGAGTTCGGAGAAGAACCTCCTTGCCGCCAACAGTTTGTTGACGGGGCCCCGCGCCAGGTCAAGAGCTATCGCCGCTCCTGGTTGATCGAGACCCTCCAGCGCTTCCGCGCTCAGCTGGCAGGAGGCTGATGGACACCGCCACAACGCCAAACCGCCAGCGGGTCTGGGTCACGACGGCAGAAGCCTGCACTGCCCTGGGGATGAGCCGCGAAACCCTCCGCCAGCTGCGGCTGCGGGGGGTGCTCCAGCCAGGCAAGCACTACCGCCGCTGGGGCTGCACCCAGGGCCGGGGGCCGCTGCAGTGGCACCTGGAGAACGTGGAGGCCACGATCACCGGCTGGAGTCGGCGAAACCTGCGGGGTTAGCAGCGAAGCACCGCCCATCCCACAGACTCGGTCCATGCCCGTATTACAGCCAAGAGGCTAGAAGTCGCGCCATAAGCATGGGTGGTCATGCAGGGATCGGCCGCACTACGGCCAGCCTTGCCAGGCAACAATTCATTCCGATGACACTGCTGATAGGGGATAAACAGCTAGAAGTGGAGTGAGACACATCAGCCGATGAGTAGCAAAAGACACCTGTTGGCGGCGCTCATTTGCGTCCATGTGATGCTGCCGACCACGGTGGTCGCCAACGCTCCTGCCAGGGATGGCGAGGTAATTGACTATGTTGATCTGAATATCAGAGACTTTAAGGCAAAAACGTTGCCTTTCTCGAAGGTTCTGCCCTCAACAGCTGAGATCGGGCAAAAGGTTCTTTTTGATCAGGCTTATAGAGGCAGGCTTTGCTTTATTTCCTGTCATTTTTATGACGGTTGCACCTCGAAGTGGAGCCAGTACTACCTAGATCTGCAGCCGTACGAGAGCACGTGCTTTGCGCTGGCAGGTGGTTGCAACACCATTACGTTTCCAAGGCCTGACCCCCGAATAAGGGTCAGCGTTGGTGGCCAAGAGTTTGAGGTTTCGATGATTGACGAAGGTCGCTATCGCTATTACTTGCCACTAGCGCTAAGGCAGGCAATAGCTGCTAGCGAGAGCACTCCCGTCATCATCAAGACGACATGGGACAAATACCAAGACTACAGGGTTGGGGATAGGTCGAGGAGGCTGTTGGGAGCGGTTCTCAACCGAAATGATGAGATTGAAGTTCCGCGCTCAGCGGGGCCGTCAGCTACAAGCATTGAAGAAAAGTTGAACGAGCTCAAGGTTCTTAGAGATAAAGGCCTAATTGATGAGGGCGAATACAATCGCCTTAGGGAGACCCTGGAAAACCCAGGCCATCCGCGCGACAATGGCTCAGTGATCACAGGCAAGGACTGGGTTGATGGGCGGCAAGCAGCTCGGTTTCTCGGA
>NZ_NQLA01000031.1 GCF_002252705.1 Vulcanococcus limneticus LL
GGGGCGTACGCCCCTGGAGGCAGCTCAACAGGGAGTTGCAGCATGACCACATCCACCCACTCTCATAAGGACTGGACCGACAAAGGGGGTCACGTCACCGATCCCAAACAGGTCCCATGTTGCTGCAACGAATCCATTCGAGCTGTGCATCTCACCTGCTCCTTATATGACGCATCATGTCGACCGTTCAGCAGCGGCACCATCCGAGACCCAGATCCCACGGCATGGCAGCCGACCCTAAGCTCGTTCATCCGAGATAAGACACGACATGGGTCCCATCCTGTGTCGCATTCATGAGGACTAGGGTCCTTGCTTTCGATGCATCTCCTTGAGCAGCTGATAGGCCTCATTGAGGCGACGCATCGCATCGGCGGAGCCACCGGCATCGGGATGGTGGCGCTGGGCCTGGTCGCGATAGGCCTCGCGGATCTGAGCCAGGCTGAGCGGAACGTTGGGATCGGTGGGCAGCTCCAACAGGCGCAGGGCACCGTGCACGGTGAGGGTGTGATCGAGCACGTGGAACGAGGTGCCGCGCTTCTGGCGACTGCGGGCCCATTGCACGAACCGCGTGATCAGGGTCGGCACCCGCAGCGCCAGGGTGCTGCCACTGAAGGGGTCCTCCAGGATGCCGGCGGCGAGGATCACCCGCTCGAAGCTGGCTGGGCCCTCCTCCCACTGCGGGGCCATCGAGCCGAGGATCTGCTGGGCCAGGCTCCAGGTGAAGGGCCGGCCCTCACTCTGGTCGGAACGGGGCCAGATTTCCCGGGCCAGCCAGACCATCACCGCCTCCAAAGCCTGGCCATTGGCGGGCTGGCCATAGATCTCCAGCCAATGGCTCTGGCAGGCCAGGGCCGCCGCCGCCAGATGCTCGGCGCTGATCAGCGCCAGGCCCGGCTCACGCCCTTGGGGCTGCCGTGGTGGATGGAGGCTGCGCCGGATCTCCCTCCCCTGGCGCCTGACGAACCCGGGCAGGTCAATCCCTCCGCCGCTGCCAGCAGCGGCAGTGACGGTACGGCGCGAAGCCTTCTTCTCTGGGGTCTTATCCTGGACCAGCCCCTGGTCCCGCAGGGAGTCCAGAGCGGAATGAACGAGAACAATTGCTCCGGTCTCGTTCAGGTCCGAGTCGTGCGTGATCTGGGCCAGGGCGGTGGCATCGAGCCCGGTGGGCTCTCCAGAGGCAACGGCAGCATGGGCACTCGGTTGCTCGCTGAGGGATGACAGCAGGTCCAAGTCGTCCTCGTCGTCCTCCTCCACACCGTCGAAGAGCTGCTCCAGCAGTCGCTGCACGATGTGGCCGCGGTTGCGCAGACCCCACTCCGCCTTGAAGGCGTCGATGCGCTCCAGCAGGGATTCGCTCAGCTCCAGACTGATGCGACGTCGCGCCTCACCCTGACCGTCGCCCACCATGCCGCCCTGCGCGCGCCCGAGCCTATCGGCCCATCAGGCCTTTCATGAACACCTGTTGGTCATCCACCGCCTGCTGGTAGCGCTCCATCAGCAACTGACTCATGCGCACTGGAGCCAGGCTGGCCGGTGCCACCCCCATGACAACTCCATCGGGCGCGCCGAGGGAGCGGTTGATCAGGGGCATGGGTGGCAGGGGCTGGATCCAGGCCGGCATCAGCTGGGGGGGGCGCGGTCTTGGCACCGGCCTGCTGGCGGGAACAGCCGGCGCGGCAGGGGCCGCGTTGGCCGGACGGGCCACTGCTCGCCGCGGCGCCGGGGCAGGGCGTTGTGCGGCGCCACCCTCCTGGCCGGTGGCGATGGCTGGTGGGGCGGCAGCGGGGCGGGCACGACGCGCGGCGACGGCTTCGGCCCGTGCCACCTCGAGCTGCCTCTGGCGCTGCTGCAACTGGGCTAGCTGGGACGCGGGCACGACGCTGAGAAGATGGCCCGGGGTGGCATCCGCGGGGTATACCAGGCTCACCTTGAGACGGTTGTTCTGGCCCGGCTGAAGGTTGAGGGTGGCAATGGGCAGGCTCTCGCCGGAGCGCATGCCCACATGCACCTCCCGGTAGCCCTCATCGGTCTCGATGCCGATCGAACCCCGGAAGGCGGTGAACGTGCGGCCATTGGCCGTGGGGTGGCTGAACACCAGCTCGTAAGGGCCAGACCCCCGCAGGCCGAAGTCCAGATCAAAACGCACCCCATAGGTGCCCACGTTGTCGAGAGAGGAATCCAGCATGCGGCTGGCCAGCGGATTGACCTGGATCTCGCCGGTTCCGAAGTTGTGGCGGTTGGTGCTGGTCAGGGGTACGTGCAGCGGGCCCTGGGCCAGGTCGTGGTTGAGCTCGGCCTGGTAGGCATCGCCGATCGACACCCCCGCCACCCGCGAGAAGACCGTGCGGTTCTGGATTTCAGCAAGTCGGCTGAGGTAGATCCGGCCCGGAGCCAGCCGCCCCTGGTCAAGCACCGCCACGATATCGGCGTCGCTGCGGGGATCCTGCGCAGCCACCACGGCCATCTGGAAGGGGCCATCGCTGCGGCCGCGCAGCAGGCCATTGGCGATCCCCTTGGCGGGGAGCTGGGTGCTGAACAACACCAGGCGGCTGCGGGGCGGAATCACCACCGCGTCGGTGAGGCGGCGATCGAGCTGGCGCCGCAGCATCTGGATCGCCGTGGCATCGCCTGGGCCCGTGTTCCAGGGCCTGGGCCCGAGGGGCTTCACCCCCATCAGGTAATTCGGTAGGTAGGGCGCCTCAAAGCTGTTGCGCACAGCCCCCTGCTCAAAGCGCAGGGTCACAGGGCTGTCGCTGGGGTTGATCAGGATCGTGGCCAGGGTCAGCTCACCACGGCGAACCCCGCCGTAGCCCATGCGGCTGGTGTCTTGGGGGTTGTACTTGTGGTGCACGTGCAGGCCAAACTCGCCGTTGAACGTGTACGTGGCGTTGGCCAGGGACTGGTTGGTCTCGGCGGTGATGGCGCTGCCAGGGGCCGTGTTCACAAGGATGCCGGGACCAAGCACCTCCTCGGGCTGGTTGGAGTGGAGAACCGGCACGTTGTTGAAGCGGCCCTGCAGGGGCCTGGCCGTCTGACCGGCCATCAGCTCGACGTAGGCATGGGCCGGTTGGGCCGCAAGGGTGGCCCCAGCCACCACGGCGAGAGCCAGGGACCGGATGGGGGCGATGGAACCAGTTGCTCTCAAAATAGATACGGCGTCCTGGGATAGGGCCTTGTCGGCCTGGGCTTCCTGCTCCGGGCTGGAGATCCATGGGTTCGGTACCAGTTGAGACCATGGCGAGGCCCGTGGTTGGACCCCTGGTGGGTCCCGCGCAGGAAGGGGCGCAGGAACGGGCCAGTGGATGGGAGGAGGAGGGAGGGGTTGGCGATCGCGGTGAACGGGAGCTGACCGCTAGAACGTTTCAATCCTGAAGATTTTCCCATGCTTTCGCCATTCTTCTGCTGTGCCGATGGCGAAAGCGCTCAGCAGCAGCGCCGCCGCCACCAGGAACGCAAGCTTCAGGCCCTGAGCTTCTGGCGGGACGGCCTGGAACGTCAACTGGCCGCCATCAACGCCGCCATCAGCACGCTGCAGCGCCAGATGGAGCAGCCAGGCGACGCCTGAGCTGCTCCAGGCCCAGGCGTAGCTGCCGGTGCACGGTGCTCGGGCTCGTGTGCCAGCGCTGCGCCACCTGACGCAGGCTCTCCCCCTGCAGCACCACGGCCTTGATCGCCTGTTGGGGCCGTCCCACGAGCTGATCCAGCACCGCCAGGGCCTCGCACGCCCCCTCCGCGATGGGTTCGGGCTCAGCGGCCTCGGGCTCGCTGATCCGATCCAGGGGCACCAGCCGCACCCGCGCCGGGCACTGCTGCAGCCCCAGCCACTGCTGCTCGCTCAGGCCCAGGGCCTGGCGCAGCCGCTCCGCCGTCGGTCGGGGCTGGCCGCAAGCCGCCAGCGTCTGGCAGGCGCTGGCGAGGCGCCGCTCCAGCTCCTGGCGGCGGCGGGAGATGCGCACCAGGGGGGCGTGGTCCCGCAGGTAATGGAGGATCGCACCGCGGATGTGGGGCCGGGCGAAGGCCTCGAAGGGCACGCCCTGGCCGCCGCGGTACAGCTCCGCGGCCCGCAGCAGTCCCAGCAGGCCCACCTGGCTCAGGTCGTCGCGGGGTTCGGGGCTGACGCCGGCGTAGTGGATCGCGATCGGCTTCACCAGAGCGATGTAGCGCTCGACCCGCTGGTTGCGGCGTTGCAGGGCGCTGGAGGCGGCAGGGGCACGCCGCTGGCGCCAGGGACGGGCTTGGGGGCTGCCGGGCTGGGGATGGGGACGGTGCGACGCCATGGCGGATCAGGGTGAGACAGGGGATCGGAGCCCTTGGGCCCCTGTTCCACAAAGCCCTGAACGGCCCTCGCCCGGCCAGCGTGGAACCACGTGACCTACTGGAGGCCGACGCCTCAGCTCCCCTCCGGCTCGGCCACCGCCTGCAGCAGCGCCAGGGGTCCATGGCGCTCCAGCCAGGTCAGGTCGGAGTGCCCGGTGAGCAGCAGACAGCCCGCAAAGCCCAGGGCGTTGACGCTGAAGCCGGCCCAGTGCTCCTGGCGACGGCGGATGGTCAGGAACCAGTCGTCGTCGAACAGCAGGTTGTAGGGATGGCGCGGGGCGGGATCCTGACTGGGGCAGCCCAGGCCCAGGGCGGCGGCATGCTCGCGATAGAGCTGCAGCAGATCACCCGGGCCCGGGGCCGTCCCTTCAGCCCCTGCACCAGATTCGGCAGGACGGCGGCGGCTGAGGCGGTACTGCCAGGGCCAGCGCCCCTGGGAACCACCCAGCTGGGCCAAGAGGGCAGCGGCCAGCGGGCAGCTCGACTCACCGGCCTTGCGCGGCAGCAGCTGCAGGTGCCGGTGGGGTTGGCTGGCACCGGCGGCGGCGCAGCTGTTGAAAAACCACAGCCCCCCGGTGTCGCCGCTCACCTGCTGCACCGCGGCCCAGTCGTGGGGGTCGAGCCAGCCGGCCTGGGGCTGCCACTGCTGGGTGATCAGCAGCACATGGCCCTGCTGCACGGGGAACTTGTTCAGCAGCAGCAGATGGCGATCGGCCAGGCGGGTCACCTCCAGGCGCGGATCCCAGGGCAGAAAGGGATTGGGCCGGGGGCCGGAGCCGCGTAGGTGCTTGGGGGTGGCGGACACCAGCCGACGCACCAGAAAGGGCTCCCAGGCGCCTGGACTCACCAGCTCCGTGGCCAGGGGCACCAGGGCCCCATTGGCAAGGGCGGAGGCGCTGCGGGCGAGGGCTGCCTGCCAGTAGGTCTCGTGCCGTGGCGCCACGGCAGCTCAGCTCGGGCCGCCCTTGAGCCGGGCCAGGGAGGCCCCCGGGTAGTAGCGGCCCAGGATGGCGTTGTAGGGCTGGCCCTGGCTGGCGAGCGCCTGGGCGCCCTCCTGGCTCATGCTTGCCCCCAGGTGGCCGTGGGCCTCGGCGCTGATCTGGCTATTGGCCGCATAGAGGCTCTCGACGATGCCGCCCTGGTAGCTGAGGATGATCCCAGCGGTCTGGCGGGCAGCCTGGCGGGTGCGCTCGGTGCTGCTGGACAGCCCGTTGTAGGCCTGCCAGCGGGTGGTGTCCCCCAGGTGCCAGTGGGCACTGGCGGGGCGGGCCATGTGGGCCAGGGCATAGGAGCGGGCTGCCACCGCCTGGGCCTTGAGGGCCTCCAGGTTCCAGGAGCTGGGCATCTCCGACCCCACCACCGAGGCGATGTAGTCCTCCAGGGAGAGGTGGTTCACCAGCCGCAGGCGGCCGCCCTCGACCACCAGCCGCAGGCGGCCCGCGTAGGCCTTGCCGTTGACCAGCAGGGCCTGGCCCGCGCTGGTCTCCAGCCATGCCTCGCCGTCCACGCCGGCGCCGCCCGCATCGGGTGCCTGGCCGGCGCTGCCCTGCTGCAGCACCGCCCCATCGCGGCTGCGCAGCCACCAGGGGCCGGTGGCCCCCAGGCTGGGATTGCCGTCCTGGCGCAGCAGGGCCACGCGGATCTCCAGGTTCAGGGGGCTGCCCTGCGCCGGTTCCGCCAGGGAGAGGGTGCCGGCTCCCGCCGGGCCGGCCGCCTGGGCCCGCTGCGACTGGACACCGCGCAGGTCGTCCCGGGCGTCGTCAGCGACGACCCGCGGCGGTGGCGCCTCCAGCAGGGCCGCCAACATCGGTCCGCTGAGGGTGCTGCGCTGGGGCATCAGCCCCTGGGCGGCAAAGCCGATCACCAGGGCGCCCATGCCCATCGGGGCCCCCAGCAACACGGTGCGCACGTGCTGGCGGCGCCAGAGGCGGACAGGGTGGAGGTGGGCCAGCCGCTTCAGCCGCCGTGGCACACGGACCAGTCGCAGGGTCCCCAGGGGCCCCCTGCCGCGCCATTGCCAGCGTCCACGCGCCCATCCCATAGGAGGTGGCCTGTTCCGGTGAGCCGCACCAGCCCAGGGGCCGGCACTTCGCACTGCATTCCACCACGGCGCTGGGAACACTGCCATCCGACCACCCGCTCCCGCCCCAGCTGGACACACCACCAGGGGGCCACCAGGGCATGGGCCGAGCCCGTCACCGGATCCTCTGCGATCCCCAGGCCCGGTGCGAAGAAGCGCAGCTGGTAGTCAGCCCCATGGCCGAGAACGGCGGGCCGCTGGAGCGGGGACAGACCCGCCAGGCCCTGCATCAGCACCAGCCCCAGGCGATCCGGCCCCTGCAGCTGCTCCGCGACCCCCGCCAGAGCCGCCAGGGGAAAGCCGTCTGGCAGCAGAGCCACCCGATAGCCCAGGGCGGAACCCCAGTAGGCCAGGGGCTCCGCACCGAGCACCTCCGCCAGGTACGTGGGCGTCTGATGCACCGTGAGGCCGCCGCTGGGCAGTTCCAGGCTGACGCCAACGGGGCCGCCGTCAGGGCTCTGGCGGGGATGGAGCTGCACCCGCAGGCCACCGCTGCGGCTGTGGAGGGTCAGCTCCGCTCCCGGCGCCAGCTCCCCCCAGTGGCCCAGGGCCAGGGCCGCCGCCAGGGTGGCGTGGCCACACAGGGGCACCTCACAGCTGGGTGTGAACCAGCGCAGGGCCCAGGCGCCACCACCCAGGGGCAGCAGAAAGGCCGTCTCGGACTGGTTGAAGCTGGCGGCCAGGGCCTGCATCCAGCTCTCGGCGGCCGGCTGCTCCAGCCGCACCACCGCCGCGCCATTTCCCTGCAGCGGGCCCGCCGCGAAGGCCTCCACCAGCAGGGCCTGCAGTGGCGGTGGGGAGCCTGCGGCCTGAACAGGTGCGGGAGGGGCTCCCGAACTCATGACGGGCGTCCCGCGGTGTTGGCCCCCGCCTCTGAGGAGCCTGCGGCCAGCGCACTGGCCCCAGCACCCTGGAGCACCGGCAGGCCCTCCTCCTTGAGGTCACGCTCCATCAGGCGGCGCACGGCCTGGCGCGGCTCGGCCGTGCCCTCGATCAGGCCCAGCACCTCGGCGCTGATCGGCAGATGCCAGCCCCGCTCGCGGGCCAGGGCCGTCACAGCTGCCGCCGTGTTGGCCCCCTCCACGGTGGCCCCGATCCGGGCGATGGCCACCGCACTGGGCACACCCTCCGCCAGCAGCAGCCCGTAGCGGTAGTTGCGGCTCAGGGGGCTGTTGGCCGTCGCCAGCAGGTCGCCCAGGCCCGCCAGGCCGTAGAGGCTGCCGGGCTCACCGCCCAGCTCACCGATCACCAGCCCCATCTCCACCAGGGCGCGGCACAGCAGCGATGCCTTGGCGTTGGCCCCCAGCCCCAGGCCATCGCAGACCCCGGCCGCCACCGCCATCACGTTCTTGAGGGCCCCGGCCACCTCGGTGCCGGTGGGATCGCCGTTGGTGTAAAGCCGCAGCCGCTCCGAGCTGAGGGCATGCTGCAGCTGGCGCGCCAGGGGCCCGTGGTCGGAGGCGAGCACACTCGCGGCGGGCAACCCCTGGGCCAGTTCCGCAGCCAGGTTGGGACCGCTCAGCACCAGCCGTGGGATGGCGGAATTGCTGCGGGCCCAGAGCTGGGCAGGGGTGCAGCGCTGCTCCAGGTCGATGCCCTTGCTGCAGCTCACCAGCGGCAGGTCGGCGGGCCAGAGCGGTCCCAGCCGGACGGCCAGATCGCGCACCCCCGCCATGGCCACTGCCACCAGCACAAGGTCCTGGCCCTGGAGCACGGCGGCCGGATCGCCGCCCCGGCTGCGGGTCCAGCCCTGCACCGCATGGCCCTGGTCGCTGAACAGCCGGGCCAGGGTCCCGCCCCAGGCACCCAGTCCCAGCACGCCGATCTTCAGGCCCATCGCGCCATCATGCGCCATGGACGGCGCCGGCCAGAGGCCCCGGATCCGCGCTCCGGCTCAGCCCTCGGCGGCATGGGCCTGGAGCACCTCCAGGGGAATCACCTCCAGGGTGCTCTGCTCGCAGGCGTCGAGGCGCACGGCCGGGGGTACCCCGTCCTCGTAGGCCTCAAGCCAGCGCTGGGCGCACACGCACCAGTGGTCGCCGGGCCTGAGGCCCGGGAAGCCGTAGGCGGGGGCAGGGGTGCTGAGGTCGTTGCCCTGGGCGCGGGTGTAGCTGAGGAAGCGCTCATCCACCACGCAGCAGACCGTGTGGCGGCCCAGGTCAGCGCCGTTGGTGCGGCAGCTGCCATCCCGGAACCAGCCGGTCATGGGCTCACAGCTGCAAAGGTGCAGCGGAGCGCCGAGCACGTTGAGGGCCTGGTCAGCGGTCGGGGTTGGGGTCACGGCGATCCGGTGCAGGGGCGCGTTCAGGAGGGTCCCACGCAGCCGAGTCTGGCGAAGGAGTGGCACAAAATGCGGCCGGGGAGTTGACGGAATCGGGGGGGAGCGCGTTAAAGGTCATTCACCGCCGACCCCCCTACATGAGCTGGGACTTCACCGAAGACGCCGCCTTCCTGGCGCTGTGCGACGCCTTCAAGGAGAGCGGTGAAACCTCGGCCATCGAATTCCTGGCCAACGGCGAGGGCGCGTTCCACTTCCAGGAACTCACCCAGAACGCAGCCGGCGAGGGCCTCGATCTCAGCGACTCCGACGACCTCGAGGAGTTCCAGCAGGAGGTGCTGGAGACCCTGGAGGCCATCTGCAGCTGAGCGGATGGGTGGCCGCGGTGCGGCCGTCGGCGATCGGGGCCACCTGCCGCCCCGGCCTTGAGGCGGGAGAGCCCTCAGCCACCTGAGGGCCTCAGCCCTCGACGTCAGCCGTAGAAGAAAGCGATCTCCTTGTCCTTGAGCCCCTCCCAGCCAGCGGCCTTGAGGCGGGCATCGAGGCTGGCCTGGTCGAGGTGCTTGGAGCCGGTCTTGACGATGCGGTTGCGCATCGACTTCTTGACGCCGCTGCGGGCCCGCTGGCTCTCCAGCTCCATCACCTCGTTGTAGAGGGCAAGCATCTCGGGGGGAATCGGGGTGCCGTCGAGGTCGAGACCTGCGGCAATGGCGTCATCGACGCCGCCGGGACCGGCAATGGCCATGGGAGAAAATCTGGGCCGGCCCAGGCTGCCACGGACGCCACGGCCAAGGGCTGACAGGCGGCGATCGGATTGGCCTCAGGCGCTCAGTTCAGCGCAAGCTCCGCATCAGGCCGAGAAGTAGCGGGCCTGGCTGTGCAGGGCCACCAGGGCTGTGGTGCTCTGCTCGGGCTCCAGCTGGTCGCTTTCATCCATCGTGAGGCCGATGCGCTCGGCGCCGAGCCAGGCAAGCTGCTGGCGCGAGTCGGCCACATTGGGGCAGGCGGGATAGCCGAAGGAGTAGCGGCTGCCGCGGTAGCGCTGGGCCAGCACGTCCCGCAGCGGCATGGCCGCCGGATCGGCAAAGCCCAGCTCGCGGCGGATGCGGGCGTGAATCCACTCCGCCAGAGCCTCGGCCATCTGCACCCCCAGGCCGTGGAAGTAGAGGTAGTCGCTGTACTGATCGGCCTGGAACAGCTCGCGGGCGAAGGCACTGGCCTTCTCGCCCATGGTGACCGCCTGCATCGGCAGCACGTCGGTGGGCTGGAGCCGTCCCTCGCCATCGAAACGGGCATCGCGGTAGAAGTCGGCGATGCAGTAGCGGTTACCGGAGCGCTGGCGCGGCAGGGCGAAGCGGCCCAGCTCGGCGGCGGAGCCGGAAGCCTGGGCCGCAGCGATGGGCTCACCAGGGGGGAAACCGGTGGGATCGAACACCACCAGGGCGTTGCCATCACGCCCGCTGGGGTAGTAGCCGTAGGCCAGCCGCGGGGTGAGCAGCTGCTCCGCCAGGCAGCGGTCCATCCACTGCTGCAGCACCGGCTCGGCCTTCTCCGCCAGCATCGCCTCATAGTCGTCTCGCGACTGGCCCTGCGCCTTGCGCAGCTGCCACTGGCCGGCAAACAGGGCGTTGCGATCCAGGTAGGCGAACACCTCCGCCAGCGGGATCTGGGATTCATCCAGCACCTGGCTGCCCCAGAAGGGCGGCACCAAGGCCGGCTCCTCCGGCACGGCCTCGGAGCGGTGGTCGTTGGGCCCCGCGGCGACGGCTGGGGCATCGGCATCGGAACGGGAGCTGGCCCCGGGAGCCGTTCCGGCTGGATCCCCGACCTGCTCGCCGGCAGCTTCCTCCGCCGGTGCGACATCGAGCCCCAGGCCTTCGGGGGCTCCGGCGAGGAAGCCCGCCCCGTTGTCCCAGGTTCCCGCGTCCCGGGCCGCCACGTAGGCGTCCATGAAGCGCAGATCGGCGAAGGCATCACGGCCGTAGATCACCTGGCCGCGGTACACCGACCGGCAGTCCTTGTTGACGAACCGCGGTGTGAGGGCGGCGCCGCCGAGGATCACCGGCACGCTGATGCCGGCTGCGTTGAAGGCCTCGAGGTTGTCCTTCATGAAGGCCGTGGATTTCACCAGCAGACCGCTCATGGCGATGCAGTCGGCGTTGTGCTGGCGCTGGGCCTCGATGATCGCCTCCACCGGCTGTTTGATGCCGAGGTTGATCACCTCGTAGCCGTTGTTGGTGAGGATGATGTCCACCAGGTTCTTACCGATGTCATGCACATCGCCCTTCACCGTGGCGATCAGGAATTTGGCCTTGGCACTGCGCTGGCCAGCTTCGGCGCCCTCCAGCTTGTCCATCAGTGGCTCCAGGAACGCCACCGCCGCCTTCATCGTTTCGGCACTCTGCAGCACAAAGGGCAGCTGCATCTGACCGCTGCCAAACAGCTCCCCCACCACCTTCATGCCATCGAGCAGAAAGGTGTTGATGATCTGCAGAGGCTGGTAGGTCTCCAAGGCCAGCTTGAGTGCGTCTTCGAGGCCGATGCGCTCGCCGTCGATGATGTGCTGCTTGAGCCGATCCTCGATCGGCAGATCCGAGAGCTGGGGGCCTGAGGCGCGGGCCTCCTTGGCGCTCACCCCCTCGAACAGCTTGGTGAGTTCGGTGAGGGGGTCGTAGATGCAGACGCCGTTCTCAAACCGGCGGCGGTCGTCAATCAGATCGCGGCACATCTGCTGGTGCTCCTCGCTGATCTTGGCCAGGGGCAGGATCTTGGCCGGGCTGACGATGGCCGCATCCATGCCGGCCGCGCAGCAGTCGTGCAGGAACACCGAATTGAGCACGATGCGGGCCGCCGGCGAGAGGCCGAAGCTCACGTTGCTCACGCCGAGCACCACGTGCACGCCCGGCAGATCAGCGCGAATCCGACGGATCGCCTCCACAGTGGCCAGGCCGTTTTCGCGGTCTTCCTCGATGCCGGTGGAGATCGGCAGGGCCAGGGGGTCGTAGAAGATCTCGTGGGCCGGGATGCCGAACTCCAGGGCATCGCGGTAGGCCCGCTGGGCGATGGCGAACTTGCGTTCCGCCGTGCGGGCCATGCCCTCCTCGTCGATGGTACCCACCACCACACCGGCGCCATAGGCCTTGGCCAGCTCCAGCACCTTGAAGAAGCGCTCGTCGCCGTCTTCGTAGTTGGTGGAGTTGAGAATGCACTTACCGCCGGCCACTTTCAGGCCGGCCTCCATCTTCTGCCACTCGGTGGAGTCGAGCATCAGCGGCAGGTTCACATTCGTGACCAGCCGGCTCACCAACTCACGCATGTCGCGCTCGCCGTCGCGCCCCACATAATCGACGTTGACGTCGAGCACATGGGCGTTCTCCTTCACCTGGCCGCGGGCCACGGCCACCAGGCCGTCCCAGTCTTCTTCGGCGAGCAGCTCGCGCACCTTCTTGGAGCCGCTGGCGTTGAGGCGCTCGCCGATGATCAGGAAGGAGTTGTCCTGCAGATAGGGCGTGGTGCCGTAGATCGAGGCGGCGGCTGGCTCATAGGCCAGGGCCGGGCGTGGATCCTCAATGCTTGCCCGTAGCTCCGGTGTGCGCACGCGGCGCTCGGCAGGCTTCATCTCCGCCGCCAGCTCCGCGAGGGCGCCGATGTGGGCCGGCGTGGTGCCGCAGCAGCCGCCGATCACCTGCACCCCCAGGTCCTCCACGAAGTGCAGCAGCTGCATCTTCATCTCCAGCGGCGTGAGCCGGTAGTGGGCCACCCCGCCGATGTTCTCCGGCAGACCCGCATTGGGGATGCAGCTCACCACAAACGGGCTGTGCTCGCTCAGGTAGCGGACGTGCTCCTTCATCTGCTCTGGCCCGGTGGCGCAGTTGAGGCCGAGCACATCGATCGGGAACGGCTCGAGGATCGCCACCACCGCGGCGATGTCCGAGCCCACCAGCATCGTGCCGGTGGTCTCCATGGTCACGCTCACCATCAGCGGCCGGCGCTGGCCAGTCGTGGCGAAGGCCTGCTCGATGCCCTGCAGCGCCGCCTTGATCTGCAGCACGTCCTGGCAG
Source organism: Vulcanococcus limneticus LL (assembly GCF_002252705.1). Taxonomy (GTDB): domain Bacteria; phylum Cyanobacteriota; class Cyanobacteriia; order PCC-6307; family Cyanobiaceae; genus Vulcanococcus; species Vulcanococcus limneticus. The sequence continues at coordinate 12,737 of NZ_NQLA01000031.1, forward strand.
GTTTCGACGATGAACAGGTCCACGTCGCCGGCGAGCAGGCCCTCGGCCTGCTCGGCGAAGGAGTCGCGCAGCTCATCGAAGCCCACGTGGCCCAGGGTGGGCAGCTTGGTGGTGGGGCCCATGGAGCCCGCCACGAAGCGGGGCTTCTCGGGGGTGCTGTAGGCATCCGCCATCTCCCGCGCCAGCTCGGCGGCCCGCTGGTTGATGGCGAATGCCTGGTCCTGCAGGTCGTATTCCGCCAGCACGATCGAGGCCGCCCCGAAGGTGTCGGTCTCAATCACATCGGCACCCACCTCCAGGAACTGGCGGTGCACCGCCTGCACCGCATCGGGGCGGGTGAACACCAGGTTTTCGTTGCAGCCCTCCAGGGCCGGACCGCCGAAATCCTCGGCAGTCAGGTTCATCTGCTGGAGCGAGGTCCCCGTGGCACCGTCGAACACCAGCACCGGCCGCTCGGGGCTGTGCAGCCGCTCCAGGAAACCGACCCGCGTCGGCCGCTCCCGGGCCGCTGCCGCGGCGGCCGGTGCGCTGTTGGCCTGGTCACCAGGGGAGCTGCCACTGGTGAGCGGACCCCTTGGGGCGGCGGGGGTGCAGGTCATCAGCCGTCCAGACGCACGCGGGTGACCCAGTGGTCATAGGCGGGATCGCGGCCCTCCGTGATCGCGGTGAGGCGCTCACGCAGCCGTTCCATCAGCGGACGCTGGGCAGGCAGGTCCGTGCTCTCCACCCGGCGCACCGGCGTGACCTTGGCGGCTGTGCCGCTCAGGAACACCTCATCGGCCACGAACAGCTCGCTCTTGTCCACGGCTCGCTCGATCACCTCAACCCCCATGGCCTTGGCCAGCTCGATCACGCTGGCGCGGGTGATCCCCTCGAGGATGTCCTGGTCCACGCCGGGGGTGATCAGCACGCCGTCGCGCACGATGAACAGGTTCATGCCACTGGCCTCGCTCACCTTGCCGCGGCTGTTCATCAGAATGGCCTCGTCAAAGCCGCTCTTCACCGCTTCGGTCTTGGCCAGGGAGCTGGTGATGTAGGCGCCGCTGATCTTGCCTCGCAGCGGCAGGGAACGGTCCTCCTGGCGGGTCCAGGAGCTGATGCGGCAGCTCACGCCTTCGGGGGAGAGATAGTCGCCCAGCTCGAGGCCGTAGATCAGGAAGTCGGTCTCGATGTTGTGCAGCCGCGGCGCGATGCCCAGGTCACTGGTCCAGACGAACGGGCGCAGATACACTGGACAGGTGGGTTTGTTGGCCCGAAGGAATGCCTCGATGGCGCTGTGAATCGTGTCTTCGCTCAGCTCGGTGAGCAGTAGCCGTGCGCTCTGGCTCAGGCGGCGCGCGTGGCGATCAGCACGGAACAGCAGGATCTCGTTGGGATCAGCCGGATTGGGCAGGGCCCGCATGCCCCCGAAGGCGCCGGTGCCGTAGTGCAGGGCGTGGGTCGCCACCGAGATGGTGGCGTCTTCAAACAGCACGCACTTGCCGTCGAACCAGGCATAGGGCAGGAACTGATGCATGGGGTAGGCGGGCGGAGTGCGGTGCGGGGGCGGAACGGGCGGCCGGAGCGGCCACGAATGGCACCGATCTTCTCACCGACGCCCCCACGCCGACCCCCAGGATGGGGCGATGCATCGGCTCGCGGCGATTCCCGGCAGCACCAGCCCCCTGGAGGGGCCCAGCTTCGTGGAGCAGCCCAGCGCTCCCCTGGTGGTGCTCAGCAGCGCGGATACAGACCTCAGTGGCCTGGCGGCCCTGCTGGCGGCGCGGCCCGAGCTGCCGGAGCTGCGGGGTTTGAACCTGGCCGCCCTCGAGCACCCGGCCGTGCTCGACCACTACCTGCGCACCAGCCTGGGTCAGACCCGGGTCGTGCTGGTGCGTCTGCTCGGGGGCCGGGGCCACTGGAGCTACGGCCTGGAGCAGCTTCGCGCCTGGGCGGCAGCACCGGGGCGGGAGCTGGTGGTGACGGCCGGCACGGCCGAGGAGGAGCAGGCCCTGGCGGAGCTGGGGTCGGTGGAACCGGAGCTGGCGATCGCCCTGGGGCAGTGCCTGCGCGAGGGGGGCGAGGCCAACCTGCTGGCCGTGGTCACCGCCCTGGCGACCCTGGCGGGCGGTGGGCAGCCGGCAGCTCCGGCCGTGCAGCCCAGCCCCGATCCCTTGCCGTTCGACTGGCGCGACGAGCCCGGAGATCGGGTGGGGGTGATCCTGTACCGGGCCCTGCGCCAGGCAGGCGACCTGGCCCTGGCCGAGGCGATCCTGGCGGCCCTGCGCCAGCGGGGTCTCTGCCCGCGGGCCCTGTGGGTGAGCGGCCTGCGCGAGGGGGGCGTGCAGCGCGGCGTGGCCGACCTGCTGGGCCGTGAGCGGGTGCAGGTGGTGCTCTGCACCACGTCGTTCGCCTCGGTGCAGTTCGAGGAGGCGGGGCTGGGGGCACCGCTGTGGGAGGCCCTGGATGTGCCGGTGCTGCAGGTGCTCTGCAGCACCCAGGGACGCGGGGCCTGGGCGCAGAGCTCCATCGGCCTGGCGCCCCTTGATCTCACCCTGCAGGTGGCCCTGCCCGAGCTGGATGGGCGCATCACCACCCGGGTGGGGGCCTTCAAGGAGCTGGCCGGCTCCGATGGCCGGCTGGCCACGGGCCTGCACCGCTACGAGCCCGACCGGGAGCGGCTGGAGTGGATCGCCAAGCTGGCCGAGGGCTGGGCGGACCTGCGACGCACCCCGGCGCCGCAGCGGCGCCTGGCCCTGGTGCTGGCCAACTACCCCACCCGCAACGCCCGACTGGCCAACGGCGTGGGCCTCGATACCCCCGCCAGCGCTGCGGCAATGCTGGGCTGGCTGGCCGAAGCGGGCTACGACCTGGGCGAGGAGGGCCTACCGGCCACGGGCGATGCCCTGATCCAGCGCCTGCTGGCGGGCCGCACCAACGACCCGGAGAGCCACCATCGCCCGCCCCTGGCCCACCTGCCCCTGGCCGACTACGAGCGCTGGTATGGGGAACTGCCGGAGGCCGGCCGGGAGCGGCTGGAGGCCCGCTGGGGCCCACCCGCGGCGGATCCCAGCCTGGCCGCCGCGGGCTTCCCGATCCAGGGCCTGCGCTTCGGACGGGTGTGCCTGCTGATCCAGCCCGAGCGCGGCTACGACCGCGACCCGAGCCTCAGTTACCACTGTCCCGACCTGCCACCACCCCACGCCTATCTGGCCCAGTACCTGTGGCTGCGTGAGCAGGCGGGGGTGCAGCTGGTGTGCCATGTGGGCAAGCACGGCAACCTCGAATGGCTCCCGGGCAAGGGCCTGGGCCTCTCGGCCCAGTGCTACCCGGAGTGGGCCCTGGGCCCGATGCCCCACGTCTACCCCTTCATCGTCAACGACCCGGGCGAGGGTTCCCAGGCCAAGCGCCGCGCCCAGGCGGTGATCCTCGATCACCTCACCCCGCCCCTGGGCCGCGCCGGCCTGCACGGCGACCTGCGGGAGCTGGAGGCCCTGATCGACGAGTACTGGGAGGCCAGCCAGCTGGGCAGTGAGCGGGCCGAGATCCTGCGGCAGCAGGTGCTGACGCGTCTGGCGGAACTGGAGTTGCCGGTGGGGACCAGTCGCGGCGGGGCAGAGGCCGGCGATGGCGCCGGGGCCGCCGGGCCCAGGCCAACCCCCCAGCAGGACGGTGAGCTGCGGCTGGAGGCGGCCGACGGCTACCTGTGCGAGCTGAAGGAGGCCCAGATCCGCACCGGGCTGCACACCTTCGGCCACCTGCCCGGGCCCGGCGCCCTGGCGGAGCTGCTGCTCTGCCTGGCCCGCCCGCCCGTGGCGGCAGGGGCCGGCATCACCCAGGCCCTGGCGGCGGACCTGGGCCTGGACTTCGACCCGTGGGCCGAGGCCGAGGAGAGCCCCCTGGCCAGCGCCGACCGCCAGCGTCTGGCGAGCCTGGGCTGCGTGGCCGCTCGCCATGTGGGGGACGGCATCGCCTGGCTGGAGGAGCGGGCACTGGAGCTGATGGTGGAGCTGCTGGAGCCAGGCCAGACCCCCGGCCCTACGCCAGTGGTGCCGGAGGCTCAGGGCCTGGTTCAGGGGGCCCAGCGCCTCGGGTCAGGCAGCCACAGCCCCGGCCCGGCGACTGCGGCCGTTCTCGAGCGCCTGCGGGGACAGTTGGTGCCGGACCTGCTGCGCTGTGGCGAGGCCGAGCGCCAGGGCTTCCTCAAGGCGGTGGCCGGGGGCCGCATCGCCGCCGGCCCCTCCGGCGCCCCCACCCGCGGCCGCCCGGACCTGCTGCCAACGGGCCGCAACTTCTACAGCGTCGACCTGCGCGGCCTGCCCAGTGAAGCCGCCTGGGACCTGGGACGCCGCAGCGCCGAGCTGCTGCTGGAACTGCACCTGCAGGAGGAGGGCGAACCCCTGCTTCGCCTGGCCCTTTCGGTGTGGGGCACGGCCACCATGCGCAACGGCGGCGAGGACATCGCCCAGGCCCTGGCGCTGATGGGGGTAAGACCCGTCTGGGATGGGCCCACACGCCGCCTGGTGGACCTGGAGCTGATCCCGCTGTCGGAACTGGGCCGGCCCCGGGTGGATGTGACCCTGCGCATCTCCGGCCTGTTCCGCGATGCCTTCCCCCAGCTGGTGAGCTGGGTGAACCGGGCCACCGCCCTGGTGGCCGCCCAGGAGGAGCCGGAGGCGGACAACCCCCTGGCCGCCGCCGCCCGCCGCGACGGCCACGCCGGCCGGGTCTACGGCTCGGCGCCCGGCGCCTATGGCGCCGGCCTGCAGGGGCTGATCGACAGCGGCCAGTGGGAGCAGCGCCGCGACCTGGGCGAGGCCTTTCTGAACTGGAGCGGCTGGCGCTACGACAGCCCAACGGCGGACCAGCGCTGCGAGGGGGTGGCCGACCGCCCGGGCCTGGAGCAGCGGTTGCAGGCGGTGCAGGTGGTGCTGCACAACCAGGACAACCGCGAGCACGACCTGCTCGACTCCGACGACTACTACCAGTTCCAGGGGGGCCTGAGCGCGGCCACCGTGGCGGTGCGCGGCACCGCTCCGGCCCTCTGGTTCGGCGACCACTCCCGCTCGCAGCGGCCCCGGCTGCACCGGATCGAGCGGGAGTTCGACAAGGTGATCCGCTCGCGCTTGCTCAACCCCCGCTGGATCGAGGCGATGCAGCGCCATGGCTACAAGGGCGGCTTCGAGATGGCCGCCAGCCTCGACTACCTGTTCGCCTACGACGCCAGCAGTGGCCGCGTGCCGGACTGGAGTTACGGCGCCCTCAGCGACCGCTGGCTGGCCGATTCCACCGTGGTCGACTTCCTGCGCCGCGCCAACCCCTGGGCACTGCGGGACATGGCCGAGCGGCTGCTGGAGGCGCACCACCGTGGCCTCTGGGCCACGGCAGAGCGGGACCAGCTGGAGCGGCTACGAGAGCTGGTCCTGGAGGCCGAGGCCCTGGTGGAGGGGGCTGCAGGGCCCTGATCGGGGAGCCCTCAGCTCGTGATGTCCTTGGCCCAGGCCTTGAAGGCGTCGGTGGAACCGGGCTTGGCGGGCTGCTGGGTGATCTGGGGCTGGGCGCTGGCCTGCTCCTTCTCCTTCTTGGTCGCCGCAGGGCCCCCGGGGGCGTTCACCGCCACGGCCGAACCCTTCATCCGCTCGCCCAGCTCGGCGCTGCTGAGTTTTTCGGCAAAGGTCTTCTTGACGGGCTTGGGCACACCGCCGGTGAGGTTGATCTCCGCTTCCACGGCCTCGGCGCCGGGCAGACCCGGGCTGCGCTTCTTGGCCTGGGCCTCAAGGGAGGCCACCTCATCCACAAGCTCCTTCATGCCGGGGTTGCTGGCGGTGCCGGGGAAGGTGTGGCGGATGGTGTTGGAGCGGCGCATGAACTGCGCATCGCCCACGCTCTTGGCCGCGTCCGGATCGAGGAAGAAGGTGTCGTCCTTCTTGGCGGCCTGGGGAGCAGCGGTGCTGCTGGTGACCTTCTTGGAACCCAGCAGGCGGTCAAACAGGCCCATCGGCGAGGTGCGGAAAAGCTCACTGAACCCTAGCGGCCGTGGAGCTCCAGACCATGGGTATCCGTACCGCAACTTCGCAGAAGGCCGAGATCGTCCAGCTGGGCGGCGATCGACTCGCACACCAGAGGCGTGGGCTGCCAGCGGGGCTGCATGGCGTAGTCGTACCAGGCCTCACCGCCATCCATGCCCAGCGCGGCAGCCGCGCTGATCAGGCGGGCAAAGGGCAGGCGGTAGCGGGCGGGGTGGGCCAACAGCGCCAGCCCGCCGGCAGCGTGGATCCGCCGCACCACCTCCGCCGCCCGCAGGGCCTCCCCCACCGGCGCGCTGCCCTGCCGGTAGGGCGTGAGTGCAGCGCTGGCCTCGGCGCTGGTCTCGTCAAAGCCGAGGGCGAGCACATGCACCAGGCAGCCCTCCAGCAGACAGCTGATCTCCACACCGCTCCAGAGCGTGGGCACCGCCGCCCCCCGCTCGGCCTGGGCAGCCAGCCAGAGCCGCAGGGGCGCCAGCGCGGCCGTGCTGTGGTGGTCGGTCACCGCCAGGTGGCGCAGGCCCAGGGCCACGGCCTGCTCGCCCAGCCGCTCGGGGGTCAGGCTGCCATCGCTGCAGAGGGTGTGGCAGTGGAAGTTGAGCTCGCCGGGGCAGCTGTCGGCATGGACCCCCGCCAGCACTCCCGCCAGGGGATGCGGGTCGGAGACGGGCCCGCCCACGCTCACCTCAGGCCGCTCCGCCAGCGGCCTCCCGTTCGGCGCGCAGCCGCCGCCAGCGGGCATAGAACTGGATCGAGGCGGCCATGAACACCACCAGCGCCACGATGAACCAGGTGGCGGCCCCGGTTGGGAACTGGGTCTTGAACACCACCAGCATCACCACGATCACCAGCAGCAGGGTGGGCAACTCATTGAGGGCCCGCAGCTGCTTGGGGCTCCAGGTGCAGCTGCCAACCTGGAGCTGGCCCATCAGCCTGTAGCAGAACAGGTGGTAGGCCAGCAGGGCCGCGACGAAACCGAGCTTGGCGTGCATCCAGCCCTGCTGAAGCCAGGCCGGCTGGGCGATCAGCAGCCCCGCGGCCATCGCCACCGTCACGATCAGGCCGGGGGTGGTGATGATGTTGGCCAGACGCCGCTCCATCAGGGCGTACTGGGCCTGGAAGGCGGTGCGCAGGGCGGGCTCCAGCTCCTCGGCCTCGCGGTGGTAGATGAACAGACGCACCAGATAGAACAGGCCTGCGAACCACACCACCACGCCCACGATGTGGAGCGTCTTGAACCAGAGGTAGGCCTCGGGGGGGAGCGCCGCCAGGGTCATCAACGGGTGGGGCCGAACAGGCCATCAAGGTAGAGCTCCCGCACCTCGGGGCGGGCTCCGCCCTGCTGCACCAGGAATTGGGCCAGGGCGCTCTGCAGCAGACGGTTGGCATCCAGACCCGGGCGGGCCCGCAGGTAGGTGTCGACCGCAGCGGCCAGCTCCCGGGGCAGCTCCACATCCAGCCCGGTGGTGGGGGCGGGATCGGCACTACGGGTGGGGTGACCGAGAGGCATCGGGGCGACATCTAGTGGAGGGAGGCCCACAATCCGGGACTTCCGCCCCCCTGTCAAGCAACCCCGGCGGAGCCCTGCGTCCGGTGGCGTGTGGCGGTCTGACGGATGGCCTGCAGCTGCGCCGGATCGAGCCGATCAAGCTGCCGGATCACCAGGGCCATGCGCGGGTTGGCCGCCAGCAGCGGCTGCTGGCGGGCCAGAAAGTCCCAGTAGAGGGCATTGAAGGGGCAGGCGGCCTCGCCCTGGCGCTGCTTGGGGTCGTAGCGGCAGCCCTTGCAGTAGGTGCCCATCCGGTTGATGTAGTTGCCACTGGCGGCGTAGGGCTTGCTGGCCAGGAGGCCGCCGTCGGCATACAGGCCCATGCCCAGCACGTTGGTCTGCATCACCCAGTCGAAGCCGTCGATGAACATCCGGTGGAACCAGGCGGTGAGGGCCGCCGGATCCAGGCCGGCGATCAGGCCGTAGTTGGCCAGCACCATCAGCCGCTGGATGTGGTGGGCGTAGCCGCTGGTCCTGAGCTCGCCGAGCACCGTGTCGAGGCAGGCCATGCCGCTGCCCCCCAGCTGCTCGAGCCAGGCCGGCAGCGGTGCGCTGTGGCCGAAGTGATTGCGGCTGGGGTAATCAGCCCCAAACCAGTGGTAAAGACCGTGGGTGTACTCACGCCAGCCCAGGATCTGGCGGATCACCCCCTCCAGACTGGCCAGGGGCACGCCCTGCTCGAGCCCCGCCGCCTCCAGGCGCCGGATCACCTCCAGCGGATGCAGGAGGCCCAGGTTGAGATAGGGCGAGAGCAGGGCATGCCAGAGGGTGGGCTGGCCGCTCACCATCGCGTCCTGATAGGGGCCGAAGCCCGCCAGACGGGTGGCGATGAAGTGCTCCAGCACCTGCAGGGCCTGGCGGCGCGTCACCGCCCAGCCGAAGGGCTCCAGCTCCCCCGGCAGGGGATCGAGGCCGGCGGTGGCGCGCTCGGCGTCGATCCGCCGCAGCTTGGCGATCACCGCCCGGGTGGTGGCATCGGGCTCGAAGCGCAGCGGTTCGGGCCCCCGCAATCCCTTGGGCGGGGCCTTGCGATTGTCGGCGTCGTAGTTCCACTGGCCCCCCAGGGGCTGGGCGGCCCTGCCCTGGCCCTCCATCAGCACCCCGAAGCGACGCCGGCCCTCCCGGTAAAACAACTCCAGCCGCAGTTGCCTGTAGCGAGCAGCCCAGGCGGCGAAGTCCTGCCGGCTCCAGAGAAAGGCATTGGAGGGCAGCCACACCAGCCGCACGGGTAGCTCCAGGGCCCCAATGGCCTGGCGGAACTCCCGATCCGCCGGCTCCATCAGCCGCAGCTCGGTGATGCCGTGCGCGGCGATCCAGGCGCGCACGGCCGTGCCGAAGTTGCCGGCCTCGCGGTAATCGACGGCCCAGCCGGCGGCCTGCAGGTCGGCACTGAAGTGGCGCATGGCGCTCCACACCAGCACCAGCTTCTGGTGGTGGTAGGCCCGCCGCGCCAGCACCGAGCCGCTCTCCACCAGCAGCACCTGGGCCTCGCCCGGGGAGCAGCTGGCCAGAGCCGCCTGGTGGGGGTGGAGCTGGTCGCCCAGTACCCAGATGCCGATGGCCATAGGTGCCCCCTCGACCTGGGACCTAGCCGATGAGCCGGCAGGCACGCCGCGCCACCGCCGCGCCATAGCCGCGCTCCACGGGTCCGATCGCGGGGCTGATGCGTCCATCCCGGCAGTCGACGGTGATGCGCTCGTAATGACCGTTCCTATCGGCCAGGCGCAGACGCAGCTGAAAGATATGCTTAGAGCCTCGCGTGAACGCATCCCCGCAGACCGGTCCGACGCAGAGTCCCGGGGAGGCGGAGACAGTGCCTGGCGTGCCCAGCAGACAACCCAACACGAGAACGAGCAGCCAGCGGCAGTCCAGGCGCCAGCGCCGGAACCAGGCAGTGCATGACCAGGCTGTCCCAGCCGCCGCCACCGTGTTCACCAGGTGAGAAGCGACGCGGATCGAGAACCGATCAGCCCAAGGCGGCAGCGATGGGGGAGGAACACGCAAGGCAGCTCCACAGGGGATGCCGCATCCTGACGCAGCCGCTCCCTGACCAACGGCGCAAGGGGAGCGGCTGCAAGCTCCGGCCGGGCACCCCTCCGTCGGGCGGGTGCTGTCAAAAGCCATGGCGGCCGCAGAGGAGCCAAGAGGGATGTCCGTCCGAATGAAGCAGCATCCATCAAGATCTGGATGCAATATCATCCTGTTTTCGCCCCTCTCAGGAGGGAGCATTGCGAACACGGACCATACTGCTCATCACCCACTCTAACCAGCTCTGACCATGGCATCCGCCTCCGTGAATCTTCCGTGGGTCGATCTGGTTCCACCCTGTGCTTATCCGCAGACGGATTTTGATCGGCTGGCGACTGATGGAGTGCTGATCAAGCGGTCGTTCATCGATCCCGCTCTCATCGACCGAATCAGGGAGTGGACGATCGATCGCTATGCCCAGCCCGACATGGAGGGAATCGGCAGGATTCAGGACGCTTACGCCGAATGTGACGCCGTCAGGGCCCTGGCAACCGATTCCGGCGTGCTCGCGCTGCTGCAGGAGCTCTACCAACGCAGACCGCTCCCCTTCCAGACGCTGAATTTCCTGCACGGAACGCAGCAAGCTACCCATTCGGACACGATTCATTTCCACTGCTTCCCGCAGCGCTGGATGTGTGGGGTGTGGGTGGCGATGGAGGACGTGGACATGAACAGTGGGCCGCTGCACTACTACCCAGGATCTCACCGCCTGCCGGTCCTTGATGCCCATGACACCTCCTGCCTGAGCGGGCGTTACGACCTTTATGAACAGGCCATCCAGAACCTGATCGCGATCACGGAACTGCAAGTCCGCCAGTTCCTGCCAAAGAAGGGGGACTGCCTAATCTGGACAGCGAATCTGCTGCACGGCGGTGATCCGATCCTGGACCGCAGCCGCACCCGGATCAGCCAGGTGACGCACTATTACTTTGAGGGGTGCGACTACTACACTCCCCTGCAGAGTGATTTCAGCCGCGCTCAGTCGCAGATCACCTATCGCGACGCTCTCGTCGATCTGAGCACGGGTCAGCCGATCCTTGCGGCTTCCCTGCAGCAGGGGTCAGCAACGACAACTGGCGAGAGCTGAACGCTCACCGAGTCTGGTCCAAGCCGGGCAGCGCCCGATCATCGCGCACTTGCGTGACGCGTCACACTCATCCCGCTTCGCGTCATTCCGCCGCCCCCGTCGCTTCCTCACGCTCCTGCGGATGGAAGTACTCCCACACCTGCCGCGCCAGGGCCGGCCCCAGCCCCGGGGCGGCCGCCAGCGCCTCGGGACTGGCCAGCTGGATGGCATCGATCGAGCGGAAGTGGGCCAGCAGCTCCTTGATCCGCTTGGGCCCCAGCCCGGGGATCTCGGAGAGGCGCGAGCGCTTCATCCGCTCGCCCCGCTGCTGACGGTGGAAGCTCACGGCGAAGCGGTGGGCCTCATCGCGCAGGCGCCGCAGCAGCTGAACCCCCAGCTGGTCCGGGTCGGTGTCCAGGGGCTGCTTGGCGCCGGGCAGGAACACCTCCTCGCGCTGCTTGGCCAGGGAGCAGACCACCAGGTCCCCATCCAGGTTCAGTTCACGCAGGGCCTCCATCACGGCCGAGAGCTGGCCCTTGCCACCGTCGATCATCACCACATCGGGCCAGTCGTTGAGGCCGCCGGTGTGCAGGGCGCTGCCCGCCGCCCGCCGCAGCTCCCGCAGGTCCGCACCCTCCGCCTTGGCCTGGCTCCAGCGCCGGAAGCGCCGCCGCATGATTTCGGCCATGGCCATGAAGTCGTCGGAGTGGCCTGCCTGGATCGAGCTGCTCTGGATCTTGTATTTGCGGTAATGCTGCTTGGCAGGTAGCCCGTCAAGGAACACCACCTGGGAGGCCACCGCGTCGCTGCCCTGGATGTGGCTGATGTCGTAGCCCTCGATGCGGCGCGGCGGGCTGGGCAGCTCCAGCAGCTGGGCAAGGTCTTCGGTGGCCAGCTGGTGCTGCTCGGCCGTGCGCTGGGCCCGCTCCAGCTCGTAGGCGGCGTTGCGCTCCACTAGCTCGATCAGCTCAGCCTTCTGCTGGCGCTGGGGCACCGCCAGCTTCACCCTGCGGCCCCGCCGTTCGCTGAGCCACTCCTCGATCAGGGCCTGCTGGGGCAGGGCGTGCTGCAGCAGCAGTTCCGGTGGGATCTCCACCGGCTCCACCTGGCTGTAGTGCTCCTCCACCACGCGCTGCAGAATCAGGCCGAGGGCCCGCTGTCGCTCGGGGCTGGGGGACAGATCGCCGCCGGCGCCCTGCTCCAGCGGGGGCAGGCCCACCGCATCGGCCGTGTAGCCGAGCCGACCCACCAGCTTGCCGGCGCGCATCTGGAACAGCTGCACCGCCGCCACCCGCCCATCGGCCGCAAGGGCCAGCACATCGCGGCTCACGGAGCTGTCGCCCACGCTCATCTTCTGGTCCGCCGTCAGGGCATCGAGGCCCTGGAGCTGGTCGCGCACCCGGCCGGCCGCCTCGAACTCCAGCCGCTCGGCATACTTCTCCATCTGGAGCTGCAGCAGCTCCACCAACTCCTCGTTGCGCCCCTGGAACACCATCGCCACCTGGCGCAGGGTGTGGTGGTAGTCGTCCGAGCTGATCTTCTGCTGGCAGACCCCCGGGCATCGTCCGATGGCGTAGTTGAGGCAGGTGCGGTCTTTGTGAAGGGGCTGGGGCCGCTGCCGGAGGGGAAACACCCGCTTGACCAGGGCCAGGGTGCGTCGCAGCAGGCCCACGTCCACGTAGGGACCGTAGAAGCGATCGAGGGGCGAGCGGAAGCGACGCTGGCGCGTGATGAAGATGCGCGGGTAGGCCTCACTCCAGGTGATGCAGAGGTAGGGGTATTTCTTGTCGTCCTTGAGCAGCACGTTGAAGTGCGGCTGGTGGTGCTTGATCAGGTTCGACTCCAGCGCCAGGGCCTCGGCCTCGCTGTCGGTGACGATGAACTCGATCTCGCACACCTGCCACACCATCAGGGTGATGCGGGGGCTGTGCTTTGGACCGCCCTGGAAGTAGCTGCGCACCCGGTTGCGCAGCACCTTGGCCTTGCCGATGTAGAGGATGCGGTCGTCGGCGTCGCGCATCAGGTAGCAACCCGGCTCCGGCGGCACCTGCCGGAGCCGGGCCTTGAGGCGCTCGGGTTGCTGAAGCAGGGGCCGGGAGGCGGCGCCGGCGGGTTCGGGCAGGCTCAAGGGCGGGCCGCAGCCATCACAGGGGGGCGGCCTCAGCCGCCGTACTGCCAGCCGGTGGCCGAGAGCTCCAGGGCGGCGCCGTCACGGTGCAGCACCGCGGTCCTGACCTGGCCCACGAACACCGTGTGGTCGCCGGCGGCCACCTGGCCCACCAGTTCGCACTCCACAGCGCCGAGGGCGTCGTCGAGCACGGGCAGGCCCAGCTCACCCAGCTGGAAGGGGGCAGCGTCGAAGCGACCGCCGATCCCCTTCTGGGGCTTGAAGAACACAGCGGCCAGGTCCTTCTGGTCTGCAGCGAGCACGTTGAGGGAAAACTTGCCGGTGCGCTGGATGATGCCGTTGCTGGTGGAGTCCGCCCGCACCGCCATCACCACAAGGGGGGGCTCGAACGAGCCCTGGGTCACCCAGCTGGCGGTGAATCCGTTCACCTCCTCGCCCTCTGCCACGCCGCAGATGAACACGCCATGGGGGATCTTGCGCAGCAGGGTCTTCTTGGCGTCGGCATTCAGACTGGCCATGGGTCCTCGCGCTGCATCGGGCTTCCCCTGACTCTAGAAAGGGGCCCGCGCCCACCGCCCATGAAGGCCCTCTATCCCGGCAGCTTCGACCCCCTCACACTCGGCCACCTGGACCTGATCGAGCGGTCTGCCCGCCTGTTCGACGGCCTGGTGGTGGCGGTGCTGCAGAACCCGAGCAAGAACCCCACCTTCCCGGTGGAGCGGCGCCTGGATCAGATCCGCACGGCCACGGCCCACCTGCCGCAGGTGGAGGTGGCCAGCTTCGATGGACTCACCGTGGCCTTCGCCCAGACCTGCGGCGCCGGCGTGATCCTGCGGGGCCTGCGCGCGATGAGCGACTTCGAATTCGAGCTGCAGATCGCCCACACCAACAAGAGCCTGGCCCCGGACCTGGAGACCCTGTTCATGGCCACGGCCACGGCCCACAGCTTCCTGAGCAGCTCGGTGGTGAAGGAGGTGGCCCGCTTCGGCGGTCCGGTGGGTCACATGGTGCCCCAGGGAGTGGCGCAGGATCTGGCCGCGTTCTTTAATCGGGAATCTCCCGAACAGCGGTGATGACCGAGGCGCAACTCAGCTCCGTGCTCGATCAGCTGGACCAGCTGGAGGAAATCGTGCTGGACGGCACGCGCGTTCCCTTCAGCGGCGGCCGTCTGGTGAATGAGCAGGACGCCATTGAAGCGATGGATGCCGTGCGCGAGGCCCTGCCGCCCCAGCTCTCCCAGGCCGAGGAGCTGCTGCACCAGAAGGAGGAGTTCATCGCCCAGGCCCGCCAGAAGGCCGAGGAGATCGTCAACCAGGCGCGTCAGCAGCGCGAGCAGCTGATCAGCGCCCAGGCGATCCGCCAGGAGGCCGAGCGTCAGGTGGCCGAGCTGCGGGAGCAGGCCCGCCAGCAATGTGAACAGCTGCTGCTTCAGACCCGGCAGCAGGTGGCCCAGACCGAACAGGAGCACCAGACGCGCCTGGCCCAGATGGAACAGCAGTTCGGCCTGCGGCGCCAGCAGCTGGAGCAGGAGACCCTGCAGCGTCGCCAACAGCTCGACAACGAGGCCGCCGAGCTGAAGCGCCAGCTGGTGGAGCAGCATGAGCGCAATCGCCAGCAGAGCCTGGCCGAACTGGAGCAGATCCGCCAGGAGGCCGTGCGCCTGCAGCAGACCAGCCAGGCGGAGGCCGAGCGGGTGCACGCCGATGCGCTGCAGTTCCGCCACCAGACCCAGCAGCAGTGCGAGGCGCTGATCAGTCGCAGCCGCCAGGAATCGGCCTCGATTCAGGAGGGCGCCAACCGCTATGCCGAGCAGGTGCTGGGCGAGCTGGAGGGGCGCCTGCAGGACATGGGCAAGGTGGTGATGGCAGGCCGGCGCGAGCTGGTGAAGCTGCAGAGCGTGGATCCCACCAGCCTGGCCGGTCAGCCCGCAGCCAGCGAGGCCAGTTCCGCCGCGGTGCCCATCGGTCGGGCGCGCCGCGCCGCCGAACGCCTGCGCCAGGCCGCCGGCCGCAACTGAGGGCCCTCCCCATCGGGAGGGCCTGCCCAGCGGGCTCAGACCGCCGGGCAGAGGCCCGGCACCTGGCTCTCCCTCAGAATCCGGCCGATCGTGGTGTTGGGCGCCGAGCCGCCGTTGGCGATGGCGCTCACGAAGCGTGGCCCTTCCGGGGTGTCCAGCACGCCGCTGATGCTGCGCACACCCGAGATCGTGCCGGTCTTGCCCCGGAAGCGGCCCTCCAGGCTGGTGCCCCTGTAGAGATTGCGCAGGGTGCCGCGCTGCCCGGCGATGGCCATGGAGGCCTGGTAGTTGGCGGCATAGGGATGCTGCGACATGCGCAGCAGCAGGGCCGCCAGCAGCCGGCTGGTGACCCGGTTGCTGCGCGAGAGGCCGCTGCCATCCACCACCACCACACCGTCCATCGGCAGGCCCTGGGCGGCCAGCCACTGCATGGTGGCGCCGCGGGCCTGGGTCAGATCCCAGCTGCCGCTGGCCTGGCGCAGCAGCACCTCGGCGGTGAAGTTGTGGCTCTCGGTGTTGGCCAGGCTCAGCAGCCCATGCATCCCTACCGAGGGCTCCTCGTAGAGCAGGGTGGCGTTGGTGCCATCGATGGCGCCGGTGGCACTGGAGGGCAGCACGCTGAAGGCCACCTGGCCGCCCTGGCGCCGGATCTCCTGTCCCAGGAGCCGTTGAAGCCGGTCCGGCGGGTTGGGCACTGCCATGTCGATGGCGTTGCTGGTGAGGGCCAGGCGAGTGATCGGGGCGCCGTAGGCCTCGGCCCGATCACCCCAGTGCCAGTCGCTGGGCCACCAGCGCTGGCTGGGCTCCTCGACGAGCTGGATCCTCACCGGCGCTTGCGCAGGCTCACCGGGCCCGCCACCGCTGCCCAGGGCCAGCTTGGCGAAGCGACGCAGCTGGGTCAGGCCCAGATCGGGATCGCCCTCACCGGTGATGCGCAGGCTGCCGTCCGCCAGACGCCACAGGCGCGTGGTGAGCCGGTAGTCGGGACCCAGGCGGTCCAGGGCGATGGCGGTACTGATCAGCTTCTGGTTGGAGGCTGGAATGCGCGGCCGACTGCCGTTGAGATCGGCCAGCAGGCGGCCGCTGGGGTCGGCCACGGACACGCTCCAGGCGACCGCCTCGCCGCCCAGCACGGCGGCCAGGCGCTGCTGCAGGGCGGGGCAGGTGACCTGGCTCTGCAGCCGGGGCAGGCCGATGGGCGGCGCCGCCGCTGGAAAGGAGGTGAAGGCGGTGAGGCTCTGGGCCCGCAGCGGCGGAGCCACCAGGGCCGTGATCACCAGGCCGGCGCCCAGGCCTGCGGCGGTGCCACGCCTGAGCACCAAGCCACTCAGTGAGTCAGGCCTGAATCGGAGCAGGTGGCTGGAGGCAGGCCCATCTCGTCTTGCCATCACAGGGTTCCCCATGTCAGGACTCCAGCTTCAGGCCCGTGACCGAGCCGCCCACCCGGAAGGCGCTGCCCTCCAGCTCGATCGGGGCACCCACCTTGATGGCCTGGTTACCGAACACCACCCCCTCAGCGGTCTTGCGGCCCTCGCCTTCGAGCACGAAACGGGCATCCAGGGTGCTGAAGCTGGCCTGGTTGGGATCGGCAGCGCTCACCACCTTGCCGTCCGGGGTGAGGGTGGAAATGCGCCGCGGCAGGGCGATCACCTCCTTGACATCCACATTGCCGTGGGGCTGGTTGCGGATCACGATCGCGAGCTTGCCGTCCTGCCGGGCCGAGGCGATCAGCGAAGCCGGATCGGCCGCCGGGATCCCCCGCACATCCACCAGCACCGTCACCGGCCGCAGGCCGCCGGTGGCCTTGGCGATGGCGCCGGTGAGCTTGGGGCTCCAGATCACACCGGCGGCGGCCAGCAGCACCGCCAGGGCGGCTCCCGCATCCACCAGGCCGATCCGGCGTGGGCGGGGGGAGGAATCGGCAGCAGCCATGGCGCATCGGCAGACGCTGAACTG
Organism: Vulcanococcus limneticus LL; assembly: GCF_002252705.1. Taxonomy (GTDB): domain Bacteria; phylum Cyanobacteriota; class Cyanobacteriia; order PCC-6307; family Cyanobiaceae; genus Vulcanococcus; species Vulcanococcus limneticus. The sequence goes on from NZ_NQLA01000031.1 coordinate 29,486, forward strand.
TACGGAGGGCCGCCGGGTCCCACAAGGGTCGGCGGCCCGCCACGGCGTCAGTTGCGCAGGCCTTCGATGAAGCGATCCACCGCCGCCAGGCCGCGACCCACGCCACCGGCGTCACCGAGGGCCTCGGCCTGCTGCTCGGCATCCGGCTTGCCCTCGAAGCTGGCGGCGAAGCGATGGCCGTCGGGGTCGCGGCGGTAGAGCTCCCAGGGTCCGGGGAACGCCCGCCGCAGGGCCCCCTCGGCCGTGGGGATCAGGGCATAGGCCGCCTGCCAGCCCGAGAGGAAGCCCTTGCGCCGCTCGCGGGCCACACTGCCGATGCCCACGGCGGCGTCTTCGAGGCTGCCGTTGAGCAGCACCACCGGGCCCCGGTGCTGGCCGCAGACCGCTTCCACTTCCTCATAGTCCGCCGGGGAAGGGGCCACCACGATCAGCACGCCCGCACTGCCGCCGTCGGCCTGCTGCAGGCGCATCAGGTCGCGCAGGCTGGCCAGCTGGCTGGCGAGCTCGGGTGCATCGCGCTTGGCCAGGGCCGTGGCGCCCGCATCGGGGAACAACAGCCGCAGGCCGGGGAAGCGCGGCGTGAGCGCTGTGCCGAGGCGCAGGGCCACGGGCATCAGCCGCAGACCCTCAAAGCGGAATTCAGCGGTCCACAGGCCCTTGGGCTCGGCCGCCAGCGCGGTGGCCAGCGACTCCAGGGCCTCGGCCTCGGCCTCGCGCAGATCAGCGGGCAGCATCGAACCAGCTCAGCAGGGGCGACCCTACCCAGGAGAGCCAGCGCGGAGCCCCCTCAGCAGGCCAGCTCCGGGTTCAGCCCACCGGCTCGCCGGCAATCACCCGCAGCCGGCCCCGCTCCACCGCCCCGGGCACCCCTTCCAGGTCCGCAGGCGTCAGCCAGGGCCCCAGGCTGATCCGCAGACCGCTGGCGGCCTCGCCATCGGGGTAGCCCATGGCCTGAAGGATCGGGCTGGGGGCCAGACCCCAGGGGTTGGCGCCCCGCCCACTGCTGCAGGCCGAGCCACTGCTCACCGCGTAGCCCTGCTGCCAGATCGTCTGCACCAGGCGGCGGCCGGAGATCGGCCGGCCGCTGGGGCTGGCCATCAGCAGGCTGATGTGGTGGGGCAGCCGCTCGGGCCCACTGGGATCAAAGGGATCGGGGCCGCTGAGGCGAACGGCCGGCAACTGCAACAGCCGCTGCAGCAGGTCGTTACGCAGATCGGCGATCGGATCGCGCCCGCCGTGGGCCCGCAGCCGGGCATCGCAGAGATCAAGGGCCCGGGCCAGGCCCGCCACCAGCGCCACGGGCTCGGTGCCGCCGCGGCGGCCCGCCTCCTGGCCGCCTCCGCCGATGAAGGGCTTGAGGGCCAGATCGGGGCGCACCAGCAGGGCGCCGACGCCGCGGGGGCCCTGCAGCTTGTGGGAGGCGAAGCTGAGCAGGTCGATCGGCAGGGCATCGAAGGCCAGCGGCAGGTGACCCACCACCTGCACCGCATCCACGTGCAGCAGCACCCCGGCCTCACGGCAGCGCCTGCCGATCCGCTCGATCGGCTGCACCGTGCCCACCTCGCTCTGGCCCCAGATCAGCGACACCAGCCGCGTCGGCGGCGCCAGCAGGCGATCCAGGGCGTCCAGGTCCACCACGCCCAGGTGATCAACCGGCAGCGTCTCCACCTGCCAGCCCCGCTGGGCCAGCTGGCCGGCGGCGGCCACGGTGGCGGGGTGTTCTACGGCGGAGATCAGCAACCGCCCCGGCGGACCATCGGCGGCGGCCCCGAGCAGGGCCATGTGGATCGACTCGGTTCCCCCCGAGGTGACGATCACCTGGCTACCGCCGCAGCCCAGGATCTCGGCGATGCGCTGGCGGGAGCGCTCCAGCCGCTCCGCCGCTGCCAGGCCGAAGCCGTGCAGGCTCGAGGGATTGGCCCAGGCCTCGGCGTGCACCGCGGCCATGGCCTCCAGCACCTCCGACGCCGGCGGGGTGGTGGCGCAGGAATCGAGGTAGATCGGCGGGGTGTAGGTCATCGGTTCAGCCCCCCAGGCCCCGCTCCCGCTCAATGCGGGAGCGGGTGCGCGATTCCAGGGAGTTGGCGGCGAGAGCCACCAGGTCGTCGAGGGAGGTGCCGCTGAGCAGGGCCTCCACACGGGCGCGGGCCTCGGCGCTGGGGCAGTCGTCGGGGCGGATGCAGCCGTTCGTGCACACGGTGGCGCAGTCGATCGTTGGGGCAGCGCCGGCGGCGGGCGCCGCAGGGGCCGGAGTGTCGGGGCGCGGCCGTTCGGCGGCTTCGCGCCGGGCGGCCGCCACCACGGCGGGATCGGGCACGACGCCGTCGAACACGTGCTCGGCCGGGCCATCCATGAACACCTTGCCGCTGCTGGGATCCCAGTGGATCTGCAGGGGGCCGCCAGGCAGATCGAGCCGGGCGCGGTTTTCGCTCAGCCCCAGCCGATGGCAGGCCACCAGGGTGGCGCAGGCGCCGGTGCCACAGGCCAGGGTGGGGCCGGCACCCCGCTCCCACACCCGCATCACCAGGTGGTCGGGGGCGAGCACCTGCACGAAGTGGACGTTGGTCCTGGCCGGGAAGGCCGGGTGCACCTCGAAGCCGGCGCCGAAGCGCTCCAGGTCGATCTCCTCGACCGCATCCACAGGAATCACCACGTGGGGGTTGCCCATGCCGGCGGCGGCCACGGCGAACGTCTCGCCATCGACCACCAGCTCACCCTGGGGCAGGCCGTCGGGCCCGCGCTCCAGGGTGGTGGGCACCTGGGCCGGCTCCAGGAAGGGGGCGCCCATGTCGACGCGGATGGTGCCATCCGGCAGCAGCTCGGGCACGATCCGCCCGGCCAGGGTGTCGATCTGCCAGGTGCGGCCCGGACCGTCGCCGTCGCGATCGGCCAGGAAGCGGGCCAGGCAGCGGATGCCGTTGCCGCACATCTCCGGCTCGGTTCCATCGGCGTTGAAGATGCGCATGCGCAGTTCGCCGCCGGCATTGGGCGGCAGGGCCAGGATCACCCCGTCGCCGCCCACCCCGAAGCGCCGATCGCACAGCCGTTCAATCCATTCCGGCGTCAGACCGAACACAAAGTCCGAGTCCGGAACGGCGCCGCCCTCGAGGAGCCGACCGTCCAGCAGCAGAAAGTCGTTGCCTAATCCCTGATATTTGCTGAACTGGAGCACGCGACGCGGCCGCAAGGTCAATCATCGATCCTATGGGGAACCTCTTCGAGAGCCGCACCGGGGCCAGCTTCGATGCCTCCCAGCCCGGCGTGCGCACCCTGCAGGCCTGGGTGCGCAGCAAGAGCCCCATCAACGTGCAGCTGAGCGACGGCACCAAGCTGGACGGCATCCTGCGCTGGGTCGACGGGGAGTTCCTCGGCTTGCAGCCTGAATACGAGAAGCAGCCGATCCTGGTGAGCCGCAGCGCCGTGGCGGTGATCCGGATCCTGGCCTGACAACGCTGCCAGCTCCCAGGCCCGCTCGAGTGGCTGTGGCACCATCACAGGCTTGTGTCCGGGCCTGTCGTGAGCGAGAGCAGCCGCTACCACCCCCAGGCCATCGAGGCCTCCTGGCAGCAGCAGTGGCAGGAGCAGAGCCTGCATGCCACCCCCGCGCTGCAACCGGGCGACGACGCCTTCTACGCCCTCTCGATGTTCCCCTATCCCTCGGGGAACCTGCACATGGGCCATGTGCGCAACTACGTGATCACGGATGTGGTGGCGCGAGTGGCGCGCCTGCGCGGCAAGCGGGTGCTGCACCCGATGGGCTGGGATGCCTTCGGCCTGCCGGCGGAAAACGCCGCCATTGAGCGGGGCGTGGATCCTGGCGCCTGGACCGACCAGAACATCGCCGCGATGCGGCAGCAACTCAACCAGCTCGGTCTCTCGATCGACTGGGACCGGGAGCTGGCCACCTGCCACAGCGACTACTACCGCTGGACCCAGTGGCTGTTCCTGCAGTTCCTGGAGGCCGGCCTGGCCTATCAGAAGGACGCCACCGTCAACTGGGATCCGGTGGATCAGACGGTGCTGGCCAACGAACAGGTGGACAGTGAGGGGCGCTCCTGGCGCTCCGGCGCCCTGGTGGAGAAGCGCAAGCTGCGCCAGTGGTTCCTGAAGATCACCGCCTACGCCGACCAGTTGCTCGACGACCTGCCCATGCTCGAGGGCTGGCCGGAGCGGGTGCGCACGATGCAGGCCAACTGGATCGGCCGCAGCACCGGCGCCGAGCTCAGCTTCCCGGTGGTGGATGCCGATGGCCACGACACGGCCGAGCGCATCACTGTGTTCACCACCCGCCCCGACACGATCTACGGCGCCAGCTACGTGGTGCTGGCCCCCGAGCACCCGCTGGTGGCCCGGCTCACCACAGAGGAGCAGGCGATTCACGTGGAGGCCTTCTGCGACCTGGTGAGCCGCCAGAGCGAGCAGGAGCGCACGGCAGACGACAAGCCCAAGCGCGGCGTGCCCATCGGCGCCCGGGTGCGCAACCCGGCCAACGGAGAGCTGATCCCCCTCTGGATCGCCGATTACGTGCTGGCCGAATACGGCACCGGCGCCGTGATGGGCGTGCCCGCCCACGACCAGCGCGACTTTGTGTTCGCCCGCCAGTACGAGCTGCCGGTGCGGCAGGTGATCATTCCCGAGGGCAGCGATGAGCACGCCTACGAGGGCGGCGCCTGGACCGAAGCCGGGGTGCTGATTCACTCGGGCCGCTTCGATGGACTGGCCAGCGGCGAGGCCAAGGCGGCGATCACGGCGGCGGCGGAAGCCGAGGGCTGGGGCCGGGCCAAGGTGCAGTTCCGTCTGCGCGACTGGCTGATCTCCCGCCAGCGCTACTGGGGCTGCCCGATCCCGGTGATCCACTGCGACAGCTGCGGGGTGGTGCCGGTGCCGGTCGAGCAGCTGCCTGTGGAGCTGCCCCGCGACGTGGCCTTCTCCGGCAAGGGCGGCTCGCCCCTGGCCCAGCTGGAGAGCTGGTGGCAGGTGGCGTGTCCCTGCTGCGGTGCGCCGGCCCGGCGCGAAACCGACACCATGGACACCTTCATGTGCTCCAGCTGGTACTTCCTGCGCTACAGCGACTCCCACAACACGGCCCTGCCCTTCAGCCGCGAAGCGGTGGATTCCTGGCTGCCGGTGGACCAGTACGTGGGCGGCATCGAGCACGCGATCCTGCACCTGCTCTACTCGCGCTTCTTCACCAAGGTGCTGCGCGATCGTGGCCTGCTGGGCTTCGATGAGCCATTCCAGCGGCTGCTCACCCAGGGCATGGTGCAGGGCATCACCTACAAGAATCCCCACAGCGGCAAGTACATCGCTCCGGCCGATGTGACCGATCCCACCGATCCGCGCGATCCGGTCACGGGCGAGGTGCTGGAGGTGTTTTACGAGAAGATGTCAAAATCGAAGTACAACGGTGTCGATCCCGCCGTGGTGATCGACAAGTACGGCGCCGACACAGCCCGCATGTTCATCCTGTTCAAGGCGCCGCCCGAGAAGGATCTGGAGTGGGATGACGCCGATGTGGAGGGTCAGTTCCGCTTCCTGCAGCGGATCTGGCGCCAGGTGGATGGGGCCGCTGAGCGGGGCCTGAGCCTGGCTGACGGCGCCGGCACGGCGGCGATTGTGGCTGGGGCCCTGGCGGACGGCGAGCTCTCGGGCGATGAGCAGGAGCTGCGGCGCGCCGTGCACACCGCCATCACCGAGATCAGCGACGACCTGGACGGCGATTACCAGTTCAACACCGCCGTGTCGGAGCTGATGAAACTCAGCAATGCCATGGCGGCCCACCTGGAGGCCAGCCGGCCGGCCCTGGCCTGCGAGGCCCTGCGCACCCTGCTGATCCTGCTGGCCCCGTTTGCCCCCCACCTGGCGGAAGAGCTGTGGCAGAAGCTGGGGGGCCGCTCGCAGGCCGAGGCGTTGGCCGGTAGCAGCGTGCACATCCAGAGCTGGCCCTCGGCTGATCCCGCGGCCCTGGTGCGCAGCACCGTGCCCCTGGTGATCCAGATCAAGGGCAAGGTGCGAGGCAGCCTGGAGGTGCCCGCCGATGCCGACAAGGCCACGCTGGAGCAGCTGGCCCTGGCGAGCGACATCGCCACCAAGTGGCTGGAGGGTAAGGCCCCCAGTCGCGTGATCGTGGTGCCCGGGAAGCTGGTGAACCTCGTGCCATAGGCACGCTGACAGGCCCCGCGACGACCTCAGAGGGCCTCGTCCACCAGAGCCTCCAAACGACCCGACTGAACCGCCTCGACCAGGCAGCGGTGATCCTGACGTGACCCCCTTTGTCGGTCCAGTCCTTATGAGAGTGGGTGGATGTGGTCATGCTGCAACTCCCTGTTGAGCTGCCTCCAGGGGCGTACGCCCC
>NZ_NQLA01000032.1 GCF_002252705.1 Vulcanococcus limneticus LL
GCTCGGCCTGCAGCGCCGGCAGCCCCTCCCACGTGCTGGCGGCCCTGGGCCGCAGCCGCGCCGAGGCGGCAGCCTCGATCCGCTTCGGGCTGGGGCGCGGCACGACCGCTGCCGAGATCGAGGCGGCGCTGGCGGTGCTCGGCGCCGCGATCCAGGAGCTGCGGGGGTGAGACCTTCGGGCCCTCGGCTGGGCCGTCAGCCCGGCAGCCAGACGCTCAGCACCACGAACCCCAGCACCCCGATCAGCGCCAGGATCACCTGGGCCAGCCGGCTCACGAGCATGCCGCTCACCACCGCCAGGCCCACCACCAGCGAGCGGCGCAGCGTCTCGAAGCCGCGCGTGCGGCCGGCGCCGAGCTCGGCCACCAGCTCGCCGAGGGCCGCGCCTGCCAGCGGCCCCACCAGGGCCCCCAGCAGCGGGCCGCCCACCGGCAGGGCCGGCAACAGCCCCAGCAGCCCCACCACCAGGCCAAGGCCGGCCCCGATGTAGGCCCAGCGGCTGGCCTTGAGCCGGGCCGCGCCCAGCACCAGGCCCAGGGCGTCGGCGCCCCAGCCCAGCAGCAGGATCAGCACCGCCAGGGCCAGGGCCGGCCAGCCGGCACTCCAGCCCACCGCCCAGCACCACAGGCCGGCGCCGATCGGCAACAGCGCCAGGCCGGGCAGCACCGGGAACAGGGTGCCGGGGATCGCCACCAGCTGGATCGCCAGCGCCACCCACCAGATCAGGTCGGTGCGGCTGATGCCGGCCAGGGCCTGGCGCAGGGGGTCGAGGAGGTCGTCCATCAGGCAGGCATCAGGCGAGCGTCAGGCGGAGGCGCCGGACTCGAGCGGGCGGCGGCGGGCCACCCGCAGCTTGGCCGAGCGGCTGCGGGGATTGGCGGCCTGCTCCGCCTCGTCCGCCACCAGGGGCTTGCGGGTCACCCGCTGCAGCCGCCCATCGCCGGCGAAGGCCGTCTTGACGCGCCGGTCCTCCAGCGAGTGGAAGCTGATCACGCCGACCAGGCCGCCGGGCAGCAGCCAGTCGGGGGCGGCGGCGAGCAGGCGGTCGAGCACGCCCAGCTCGTCGTTCACGGCGATGCGCAGGGCCTGGAAGGTGCGGGTGGCGGGATGGATGCGGCCGCGACGGGCCGCCGGTGGATAGCAGCCGGCCACCAGGTAGGCCAGGGCGGCGGTCCCGGCGAAGGGGCCCTGCTCGGCCAGATGGGCCTTGATCTTGCGGGCGATCCGGCGCGACAGGCGCTCCTCGCCGTAGGCGTAGATCAGATCGGCCAGCTCGGCCTCCTCCAGGCGCGCGATCAGCTCCGCGACGGTCTCGCCCGCCTCGGGGTTCATGCGCATGTCCAGCGGCCCATCGGCGCGGAAGCTGAAGCCGCGGTCCGCCACATCCAGCTGGGGACTGCTCACACCCAGGTCCGCCAGCACCAGGGCGGCGGGCTCCGGCGGCGTGAAGGCCGCGAAGTTGCTGGCCACGATCGACACCCGCTCGCCGAAGGGCGCCAGCCGGGCGGCGGCGGCGGCGCGGGCGGTGGGGTCCTGGTCCAGGCCGATCAGGCGCAGCTGGGGGTGGGCCTCCAGCAGCAGGGCGCTGTGGCCGCCACCGCCGAGGGTGCAGTCGATCAGCAGGGGGGCGGCGCCCGCCGGGGTGGGCGGCAGGTCCGCCAAGGCCTCCAGCAGGGGCCCCGCCAGCACCGGCACGTGCTCGAACGGATCGTCCGTGGCCCCAGCCAGCGGTGGGACCGACGGCGGATCAGTCGGGGTGGTGGCCGAATCGGGCATGGCTTCCTTCCTAAGATCCCGCCAACGACCCTCAGCCCACGGCCCCATGACGCAGCTGGAGACGCGCACGGAGCCGATGGTGGTCAACTTCGGCCCCCATCACCCCTCGATGCACGGGGTGCTGCGGCTGGTGGTGACCCTCGACGGCGAGGACGTGGTGGACTGCGAGCCGGTGATCGGCTACCTCCACCGCGGCATGGAGAAGATCGCCGAGAACCGCACGAACGTGATGTTCGTGCCCTACGTGAGCCGCATGGACTATGCGGCGGGCATGTTCTACGAGGCGATCGTGGTGAACGCCCCGGAGCGCCTGGCCGATGTGCCGGTGCCCAGGCGCGCCAGCTACATCCGCGTGCTGATGCTGGAGCTCAACCGCATCGCCAACCACCTGCTCTGGCTTGGCCCCTTCCTGGCGGATGTGGGCGCCCAGACGCCGTTCTTCTACATCTTCCGCGAGCGGGAGATGATCTACGACCTGTGGGAAGCGGCCACCGGCCAGCGCCTGATCAACAACAACTACTTCCGCATCGGCGGGGTGGCGGCCGACCTGCCCTACGGCTGGCTGGAGAAGTGCCTGGACTTCTGCGATTGGTTCGGCCCCAAGATCGACGAATACGAAAAGCTGATCACCAACAACCCGATCTTCCGCCGCCGGATTGAAGGCCTGGGTGTGGTCAGCCGCGAGCAGGCGATCAACTGGAGCCTCTCGGGCCCGATGCTGCGGGCCTCCGGCGTGCCCTGGGATCTGCGCAAGGTGGACCACTACGAGTGCTACGACGACTTCGAGTGGGACGTGGCCTGGCAGAAGGAGGGTGACTGCTACGCCCGCTACCGGGTGCGGATCGAGGAGATGCGCCAGTCGCTGAAGATCGTGCGCCAGGCCGCTCAGCAGATCCCCGGCGGCCCCACCGAAAACCTGGAAGCCCGCCGCCTGGCGGAGGGCAAGAAGAGTGAGTGGTATGGCTTCGATTACCAGTACGTGGCCAAGAAGGTGGCGCCCACCTTCAAGATTCCCTCCGGTGAGCTCTACACCCGCCTGGAATCGGGCAAGGGCGAGATCGGCGTGTTCATCCAGGGCAACGACGACGTGACCCCCTGGCGCTTCAAGATCCGCGCCGCCGATTCCAACAACCTGCAGATCCTGCCCCACATCCTCAAGGGGGCCAAGGTGGCCGACATCATGGCGATCCTCGGCTCGATTGACGTGATCATGGGGTCGGTGGATCGATGAACAGCCCGGACCACTGAGCCGCTTCCTCGCCAACCTGCGCCGCGCCGGCGTTCTGCTGCCGGCCAGCCTCACGGGCTACCTCTGGCTCAAGGGTGGCCATCCGGGTCTGCCGGGCTTCGCCTGTCCGCTGCGGGCCCTCACCGGCATTCCCTGCCCCACCTGCTTCCTCACCCGCGCCACCGCCGCCAGCCTGCGGGGCGACTTCGGCGAGGCCCTGGCCCTGCATGCCTTCGGCCCGCTGGCGGCTGCGGCGCTGCTGGTGTGGTCGGTGCAGGCGATCCGGCGGCGGCGGCTCTACCCGCAGGGGCTGCAGGCCTGGCACGTGGTAGCCGCCAGCCTGGGCCTGCTGGCCTACTGGGGCCTGCGGATGGGGCTCAGCTACGGCCTGGGGCTGGCCGCCTTCCCCAGCGGCTGAGCCCCAGCGGCTGAACCAGGCCCACCCGGAGGCCGGGGCTCAGGAGAGCACACCCTTGTAGTAGGCGGCGTTCTGAAGATAGAAGGTGGACACCGGCACGGCCACCAGCGCCCCCAGGCCGCAGGTGCAGACCGACACCACGATCACCACCAGGAAGGCCAGCACCTGGATGCCCACGAACTCCCAGCCCTTCGGCGAGCGATACACGGCCTGGAAGGCATCCACGAAGGTCTGCAGCACCGGCCCATCGCCGTTGAAGATCTTGTTGACGTACACCGGCCCCACCAGGGCCACGGCGATGCCGGGCAGGATGCAGAGCACGAACCCCAGGCCGGCCACCAGCGAGAACAGCAGGCCCGCCAGCAGGTAGCGCCAGGGCCGGCGGAACAGGGTGCGGAAGGCCTGCTCCACGCCGATCGTCTCGCCGGTGGCGTAGTGGAGAGCAGGCACCGCCACGAACAGCACCCCCACCAGGCTGGAGAGCAGCGAGAAGGGCAGCTGGCCCAGTTGCCCCACCAGGCCGGCGATGGTGGTGGCGGTCTCGCTGCTGCTGTCGCCGCCGCTGATGGCAATGACCGCCAGCGTGATCAGCAGATACACCGCCAGGCCCACGCCGCTGATCACGGCGGTGGCCACCCAGGTGAGCAGGATCGTGGGCAGATGGGCCAGGAAGGCCTGCCAGGCCCGCTCCAGGGTGGGCTGCTCGTAGGCGGCAGGGGAGGCCAAGGCGGATCGGGCGCACTCGGCGGAATGTAGGGGCGGCGTCCAATACCAGCAAGACAACCCAACACGCAGGACAGCCTCGCCAGCCAGCAACCCATGGCGCCCGCTGCTGCGCTTTGGACCACCCGGGCCGGCACGGCCATCGCGGTCCCCGTCAGAGTTCGCCCAGCGATCGCCCCGAGCGCCAATGGCCGTCCTCGACCCCCGCACCTGGCTGGAACTGCACCGCCGCGTGCGTTTCGGCGACACGGATGCCGCCGGGGTGATGCACTTCCACCAGCTGCTGCGCTGGTGCCACGAGGCCTACGAGGAGAGCCTGGAGCGCTTCGGCATCGCCGCGGCGGCCGTTTTCCCCACGCCTGGGGAAAACCTGGCGGTGGCGCTGCCGATCGTGCACTGCAGCGCCGATTTCCGCCGTCCGCTGGTCTGCGGTGACGCCCTGGCCATCGCCCTGGAGCCGCAGCGGCTCGAACGAGGCCGCTTCGAGGTGCGCTACCGCTTCCGCTGCGCCAACCCCGATCACGAAGGCTCAGCGGATCCAACCCAGGCCGCTGATCGCCCGCCCGCAGCCAAGCCCCTGGCAGCCCAGGGCCTCACCAGCCACATCGCCATCGAGAGCAGCACCCGCCGCCGCTGCGACCTGCCGGAGCCGATCGAGCGCTGGCTGGAGGCCTCCAGCCTGGGCCAGGGACCTCGGCCCCTTTGAGGGTGCGGGGCTGCGGCGCTCTCTGAGCTGACAGGAGCCGCCGTGCCTGCCGTGGCGCCCGGCTCCCCCCAAAGCTTCAGTCGCGGCGGTGGATCAGCCCCCACAGCAGGGCCGCCAGCTGCAGCGGCAGCAGGCTGGCCAGCAGCGCCAGCGGATGCAGCTCCCCCGCGGGGATGGCGGCAAAGCAACTGGCACTCACCAGCGCCCCGAGCACAAGGATCGCCAGCAACCCGGGCCGCTGGCTGCCGCTGCGCCGTCGCTGCAGGGACCCTTGCATCAGAACCACTCCTTCTTGCCGTCCACGTAGGTGGCCTGGAACTCCTCGGGCGTCTTGGTGAGGTAGATGATGCCCTCGATCAGGCCGATCACGCCCATCACCCCGGAGGCCACGCCGCAGGTGAGAACGCCGCCCACCAGGGTGACCACCAACATGATGATTCCGGGGGTCGTGTAGCCCAGCAGGAACTTGTGGATCCCGAAGGCGCCCAGAAAAATCCCCAGAAGACCGGCGGCCAGCTTCTTGTTGCTGATTTCGTTGAGGTTGCTGTCGGTCATGGCCGGGGGCGCGTTCTCCCGCTTGTAGCCGGGGCCCAGTGATCTGTCACTGGTTTGTGATCGGCTGCTGCATCAGCCAGGCGCGCCAGCGGCCCCGCTGCCACTTGCCGAGGGCTGTGGGGGCCAGCTCGGCACAGGCCAGCCAGCGCCGCGGCCGCTGGCTGGGGGGGAGCTGCAGCGCCAGCTGCCGCAGTCGCTCCGCCAGCGGCACCGGCACGGATTGGTCCGCCCCAGGTGCGCCTGTGGCGGCCGCCGCTGGCCGGTAGAGCCCCACCAGGCGCTCGCCCCAGAGCGGATCGGATTCGGGCAGCAGCAGCAGGGCCTCCAGCGGCAGCCCCGCCTGCTCCGCCAGCGCCCGCAGCCGCACCTCCACCTGCTCCGGGAACACGGTTTCGCCGCCGCTGCTGATGGCGCCATCCAGGCGGCCCAGCAGCTCCAGGCCGGCCGGTCCGAGGCGGCCCCGGTCGCCACTGCACCACCAGCCATCGTGCAGGGGAAGGGGCTGCAGCTGCCCGGCGGCCCACCAGCCGGCCGCCAGGCTGGCCGCCCGGATCCGCACGGCACCATCGCCGGGATCGATCGCCAGCTCGGCGTGGCCCAGGGACCGCCCCACGCCGGGGTCCCCGGCCAGGAAGCGCGCCGGCTCCAGGGCGCAGACCATGGCCCCGGTCTCGCTGCTGCCGTAGCAGGGGGAAAGCGGCAGGCCGGCGGCCCGGCAGCGCTCCGCCAGCGCCGCCGGAAGGGCCGCGCCACCCACCCAGATCACGGCGCAGCGGGCCAGCCAGGCCAGGCCATCGGGGTGATCCACCAGGCGCTGCAGCTGGGTGGGCACCAGGGAGATCAGGGCGGGCCGCCGGGGATCGAGGGGCTGGGCCTGGGCGAGCCGGGCCGGGTCGCGCAGCAGCGCCGGCTCCAGCCAGCGCAGCTCGGCCCCCCAGCGCCGCGCCCGCAGCAGCGGCATCAGCCCGCTCACGTGGTGCAGGGGCAGGGGGTTGAGGAGCAGCGACGCGGCCGGATCCATACCGAGGCCCTCCAGCCAGGCCGCGAGCGCGTCCAGCGCAGCGTCCAGGCTCTCGAGGGGCTGCAGCACCCAGCGGCGGGCGCCGCTGCTGCCGCCGCTGCCCACCACCACCGCTGGCCCTGGCCAGTGCCCGCTCTGCAGCGGGGCCTGCAGCCCCAGGGCCGCCACCAGCTCCCGCTCCTCCTGGGGGGCCGCCAGCCCCACCACCAGCCCCTGCGCGAGCAGGACTTCCAGTTGCGCCGCCGTGGCCGCCGGGTCGGGGCCACAGCCCAGCAGCACCCGGCCAGATCCAAGCTCGCGCACGCCGCTGCTCACGCCAACGCCTCCCAGGCCTGCCGCGGATCGGCGCTGAACAGCGGACCCTCCGGCCGCCAGCCCGGCGCCAGGCCGGGGGCGGTGGGCGTGGGGCCCTCCACCTGCAGGGCCGCCAGGTGGCCCAGCAGCCGGCGCCCCACACCGGTTTCAAAGGCCGTGCTCAGCATCAGCCGCGGCCGGCCATCCGCCAGCGCCGCCAACAGAGGCCGGGGGTCCCCCTCCAGCACCGGCCGCCGCACCTGCCAGCCCGGCCAGGAGGCCATCAGCTCGGGCCGCTGCCGCAGCGACTCATCCAGCGCCACCGGCAGCCGCGCCGCCAGGGCCTCCAGGCCCGCCTGGTCGGCGGGGGCGAGGGGCTGCTCCAGCCACTCCAGCCGGGGATCCCCGACCAGGCGATCGGCCCAGGCCCCGGCGGTGGCCCGATCCCAGCCGCCATTGGCATCGAGGCGCAGGCGCGCCCCGGCAGGCAGCCGCGCCAGCAGCTGCTCCAGCAGGTGACGCTCCAGGCCGTCGTCGGCAGCGGCCACCTTCCACTTGAAGGTGGGGGGCGAGGGGGCTCCCCGGCCGGATCCAGCGACCCCGCTGGGCCCGATCGGCTCCGGGTCCGGGGGTGCCGCGAGGGTCTGACAGGCCGCCAGGCCGGCTTCCAAGGCCGGCAGGACCGCCTCACCGGCCGGCAACAACTGGGCCGTGGCGGGGGCTGAGCGCCAGCCGCCGCTGGCGGGTGAGCCCAGCCCATCAAGCTCCGCCAGGGCCAGGCCGATCGCAAAGCCCAGCTCCAACGGCAGGGCCGGCAGCCGGGCTTCCAGCGCCAGGCGCGACACCCGAGCGCCCAGGTCGTCGATCGCCGCCGTGCAGGCGGCATGGGCCGGCGCCCCTGAGCCGTCCCCGCCCAACTCCAGCGGCGCCGCCTCGCCCCAGCCCTCCGCGCCCCTCCCGTCCTGCAGGCGCAGCAGCCAGCCGCGCCGCCAGGCCAGCGCCCCCTGGGCCGTGACCAGCTCCCGCGGCAGCCGGAAGTGGAAGGGCCGCCAGGCCAGCTGCAGCCGGTCGTCGCGGCTGCCGCCGGGCTCCGCCACCCCCAGGGGACCGGCCGCCACAGCGCTCAGCGACCGCCGGGGGCTCCCCCGAGCCAGGGGGCCAGCAGCGGACCCAGCGCCAGCCCCAGCGCCAGGCCCAGACCGTTGAGGGCCTGGAAGCGCAGGGCCAGAAACTTGCTGCCGCTGATCCGCTGCGGATCGCGATGGTGCTCCCGCAGCAGCCGGATCAGGGCCTGGCCCGCCGGCAGCCCCGCCACCCCCAGCAGGGCCGTGAGCGGCCACTGGCCCACCAGCACCGGCGCCCACTGGAAGGAGAGGGTGCCGGCCACGAACCAGGGCACCAGGCCGGCGGCCGCGCCGGTGCAAAGCCGCACCACGGGTGAGCGCTTGCCGTGGGCCGCGTCCTCCTCCACCTGGTGGAAGTGGGAGCAGAACAGCACCAGGGTGGTGGCCAGGGCGGGGCCGCTGCCCAGCTCGATCGCCGTGCCCCAGGGCACCGCCGCCAACCAGCCGGCGGCGCCGGCCTCGGCGGGCGGCGCCAGGGCCAGCAGGCCGGCGGCGGTGGCCAGCGGACCGAAGGCGATCCAGCACAGCGGTTCCCCCAGGCCGCGGTAGCCCAGGCGGAACGGCGGGCCCTGGTAGGCGTAGCCGATGCCGCAGCAGGCCAGCACCAGGGCCAGCACCGCCGGGCTGCTGCGCAGGGCCACCAGGGCCATCAGGGCCAGGCCCAGCAGCAGGGCGCCGTTGGCCAGGGCCGCCACCCGGTCGCGCCGGCCGGTGAGGTTCACCACGGAGTGGGGCTTGCCCTGGGCATCCACGCCGGTGTCGGCATCAAACACGTCGTTGGCCAGGTTTTCCCAGGCCAGCAGCAGCACCGCCGCCAGCAGGAACAGCAGCAGCTGATCCAGCCGCACCGCCAGCCCCTGACCCACCCGCCAGCCCCCGGCCAGCAGCACGGGCATCACCGCCACCGCATACATCGGCCACTTGATCGCGGCCTTCCAGAGGCGGCGCCGGTCCGGAGCCTGGGCGGCGCCATCCAGCCCCAAGGGGGCGTGAAGGCTTGCGACGACCTGGGGCTCGGACATGGCTGCCGGGGCCTGGCGGCGGGGGAAGGCCCATACATTTGAGCAGCCGCCTCGTCGCAGCCTCGGTGCAGGCTCCACCCAGCGTCACCCCCAGCAGCCCAGGCAGCGCCCCGGAGAGCGGAACAGCCTCCTTCGCGGACCTGCTGGCGGCGGCGGTCCAGGGGGCCCGCCAGCTGGATGAGGAGGGCGTGCTGAGCCTGGCGATCCCGCTGGCCAGTCGGGATCCGATGGCCCTGCTGCCCCATCTGGAGGGCGGCCACCGCTTCCGCTTCCTCTGGGACGGCGCCCCGGGCCTGTGCCTGGCGGCCAGCGGCAAGACCCACAGCCTGGAGCTGAGCGGTCCGCGGCGCTTCGAACTGGCCCAGCGCTTCAGCGCCGTGAGCCTGAGCCGGCTGGCGGCACCCCAGAGCTGTCCGCCCTTGGCACGGCCACGGGTGCTGCTGGCCTTCTCCTTCTTCGACAGCCCCCTGCAGGAGGGCAGCGGCGTGAGCGGAGTGCAGGCCGTGCTGCCCCGCTGGCAGCTGAGCCGCCAGGGCCGCCACTGCTGGCTGAGGCTGCAGCGCAGCCTCGGCGGGGGGGTGACCGCCCGCAGCGTGGCCGAGGAGCTGTGGGAGCAGGCCCGCCGCCTGGAGGCCCTCCCCGGCGACCCCGAAGCCTGGTCCGGCCGGGACCTGGGGCCCGCCGTGGCCCAGCGCTCCCCCTGGCAGGACGGGTACCGCACGGCCGTGGAGCGGGGGCTGGAGCTGGTGGAGGCCGGCGCCCTGCGCAAGCTGGTGCTGGCGGTGCGCCAGCAGCTGCTCCTCGACGCCCCCCTCGACCCCCTGCGTCTGCTGGCCCACCTGCGCCAGCGCCAGCCCGGCAGCTGCCGCTTCCTCTGGCAGCTGGCCGATGGCGCCGCCCTGCTGGGGGCCTCACCGGAGCGGCTGCTCACGGTGCGCCAAGGGCAGCTGCGCAGCGATGCCCTGGCCGGCACCGCCCCGATCGGCCCCGCCGCCGAGCTGCTGCCCGGCTCCAGCAAGGACCGCCACGAGCACGAGCTGGTGGTGGAGGCCATCACCCAGGTGCTGCGGGAGGCCGGCCTCGATCCACGCCGGCCCCGCCATCCGCGCCTGGCCCGCCACGGCCAGCTGGTGCATCTGCACACCCCGATCACGGCGGCCCTGGCCGGTCACCAGCCCCTGGCCCTGGCCGCCGCCCTGCATCCCACGCCGGCGGTGGCGGGGCTGCCGCGGCGGGAGGCCATGGCGGCCCTGCGCAGCCTGGAGCCCTTCGAGCGCGGCCACTACGCGGCCCCGATCGGCTGGATCGACAGCGAGGGCGACGCCGAGCTGCGGGTGGCGATCCGCAGCGGCAGCCTGCACGGCCGCCAGCTCGAACTCACAGCCGGCGCCGGGCTGGTCCAGGGCTCGGTGCCGGAGCGGGAGCTGCAGGAGGTGGCACTCAAGCTGGGCGTGCTGCAGCAGCAGCTGAACCTGCCCCAGGAGCCGACGCCGCAACCGCTGCGACCTGCAGTCAACCACTGAACCCGGCATGATCGCCCCGAGGGGCACACGCCCAGAACGGGGAGAGCCCAGGGCCAGGAATGCAGCTCCACACCCTGCTTGAGGAGGCCTTCAGCGGCTCCAGCCTGTTCGCGGGGCTCGATCCGCAGCGCATCACCCAGCTGCAGCCGCCCACCGGATCGCTGCGGGAAGGCGAGGTGCTGTTCCAGCAGGGTGACCCGGCGGAGGTGAGCTACGTGCTCATCCGCGGCGTGCTTGGCCTGCACACCGGGCCCCTGAGCACGTCCACGCCGTTCTTCCGCAAGGTGGTGTCCGGCGAATTGGTGGGGGAGTACGGACCGCTCTGCGGCGAACCGCGCTCCGCCTCGGCCGTGGCCCTCACCCCGGTGGACTACCTGCAGCTGAATCGGGAACAGCTGCTGGGGCTGCTCCAGGAGCACGCCATCCTCCAGGCCCGGGTGCTGGCCTCCATGGCCGAAGCCGCCTCTCTTGGCCGCGACCCGCGCCGGGCACCGCTTGACGCGGTGCTGATTCATGACGCCAGCCCGGGCTCCGCGCTGACCCGGGCCGCGCTGGAGCAGCTGATCACCCCCCTGCAGCGCCAGGCCAGGCTCAGCGGTCACGACCAGGCGGCGCGGCTGGAGCGGCTCCAGCCCGGCGAGGAACAGCGCCTGCATGCGCTGCTGGCCGACGCCACCCGCTCCGGGGCTCTCACGGTGCTGTTCAGCGACGATCCCGCCCTGCTCAGCCGCCGCAACCAACTGCTGATCGACCGGCTGTTGATCCTCTGCGACGGCCAGGCCAGCGCCATCAACCTGCCCGAGGTGGTCGACGAGAACGCCCTGCTGGTGCGGCTCTGGCCCCAGGGCCAGCGCACCCCCAGCTCCCGGCCCTGGGCCACCCAGCGGGCCTTCGCCCAGGTGCTCAACCTGAAGCCGGAGCGGCCCCAGCATCTGGAGCGGCTGGCGCGCGCCGCCCTGCGGCGTCAGAACGTGCTGGTGCTGGGGGGCGGCGGCTCCAGGGGTTTTGCCCACATCGGCGCGCTGCGCGCCATGGAGGAGCTGGGCCTGGACGACATCGACATGGTGATGGGCGTGAGCATCGGCGCCCTGGTGGCCTCCCTGGCCGCCTTCGACCATCCGGCCGAGGAGATCTTCGCCAATCTGGAGCGGGTGATCATCAGGGCGCGGCCCTACGGCCTCACCCTGCCCCGCGACTCCCTGTTCACCCTGCGCAACTCGCGGCGGGAGCTGCAGCGCTTCTTCGGCTCCACCCAGATCCAGGACAGCTGGCTGTCACTGCGCTGCTTCTCGGCCAACCTCTCCAACAAGCGCCTGCACGGCTGGGACCGCGGCGAGATCCCCTCCGCCGTGATCGCCAGCATGTCGGTGCCGGGCATCTTTCCGCCGGTGCAGGACGGCCAGGGCCAGCTGCACGTGGATGGCGGCATCCTCAACAACCTGCCCGTCTGCGAAGCCCGGCGGGAGACTGACGGGCGGGTCATCGCGATCTCGCTGGGCTCCCTGCCCCAGCCGGGCCCGGGGGTCCGCGAGCGCCCCTCCCTGGGACGAACGATCATCGACTCGATGCTCTGCGCCTCCCATGCCGAGACCCTGGCCCAGGAGCGGCTGGCGGACGTGATGCTGCGCCCGAAGATCGGCCACTTCCCCTTCCTGGAGTGGAAGCGCTACCGGGAGATCCATGACGCGGGCTACAGCCACGCCCACCAGGTGCTCAGCGTGGAGCTGGGGCTGCGCGGCTGACGGGAGCTCAGCCCTCCAGCAGCCGGGCCATGGTGATGTCCGCCAGGGGGATGCCGCCCAGCCGCTCGATCTCGCGCACGCCGGTGGGGCTGGTCACGTTGATCTCGCTGAGGCGCCCATCGATCACGTCGATGCCCACGAAGAACAGGCCCTCGGCCCGCAGGGCCGGCGCCAGTTCGGCGCAGATGCGGCGCTCCTGATCGGTGAGCTCGGTGGCCTCGGGTTCGCCCCCCACGGCCAGGTTGCTGCGGAACTCGCCGGCGGCCGGCCTGCGGTTCACGGCGCCCAGGGGCTCGCCGTTCACCAGCAGGATGCGCTTGTCGCCGGCGGTGACCGCCGGCAGGAAGGCCTGCACCATCACGGGCAGCGCCTGCTGCTGGGTCACCAGCTCCAGCAGGGCCTTGAGGCCGGGGGCGCCGCCGTGACTGCGCACCACCCCCTGGCCGGCGCGGCCGCCCAGGGGCTTGAGCACCACCTCGCCGTGGCCTTCGGCGAAGGCCGCCAGCTGCTCCACGTGGGCGCTCACCAGGGTGGGCGCCATCAGATGGCTGTAGCGCAGGGCGCCGAGCTTCTCGTTCCAGCTGCGCAGGGCGGCGGGGTGGTTGAGAACCCGCACCCCCTGAAAAGCGGCGAGCTCCAGCAGGTGGGTGGCGTAGAGGTAGGCCTCATCCACGGGTGGGTCCTTGCGCATCCACACCCGCGGGAAGTGGCCCAGGGGCAGCCAGCGGGGCTCCCCGAGCACCACCCAGGGCTCCGGCACGTCCCAGCCCTCGGGGGTGGGACGGATGTCCGCAAGCTCCGCGGGCTGGGCCCACACCAGGGGCTCGTGGCCGGGCTCCAGGCCGGTGACGGAGAGATCGGCCGGCGTGGCCACCCACACCTGCTGGCCCGCCCGCTGGGCCGCCTGCATCAGGGCCACGCTGGAGTCCTTGGTGGGGCGGAGCCGGGCGATCGGATCCACCACGAACAGCTGGGGCTCCCGCCCGCTGCCGGTGTCGATCGCGCTCAAGCGGCGACTCCCAGCAGGAGATCGAGCTGGCCGGAGCGCTCGAGGGCGTGCAGGTCGTCGCAGCCGCCCACGTGCTGGCCGTTGATGAAGGTCTGGGGCACGCTGCGGCGGCCGCCGCTCTTGGCGGCCATGGCCGCGCGGCCCCGCTCATCGCCGTCGATGGCGAACTCGGTGTAGGCCACGCCCTTGCGGTCGAGCAGGGCCTTGGCGCGGATGCAGAAGGGGCAGGCCCGCCAGGTGTAGATCTCAACCGTCGCCGTCATCACACACCGCAACCATTGGCCGGATCTTAGAAGTGGCGAACTCCCCGCCAGCCGCTGCCACGGGTCGGAAATCCCCTCCCGGCTCCCCAGAGGCCGCGCGTGCCGAGCCGGACCTGTCTGCTGCCCCTCCGCCAAGGCTGTTCCTCCGCCATTGAGTACGGTCGATCCACCGTTCATGCCCCACCGGTGCTCGACCTCACCGACTTCAAGCGCGACCTCTCCGAGCTCACTGACCGCCTGGGCAATGCCCAGGACTGTCTTTGACGTCCCTGCACTGAAAGCACGCCAGCAGGACCTCGAGCAGCTGGCCTCCCAGCCCGACTTCTGGGACGACCAGAAGCAGGCCCAGGCCAAGATGCGCCAGCTCGATGAGGTGAAGGCCCAGCTGGAGCAGCTCGGCCACTGGCAATCGGCCGTGGCTGATGGCGAGGCCACCATCGAGCTCTACGGCCTCGAGCCGGACGACGACCTGCTGGCCGAATCCAACGAGGCCTTGCAGAAGCTGCGCGCCGATCTCGATCGCTGGGAGCTGGAGCGTCTGCTCAGCGGCCCCTACGACAAGGAGGGGGCCGTGATCTCGATCAACGCCGGCGCCGGCGGCACCGACGCCCAGGACTGGGCGCTGATGCTGATGCGCATGTACACCCGCTGGGCGGAAGACCACGGCATGAAGGTGAGCGTGGACGAGCTCAGCGAGGGCGAGGAAGCGGGCATCAAGAGCTGCACGATCGAGATCGAAGGCCGTTACGCCTACGGCTACCTGCGCAACGAGAAGGGCACCCATCGCCTGGTGCGCATCTCCCCCTTCAACGCCAACGACAAACGGCAGACGAGCTTTGCCGGCGTGGAGGTGATGCCCAAGATCGAGGAGGAGGTGAAGCTCAACATCCCCGAGAAAGACCTGGAGATCACCACCTCCCGTTCGGGCGGCGCCGGCGGCCAGAACGTCAACAAGGTGGAAACGGCCGTGCGCATCCTGCACATCCCCACCGGCCTGTTCGTGCGCTGCACCCAGGAGCGCTCCCAGCTCCAGAACAAGGAGAAGGCGATGGCCCTGCTGATGGCCAAGCTGCTGGTGATCGCCCAGGAGCAGCGGGCGGCCGAGATCGCCGACATCCGCGGCGACATCGTGGAGGCGGCCTGGGGCAACCAGATCCGCAACTACGTGTTCCACCCGTACCAGATGGTGAAGGATCTGCGCACCCAGCACGAGACCACCGACGTGCAGGGTGTGATGGACGGCGACCTCGACCCCTTCATCCAGAGCCTGCTGCATGCGGGCGTTGAGGTGGGAGCCGCGGCCGATGACTGAGCCGCCGATGACTGAGCCCACGGATCGCCCCGCCACCGGACCCGACCCAGGAGCCGGCCAGCCGGCCCAGGGCGAGAACCCCAGCTTCACGAAGCTCGCCATGCGCAACATGGTGCGCAAAGGGAAGTTGAGCCTGTTCCACTTCGGCCTCACGGCCGCGGGCTTCTTCGGCTTCATCGTGCTGGTGGCCTGGCTGGGCCGCCCGCAGCTGCCGGGGGGCTGAGCCATGGCCGCCGAACAGGAACAGCGGATCGACTCCAGCCCCACGCCCCCACCGCCAGCCGCCGCGGTCGACCTCGACCTGGCCTTTGCAGCCGACGGGGCGTTCGCACCCGGGCTCGTGCAGGCCGCCGGCGCCTGGGCCGATCCCCTGGACGGCGCGGAGCACTGGCACGGCCTGCTGGAAACCTGGTTGACGCAGCTGGCCACCGAACTGCCGCCAGAGCTGCGAGCTCCCTCCTACAGCCTCGGCCTGAGCCTGGTGGGCGACGCCGAGATCGCCGCCCTCAACGCCGACTGGCGCCAGCAGGAGGGCCCCACTGACGTCCTGGCCTTTGCCGCCCAGGACGACGATCTCGACGGCGCCCCGCCGATGCCCCTGCCAGCGCAGGACGGCGATGCCGACGGCGACGACCCGGACGGCGACGACTCAGACGAAGACGGCTCGGACGGAGACGGCTGGGAGGGCGAGCCCCTGGAGCTGGGCGACATCGTGATTTCCCTGGAGACCGCCGCCCGCCAGGCCCCGGAGCACGGCCACGACCTGGAGCGGGAGCTGCTGTTCCTGGCCAGCCACGGCCTGCTGCACCTCCTGGGCTGGGACCACCCGGACGAGGCCAGCCTGGCGGCGATGCTGGAGCGCCAGGAACGGCTGCTGGCCGCCGGCTGAGCCGGCGAGCCCCAGGGGGCTTTCCCCCCTGGATAGCGGCGGTAGGGTGCAGCCGGACTCTGATCCGGGCGCCCGTGGCCATGCTCGTCCCCCAGACTCCGCCTCCGCCCCGGCGACGGCGCGCCCCCAGCACGGAGCTGCCCCTGGAGTTGGATGTGAAAGGACCGGAGCGGCCGGCGGCCAAGGTGCGGCGCCTGGGCGCCTGGGCTGTGGCGGGCGACCTGCCGGCCAGCTTCCGCTATGCCGCCCAGGGCCTGGCCTACGGCTTCCGCAGCCAGCGCAACTTCCGCATCCATGTCTGCACCGGGGTGCTGGTGTTCGGCCTGGGCCTGGGGCTGGGCCTGAGCCTGGACCGGCTGGCGGTGCTGGTGCTCACCGTGGCGGCGGTGCTGGTGCTGGAACTGCTCAACACCGCCACCGAGGCCGTGGTGGACCTGGCCATCGGCCGCCGCTTCCACCCCCTGGCCCGCATCGCCAAGGACTGCGCCGCCGCCGCCGTGCTGGTGGCCGCCCTGGCCTCGCTGCTGATCGCCGCCCTGCTGCTGATACCGCCCCTGCTGGCGCGGCTGGGCCTCTGAACCGGCGGCGGCGGGTCCCTCGGAGACCCGGCAGCAGCGGTTGGCAGGGCGTTTAATGGAGGCCTGGCTGAACCCAGATCCAGCGGCCGGGCCTGATGCTTCTCGTTCTCGACAACTACGACAGCTTCACCTTCAACCTGGTGCAGTACCTGGGGGAGCTGGCGGAGGAGCACCCGATCGCGGCCGAGCTGCGGGTGGAGCGCAACGACGCCCTGACCCTGGAGCAGATCCGCGCCCTGGCCCCGGACGCCATCCTGATTTCCCCCGGCCCCGGCGACCCCGACCAGTCCGGGGTATGCCTGGAGGTGCTGCGGGAGCTGAGCCCCACCATCCCGACCCTGGGGGTCTGCCTGGGCCACCAGTCGATCGCCCAGGTGTTCGGCGGCAAGGTGGTGCGCGCCCAGGAGCTGATGCACGGCAAGACCTCCCCCGTGCACCACAGCGGCCAGGGCGTGTTCGCCGACCTGCCCAACCCCCTCACCGCCACCCGCTACCACAGCCTGATCGCCGAGCGCGAGAGCCTGCCGGACTGCCTGGAGATCACCGCCTGGCTGGAGGACGGCACGGTGATGGGCCTGCGCCACCGCGCCTATCCCCACCTGCAGGGGGTTCAGTTCCACCCCGAGAGCGTGCTGACCCAGGCGGGCCACCGGCTGCTGGCCAACTTCCTGCGCGAGGCGGCCGCCCAGAGGGCCTTGGCTCCCGCTGCGGTCTAGGCCGGGCAACGCTGCTAGGTTCGCGCCACCTCCGCCCGCCGGCGCCTTCGCCATGGCCCTGTCGCTTCGCCCCCTGGTGTCCCGCCGGAGAGTCCTGACGCGGGGCCTGCTCAGCGGCCTGGCGACGGGAGCCGCCCTCGGGACCAACCTGCTGGCGGGCTCGGTGCCGGCGGGCCGGGCCGACTCGGGGGTGACGATCACCAGCTACGGCCACAGCGCCCTGCTGATCCAGGGCGGCGGCGCCTCGGTGCTGCTCAATCCCTTCAAGGCGGTGGGCTGCGCCGCGGGCCTGGCCGAACCCCGGGTGAGCGCCAACGTGATCCTGGCCAGCAGCCGCCTGCTGGATGAGGGCGCCAACGTAGCCAGCGGCCGCTTCCTGGCCAGCCCCGGCTCCTACCGGATCGCCGGGCTCAAGATCGAGGGCATCGCCGCCCCCCACGACCGCTTCGGGGGCCGGCGCTTCGGCAACGCCACCCTCTGGCGCTGGAAGCAGGGCGGCCTGGAGTTCGCGCACCTGGGTGGCACCGCCGCCAGCCTGCGCCCCGAGGACCGGGTGCTGCTGGGCCGCCCCGACGTGCTGATCATCGGCGTGGGCGGTGGCGCCAAGGTGTATGACGGCACCGAAGCCGCGGCTGTGGTCAAGGAGCTGGAGCCGCGCCGCGTGATCCCGGTGCAGTACGTGGGCGGCAAGGCCCCCGCCAACTGCGACCAGGGCGGCGTGGAACCGTTCCTGCAGGCCATGGGCGGCACCCCGGTGCAGCGCGCAGGCCGCAGCATCAGTCTGCCGGGCAAACTCGACGACGGGCCCAAGGTGCTGGTGCTGCGCTGATCCGGGGCCAACGGAGCCGCCGATCGAAACCGCGCCTGGGGCCGTGTCGGCAGGCACAGAGCCACCATCCCGCCCTGCCTAGGGTCGTGCCCCCTGCGGGTGTCCTGCCGTGAGCGCCGAACGACCCCAACCTCCCCTGCGCATCGCCGTGGTGGGGGCCGGCAGTTCCGGCCTGCTGCTGACCCTGTTGCTGCAGCGGCAGGGCCACCATGTGGAGCTGTTCGAGCGCTCGCCCCAGCTGCGCAGCGAGGGCTGCGGCATCCTGCTGGTCCGCTCGGGGGTGGAGGCCGTCGCCGGCGCCGGCATTCCCGGACTGCTCAACGACCTGCTGGCCGCCGGCCGGCCTGTGGAGCAGTTCGTGATCCGCAACCTGCGCGGGGATCTGATCGAGACCAGTCCGGCCGAGCGGGAACCGGGCGAGCTGCCCTCACTGCTGATCCGCCGCCAGGCGATCCTCGAGGCCCTCTGGCGCCACGCCGACCCCGGCAGCTTTCGCGGTGGCGCCGAGCTGGAGCACTGGCAGCAGGATGAGAGTGCCGTGGAGGCGCGCTTCAGCGACGGCCAGCACTGGCGGGGCGATCTGCTGATCGGCGCCGATGGCGTGTTCTCGCGGGTAGCGCCGCTGCTGGCGCCCCAGCGCCGGCTGCACTACCTGGGCGATCGGGTCTGGCGGGGGGTGGTCAGCGATGGCCAGGTGATCGGCCCTGGCGACTTCCTGGTGGTGGCCCGGGGCCGCGGGGTCTACGCCAACGCCTTCGACCTGGGGCCGGAGGATCCCGGGGCCGGCGGAGCGCCGATCACCCACTGGGGCTTCTTCCAGGAGGAGCCCCTGCCCACCAGCCGCGCCGAACAGCGCCGGCTGCTGCAGGAGCCGGTGCCGGAGCAGGCCCTGGCCAAGATCCCCGCCGATCTGGCGGCCCTGATCCGTGCCACTCCGCCCGAGCGGGTGGTGGCCAACTGGTCGTTCGACATCGAACCGCTGCCACACCTGGTGGCCGGCCGGGTGGCCCTGATCGGCGATGCCGGCCATGCCATGAGCTCCTCCCAGGCCCGCGGCATGACCGCCGGCCTCGAGGACGCCGTGAGCCTGGCCCGCCACCTGGCCGGCGGCGACGCACCCCAGCAGGCCCTGGCGGCCTACGAGGCCGAGCGGCTGCCGGTGGTGCACCGCTACCAGGAGCGCAGCCGCGCCATCAGCGCCCGCACCGGCCGGATCCGGGCCCCGCAGCAGCAGGCGGTGGGGGCCCGTTAGGCAGCGGGGTCGGCCAGACCCTCGATCCCGGCATAGGCCTCCCAGAACTGCCCCATCTGTTCCCTGGTGCCCAGGCTCACCCGCAGGGAGCCGTCGATCAACGGCTTGCCCGCCATCGAGCGCACCAGGATGCCGGCCTCCCGCAGGCGGCCCTCCACCGCGACCGCCCCGGCCTGGGGCCAGATCAGCAGGTAGTTACCGCCGTCGGCATGGTGCCGCACGCCGGCGGCCCGCAGCTGGCCCAACAGCCAGTCGCGCGCCCGCAGCACCTCGGCCACATAGCCATCCACATAGGCCTGATCCGCCAGGGCGGCATGGGCTGCCGTCACGGCGAAGCTGTTGATGTCGTAGGGGCCGGTGACGCGGCCGATGCGATCCACCACGGCGGCCGACCCAATGGCGAAGCCGATGCGCAGGCCGGCCAGGCCAGCGGTCTTGGCCAGGGAGCGCAGCACCAGCAGGTTGGGCAAGGCCGCGAAGGGATCGGCGGCGCCCCCCGCCACGAGCAGGGGCGGCAGCACGCTGTCGCCGGTGAAGGCCTCGTAGAGCTCATCCACCACCACCAGGGTGTGGGGCGCCGCCGCCGCGAGCTCCAGGATCCGCTCGGGCGCCAGGCGGGTGCCGGTGGGGTTGTTGGGGTTGCAGAGCAGCAGGATCCGCGGCGGCGTCCAGGTGGCGGCGGGGAGGCCAGCGCCGGCCGGCCCCAGCAGAGCCGAGCGGATCTCCTCCAGGGGAAAGACGAAATCGGGCAGGCGGTAGGGGATCGCCTCGATCGTCATGCCCTGCATGCGGGCGCAGGGGGTGTAGTAGCCGAAGGTGGGCGCGGTGGTGAGCAGCCGATCCCCCGGGGCACCATAGGCGTGGAACAGAGCATGGATCGCCGCATCCACCCCGTTGAACAGGCCGATCTGGTCGGGCTGCAGGCCGGCCGCGACCCCAGGGCCAGCGTCCGCGGCCAGCTCTCCCTGGGTCGCCTCGGCCCGCAGCACTCTGACCACGGCCTCCCGCAGGCCGTCGTATTCGGGGTAGATGGCGTAGTGGTCGGCGGGGATGGCGCGGATCGCCTCCACCACCTGCGGGCTTGGGCCCACCGTGTTCTCGTTGAAATCGAGCCGCAACATCCCGCGCCGCCCCTCCAGCGGGGCGCTGTAGGCCTGGAGGCTCTCCACCTCGGGGCGGGCTTCAGGCACGTTCAATGGGGACTCCGGCGCGACCGGTGGAGCACTGGCAGCAGCGTAGTAAGCCCCACCCTGCGTAAGCTCCGGCCTGCACCCCTCCAGAATCCCGACCAGCCATGACCTACTGCGTGGGCTACTGGCTGGAAGAGGGGCTGGTGATGGCGTCTGATTCCCGCACCAATGCTGGGGTGGATTACATCTCCACCTACAGCAAGATGCACGTGTTCCAACCCGGCCCAGACCGGGTGTTCGTGTTGCTGGCGGCCGGCAATCTGGCCACCACCCAGGCCGTGGTGAGTGCCATCCGACGGGATCTTGACCAGGGCTTCGAAGCTGGAGAAGCCAGCCACGGCGACCTACGCCACTGCGACTACCTGTTCGAGGCCGCTGCCTATGTGGGGCGGGTGAGTGTGGCAGTGCAGAAGCAGAACAACGCCGAGCTTCGTAGCGCGGGCTCCAGCTCCGAAGCCACCTTCATCCTGGGCGGCCAGATCGGCAGCGAAGCCCATGGCCTGTACCTGATCTATCCCCAGGGCAACGCAATCATGGCCACCCGAGAAACTCCATACCTGCAGATCGGCGAGAGCAAATACGGCAAACCACCCCTCGACAATGTGGGGCACGCCAATCTCTGCCTCGATGATGCCGCCAAGCTATGCATCATGTCCCAGGTGCTGACGCAGCGCTCCAACCTCAGCGTGGGCCCGCCGTTCGAACTGGCGGTGATCCCCAGCGGCAGCCTGACGATTGCGCGCCGGACCCGCCTGGAGGCGGATGACCCGCTGCTCAGCGAGATGATCGAGATCTGGAGCAACGCCCAACGGGAGGCCCTCTACCGCCTGCCCTCCATGCCCTGGCAGTCCCGATGAGCAGCTCCCCAGGGCCCATTCCCTCCAGCTGGGTGTCCACCGGCCATCTGCCCACTCCGGAGGTGGTGCAGAGCCTGGTGCGGGAGGCCCATGCCCAGTTCGGCTCGGTGGATCAGGGGCGTGTGGCCCACGGAATCCCCGCCCTGGCAACCGCGTCGCCACAGAGCTTCGGCATCAGCGTGGCCGCCACCAACGGCGCCACCTTCAACGCCGGCGACTGGGCGGTGCCGTTCAGCATCCAGAGTCTCTCCAAGCCGTTCCTGTTCGCACTGGTGTGCGAGGCGATCGGCGAGCAGCTGGCGCGGGACACCCTGGGGGTGAACAGCACGGGGCTGCCGTTCAACTCCGTGCTGGCAGTGGAACGTACCGAGGAGGGCCTGTCGAATCCGATGGTGAACGCGGGCGCCATCGCCGCCACCAGCCTGGTGCCCGGCGAGGATGCCGAGGCGAAATGGCGCTTCATCTTGGATGGCCTGTCCCGCTTCGCCGGCCGCCGGCTGGAGGTCGACGCGGCGGTCTATCAATCGGAGCAGGCCACCAATGCCGGCAACGAGAACATCGCCAGCCTGCTCAGTGCCCACCAGCAACTGTGGTGCGAGCCGAGGACGGCGATCGACCTCTACACCCGCCAGTGCGCGCTCCTCGTCACAGCGCAGGACCTGGCCCTGATGGCCTGCACCCTGGCCAACGGCGGCCGACAACCGCTGAGCGGTGAGACGGTGATCGCGCCGCTGATCTGCCGACGGGTGCTGGCGGTGATGGTCACAGCCGGCCTGTACGAAACCTCCGGCGACTGGCTCTATCAGATCGGCCTGCCTGGCAAGAGCGGCGTTTCGGGCGGGATGATCACCGTGGCGCCGGGCAAGGGGGCGCTGGCCACCTGGTCACCACCCCTCGATGAGGCAGGCAATAGCGTGCGCGGCCAGCTCACCGCCCACTTCCTCTCCGAGCGGCTGGGGCTGAATCTGTTCGACTCCCGACCCAGCGGCGAGGCAATCGGCCAAGCCCCTTAGGTTCCCGTGGAGGTTCCAAAAAAAGCGGCCGCCCAATGCAGCAGATCGAGATCGGCGCGTTTGCCAGCTTCAACATCGCGATCATGGTATTGGCGGTCGGCAAGCTCCTGCACCGGCGCCTTCACTTCCTACGCAGTTACAACATCCCCGAGCCGGTCACCAGCGGTCTGCTGGTGAGCCTGCTTGTGGGTGTGCTGCACGCCGTGAGCGGGCTCGAGCTGGGCTTCAACCTGGCAGTGCGCGACTTTTTGCTGCTTTATTTCTTCGCCGGCATCGGACTGAACGCCGATGTGCGCACCCTGCGCAGTGGTGGCTGGCCACTGTTGATCCTGCTGGCCGCCACGGTGGTCTACATCGTGCTCCAGAACCTCGCAGGCGTGACCATGGCCAGCCTGCTGGGCCTCAATCCTCTGGTGGGGTTGCTCACCGGTTCGGTGTCACTGGTGGGGGGGCACGGCACGGCAATCGCCTGGGGGCCTCGCTTCGCCGAGTTGCACGGCGTGCGGAGCGCGGTGGAGATCGGTGCGGCCAGCGCCACGCTCGGCCTCATCCTCTCGGCGCTGATGGGCGGACCGATCGCCCGGATCCTGATCCACCGCATCCCCATGCCCGATCAGCAGCCCGAGGCCGAAGCCCTGAGGGACCCGATGGAGGAAACGGCCCTGCCAGGGCCGCCGATCACCAGCTTCCAGCTGCTGGCCACCCTGTTCTGGCTCAACATGTGCCTGGGGCTCGGCCAACTGATCTACGCCGCCCTGGACGCCCTGGGCCGCAGCCTGCCCCTGTTCGTCTGCGCCCTGTTCGCCGGCATCCTGCTCACCAACACCCTGCCACGGCTGGTGCGAATCCCCTGGCCAGCCCACAGCACAGCCTTGGCGGTGGTGTCAGATGTGGCGCTGGGGGTGTTCCTGGCCATGTCGCTGATGAGCCTGCAGCTGTGGACGCTGCAGGGCCTGGGCGGCCCGCTGCTGCTGATCCTGGGGGTGCAGTTCCTGATCGCCTTCGCCTATGCCCTGCTGGTGGTGTTCCGGCTGATGGGCAGCAACTACCAGGCGGCGGTGATCTGCGCAGGCTTCGGCGGATTCTCGCTGGGGGCCACCCCCACGGCGATGGCCAACATGGCCGCCGTCACCCAGACCTATGGCCCCGCCGCCAAGGCTTTCCTGATCCTGCCGCTGGTGTCGGGCTTCTTTGTCGACATCGCCAATTCGCTGGTGATCCAGCGCTTCATCAGCTGGCTGACTTGAGCTGGCTGTATTCAGCTGATTGGGCTGCGCCGCCTGGGCCTGCGGCGCAGCGATCTGCAGCTGCCGCTCACATCCGCTCCAGGGTCGGAATCCCCAGCAGGCCCAGACCCAGCCGCAGTGTGTCTGCGGTGAGGCGGCAGAGGGCCAGGCGGGAGGAGCGGGCCGACTGCTCCGCCTTGAGCACCGGCACCTGGTCGTAGAAGCGGTTGAACACCTGGCTGAGTTCGAACAGGTAGGTGCAGAGACGATTGGGCAGCAACTCCTCTTCCACCTCGGCGATCACCGCATCGAGCTTGAGCAGTTCCCGCACCAGAGTCCACTCCTGGGGCTCGGTGAAGTGGAGGCCCTCAGGGCCGGCTCCGCTGGCCTCAGCCCCAAGGTCCCCACCCTTGCGGGCGATGCCGGCGATGCGCACCACGGCATAGAGCAGATAGGGGGCCGTATTGCCCTGCAGTGCCAGCATCCGATCAAAGCTGAACTGGTAGTTGGTGATCCGGTTCTGGCTGAGGTCGGCGTACTTCACAGCCGCCAGGCCCACGGTGGTGGCCACGTGCTGGATGAAGGCCTCGTCTTCGCTGCGCTCCTCTTCGGCCAGGCGGCGACGCAGGTCGGCCTCCGCCCGCTCCACTGCCTCATCGAGCAGATCGCGCAGACGCACCGTGTCGCCGGCGCGGGTTTTCAGCTTCTTACCGTCCTCCCCTTGCACCAGCCCGAAGGGCACGTGTTCCAGCCGCCCCCCCTCGGGGATCCAACCGGCGCGGCGGGCCACCTGGAACACCCCGGCGAAGTGATTGGCCTGGCCGGCATCGGTCACATAGATCACGCGGCGGGCGCCATCGCCCTCGGGGGCCGCACCGAATCGGTAGCGGATCGCCGCCAGGTCGGTGGTGGCGTAGTTGAAGCCGCCGTCGCTCTTCTGCACGATCACCGGCAGGGGCTTGCCGTCCTTGCCACTCACCCCCTCGAGAAACACGCAGCGGGCACCGTCGTCAGTCACCAGCAGGCCAGAGGTGTCGAGGTCGGTGACGACTCCCTCCAGGTAGGGGTTGTAGAACGACTCGCCGCGCTCGTTCAGGCGAATGTCGAGCCAGTCGTAGATCTTCTGGAATTCGCGGCGGCTCTGGTCGCACAGCAGCTGCCAGGCCTTGCGGCTCACCGGATCACCGCCCTGCAGCTTCACCACCTCCTCGCGCGAGGTGACCTGGAAGACCTCGTCCTCGTCGAAGCGGGCCTTGGCCTGGCGGTAGAAGGCCACCAGATCG
The DNA here is from genome assembly GCF_002252705.1 of Vulcanococcus limneticus LL. Lineage (GTDB taxonomy): Bacteria > Cyanobacteriota > Cyanobacteriia > PCC-6307 > Cyanobiaceae > Vulcanococcus > Vulcanococcus limneticus. Next base: position 24,550 of record NZ_NQLA01000032.1, read on the forward strand.
CCGAGGTCCACCGCATCGGCCGTGGTGAGGGCCTCGGGCGCCACCTGCTTGAGGTGGGTGATCAGCATCCCGAACTGGGTGCCCCAGTCGCCCACGTGGTTGAGCCGCAGCACCGGGTGGCCGCGGAACTCCAGCAGCCGCGCCAGCGAGTCGCCGATGATCGTGGAGCGCAGGTGCCCCACGTGCATCTCCTTGGCGATGTTGGGGCTGGAGAAATCCACGATCACCGGGGCCAGCGCCGCACCCGCAGCGCCTGACGGGGCTGCGGCCTCCACCGCCACGCTCGGCACCCCCAGGCGCGGATCCCCCAGGCGGGCCTGCACCTCCGCCGCCAGCCGCTCGGGCCGCAGGGTGAGGTTGATGAAGCCGGGGCCGGCGATCTGGGGCGGCTCACACAGCTCGGCGAAGGCGGGATCGGCCGCCAGCTGTTCCACGATCGCCGTGGCGATGGCCCGCGGCGGCTGGCCCAGGGGCTTGGCCAGGGGCAGGGCGCCGTTGGCCTGGAAATCGCCGAATTCGGGCTTGGAGGCCGGGGCCAGCTGGGGGTCGAGGGCCCGCCCCGCGGCGCTCGCCTCGGCGGCGGCCTCCGGGAAGGCCCGCTCCATCGCCGCGCGCAGGTGAGCGTCCAGGGCTTGGGCGAGGCGGAGCATGGGGCTGCGAGGGGAGGCGGCAGGGCGCCCACGAGGCAGGCGCAGCCCTGATCATCCCCCGTCGCCCTGGGGGCGGGGAGATGCCGGCCCCGCGGTGGTGCCCCCAGTTCGTCACGGTGGGGCCAGAGTGGGGACCCTGGGATGGTGCCCGCAGGGTGCGGCACCCCATGGAAGCGCCACGCCATGGAATTCGAGAGTGTCGTCTTCTACGGGCGGCTGGGCGAGCAGGCCCTGGCCATGTTCAACCTCGCCGCTGAGCTGCGGCAGTGGCGGGGAGGATCCGTGCTCGACTGCCCCGGCGGTCCGGGCTCCCTCGCGGCTCGCCTGCGTCGCGAGGGCTGCGACGTGACGGCGGTGGATCCGCTCTACGCCCTGGCCCCCTCCGCCCTCAAGCAGCGCGCCCTGGCGGATCTGGAGCACACCATGGCGGTACAGGCCACCAGCGACGACCTGCGGCCCGACTTCGATCTGGAGGCCTGCCGCCGGGAGCACATCGAGGCCCTGGAGGCCTTTCTCGCCGACCGCCGCGACCACCCGGATCGCTACCTCGCCGCGGCCCTGCCGGATCTCCCCTTCGCCGATGCCAGCTTCGATCTGGTGCTCAGTGGCCATCTGCTCTTCAGCTACGCCCCCCTGGCCGATGGCGGTCTGATGACCGGCGCCGGGCTGGATCTGGCCTGGCATCGCCGGGCCCTGGCTGAGCTGTGCCGGGTGAGTCGCCGCCAGGTGCGCCTCTATCCCGCCCACACCATCGCCCTCAACGCCCGCCGCCATCCCTACGCCGAGGGGCTGCTGGCGGAGCTGCCGCCCGGCTGGCGGGGCCGCTTCGTGGCCAGCCGCTACGACCAGGGCCACCAGGGGAGCACCGATGCCCTGCACCTCGAGAGGATCGACTGATGGCCGTGCGGGATGGGCTGCGTCTGGGGGATCCGCGGCTGCCGCAGCACGCGGCCGCGACGGGACAGGCGCTGGTCGGCTAGGCGGAGCTTCAGGGTCTGATTGCCGATCTGCGCGACGCGATGGCCGGCGGCGACAGTGAAGCAACCTCAGGCCGCCAGGCCCAGCTCCCGCTCCATGCCGGCCAGCACCACATCGGCCACCAGCTGGATGCGATAGCGGCAGGCCTGGGTCTCGCTGCAGTCGAACGTGCCCGCTTCCCAGTACTTGTTGCTGCCGGCACCGCCACCGCACAGGCCGAAGTAGGCGCAGCCGCTGCGGCAGCGCTCCACGCCGGAGTGGATCGCGCGGTGCACGCGCTGGAACTTCGGCGTGGCCGCCAGCTCCTCAAGGCTGGCTGTCAGCACGTTGCCGAAGGCGAAGTCGCCGTACTCGGCGGTGGGCACCGAGAGCAGCTCCGGATCAAATGTGGAGACGTTGCCGCGGGCATCCACATTCACGATCACGAAGGGGGTGTTCATATCGGTGGCGGCCAGGCGCTGGTCGCTGCAGGCCAGGGCAGTGATCCCCTCGAACTCCCGCAGCCGCAGGGCATCGGGATCGGCCATCGACCGCTGCCAGAACCGCTCCAGGAAGGCGCGGTAGCGGCCCTCCCCATCGGGGCGCTCCAGGCTGGAGGCGGCGTTCTCGCCCTCGGTCTCCTCCATGTTGAAGCCCACGTCGGTGATGCCGTGCGCCACGAAGAAGTCGAAGAGCGCGTCGGCGTGGTCGAGGGCGTCGGCGGTGAGCACGCAGATCACCTGGAAGGGGATGGCACGGCGCTGCAGCCAGTCGATGCCGCGCATCACCGCCGCGTGGGTGGGCCGACCGGTGCGGGTGCGGCGATGGGCGTCGTGCAGGAAGGCGGGGCCGTCCATGCTCACCCCCACGTGGATGCCGTTGCGCTCGAAGCAGTCACACCAGGCGGCGTCGATCACCGTGGCGTTGGTCTGCAGCGACTGGGTGATGGTGTGGGGCGGCAGGCCGCGGTGCTCCAGGGCCTGCTGGATGCGGGCGGTGGCGGCGTCGTAAAAGGCGATCGGCATGGTGAGCGGCTCGCCCGCATGCCAGAGCAGGTTGAAGCCCCCATCCTGGTAGGGGCTGTCGAGCACCCGGGCCAGGGCGGCATCCAGCACCTCGAACGGCAGCCGGCTGCGGTCGTCGCGGTTGGGCAGGTAGCAGTAGTCGCAGTCGAGGTTGCAGAAGGGGGTGGGCTGCAGCACCAGCAGCCGCACGGGCCCGAAGGCCGGGGGAGAGGCCTCGCTCACCAGCTCACGCACCCGCTCCGTCACCAGTGGTTGCGCCAGCCGCTGTTGCCGTTGAACCAGCCGCCATTGCGGAAGCCACCGTTGCGGAAGCCGCCGTTGTAGAAGCCGCCGTTACGGAAGCCGCCGTTGTAGAAACCGCCGTTGCGGAAGCCTCCATTGCGGAAGCCGCCGTTGACCCAGCCAATCCCCGGCCCGTTGACGAACACCCGCGCCAGGGCGTCCGCCGGCAGGCCAGTCGGGGGCGCCTCAGCGGCCTGGGAGGCCTCGGCAGTTTCGCTCTCGTGCCCCTGGCGCTCCCGCACGGCGGCGGCAATGCGGCGTAGCCGCGCATCCAGGCTGGCGGCCGTCTCCCCCGCCGGTGGCGGGGCGTCAGGGACGCTCGGCTGGGAGGCCAGCCCCGTCGCGAGCGCCGCCGCGGCATCGAAGGGCAGCGAGGCCGAGATCAGCAGGATGCCGAACAGGCGGGAGCGGGAAAAGAACGCCATCGGAACGGAGCCGGGGTGGAAGCAGAGCAGGACGTGCGCAGGGCCGCGGGGCCCGCAGCTCAGGGAGCCGGGCGGCGGGAGGCCGTCGCGGCTGGCAGGGGCCGGATCGCCTCCACCCCCAGTAACACCGTTTCGAAGTAAGCGCGGATCCGATCCTGCGGCAGTTTGAGGGCACTGCCTGGCCCGAGCCAGCGATCAACCGCCGCCACCGCCTCGGGCTGACCGTCGAGGTAATCCTGCAGCAGACGGGCGATGGCCAGGTTCGCCAGGTTGCGGAAGGGGGAGTCGTTCTCCGGCACCAGACAGGCCACCGCGTAGCGCTCGTAGGGCAGCTCCGGCGTGAGCGCCAGGCCGCTGGCCCCCCGGGCATTCACCAGGCCGGCCAGCAGCGAGGAATCGCCGATCACGCCCTCCACCCGCGCCGCCAGCAGAGCGTTGACGGCCTCCGCCAGGGTCGGGAAGGGCACCACCCGGGCGGCGGGCTGCATGCCGCGCAGCTCGGTCTCGGCCAGGGAGTCGCGCACCACGCCGATGGCCCGGCCCGCCAGGGCCTCCGGTGCGCCGTCAAAGCGGCCGGCGGGGGCCAGCAGGCGCAGACCGGAGAGGCCGATCGGCAGGGAGAAATCGACCGTCATGTCGCGCTCCCAGGAGAAGGGCACCCCGCAGGCCAGATCGGCCTTGCCCTGGGCGATGCGCTGGCCCAGGGTCGCCGGGTCGGTGACGGGCTGAAAACGCAGCGACACCGGCCGGCCCACGGCCGCGGCCAGCTCGGCCGCGATCCGACGGGCCACCACCACCCCATAGCCCTGGGGCTGGCCCTGGCCGTCGCGGCTGAGCAGCGGTGGCTGGGCGGGATCGCCGATCAGCACCAGCTGGCCGGTACGGGCGACGCGATCCACCACGCCCTCGGCCCGGGCCTGGGCCACCGGCGCCAGCAACGCCAGCAACCCCAGGGCCGCGATGCCGGCACGCAACCGGGAGGGAATCGACAGGACGGGGCGCGGCAAGGGGCGTGCGGCGAAGTCCGGCCTCAGTGTGGGAAGCGCCAGCGCGTTTGCATCCCGGATACGGGGTTTCTTCATGGGCCCCGCTGCGGCGGAAGACGCGTGCGGCGGGCCGTGTCTAGCTTGCGGGCCCAGTGCCACGCGCCGCATGGCCCCCCTTGCCTCCCTGCCCCAGCACGGCTGGGCCCTGCTGCGCCGCACCCCACCGCTGGTGTTCGCCATGGCGGTGCTGGGGGTGGGGCTGATCGGGGCCAGCACCGTGCTCGTGAAGGGCATCCGCCAGGCCAACGACACGATCACCGTGACCGGCACCAGCACCGAGCGGATCCGCAGCGACTACGTCGACTGGTCGGTGGAGGTGCGCCAGGGCGGGGCCAGCCAGCAGGCGGCCTACCAGTCCCTGCAGCCCCTTGTGCAGCAGGTGGTGACCTTCCTCAAGGCGAAGGGGATCGCCGCAGACGAGCTGGAACTGGACGCGGTGGGCACGGAGAAGGAGGAGGTGCGCGATCCCCGCACCGGCGAACTGCGCTCCACCAGCTGGACCGCCCGCCAGGCGGTGAAGGTGGGCAGCCGCGACGTGGAGAAGGTGCACCGCATTGCCGGCGAGATCGGCGTGCTGATCGGCCAGGGGGTGCCGCTCACGATCAACCGCCCCGCCTACACCTTCACCGGGCTGGCGGAGAAGCGGGTGGAGATGCTGGCCAAGGCCACCCGCGACGCCCGGGCCAGGGCCCAGGCCATTGCCCGCGAGGCGGGCAGCGGCATCGGCGCCATCACCAACGCCGATACCGGCTCCTTCCAGATCACCGTGCCGGATTCCACCGAGACCAGCGACACGGGCTCCTACGACACCACCACAATCCAGAAGGACATCACCGCCGTGATGGCCGTGACCTTCCGGGTGGACTGAGCCGGGCTCAGGCCTCGAAGCGCATGCTGAGGTCCAGCCAGGAGCTGCGGGTGACCGGGGCGCTGGTGGAGACCAGGTCGATGCCGGTGGCCGCCACCGCCGCCAGCTGCTCGGGCTGCACGCCGGAGGCCTCCAGCACGACCCGGCCGCCGGCAGCACGACCAGCGGCCAACTCCCGCAGGCGAGGCACCAGCAGGCGCAACTCCGCCGGGGCGAATTCATCCAGCAGCACCCCATCGGCGCCGGCCGCCACGGCGGCCTCGGCCTCGGCGGCCGTCTCGGCCTCCACGATCACGCGGGCCGGCCAGGGGGCCGAGGCCCGCACGGCCGCGATCGCCGGGGCCACGCCGCCGGCCCAGGCCAGATGGTTCTCCTTGAGCATCGCCGCGTCGTCCAGGCCGAGGCGGTGGTTGACGCCGCCGCCGCAGCGCACGGCGTACTTCTCGAGGATGCGCAGGCCCGGGGTGGTCTTGCGGGTGTCGGCCAGGGCGACGCCCGTGCCGGCCAGCCGCGCCACCAGCTCGGCGGTGGCACTGGCGATACCGGAGAGGCGCATGGCCAGATTCAGCGCAGTGCGCTCCCCCGCCACCAGGGCCGCCGCCGAGCCCTCCAGGTCCAGCAGCCGCTGGCCCGCCACCACGGGCTCGCCGTCGGCCACCAGCAGCGTGATGGTCACCGCCGGATCCAGCAGCCGGAACAGGGGCTCCACCAGCACGCCGCCGCAGAACAGGCCCGCCTGCTTGGCAATCCAGTGGGCCCGCCCGCCGCGGCCCAGCAGGGCGGGGGCGGTGAGGTCGCCGCGGCCGATGTCTTCGCTCAGCCAGGCGCGAAGCTGCGCCTCAAGACCGGGGTGGGCCAGCAGGGCCGCGGCGCAGGACGGGGACATTCTTCCCTTCTACCCCAGGGCCTCAGACAGGCGACGAGGTAGCGGCCGGGGGTGGCGGGTACTCGGGCTCCCGGCCCCGGGGAAGCACGTTGAAGCGCTCGCGCACCAGGGCAAGCGGCTCGACGAAGTGCTCCCAGGGATCAATGCCGGCCAGTAGATCCACGTTCACCTGGGCGCCATGCTCGATACCGGCGAAGATTCGATCCACATCCAGCTGGTCGCGCTGGCCGGGGATGAAGGGCGACACGCCCAGCCCCAGCTCGAACTCCGCCAGGGCAAACATCAGCACGTAGAAGGGATCAGCCCGCTCGAAGCCGGCCTGGAAGCCGAGAACGGCCCCCTCTTCCGCCGCCGTGGTGCCATAGCCACCCAGCACGTGGCAGCAGTCGTGGTGCATCACCGGCGGGGGTGGGCCGCCCACCTCTCCGGGGAAACTGAAGCCGTTGTGGGTGATGAAGCTGGCGTAGGCCTGGCCAAAGCTGCCTGCGGGGTAGTCGAGCAGGGCGCGATAGCGGGCCGCCAGGGCGGGATCGCCCTGGCCCAGCAGCACCCGCGCCACCCCGAGGGCGCCCGCCAGGCCCTCGTCCCGCAGGGTGGCCCCCAGGGCCGGAGCCACGAAGCCGCGGCGGCCGATGTCGAGCCGCACCAGGGCCAGCTGGTGGGCCATCAACTGGCGGAAGGTCCGCACGGGGGCCGCATCCACGCCGAAGGCCCGGGCACTGGCCTCCAGCAGGGCCAGCTGGGCCTGGTTGGGCTCTCCGTCGAGCAGGGCGACCAGGGTCATGCCCCGCAGGATTCGCTCCCGCCACTGGGGATCGGGGTTCACATCCCGCACCCGCTCCGCCACGCGGATGGGATCGAGGCTGGGCAGCGTCTCCAGGTCCAGCTCGATCCGCAGCAGGTGGTCGCGCACGCCGCGGATGGCGGCCAGGGCCTTGGGTGAGGGGCCGGCATCGGCGCAGTGGGCCACCGCCATCAGGGCGGCGAGGCCCGCCTCCCCAAGGACCTGGCGCTGTTCCGGAGGCAGCTGGATGCGAAAGTCGATCACGGGCCTCACACCTTGGGACTCCCCCCAATGCTGGCGGCGATGGCCCTCAGTAGAGGCGGCTGCAGCCAGGGGTGGGCGTGAGCTTCAGCAGCGACCAGAGCGCCCCGTACTGGGCGGCGGAGAGCGAGAGTTCCTTCTGCATCAGGCCACCGGCAGGCGAACCGGGGGCCGCCGAGGCGCCGAGCTTGGTGTTCAGCTCCAGCAGCGGCCGGCAGATCTCTTCCAACGAGGTGTTGAGGTTCTCGACCGCTGGGGCCGGCCCGGCCGCGAGGGCGAGCAGCGCCGTCAGGCCCAGCAGGGCCCTGGAGATCCCGGGGCGGGAGCTGCCGATGAGGCCGGGCCATCCGGCGGCCGCCCCCTGGATGCGGCGGTTTGCAATGCCCATGGATACCCCTCAATGCCGGCAGTATCGGCGACGCTCACGGTGCGAGGCAGACGTGCGTCGCTGCCTCCGCATGATCAGCCGAACGCCCCATCCCATGCAGTTCGACCCCTCCCGCCAATCCAAGGCCGACAACTACAACCTGATCACCAGCCTGGTGGTGCCGCGGCCGATCGCCTGGATCACCAGCTTGAGCAAGGCCGGCGTGCCCAACCTGGCACCCTTCAGCTACTTCAACGTGGTGGGCAGTGACCCTCCCTATGTGGTGGTGAGCATCGGCCAGCGGAGCAGTGGTGAGCCGAAAGACACAGCCCGCAACATCCAGGACACCGGCGTGTTCGTGGTGAATCTGGTCACGGAGGAGCTGCTCGCCGCCATGAACATTTCAGCGGCGGATTTCCCGGCGGAGGAGAGCGAAGCGACGGCTGCGGGACTGGACCTGAGCCCCGGTATTCACGTCACCGCTCCGCGGCTGGCGGCGGCGCAGGCCAGCCTGGAGTGCCGGCTGCACCAGGTGCTGCCCCTGGGCTCCAACCAACTCGTGATCGCGGAGGTGGTGCTGTTCCATGTGGCCGACCAGCTGCTCGATCCACAGCAGCACGTCGCCGACTTCAGCCCCATCGGCCGGCTGGGGTCGCCCTCGCTGTACTGCCGCACCAGCGATCGCTTCGAGGTACCGCGCCTCTCCCATGCCCAGTGGCGCCAGCAGACCTGAGCGGCATCCCGGCGCCCCGAGCCCAGGCAGGCGCGGGGCGGGCTACTTGCCGATGCAGAAGCGCGCGAACACCCGATCCAGCACCGCCTCGTTGATCTCCTCGCCGGTGATCTCGCCCAGGGCGCGCGCTGCGGCGCGCAGGTCGATGGTCCAGAAGTCCCAGGGGAGCTGCTGCTGGGCGGCCTCGAGGCTGCGGGCCAGGGCCGCGGCTGCCGCCGCGGCGAGGTCGTGCTGGCGGCGGTTGAGGGCTACCTGCAGGCCCTGGTCGCCGCCATGGCCGCAACGGCGCAGCAGGGCCTGCTCCAGATGCTCCTGGCCCGCGCCCGAGAGGGCACTGATGCAGGCATCGGCGACGGCGGGGGCGGCGGCTGGGGCAGTGGGCTCCGCTCCTGCCGGCCCCGCCAGGCCCCCCGCGAGATCCGCCTTGTTGCCCACCACCAGCAGCGGCACCCCTGGGGGAACCTGCTCCCGCAGCTCCTGGTCGCCGGCGGTCCAGCCGGCCTCCAGATCGAAGAGCAGCAGCACCACATCGGCGGCGGCCAGGGCGGCGCGGCTGCGGGCGATGCCCAGCTGCTCCACCCGGTCGTCGGTGGCGCGGATGCCGGCGGTGTCGAGCAGGGTGAGCGGCACGCCCTGGATCACCAGCTCGCTCTCCACCAGGTCGCGGGTGGTGCCGGGTAGGTCGGTCACGATCGCCCGCTCCGTGCGGCTGAGCCGATTCAGCAGGCTGGACTTGCCCACGTTGGGGCGGCCCACGATCGCCACCTTCAGGCCCTCGCGCAGCAGTTGCCCCCGTTGGGCGTCGGCCACCAGCTGCAGCAGGGCTCCCCGCACCGCCTCCAGCTCGGCCACCACCGCCGCGGCGTCCAGGGGCGGCAGGTCCTCCTCGAAGTCCACCCGCGCCTCCAGTTCGGCCAGCTGGTCCAGCAGCCGCTCGCGCAGGCCGCCGATGCGGCGCTGCAGGCCGCCATCGAGGCCGGCCATCGCCAGCTGGGCCGCGCGGCGGCTGCGGGCCGTCACCAGCTCGCTCACGGCCTCGGCCCGGGTGAGATCAAGCCGGCCGTTGAGGAAGGCCCGCTGGCTGAACTCGCCGGCGCCGGCCCGCCGGGCCCCGGCGGCCAGCACCAGCTCCAGCACCCGCTGCACGCAGATCAGGCCGCCGTGGCAGTGCAGTTCCACCACGTCCTCGCGGGTGAAGCTGCGGGGGGCCTTCATCAGCAACAGCAGGGCCTCATCCACCCGCTCCCCGGTGGCTGGATCCACCACGTGCCCGTAGAGCACCCGGTGACTCTCCCAGCACTGCTGGCCCGGGGCCACAAACAGGCGCCGGCCGATGGCTTCCGCCTGGGGGCCTGAGAGGCGCACGATCGCCACACTGCCGGCCCCGGCGGCCACGGCCGTCGCCACGGCGGCGATGGTGTCGTCGAACAAGGCGGAGACGGGGAGGGGGATCTCCAGTGTCGGTCAGGGCTTGGGGCCCTCGCCCCCGACGGCGACGGTGGCGCGCCAGGCCAGGCAGTGGTGATCAGACTGGACCGCAATGGCAAGCCGCAACCAGCCGATTCAGCGCCTGCTGCACCATGTCCGGCGGCGGCTGCGCTGGCTGTGGCAGCAGGAGGGCAGCGCCGAGGAGCGGGCCCGGGGCCTGGCGGCGGGGGTGTTCACCGGCTGCTTCCCGCTGTTCGGCCTGCAGATCGTGCTGGGGGTGGCACTGGCCAGCCTGGTGCGGGGCAATCACCTGCTGGCGGCGGCGGGCACCTGGATCAGCAACCCCCTCACCACGCTGCCGCTCTGCTGGCTCAACTACCAGCTGGGCTCCCTGCTGCTGGGTCCGGGTGGCGGCTGGCCCGGGGCAGCGGAGCTGGTGCGCCTCGAAAGCCTGCTGGCCCTGGGTTGGGACTTCGCCTCCCGGCTGCTGCTGGGCTCCGCCGTGGTGGGCAGCCTGGCGGCGGCATTGAGCGGCTGGGCCTGCTGGCACTGGCTGCGCCGCCCGCACCACCGGCAACGGCGCGCTCAGCCACGGCTCTAGAGCTGGGGAAATCCGGGGCAGACCATCAGGTCGATATGGCCGCCGGAGGGATGGCGCCACTCGCGGAACTCCTCGGCCAGGGCTCGGTGGGCCCGGGCCTCCTGGCCCGCCTCCAGCACCTGCAGGCGCTGGTGCACCAGGTCCAGGGTGTCGTCGATCAATTGGGCGGCCTGTTCTGAGGTCATGGCGCTGCCGGAACCTCGGCGCGTTCTAGGCAAGCGCTCAGGCCGGAGCTGTAGCACTGCACACCTGGCCCTGTCCCCGTAGGGAGACCGCCACAGGGGCACGGATACGGGCCAGGTCAACGGCTGACGGCCGTAGGAAAAGAGGCCAGAGTTGTCGAAGTCGGCGGAGCCAGGCCAAAGACGGCAGCCCCCTCCAGGCCCTCAAGGCCCTCGAGCCCCTGGTTACGAAGTCCCGGACAAGCTGGCAGAGGCAATCGAAGACTCTGCAGGCCAGAGCCAATGCCCATCCCCACAGACCATGGATGTGGATCTCACCCATCGCGTCACGATCCAAAGCAAAGGCCGAAGCGGCGATGTGAGCGTCGGCCTGGACGAGCTGGATCTTGTGTTCTGGTGGGAGTTCGGTGGCGGCACCTGCGTGGCCATCATTCACGCACCCAGTCCAGAGGAATGGCTACATCAACATCCCCTCAACAGGCATCCCCGCAGCGCGTTCCTTCAGGCCTTAGCTGCTGAAATCCGCAAGCTCCAATGCCCGGGCTGCAGCTACGAAGTAACCAGCCATGGGATTCTGTTCCATGAACCTGGTTCGCCCTAGCATTGCCCAGCAGCCCACGGCCGTGTGAGGTGGTCTGGGTTTTCTGGACAGGCTCCATCGTTAACCTGTGAGGCGGGGCACCGCCCCTGACAGGGGGCTCCCACCCATGAGCAAACGCCGCACCCATAGCCCCGAGTTCAAGGCCAAGGTCGCCATGGAGGCGATCAGTGGCCGCAAGACGCTCCAGG